>NZ_JAKEUP010000002.1:0-750696 GCF_022397895.1 Vibrio sp. Isolate33
TTTTATTGGCTCCTCAAAACCACCGCCTAGGGCGGTGGTGATTGCTCCTTGAGGCTATAGCCTGAAGAAGTGCCCATGTTAGAAGTAACCTCTTATTCACCACAAGTAAGAGGAAACAACCACATGGGCGATTACAGAAGTTCATCACATGTCTATTGGCGTTGCAAATACCATATAGTTTGGACTCCAAAGTACAGATATAAGATTTTGAAAGATAAAGTAGGAAAGGAGCTTTATCGTTCAATCTATATTTTGTGCAATATGAAAGACTGCGAAGTTTTAGAATTAAATGTTCAACCAGATCATGTTCATCTTGTTGTCATTGTTCCTCCCAAGTTATCAGTATCGAGTTTGTTAGGAGTTTTAAAAGGCCGAACAGCAATTCGACTTTTCAATAGATTCCCACATATACGTAAGAAACTATGGGGAAATCACTTTTGGGCCAGAGGGTATTTTGTAGATACGGTCGGTGTGAATGAAGAAGTCATTCGACGATATGTACGGCACCAAGACAAGCAGGACATAGAGTATGAACAACAACTGCAGTTATTGAAGAACTGATAGCGCGGACGCCCCCTTCTAGGGGGTTATAAAGCAAAACCGCCTTCTAAGAAGGCGGATATTTTTTNGAAGTCATTCGACGATATGTACGGCACCAAGACAAGCAGGACATAGAGTATGAACAACAACTGCAGTTATTGAAGAACTGATAGCGCGGACGCCCCCTTCTAGGGGGTTATAAAGCAAAACCGCCTTCTAAGAAGGCGGATATTTTTTTTATTCATTCAAAGTGAACGACAAGATTAAGCTTGCTGCTTTTGTAGCTCAGCTTCTTTCGCTTCGTCTTCGATTAGAGAATCAACGATAACTGCACATGCTGCATCACCAGTGATGTTCAGAGCAGTACGGATCATGTCGAAGATACGGTCTAGAGCGAACAACAGAGGTAGACCTTCGATAGGGATGCCAGCTGCTAGAAGAACTGCAACCACTAGGAAAGAAGGACCTGGAACACCTGCTTGGCCAACTGCACCTAGCGTAGACGTTACGATGATAGCAACGTAAGCACCCATAGATAGGTCGATGTTGAATAGCTGTGCGAAGAAGATAGCCACTAGGCCGTAGTAGATCGCGTTACCAGACATGTTGATCGTCGCGCCAAGAGGCAGAACGAATGAAGCCGTAGAGTTACGAACGCCAAGTTCTTTCTCTACAGTTTCCATTGTTACTGGTAGTGTTGCCATTGATGATGCTGTTGAAAGAGCAACCGCTTGAGGCTTTTTCATTGCTACTAGGAACTTCTTAGCTGAAGTCTTAGTGAAGATTTGAATCATCAGTGGGTAAGCAACAAAGCCGAAGATCAGGATCGCAGCGATGTAAACGATGAACAGTTTGAACACAACCATTAGTGCGCCAAAGCCGAACGTACCTACTGCTTCTGCCATCAGGCCGAACACGCCAAGTGGTGCAATGATCATAACCTTGTTGATCATCCAAACCATAGCGTCAACAATCGCGTTTACGCCATTGATGATAGGGTCACGTTTTTCTTTCGCTTGCTTAGAAAGCGCGATGCCAAAGAATAAGCAGAAAACTAGGATTTGCAGAATGTTTGCTTCATTCAATGATTGGAAAACGTTGGTAGGGATCATGCCAGTGATGGTTGCCCAGAACGTTGGAAGTTCGCCTTTCGCAGCGTATTCAGAAGAGAACATGCCTTCTACGCCAGAAACATCGATACCACGACCCGGTTCGAATACTTCACCCATTACAAGCGCTAGTGCTACAGCAAGTGCAGACGTTAGTGCGAAGTAACCCAGTGTTGTTACACCGACTTTACCAGCCGATGAGCTATTACCTAGACCAGCAGCACCTGAAATTAGGGCAACCGCGACTAGAGGGATAACCAGCATCTTGATCAAGTTGATGAAGATAGCACCCAGTGGAGCGAACATAGTTGCGCTGTCACCCATCATCGCGCCGACTACGGTACCGATGATCATTGCAATAACGACTTGAACGCCGATGTTGCTTAGTAAACTCTTTTCTTTTAACACTTCCATAACCTCTGTGCTACTAAATATAAAAATCCCAGAACTGCCTACCAATGTACGATGTACCATTGGATAAATATTTCGCGAAGAGTTTTACACGTATCCTTTACATTTATCAATATGAGCAGAGGTGAAAGACGTCTAAAAATATGAGGTCTAATGTTATTTGTCGTTTTTTTGTACCGATGCAAACGTTTGCTTTTGTTTTTTATTGGTTGGTTATTTGTCGAGTTTATAAATGTAAATCTATCTGGTGTTTTGTGAATGATTTCTACACTTCGGTATTTAATGGGTTTTGTTAACATTTGCGTTTCATTTTTGCGCTTTTTTTGCTCGTTGCGATCGAGGTGAGGTTTTGAGCTGTGTGTTGTGTGAAATTCAGCCTGAACTATGCTTAAGGTATCTATTTATTACCAAGATGTTACCTCTACGCTTTAAATAAAACGTCTATCTAGCATCTCAGTTGTAAGGAGAGGGGCTATGACTTTTATATTAAAGTGCTTGTTCGCGTTTCTTCTGTTGTTCACCTCTGCGAATGTTCAGGCCGATGATGTCTGGGTGATAGAGGTGAATGGAGGTATAGGTCCGGCGACCAGTGACTACCTCACGAGAGAAATAGAACAAGCTCACGACGAGCAAGCTAAGCTCATCATATTGAAAATGAACACGCCCGGCGGGTTAGATACGTCGATGCGCGACATAATTCGATCCATCACCACGTCACCGATTCCGATAGCTACTTGGGTTGGACCTGCAGGTTCACGCGCAGCAAGTGCAGGGACTTATATTCTACTTGCTAGCCACATCGCTTCTATGGCTCCCGGAACCAATTTGGGTGCAGCTACTCCAGTGTCTCTTGGCGGAGGTAAAGGCCCTTCTAATCCGTTGTCCCCACAAGAAGAGCCTAATAAAGACGACAACACCACAGCCAATGAGCAAAGTTCACCTAAAGAAGAGAACTCTGAGCAAGTAAAAGCCACCACGGCGATGGAGAAGAAGGTGATCAACGATGCGTCCGCTTACATTATTAGCTTGGCTAAATTGCACAATCGTAATGAAGAGTGGGCAGAAAAGGCGGTAAGAGAAGCGGCGAGTTTAGATTCAGAGAATGCCCTCGAACTTAACGTCATTGATTTCATCGCGAGTGATTTACAGCAACTAGTGGAAATGAGCAACGGACGTACTATCACCATTAATGGCGTCAGTCAGCAAGTTCAACTTAGTGATGTGGCGTTTGTCGAGCGAGAACAAGATTGGCGTTTCAGTTTGCTTTCGGTGATCACCAATCCAAATGTCGCTTACATTCTCATGCTCATTGGCATCTACGGCTTGTTGCTTGAGTTCTATAACCCTGGTGTTGGCTTACCGGGTGTATTGGGCGGCATCTGTCTGTTATTGGCGATGTACCCTTTACAAATGCTGCCTGTGAGTTACGCCGGCCTTGCCTTAATCCTATTGGGAATAGCCTTAATGGTCGCAGAAGCGTTTAGCCCGAGCTTTGGTATTTTCGGTTTGGGTGGCGTTGCTGCGTTTACATTGGGCTCAATCATGCTGATGGACACCGAAGTTCCGGGTTACCAAATCGCATTACCGTTAATTATCGGAATCAGTTTGCTCTCTGTAGCGTTTATTGTCGTAACAATATCAATGCTAGTCCGAGTGAGAAATAAGCCAGTAACTACGGGGATGGAAGCGGTTGTCGGTGAGATTGGTAAAGTCGTCAGTGGTTTCCCCGGTGCGGGTCGCGTGCTGGTAGAAGGTGAGATCTGGCAAGCCAAATGCGCCAATGAACTGAAAGCAGGGCAGAGTATCAGAGTTACCAAGCTCACTGGGCTTTCTTTGGATGTTGAAGCGCTGCCCGATGAGACATCATCGAAATCTGGTTAGCGCGAACTGCTAGCACGCACTGTTAGCGTGAAATGCTAGGACAAATTTGATCGAATTATTAATTGCTTAGCCATCGTTACCATTAGGGGGCGGTTATGTTTATACACACTATAGGTATTGTCATCGTGCTCGTTATCTTGTTGATAGCCAGCATGTTCCGAGTTCTGCGCGAGTACGAGCGTGCAGTGGTGTTCTTTCTTGGGCGCTTTTACGGTGTGAAAGGGCCGGGGTTAATCATCATCATTCCTTTCATTCAACAAATCGTGCGAGTCGACTTACGAACCATCGTGTTAGATGTGCCAACACAAGATTTGATCACTAGAGATAATGTGTCGGTTAAGGTTAACGCTGTGGTTTATTTCCGAGTACTTGATCCTAAGATGGCAATCAACAACGTGGAGAACTATCTTGAAGCCACTAGCCAGCTATCCCAAACCACCTTGCGGTCTGTTCTCGGTCAGCATGAGTTGGATGAGTTGTTGTCTGAGCGTGAAGAGCTCAACAGAGACTTACAATCGATACTGGATCAACACACCGATAACTGGGGGATTAAGATTGCCAATGTCGAGATTAAGCATGTTGACCTTGATGACAGTATGGTGCGAGCGCTTGCGAAACAAGCAGAGGCAGAACGTTCTCGTCGAGCTAAGGTGATACATGCAACAGGTGAGCTAGAGGCATCCACTAAGCTAAGAGAAGCCGCAGAAGTGCTGAACAAAGCACCTAATGCCATTCAGTTACGCTATATGCAGACATTAACCGAGGTCGCGAATGAACGCACCACAACCATCGTATTCCCGATGCCTGTCGACTTGGTGGATAAAATCACTGACCCAATCAAAGCGACACTCAATGAGGCCGCGATTAAGAAAGCGATGAAGTCGGAAGATTAACAAGTTTTTCCGACAGAAATAAAAAAGGCACCACATCTGTGGCGCCTTTTAGGATCTAAAGTCGTGTTTAGCGAATGCTAAAGATTACTTCTGTGTTGCGACTTTCATTGGCGTTACAAACTCAGCTAATGCTTTGAGCATTGCTTCTGGTTGTTCAACGTTGTTCTCAATGATTTTTACAACTGCTGAGCCAGAGATAGCACCGGCAGCGCCAGCTTGAATCGCTTCTTTTACTTGCTCAGGAGCCGAGATGCCGAAACCAAGCAGTGCTGGTGGCGCATCGAACTTGTTCAAACGATCAAGCAATGCTGTTACTGGCATGTTTGCTTTTGTTTCTGCACCCGTTACGCCAGCACGAGAAAGTAGGTAAGTGTAACCACCACCAAGTTCAGATACTGACTGAAGCGTTTCATCGCTCGCTGTTGGTGGAGCAATAAAGATTGGATGAACGCCAAACTTCTTCGCTGCAGCAACAAACTCACCACTTTCGTTGGTTGGTACGTCTGCAATCAGTACCGAGTCGATACCCGCATTCGCACAACGCTCGTAGAAGTTCTCAATACCACGTGCGTACACCAAGTTTGCGTACATCAGTAGGCCGATTGGTAGCTCTGGGTATTTCGCACGGATTTGACCAATAAGATCAAAACACACATCAGGTGTTACTTTAGAATCTAAAGCACGAATGTTCGCACCTTGGATTGTTGGGCCATCAGCCAGTGGATCAGAGAATGGAATGCCAAGCTCAAGTGCATCAGCACCGGCTTCAACCAAAGTTTCCATGATCTTAAGAGACTGTTCAGGGTTAGGATCGCCAACCGTTACGAATGGTACAAATGCACCCTGATTCTTTTCAGCTAAGCGAGTGAATAGTGATTGATAGCGATCCATTATAATGCTCCTTTCTCTTTAAGGATGTCGTGTACAGAGAAAATGTCTTTGTCACCACGGCCAGACAAGTTAACAACTAATAGCTGTTCTTTTTCTGGTTCGTCGTGAGCCATTTTGATTGCATGAGCTAAAGCATGAGATGACTCTAGCGCTGCGAGGATACCTTCGTTACGTGCGATAGATTGGAACGCTTCTAGCGCTTCGTCATCGGTTACGTTTTCGTATTCAGCACGGCCAATAGCATTCAGGTGAGCGTGTTGAGGACCCACTGATGGGAAGTCTAGACCCGCAGATACAGAGTAAGACTCTTCTACTTGTCCGTTCTCATCTTGCATTAGTGGTGCTTTCATACCAAAGAAGATACCCGTTTTACCGTGCTTAAGCGGCGCGCCGTGTTGGTCGGTATCAATACCTTTACCAGCTGGCTCAACACCGATTAGGCGAACCGTTTCTTCTTCGATGAAATCAGCGAACATGCCGATAGCGTTTGAACCACCGCCAACACAAGCGATAACGGCATCAGGAAGGCGACCTTCACGAGCTAGAATTTGGTTCTTGGTTTCTTCACCAATCATGCGTTGGAAGTCACGAACGATAGTTGGGAATGGGTGAGGACCCGCAGCCGTACCTAGTAGGTAGTGCGCATCTTCATAAGTTGCAGACCAGTCACGTAGAGCTTCGTTACACGCATCTTTTAGCGTAGAGGAACCAGAATGAACAGGGATAACCTCTGCGCCCATTAGCTTCATACGGAACACGTTCGGGCTTTGACGTTCTACGTCTTTAGCCCCCATGTAAACGCGACACTTAAGACCCAATAGAGCACACGCTAGAGCCGTTGCAACACCGTGTTGACCTGCGCCTGTTTCAGCGATGATTTCTTGCTTACCCATACGTTTAGCAAGTAGCGCTTGACCCAGTACTTGGTTGGTTTTGTGCGCGCCACCGTGAAGTAGGTCTTCACGTTTAAGGTACAGTTTGGTCTTTGTACCTTTAGTTAGGTTGCGAGTCAGCGTTAGTGCCGTCGGACGCCCAGCGTACTCTTGAAGAAGCGTCATGAATTCACTACGGAACTCAGGATCGGCTTGTGCATCGATAAATGCTTGTTCAAGTTGGTCTAGTGCTGGCACTAGGATCTGCGGTACGTATTGACCACCGTATTCACCGAAGTAGGCATCGAGTTTAGCCATTATCTTATTCCTTCAATTCTATTGGCGTGTTTTCACACCAAGTCGTTTAGTCTTGTTTGAGCCTCGCTAAGGCAAAGCTCACAAATATGTTTTAGTTTCTGCGTTTAAAGCCAGACTAGTAATTACGAATCGCTGCAAAAGCACGTTGTAGCTTGTCTGCGTCTTTTTTACCTGGAGCAGATTCAACACCAGAGTTTAGGTCTAATCCTAAGCAGCCCAACTTAGCGGCTTGGTTAGCATTTTCTGGGTTTAGACCACCCGCCAACATGATTGCGCTTTGGTTGTTGATCAGGCTCCAATCGAACGCTTGACCTGTACCACCTGTTTGAGAACCCACTTTAGTATCTAGTAGGTGACGAGTCACGTTGCTTTCCAGTAATTCTGGTAACGCGCTCTCAGCGCCGCAAGCCACACCATAAGCTTTCCAAATCTCAACGTTTTCAGGCAGTGATTGTTTTAGCTCATCGACATACGCTTGAGACTCATCACCGTGCAGTTGAACAGCAAACAAACCGAGCTCAGAAACCGTGTTAGCAACATCTGCCACGCTGTGGTTTTGGAACACACCGACGTAGTTCAGCGGTGCACCGCTCATCGTCAAACGAGCCGCTTCGATATCCACATGACGCTTAGACGCTTCAACGAAAATCAGACCACCGAATACCGCGCCTGCTTGATACGCTTTGGCAGCATCGTCAGAGTGAGTTAAACCACACACCTTGTTTTCGCCCAGCGTTACTTTACGAACGGCCAGTTCAAGGTTCTTTTCAGCCATAAGAGAGCTGCCGATTAGGAAACCATTTGCAAATGTTGAAAGGTCACGCACTTGTTGGTGGGTGTAGATACCAGACTCTGAGATCACGATGGCGTTTGGAGCCAGCTCGCGAATCAGTGGAGCCAACTCTTTGGTACGATTCAAATCAGTCGAAAGGTCACGTAGGTTACGGTTATTGATGCCGATAACCTTAGCGTTTAGAGCCACAGCACGGTGAAGTTCTTCTTCGTTACTGACTTCAGTAAGCACACCCATGTTGAGTGAGTGAGCAACCTCAGCAAGTGCTTTGTACTCTTCATCATCCAATACCGATAGCATCAACAAGATCGCATCAGCTGAATAGTGGCGAGCTAGGTAAACTTGGTAGGTATCTACCATGAAGTCTTTACACAGGATTGGCTGCTTAGCAATGCTGCGAACCTTAGGTAAAAACTCAAAGTCACCTTGGAAGTATTTCTCGTCGGTCAGAACTGAAATCGCGTTAGCATGGTTGTTGTAAACCGATGCAATGTAGTCCAAGTCGAACTCGTCACGGATCAAACCTTTTGACGGAGAGGCTTTCTTACATTCAGTAATGAAAACCGTTTGTTCTCCGCTCAGTGCATCATAAAAGCTGCGGTCTGTTGCGGTTAGCGCTGCTTTAAACTCTTCCAACGGTTGAGTTTGCTTACGCGCTTCAACCCATTGGTATTTATCACGAACGATTTTTGCTAGTACTTCTGCCATTTCAGCTTCTTTGACTGAAACGTGGGTCGACAGTTTATCGGTAGTCTGTGTCATGTTCTTTGTCTCAATTCGTCGTTCGTTAGGCGTGTTCAGCAAGCTTTTGTACAAGCTCGTAGGCTTTGCCAGAGTTCATCGCATCAATGGCTTGTTGTGCGTTGGCTTTTAGGTCTTCGTGACCAAATAGGCGCATCAATAGAGCAACGTTCACGGCTACTGCGCCAACTTGGGCTTCAGTGCCTTTACCCGTCAGGATATCTGTTGTGATGGCTTTGTTTTCTTCTGGCTCGCCGCCTTTGATTGCTTCAAGCGGGTGAGTGTTCAAACCAAAGTCTGCCGGTGTCACTGTGTATTCGTGAATTGCGCCATCTTTGATTTCAGCAACCATGGTTTCGCCGTGAATCGCTACTTCATCAAGGCCGCTACCGTGAACAACCGCCGCGCGCTTCATGCCCATTTGCAGCATGGTTTCCGCGATAGGGCGTACTAGTTCTTTGCTGTAAACACCCATTAGCTCGATGTTAGGGCGAGCAGGGTTAATCAGTGGGCCAAGGATGTTGAAGATAGTACGTGTTTTCATGGTTTGACGAACAGGCATCGCGTGACGCACGCCACCGTGGTATTGCGGAGCAAATAGGAATGCTACGCCAAGCTCATCGACAGCCGTACGAGTGTCTTCCGCGGTCATCGCTAGGTTGATGCCAAACGAATCCAGTAGGTCAGAAGAGCCTGATTTGCTCGATACACTGCGGTTACCGTGTTTCGCGACTTTTAAGCCACAAGCGGCTGCAACGAATGCTGAAGTCGTCGAAATATTAATGGTGTTATGACCGTCGCCACCTGTACCCACGATGTCTGCAAAATCGTAATCAGGGCGTGGGAACGGATTTGCATTGGCAAGCAGTGCTTTCGCCGCGCCAGCGATTTCGTCTGGCGTCTCGCCTTTGATCTTAAGTGCAGTCAGTGCAGAAGCCATCAGGATTGGGTCTAGCTCGCCCTTGATGATGACATCGAATAGCTGTTGGCTTTCTTCTTGAGTAAGAGACTGCTGTTCGTAAAGTTTATTAATCTGTTCCATGATTTCGTCCTAGTTAGTCTTTTTATCAAGAGTGGCGTTCTTCTCAAGGCAGAGAGGTTTCTCAAGAGCCCATTCGATAGCGTTCGCTAGAAGCGTTGCACCGTAGGTCGTCATAATTGATTCAGGGTGGAATTGGAATCCACACACCTTGTCTTGTTCTTGAACCACAGACATTACTAAATCATCGACTTCAGCTGTCACCGTTAGGCTATCTGATACATGCGTTGCTACTAAAGAGTGGTAGCGAGCAATAGCCAGTGGAGAAGGTAAGCCTTGGTAAGTCGCATGATTTTGGTGTTCCATCATCGACACCTTACCATGAATGATTTCGCCTGCGCCTGCAACGGTGCCGCCATAAGCTTCAACGATCGCTTGGTGGCCTAAACAAATACCAATCATTGGCACCTTGCCTTTTAATAACTGAATCAACTCAGGCATGCAGCCTGCATCCGCCGGAGCGCCAGGGCCAGGTGAAAGTAGGGCAACTGGGTTGTCTAGTTCGTTAATCGCCGCTTCAACGACCTTTGCAGAGATGTTGTTACGGTAAATCTTTACGTTGTGACCCAATGAGCGGAACTGGTCTACAAGGTTGTAAGTGAACGAGTCGAAGTTATCGATGAATACAATATCAGCCATGATTACGACTCCTTCTTGTTAGAGATGTTTTTAGTGTGTGCTGCTTGAATCGCTGAAATAACCGCTTGTGCTTTGCCGCGAGTTTCATCAGCTTCTGCTTGTGGGTCTGAATCGAATACCACACCAGCGCCAGCTTGCACTTGTGCCACACCATCTTCAACGTAAGCAGAGCGAATCACGATACAAGTATCTAACGTGCCTTCACCCGTTAGGTAACCAACCGCACCGCCGTAGCTGCCACGACGCGTTTTTTCTACGTCACGAATAAGCTGCATTGCACGGATTTTAGGAGCGCCTGTTAGCGTACCCATATTCATACAAGCTTGGTAAGCGTGCAGGGCATCTAAGTCTTCACGCAATTGACCAACAACACGAGAAACCAAGTGCATCACATGGCTGTAGCGGTCAACTTTCAGTAGGTCTGCTACGTGGCGAGTGCCAGCTTCCGCGATACGTGCCACATCGTTACGTGCTAGGTCGACAAGCATCATGTGTTCTGCGTTTTCTTTCTTGTCGGTACGCAGTTCAAGCTCAATACGGCTATCTAAGTCGAAATCGATTTGACCGTCTGGGCGTTTACCACGACGACGAGTACCCGCAATTGGGTAGATCTCAATTTGATTGGTTTCGGTTTCGTATTTCAGCGCGCTTTCTGGAGAAGCGCCGAACAGAGTAAACAGCTCATCTTGCATGTAGAACATGTAAGGGCTTGGGTTGCTTTGCTTAAGTTCTTTGTAGGCTGCCAGTGGAGCAGGGCAAGGAAGTGTGAAGCGGCGTGAAGGTACGACTTGGAACACATCGCCTTTTACTACGTACTCTTTTAGGTCGCGAACCGTTTGGCAGAAGTCTTCATCTGAAACACTTGGTACAGCGTCAACGTTGTCTAGTGGCGTAACTTCTGTGATGGCTTTCAGCGACTGACATTGTGTTTGAATGTCGGCTAAGCGCTCAGTTAGCTGTGCTTTGATATTTTCGTCTTGAGCGAACAAGCTTGCGTGTAGCAGGCCTTCGTTTTCTTGGTGATCGAAACGAAGCAGGGTTTCAGCCACGTAGAAAACAAAGTCAGGACAATTGTTGGTTGCTTCAGCATCGCCTAGTGGTTCGAAGTTCGCCACGATGTCGTAAGCAAATAGGCCAGCCATGAACAATGCGTGCTTATTATCAGCGTCTTGTTCAAAGCTGTGCTGAACCAAACGCAGTGCATCGAAAGAAGAAGCTTCTCTTAAGCGTGAGTCTTCGTCTAACTCGTTGCTTGGCTCGACAAACGTCAGCGTCAGTAAATTATCCGTCAGATCAGATTTAATCTCTGCTTTAACGTTTTGAGTCAGATGTTCGATAAGCGCTTGACCGTTTTGAGTCAACGCTTGAAAGGTTACTTCATGTCCGCGACATACGATACGAACAGCAGAGTCGATAAGGAGTAGGCTTGTCAGGTTCTGTTTAGATTCAATCTCAGCAGATTCTAACAGTAAACTGTCTGTTTTGTTTTCACACAAGGTATGAAAAACACTGGTTGGATCTTGCGAGTAAGGAACTGAAGAATTGATGACCTCAATGGTTCCCAGCTTTTTGATTTCAATGGCCTTGTTCACAAGACCTCCTTTATGATTCTTTAAATTTCCTGCCGTACATAGTCGCATAAAGATACCTTTCACCCAATCTAGAATATGGTCAATTCGATGATTTGTTAGTCAGTTGAATGTGAGATGTTCGACAAATTAAAAAGCCCGCTATGGAAGCGGGCTTAGTGATAACTTTTTTATAAACAAACTGTTTAATTAGAAGTACACGTTAGCCCACCAAGAACTTGTCCAAGTGCGCCACCAATTAAGCTCTGAACTTGCTTCTACTGAAGAAAGTTCTAAAACTTTATCTTTATGGTTTTGGTTAAATTCTTGTAACATGGTGAACCTATCAAATGTGATACTTCGTATTTGCGTACTAGTTAACTAGTTTTCTGCTTGCGGGTCAAGTGTGTTGACACAAATATAACGATAAAAATTGAAAACAATGAAAAAGAATATATGAGAATTGATCTACATAGTCATACAACAGCCTCAGATGGCCGACTTACTCCACCTGAGCTAATTGACCGAGCGCTAAGCTTTAACATCGAAGCGTTAGCGATTACAGATCATGATACGACTGATGGGCTTGCTGAAGCACGTAGCTACATTGCGGATAACAATCTTCCTATTCAGTTGATTAATGGCATCGAGATCTCAACCGTTTGGCAAAACAAAGATATCCATATTGTTGGGTTAAACGTTGATCCTGAGTCGCCAGAATTGAAAGCACTGATTGAACAACAGAAGCAACACCGTATTGGGCGTGCCGAGCTTATTGCTCAGCGTCTCGAGAAAGCGACTCGAGAAGGAGTGTTGGACGAAGTGAAGCTGATTGCGGGTGATGCGCCTATCACTCGTGCTCACTTTGCTAAGTGGTTAGTCGACAATGGCTACGCGAAAACCATGCAGCAGGTGTTTAAAAAGTTTCTGACTCGCAATAACCCAGGTTACGTTCCACCAACGTGGTGTTCAATGAGTGATGCTGTCACGGCGATTCATGCCGCTGGTGGACAAGCAGTATTGGCTCACCCGGGGCGATATGGCTTCACAGCGAAGTGGGTTAAGCGCCTGTTAGCGGCATTTGTTGAAGCAAAAGGTGACGCGATGGAAGTCGCTCAACCTCAGCAAGCGCAACAAGAAAGACGCACACTTGCGGATTATGCTATACAATACAAACTATTAGCCTCCCAAGGCAGCGATTTCCATTACCCATCTCCGTGGATGGAACTTGGACGTAATCTCTGGCTACCTTCTGGGGTAGAAGAAGTATGGAAAGATTGGGAGTTTCAAACGGTTTCACCATCTGAATAGTCTTTAGGTGAGCCAGCTCCTTCTGATGATAGAGTCGAGAGATTCGATAACGAGGATCAACAATGAGCCAGTTTTTTTATGTACACCCAGATAACCCACAAGCACGTTTAATCAGCCAAGCGGTTGCGATTATCCGCAATGGCGGTGTTGTGGTTTATCCAACTGATTCCGGTTATGCACTGGGTTGTCAGCTTGAGAACAAACAAGCACTTGAACGTATTTGTAAAATTCGCCGTATCGACGATAAACATAACTTCACCCTGTTATGCCGTGACCTGTCTGAACTGTCACTGTATGCACGCGTGGATAACGTTGCATTCCGCCTGCTTAAGGCACATACGCCGGGTGCTTACACGTTTATTTTCAAAGCAACCAAAGAAGTGCCAAAGCGTTTAATGAACGCGAAACGTAAAACCATTGGTATTCGTGTACCAGACAACAAGATCGCGCTAGACCTGTTGGAAGCGATGGGCGAGCCGTTGATGTCGACGTCACTGATTCTGCCGGGTAACGAGACAACGGAATCGGATCCTGAAGAAATTCGTGACAGCCTTGAGCACGCCGTTGATGTCATTTTGAATGGCGGCTACTTGGGCGAGCAACCAACGACTGTTATTGACTTCAGTGACGATGATGCCGTGATTCTACGTCGTGGTGCTGGTGATCCTGCGCCGTTTGAATAATCGCTTTACTGATTAACAGTCTGTAACGATACAACGAACCTGCTATAGCAAATAACAAGTGCTTTTTAGCGGGTTCTTTGCGATAATACGCGACCGCGATTTGGTCGCGAAAAAATTCATTCGACGTCTGTGAAGACGACAATTAGGTAGAAAAGAGTAAATGAGCGAAAAATTACAGAAGGTTTTAGCGCGAGCTGGTCACGGTTCTCGTCGTGAACTAGAAGGTTTAATTAAATCTGGCCGTGTAAGTGTTAACGGGCAAGTTGCGAAACTGGGCGAGCGTCTTGAAGACGAGAACTCAGTGATCCGTATCGATGGCCATACTGTTTCAGGCAAAGCTTCAGAAGAAGTTGTTTGTCGTGTACTTGCTTACTACAAACCTGAAGGTGAGCTTTGTACTCGTCACGACCCTGAAGGCCGCCGTACTGTTTTCGATCGTCTACCTAAGATCCGTGGTTCTCGTTGGATTTCAGTTGGTCGTCTTGATGCAAACACATCGGGTCTTTTGCTTTTCACTACTGATGGTGAACTTGCAAACCGCCTAATGCACCCAAGCCGTCAGGTTGAACGTGAGTACCTAGTACGTGTATTCGGTGAAGTGACTGAGCAGAAGGTTAAGAACCTTGTGCGTGGCGTTGAACTAGAAGATGGTATGGCTCGTTTCGAAGACGTGGTTTACGCTGGTGGTGAAGGTATGAACCATACTTTCTACGTAGCGATTAACGAAGGTCGTAACCGTGAGGTTCGTCGTCTTTGGGAATCACAAGAAACAACAGTAAGCCGCCTGAAACGTGTACGTTACGGTGATATCTACCTTGATAAGAAATTGCCTCGTGGCGGTTGGAAAGAGCTAGATCTTGAAGAAGTTAACTACCTACGTCAGCTAGTTGAACTGAACCCAGAGAAAGAAACCTTGTTGGATCTTGATCCTTCAAACACTTCTCGTAAGCGTGAGCGTTCTCGTAGCCAAAAAATTCGTCGTGCTGTTAAGCGTCACGAAGAGCGTGCAAACGCACCTAAAGGCCGTAGCAACCAACCTAAGCGTAAGAAGCCAGCGACTCGCGGCACTACAACACCTGATTCAGGTCGTAGCGCTCCAGCAGCTAAAGGCAAGCCTCAGGCTAACAAAAGCAAGCCTAAGATGAACAATGGTCGTCCGGCTAAACCAGCTAAGCCAAGAACACGTCAGTAAGTTCTTAAGCTTTATTAGCTGAAAGCACTGAATACTAAAAAACCTGCTCACTGAGCAGGTTTTTTTATATCTGAAGAAATAGAAGATGCGGGATGCGAGTAACCGAGTATCGAAAACATGCAGTCATAAACGACAGTCAGTGAGCTTTTCGCATCTCTTATCTCGTGTAGGCGCATCTATAATCTGTTCGTATCTCGTATCTCGTATCTCGTATCTCGTATCTCTTCTACTTATGATTCGAAAAGTTATCGCCTTTCGCCAATCGATCGTAAAGCACAACGTTCACTGATGCGGCTAGGTTCATACAGCCATTCGTTGGGACGTAAATCGCCTCACGACAGAAGTCGGTGATCTCTTTCTTCAGTGTGCCGTCTTCAGGGCCAAAGATGTAAAACGCGCGTGGTGGATGCTTGTAATCCGGTAAAGGCTTTGCGCCCTCAATCAGATCGACAGCAACAGGTACGCAGCCTACTGGAATAATGTCTTTCAGGTCTTCAACACCAATTAAAGGCAGCGCTAGGTGCTTCTCTTTGGTATCGGTATGGAATTTTCGCGCGTGGTCGTAGCGTGTGCCCGTGTAAAACACAGAGTTGGCGCCGTAGCAGCCAGCCGCTCGCATTACTGAGCCTACGTTTTCAGGCGTCTTTGGGTTAACTAGGCCAATGCAGGCATAGCCTTTTGATTGTGTGTCTGTTTTTGCTTTGGTCATAATCAGTGAATCTAACGTTGATGATGAAAGTGGGTAGTCACGATGAGAAATAGCGTGATAAAAATAGCCGAGCAATGGGCTCGGCTAACTTTTAACTCGCGTACATGAATACTTGTTTACTCATGCAAATGAGCGTCAACAGCGGTATTAGTCGCGCTTCCACAGCATGTGACAGAACTTATGGTCTGGATCACGGCTGATTAGCATACGAGCAAATACGTCGTCTAGAACGTCATCAGCTTCATTCACAAGACCAATGCGCACTTCAGCGTAGATTTCTTTGTCGACTTCAAAGCCAACATGTTCAACCCAATCATCGCCAGTTTCAACAAGCTCTGCTGCGCCACGATCTTCAAACTGAGCCGTGAAAAGAATCACGTCTGCAGGTTCTAGGTTGTCAGGTGCCATCTCTAGGAAGATGTCGTATGCAGTGTCAATTGCGTCGTCATAAGACATTAGGTCGTTAGCTTCGGTCATAATAAGTATCTTAGCTTGCGCGGTTCATGTATTTACGTTCAGCAGTGTTTACTACTACTTTGTCGCCAGTCGCGATGTACTCAGGTACTTGGATTGTAAGACCTGTAGAAAGACGAGCAGGCTTAGTACGAGCAGACGCTGATGCACCTTTGATTGAAGGGTCAGTTTCTTCGATAACTAGCTCAACAGATGTTGGAAGCTCAAGCGTTGCAGCGTTGCCATCGATAAGGATCGCGTACATGCCTTGAGTTTCTTCGTTGATGAACAGTAGTTCGTCTTCGATTGTTTCACCGTTGAAGATGAATTGTGTGTAATCTTCGTTATCCATGAAGATGTACTCGTTGCCATCAACGTAAGAGAACATTACTGCACGCTTAGTTACGTCGATAGTTTCAACGATTTCGTCAGCCTTGTGGCGAACTTCAGTTTTAACGCCAGTTGCTACATCGTTACCACGGAAGCGGTAAATTTTTTGGCCGCCGCGGCCGCCTGGTGTTGTTACTTCGATATCTTTAACGATCACTGTTTTGCTTTCTACTGTGATAGCAAAACCTTTTTTAATTTCACTTGCTCTAGGCATTTTGTGTTTGTCCTTATTGGGTCTATCCGCTGATTATATCTCGGAGATGCTATAAATAGGAATAGCTTGAATCATAAAGTCACCTAAGCGATCATAGAGTCACAGTTAAATCATGATTTTATTTGCCGAAACGACCTATGCAGCTACCTGTTATTGACCCAACACAGCCATTTCAACCTGAATTCCAACTTGTGGTTAACGATCTGATTACCTTCTTAAAAGGTGGGTTAGGTTCTAATCTACACAGTGTCTATATTTATGGCAGTGTCGCTCGCAAGCAGGCCGTTGTCGGTCGCTCAAATCTTGATGTGGTTGTGGTGACACACCGTCCGTTTCCTGATCAGCGAACCACGCTGTTAAACACGATTAAATGGCGATTCCAAAAAAGCTTCCCACAGGTCACTCAAGTCGCGATTAAAACCACCTTAGTAAGCGAGATAGTCGATTTCGACAACATCTTCACTTGGGGCTTTATGCTTAAGCATTTGGCGGTCTGTGTGCACGGTGAAGATTTATCGGATTGCTATGGTGATTTTGAAACGAGTTGGGAAATTGCCAAGCATTGGAATATGGATGCGGAAAACTGGTTAGCGGTGTATCGCAATAAGATTGCCCGAGCAACGACGCCAGAACAACAAGTGGCTGCGCAAGTGATCATTGCCAAGAAGCTGCTAAGAGCGAGCTACTCTTTGGTGATGTACCGAGATAAGTATTGGTTTGATGATCCTGTCAAATGTGGCCAACAGTTCTTGAAGTATCACCCAGACAGAGAAGTCGAAATCCAACGATTGGGGATCTTACTTTCTGGAAGAGCGATTCCTAAACGTTCGGTTATCGGCATTTTGGATGGCTTTGGAGAGTGGTTGGTTAAGCAGTACCAGAAAACAGAGTTTCGAATCGGATAGAGCTTCGTAATCTATCGATTTAAAAAAGCAGAGCGAATTGAACATTCCTCTGCTTTTTTGTTTCTATTACAGCTCAAAAGTAGTTTTAGAATAAACCTAACTGCTGCCCGCTGACTCTCTCAAAATCTAAACCGATGAAGGGCAAAATAGCCTCTGCGACCGGTTTAATTTGTTTGTCGATGTAATGCTGATAATCGATACCACTCTTTAAATACTCTTTCGGCTCAGGGCCACTCAGAGTAATCAGATATTCAATACGCCCTTTGTTCTGGTATTGAAGCGGACGACCAAGCTGAGCGTTGATCTCGTCGGCCAATCTTGCGGCGCGAACTTGTGGCGGAATGTTCTTCTGGTATTCATGCAGTTTACGACGCAGACGCTTCTGATAAACCAATAAATCATCGTGTTTACCTGCTGAAGTCTCATCAACAAACTGTCTCACGTAGTCAGTTGGGTCTTGGTCGTGAAACACCATCTCATACAGCGTTTGCTGGAACTGTTGTGCCAACGGTGTCCAGTCTGTTCGTGCGCTCTCAAGCCCTTTGAAAATAATTTTCTCTTGGTCGCCTTGATTGATTAAACCTGCATAGCGCTTCTTCGAACCAGTTTCTGAACCTCGAATGGTTGGCATCAGGAACTTGCGATAGTGAGTCTCATATTCCAATTCAAGTATCGAGGTTAGGTTGTAGGTCTCTTTGAGGTGATTCGTCCACCAATCATTAATGTAAGCGACAAGTTCATTCCCGATCTCGTCGGCTTGTTGTTGATCATAACTGCCATTCAGAGACACGAAGGTTGAATCAGTATCGCCGTAGATAACTTGATAGCCTTTGTCTTCGATAAGCACCTTGGTTTGCTTCATGATTTCATGACCACGCATGGTGATCGATGAGGCTAGGCGAGTATCGAAGAAACGACAACCAGACGAACCTAACACACCATAAAACGAGTTCATGATGATCTTAATGGCCTGAGAGAATGCTTTCTCGTTGTTCTTCTTTGCTACATCACGAGCAGCCCACAAGTTCTCGATCATCTCAGGCAAAAAGTGCTTAGAGCGATGGAATTGACCGCCTCGAAAACCATCAACCGCTTGGTTTTCAGCTGGGCCAAGCTCCAACTTCAATCCTTCTATAAGCCCCATAGGGTCGATGAGAAATGAGCGAATGATTGATGGGTACAGGCTCTTGAAGTCGAGTACCAAAACCGAGTCGTAAAGGTTAGGAATTGAATCCATCACGTAGCCACCGGGGCTGGCGATCCAATTCTCCGGCTCTAAGTTAGGCGCGACATAACCCGCCCTGTGTATCTGTGGTAGGTATAAATTAGTAAAAGCAGCAACAGAACCGCCAACACGATCAAGCTCTACACCAGTCAGTCGTGAACGCTCAATAGCGAAGTCGAGTAGGTGAGTGTGTTCGAAGATTCGGTTTACCAACACACAGTCTTGAAGGTTGTACTTGGCGAGTGAAGGCTTATCGAACTTAAACATCCGGTTGATCTCATCCATGCGGTCATGAACGTTGTGGATGTCTTTACCTTCACCAAGTAACTCTTGCGATACCGACTCCAGCGACCAAGACCGGAAGTGGTAGGTCGCCGTTTTAAGCATGTCGATACCATCCAAGACAACACGTCCCGGAATAGTGATAAAGCCTTGCTGGTTTTGTGCAGAGCTACGAAAGAAGCTGGGTTGATTGTCTCGACCAATACTGAGTTTCACTTCGTTCCATTCTGAACGTTTGTGCAGCAGCCTAAAGTCGAAATCAATGACATTCCAACCAATGATGATGTCAGGATCAAACTCGGAGAACCAAGCAATCATGGCCTCTAGAAGAGCTTTTTCGTTGGCAACCCATTGGATATTGGTGTCTGCTTGTTGCGGTTCGCCGACCATGATCACTCGGCTATCCATTGGACTATCTAAGCCGATGGAGTAAAGCACGCCTTTCTCGGAACACTCGATGTCCAGTGAGACCATCGACAAGCTAGGTAAGTAGCTTCCTGAACGGCATTTTGCGTTTGAGACTCTGCGATGCTGATTCTTTTGTACTGCTGTACCTGTGAACTCAATGCTTCCTTTGATAAAGCGTTCCATCAAGAATCGGTCAGCGAGTCGAATGTCGCTTTCAAAGGTTTGAATTTCTTCGTTATGGAAGGCTTGCGCTAAGCCGAAGCTGCTTCTTGAAAGCGAGGTGTAACAAGCCGCGAGAGGCGTTTGTTCGAAGGTCGCGAGTTCTAAAGGCTTAAATTGGCAGTCTATTGATTCTTTTGCCGCAATAGCCTGACACGCAGGTACATCAGATTGAGCGACAAAAAATACAGGCTTTTCATTTTGAATGGTCAGCAGAGTAGGGCCTTGAGGAGTACTTAGCCACAAATCGATTTGTGTGCGCCCTGAAAAATCTCTTGCTTGTCTAGTGAGTACAAAGCCTTGCTGAATATCCAATGTAGTAACCTATTGAAACTGGGAATCGAATACTATCATCTAGCGCCGGATTCCGCACAATAGGCTAGACAAATAGTCATTAATTTATCGTTAATAGCGTTGAATAACGGGACGATATAAGCAAAAAAGTGAAATTGTCACGAATGGTTATTCAATGGTATTGAAAATATCTTTATCTTGTGTAATTTTATTGGGTGTTGTTTTAACTAGTTGATTTTTACCAAAAGCTTGTTGTTTTAGCTGGCTTATTTATAAATAAGTACTTGCTAAAGTTCGTGTTTCAGCACATATTCAACAGAGCTTTTTTTTACTAATTAAGTTAAGATGTACTCAATGCTGCGATCCACTGTTCCTTTGTTCAATTGTTTCAAACAGATGAAACGACACAGTGGTTGCAGAGCCAATTAATAGTGTGGAGATACAAGTTTGATAAATGTTTTCCTTGTAGATGATCACGAGCTGGTTCGCACAGGGATACGACGTATTATTGAAGACGTCCGTGGAATGAACGTAGCAGGGGAAGCTGAAAGCGGTGAAGATGCTGCAAAATGGTGTCGTACTAACAATACTGACGTTATTTTGATGGATATGAATATGCCTGGTATTGGTGGCTTAGAAGCAACCAAGAAAATCTTGCGTTTCAACCCTGATATTAAAATCATCGTTTTAACTGTTCATACGGAAAATCCGTTTCCAACTAAAGTGATGCAAGCTGGAGCTGCAGGTTACCTTACTAAAGGTGCAGGTCCGGATGAAATGGTAAATGCAATTCGAGTGGTTAACAGTGGCCAACGATACATTTCACCAGAAATTGCGCAGCAGATGGCATTGAGCCAATTCTCGCCTGCGTCTGAAAATCCATTCGCAGACTTATCTGAACGTGAACTTCAAATCATGATGATGATTACCAAAGGTCAGAAAGTGACGGATATTTCAGAACAACTCAATCTAAGTCCTAAGACAGTCAACAGTTACCGCTACCGTTTGTTCAGCAAGCTGGATATCAGTGGCGATGTAGAGCTGACGCACTTAGCGATTAGACATGGAATGTTAGACACTGAGACCCTTTAACACTGAGATCGTATAGTGACCAACTTGTTTGACTCAGTCTCATTCCTCAAGACAGTAACAGAACAGCCCGGCGTTTATCGAATGTATAACGCCGAGGCTGTCGTTATTTACGTCGGTAAAGCTAAGAACCTCAAAAAACGCCTTTCCAGTTATTTCCGTAAAAAAGTCGACAGTGAAAAAACACGCGCTCTCGTCAGCAATATTGACAAGATTGATGTGACTGTAACGCACACGGAAACCGAAGCTCTTATTCTTGAGCACAACTACATCAAGCAGTATCTACCTAAATACAACGTACTTCTGCGTGATGATAAGTCGTACCCTTATATTTTCATTAGCGGTCACAAGCATCCTCGTTTGTCGATGCACCGTGGTGCTAAAAAGAAAAAGGGTGAATACTTTGGTCCTTATCCTGACTCCGGCGCTGTGCGTGAGACGCTACACCTAATCCAAAAAATCTTTCCTGCTCGTCAGTGTGAAGACACGGTTTATGCCAACCGAACCCGCCCATGCTTGATGTATCAAATTGGTCGTTGTGCTGCGCCATGTGTCAGCTCGATTATCTCTGATGAAGAGTACAGTGAGCTTATCGACTATGTTCGTCTATTCCTGCAAGGGAAAGATAAACTGGTACTAGAGACGCTCATCGAGAAGATGGACACGGCCAGCCGAGAGCTTCGCTTTGAACAAGCCGCTGCTTTCCGCGATCAAATCCAAGCGATTCGACGTGTGCAAGAACAACAGTATGTATCTGACGACTCGATGGAAGATATGGACGTGTTGGGCTTTGCTCAAGAGAATGGCGTGGCGTGCATTCATATCTTGATGATTCGCCAAGGCAAAGTCTTAGGTAGCCGAAGCCACTTTCCTAAGATTCCAAACAATACGGTACGCGAAGAGGTCTTTTCGAGCTTTTTAAGCCAGTATTACTTAGCGCATAATGAAGCGAGAACCATTCCAACCCGTTTGATTTTGAACGCCGATTTAATGGAAGACGTCACACCGATTCAAGAAGCTTTGTGTGAAGTTGCAGGTCGTAAGATCCATTTCAACACTAATCCTTCTGGTACTCGTGGTCGTTACCTTAAATTGTCGAACACCAATGCGTTAACGGCGATTACGACCAAGATTAACCACAAGATGACGATTAATCAGCGCTTCAAAGAGCTACAAGAAGTGTTGTCGATGGATGCGATTAAACGCATGGAATGTTTCGATATCAGTCATACCATGGGTGAAAGCACGATTGCGTCTTGTGTGGTGTTCAATCAAGAAGGTCCTGTTAAGCCGGAATACCGCCGTTACAACATCACGGGCATTACCGGTGGTGATGATTACGCGGCAATGGCTCAGGCGCTTGAGAGACGTTATTCGAAGCAGCTTGATGTAGACAAGATCCCAGACATCATCTTCATCGATGGTGGCAAAGGTCAGCTTAACCGTGCTCATGAGATTATTTCTCAATATTGGGGAGACTGGCCGTTTAGACCGAGAATGATGGGTATTGCAAAAGGTGTAACCCGTAAACCTGGTTTAGAGACTCTAGTGACCCTTGAAGGTGAAGAGTTTAATTTGCCCAGTGATGCACCAGCGCTGCACCTTATTCAACACATTCGAGATGAAAGCCATAATCATGCGATTGCAGGACACCGAGCGAAACGCGGTAAAACGCGCAGAACCAGTGCTTTGGAAGGAATTGAAGGGGTGGGGCCTAAGCGTCGTCAAGCTTTGCTGAAATATATGGGTGGCTTACAAGAACTTAAGCGTGCAACTGTCGAAGAAATAGCCAAAGTGCCGGGCATTAGTCATTCTTTGGCAGAAAACATTTATCAAGCATTGAAACAATAGTAAAAATCCCGCACCATTAAAGCGCAATTAATAAGAGCCCAATAATATGCGTTTGAATATACCTAACATTTTGTCCTTACTGAGACTATTTTTGATCCCAGTATTCGTTGTTGTTTTTTACCTACCTTATCAATGGGCTCCTTTTGCTGCTGCGATGGTGTTTTGGGTAGCAGGTTTTACTGACTGGCTAGATGGCATGCTTGCTCGTAAGCTAGGGCAAACATCTCGCTTCGGCGCATTTATTGACCCAGTGGCCGATAAAGTGTTGGTGGCTACGGCTCTTATTCTGATTACTGAACACTATCACTCGATTTGGATAACTATCCCAGCGGTGACCATGATAGCTCGTGAAATTATTATTTCAGCGCTTCGTGAATGGATGGCCGAAATCGGTAAACGCGCAAGCGTTGCGGTATCTTGGGTCGGTAAAGTCAAAACGGTTTCTCAGATGTTCGCTCTTTGGGTACTTATCTGGAGATACGACGACTGGATGGTGTGGGTAGGTTACATTGCACTGTATGTCGCAACCGTTCTTACTTACTGGTCAATGGCGCAATACTTGATGGCCGCCAAAGACGATTTGTTAGACGAAAAACACCATTGATGAAGAAGCGAGCTGAGGCTCGCTTTTTTGATCTTTAATCTAAGGCTAAGTTATCAATACTCGATATCTAATGTGATATAGATCTCCTTTGAATAACCTGCTCACAGTGTCTTTTGCACATAAAGTCAGCTATTTGGCCTGTTTCGTATGAAATCTATTCAAACGAATTAAAAATACAAAAATAATATTGACTCAATCGTCTGAATCCGTAGAATGCATCCCGTACCCAAGAGGATGGCAATGAGCGATTCGATTGGAGTTACTAAGGCGCCTTGGCAGAGTGGCTATGCAGCGGATTGCAAATCCGTGGACCTCGGTTCGACTCCGGGAGGCGCCTCCATTCTCTCTTTCATTTTAGAAAGCTGATGAATGAAAATGCGATACTAGCTCAGTTGGTAGAGCGCAACCTTGCCNAAGGCGCCTTGGCAGAGTGGCTATGCAGCGGATTGCAAATCCGTGGACCTCGGTTCGACTCCGGGAGGCGCCTCCATTCTCTCTTTCATTTTAGAAAGCTGATGAATGAAAATGCGATACTAGCTCAGTTGGTAGAGCGCAACCTTGCCAAGGTTGAGGTCATCGGTTCGAACCCGATGTATCGCTCCAAATTTTGTAATGTTGATTGGCGTCAGCATTAAGATGGTGTTTTACTTTTCAGTAATCGGCATCGCAATAAAGAATTGCGTGCCCTGGTGGTGGAATTGGTAGACACAAGGGATTTAAAATCCCTCGACGTTCGCGTTGTGCCGGTTCAAGTCCGGCCCGGGGCACCATCTATTAAAGTCTTTATCTCGATAAAGCAAATGCGATACTAGCTCAGTTGGTAGAGCGCAACCTTGCCAAGGTTGAGGTCATCGGTTCGAACCCGATGTATCGCTCCAAATTAAAAAGCCCGAACAGAAATGTTCGGGCTTTTTGGTTTCTGGCGTTTGGCGTTTCCATATCTGTATTCATTTTTTCGAACCCGCACTTAAACTTCATTTCTATCTCAAATCCTACGCTATCAAATTCGTTTATATCACTCAGCTTTTAAAAGCGAGATTCCCAATGAACTCGTCCCTCGTTCTAGGGAATGACGAAAGGTACAAAGCCTCAAAGCCTCTCTAACAACGTTTATAACGCCACGTCGTCATTCTCGGGCGCGAGGAACAAGCGAACCGGGGTCTATTTATCGGAGGCTGATAATCAAGTCGTTGTTTGAGTGTAACTGTACAAAAACCGGCTCAAAGAGGTTTCCTATGTACTTGTTTCTTCGTACTAGGGAATGATGTAAATGCATGTAGGTGATTAACTTTTTATTCCCTTTCCGTGTGGTGAACTGTGTTGGTTTCAGTGTGAGATTCTCTATGAGGTCGCCTTCGACTCTAATGAATGGCGAAAGCACCTAGCTTTAAAGCCTTTCTAATAACGTTTATACCCACACCGTCATCCTCGGGCGCGAGGGACGAGCGAACCGGGGATCTCTGTCATGAAAGTCAGCATTGATGATATTTTCAACGATCTTTCCGTCACTTCCGTTATTTATTAAGCCATCATTAAAAACTATTGATAGTTCGTTTCACTTTATGTTACTTTCCCGCGCAATCTCGGAATGACCGATGCTCAAAAAGAGCCGTGATTGCTTCTGGGGGATACGCGTGATGACCATTCTTGCTGATTGGGACATTACGTAGGGTAGGTATTGGCTAGTCCTTTAGCTGATAGACGGGATACTTATGGCGCAGTTCGCCATGTTAATGGGAAACCCAACATTGAACACACTAACTACAACATTGCTAATCAGCTCTGCATTTCCAAAGGGACCAGCTCCTCATAGCTGCCCGATCCTGCAAAAATGTCCAATTCTTCAAAACAGTAGCATTACTGAACCTTGAGCTTTCGCTAACAATTTTTCGCTGTCTTAAGACGGCCTAATTTCGTATTCGTCATTTGACTTATGCGAGCGTACAGCTATATCTCATTTCTAGACAATACGCGTGCTTCACCATGAACTCTCTATAAATCAACAGAGGGTCGGTGTGTAATTGCGTCTGATGGAGGTGAGTATGAACACATTCAAGGGGACTTTTATGACTACCGCCTTTGAAGTCGATATCAATACTATCGCAAATTCATTTTCAACTATGGTTCCTATCGTAGAGGGAACTTACGACCTTACACCTGACGCTATTTTGCTTGAGCAAGAACAGCATGAGTCGGATGTACGTTCTTACCCAAGACGCCTCCCTATTGCTATTAAGCGAGCATGCGGTGCCTTGGTTGAAGATACTCGTGGACAACTATTTTTAGATTGCTTAGCCGGTGCGGGCACACTTTCTTTGGGTTATAACCACCCAGAGATTAACCAAGCACTTAAAGACCAACTTGATTCCGGTCTGCCATACCAAACTTTGGATATTACGACTCAAGCAAAAGAGACGTTTATCAAGCGAGTTAAAGCTTTTCTTCCTCAAGACTTTTCAGATAACTCGGTTCTTCAATTCTGTGGCCCATCAGGCGCTGATGCCGTTGAAGCGGCAATCAAGCTTGCTAAGCAAACCACAGGTCGTAACACCATGTTTGCTTTCCGTGGTGCTTACCACGGCATGACTAACGGCACCATGGGCATGATGGGTAACCTTGGCACTAAAGAGCGTCGTAGCGGCTTGATGTCTGATGTGCACTTTATGCCTTTCCCATACAACCTGCGCTGCCCGTTTGGCATTGGTGGTGAAGCGGGTGCTAACGCAAGCATTCGTTACATCGAACGTATGTTGAATGACGACGAATCTGGCATCATGAAACCGGCTGCGATGATCGTTGAGCCTGTGCAAGGTGAGGGCGGTGTGATTCCAGCTCCTGCGTCTTGGCTACAAGGTCTACGTCGCATCTGTGATGAACACGGTATCCTACTGATTTTTGATGAAATCCAGTGTGGTGTTGGCAAAACAGGTCATCGATTTGCGTTTGAAGAGTCAGGCGTTAACCCTGATATCTTATGTCTGTCTAAAGCGATTGGTGGCGGACTGCCTATGTCGCTGCTGGTATTCGATAAGAGCATCGATACATGGAAAGCGGGTGAGCACACGGGTACTTTCCGTGGTAACCAACTAGCGATGGTGTCTGGAGCGAAAGCGTTAGAAATCATCGAGCGAGACGGTTTAGTTGAACACGCGAGCATTGCAGGTCAATATCTGCGTCATGGATTAGAGAAGATTCAATCTCGCGTGAACTGTATTGCTGAAGTTCGTGGTAAAGGTCTAATGCTTGGCGCTGAGATCAAGCAACCAAATGGCGAGCTTAACAAATTTGGTGAGCCAAAATCAGACGGCGAACTCACCCTAGCGATTCAACGCGCAGCATTAGAGCGCGGCTTGATGGTCGAGAAGGGCGGTCGTGATGGCTCTGTGATTCGATTCCTGCCACCGATGATCATCTCTTTCGGGCAGATAGACTTTGCACTGCGCGTGATGGAAGAAGCCATCATTGCTGCGGGCGGAGGTGCTCAAGAAGATCAAGCTTCAAGTGAGCAAGCAAACCAAGAGTGGAACAAACACTTCATTCACACTGGTCTAGGCGGAAGCGACGAATTCGCAAACGTCATGAACCAAACCACTCAAGCAATGAAAGCTGTTTTTGAGCAGGTTGAAACTCCATACTCAGGTCTAGAACCAAAAGTGCTAGAGGCTGCAATCAAGGCTGTCGACCTAGACAACAACCAAAACGCTTTGGTTGACGTTGTGGACAGCACTGCAGACCTTGTCGCTGCTAACTCCATCTTCGTGCAACACCCTGACTGTATTGCACATCTTCATACTCCTCCTCTTATGGCATCGGTCGCTGCGGAATCGATTATCGCGGCTCTGAATCAATCAATGGATTCATGGGACCAAGCATCGGCTGCAACTTACGTTGAACAGCGCGTGGTCGATTGGATGTGTGACAAGTACCAACTTGGTGAGCAAGCGGATGGTGTTTTCACTAGTGGTGGTACGCAAAGTAATCTAATGGGCTTATTGCTCGCAAGAGACTGGGTGGCGGATAAGCACGATGGTCACTCAATCCAAAAGTTGGGTTTGCCAGATTACGCGAGCAAGCTGCGCATCTTGTGTTCAAACAAATCTCACTTCACTGTTCAAAAATCTGCGTCACTACTTGGCTTAGGCGAGAGCGCGGTGTGTTGTGTTGAAACAAACGCAAACGGCACCATCAAGCCTGATTTATTAGATGCAGAAGTCAAAGCACTTAAAGCTCAAGGCCTGATTCCTTTTGCTGTAGTGGGTACGGCAGGTACGACGGATCACGGTGCTATCGACGACCTTGATGCAATTGCAGACATCGCAAACCAACAAGGCCTTTGGTTCCATGTCGACAGTGCTTACGGTGGCGCGCTTATCTTGAGTAGCCACAAGGCTCGCTTACAAGGTATCGAAAAAGCGGACTCTGTGAGTGTCGATTTCCATAAGCTTTTCTACCAAACAATCAGCTGCGGCGCGGTGTTGTTGAAAGACAAAGCGAACTTTAAGTACTTACTGCATCACGCAGACTACCTAAATCGCGAACACGATGAACTGCCAAACTTAGTCGATAAGTCTATCGCGACCACCAAGCGTTTTGATGCATTGAAAGTCTTCATGACGATGCAAAGTGTCGGTCCAAAACAGTTGGGCGATATGTACGACCATCTTCTTGAGCAAACGCTAGAAGTAGCAGACCTGATTCAAAACCAAGCGGACTTAGAGCTACTCGCGGAGCCTTCACTATCAACAGTGCTGTTCCGATCTAAGCCGTCAGCAAACGGTCAGCTAGATTTAGACAAACTGAATCAAGCGCTAAGACTAGAAGCGCTGACTCGTGGTGTTGCGGTATTGGGTGAAACGGTCGTGGATGGTAAGAGCGCGCTTAAATTCACTATCTTGAATCCGTGCCTAAAGACTTCAGATTTCAAATCTCTAATTAACAAAATTCAAACTCTAGCCATTGAGCTAGCAGAACAACAAGGGTAATTAATACTATGGCTATTCTACAAATTGGTGCAGGCGGCGTTGGTTGGGTTGTTGCACATAAAGCAGCACAAAATAACGAAGTACTGGGTGATATCACAATCGCTTCTCGCACAATCGCGAAGTGTGAAAAAATCATCGAATCAATCAAAGGTAAAAACAACCTTAAAGATTCAACTAAAAAACTAGAAGCTCGCGCAGTAAACGCTGACGATGTTGATGCACTTGTTGCTCTGATTAACGAAGTGAAACCAGACCTAGTCATCAATGCTGGTCCTCCTTGGGTAAACATGGCGATCATGGAAGCGTGTTACCAAGCAAAAGTATCTTACTTAGATACATCGGTAGCGGTTGACCTATGTTCTGAAGGCCAACAAGTACCACAAGCTTACGATTGGCAGTGGGGCTACCGTGAGAAGTTTGCTGAAGCGGGCATCACAGGTATTCTTGGTGCGGGTTTCGATCCAGGTGTGGTTTCAGTATTTGCAGCGCACGCGGTTAAGCACTTATTCGATGAGATCGATACGATCGACGTAATGGACGTAAACGCAGGCGACCACGGTAAGAAGTTTGCGACTAACTTCGACCCAGAAACGAACATGCTTGAGATCCAAGGTGATTCTTTCTACTGGGAAAATGAAGAGTGGAAACAAGTACCTTGTCACTCTCGTATGCTTGAGTTTGATTTCCCTAACTGTGGTTCTCACAAAGTTTACTCAATGGCGCACGATGAAGTTCGTTCAATGAAGGAGTTCATCCCAGCGAAGCGTATCGAATTCTGGATGGGCTTTGGTGATGCTTACCTGAACTACTTCAACTGCATGCGTGATATCGGTCTTCTTAGCCCAGATCCGCTAACACTGCATGACGGCACTGTTGTTCAACCTCTACACGTTCTTAAAGCACTGCTGCCAGACCCAACATCTTTGGCTCCGGGTTACACAGGTTTAACGTGTATCGGTACTTGGGTCCAAGGTAAGAAAGATGGTAAAGAGCGCAGCGTGTTCATCTACAATAACGCAGACCACGAAGTGGCTTACGAAGACGTAGAGCACCAAGCGATCTCTTACACAACAGGTGTTCCAGCAATCACGGCGGCACTTCAGTTCTTCCGTGGCGAATGGGCTGATAAAGGTGTGTTCAACATGGAACAGCTAAACCCAGACCCGTTCCTAGCAACGATGCCAGAAATCGGTCTAGATTGGCACG
Organism: Vibrio sp. Isolate33; assembly: GCF_022397895.1. Classification (NCBI taxonomy): domain Bacteria; kingdom Pseudomonadati; phylum Pseudomonadota; class Gammaproteobacteria; order Vibrionales; family Vibrionaceae; genus Vibrio; species Vibrio sp. Isolate33. The sequence continues at coordinate 29,713 of NZ_JAKEUP010000002.1, forward strand.
TTCAAGAGCTAGAGCCGACAGCTGGTTTACCTTTGATCCACAAATTGAAGTAATACATAGTTAGGTTCTTACCTCGCTTTGAATTACTGGGGAAATGACGAATGTGATGGTTACTTCTTCCATGAGATGACTAAGAGCATCGTCATTGCCTACAGAGAGGGACGAGCGTAATAGGGAATCCCAGTTGCTGTCGATTCTATTGAACGATAGGCGGCTTTGGGAGATCCCCAACTCGCTCATTCTTCCCTCTTGGGGATGACGGAGAGTGTATTTACTCCGTTAGAGGATGACGAAAGGTGATTATTTTCTCAGGTATTTGATGAAGGCGATAATTACTTCATCTAATCGGTAATGCAGAAATCGTCATTCCCTAAAGCGAGGGACGAGTGTAATAGGGAATCTCTAATACACTTAAAGACTTCTAATGTACTTACTTATATCGAGCCGATGCATTAGCGTCGGCTTTGTTCGATTATCATGTGCCTTCGTGAACTCGAGGGCCGCAAGGTATTAACATGCAAAACAACGAACTAAAAACGCCGTATTTCATGATCAACGAAGACAAGTTGGTTGCGAACTTAGAGAAAGCCAAGCAACTGAAAGAGATTTCAGGTGTGAAGCTGGTATTGGCACTGAAGTGTTTCTCGACATGGGGTGTGTTTGACATCATCAAGCCTTACCTCGATGGCACGACAAGCTCTGGCCCATACGAAGTGAAACTTGGTCACGAAACCTTTGGTGGCGAAACGCACGCTTACAGTGTGGGTTACAGCGAAGATGACGTGAAAGAAGTCGCGGATATTTGTGACAAGATGATCTTCAACTCGCAAAGCCAATTCGAAGCGTACCGTCATATTGTTGAAGGTAAAGCGTCGCTGGGTTTACGTCTAAATCCGGGCGTAAGCTACGCAGGACAAGACTTAGCAAACCCTGCGCGTCAATTTTCTCGCTTAGGTGTTCAAGCTGACCACATCAAACCTGAAATCTTTGATGAAATTAATGGCGTGATGTTCCACATGAACTGTGAGAACAAGGACGTCGATGCCTTTATTGGTTTGCTTGATTCAATCTCAGAACAGTTTGGCGAGCACCTAGATAAGTTGGATTGGGTGAGCATGGGCGGCGGTGTGTTCTTCACATGGCCTGGCTATGACATAGAGAAACTTGGCCTTGCGCTAAAAGCCTTCTCTGAAAAGCATGGCGTGCAGATGTACCTTGAGCCGGGCGAAGCCATTATCACTAAAACAACTGATTTGGTTGTGACAGTGGTGGATATTGTTGAGAACGTGAAGAAAACGGCGATTGTCGATTCAGCAACTGAAGCACACCGTCTTGATACGCTTATCTACAATGAACCAGCATCGGTATTAGAAGCCTCTGAAAACGGCAGTCATGACTACGTGATTGGTTCGTGTTCATGTTTGGCGGGCGATCAGTTCTGTGAAACAAGCTTTGATGAGCCGTTGAAGATTGGTCAAAAACTTCACCTGTTGGACAGTGCGGGTTACACCATGGTGAAACTGAACTGGTTCAATGGTTTGAAGATGCCATCAATCTACTGCGAGCGCAGCAATGGCGACGTTCAAAAGCTGAATGAATTTGGCTATGAAGACTTTAAACGTTCATTGTCACAATGGTCGGTTAAGTAACTGAATATTGTATTAGAACAATAAAAAGAGCAGCCGATGAGCTGCTCTTTTTTGTTTTTAGATAACGCTTAGTTTGTGTTGTTAAGTGCTAACAACTAACCCTCAATCATCACACGAGTATCTTCACTGAGGGTTTCTAGCTCGTTGACCACGTCATCGATTTGAACTTCGATTGGCAGCTTAACGGCGATCTTTGAAGTAAATAGGCTTGAGCTTACACCACCGCCACCTGCGATAAATACTCGGTGACAGTCCATATCGAGAATACTGATACCTTGTCTATCCAGTACATGCGTTACTTCATTAACGATACCTGCTCGGTCGTTTGAGTCGAGTCTTAGGTGGTGGATTGTGTCTTGCACATTGTGTGAATGGTCTGAATCAACAAACTGCACGATGAGATCAGGATTAGCGCTGAAGGCTTCTTTAACAATCGATTCGTTGATGGCTGGAAGTTGAACCTTGAGTACGCCTGCGACTTGGTCTTCAATAAAATTCACTTTACTGATGAGCCATTTTCCGTCGTTTTCGTGAGTAACCGCAGCAAGTTGTTTGATTGTTGCTGGTGATGCTTTTCCGATAAAGTTTACGATAAATGTACTGTTCATATCAGCCCCCAAAGTCTCAATAAATCGTTGCTAATTAAATGTTTGATATCACGCGATAAAGTTCTTTAATTTCAGTGTAGAAGGTTACATCGAACAATGTTTGACCTGTGTCAATTTTTGAAACTAAGCTGTGATGCAAAAAAAGAGAATGAAGAGTAGGGCACAAAAAAAAGCGGCTAGAGAGCCGCTTTTTAGAAGAGTTTTGTTTTTACGAAAGTAATCAGGTCGCTGTATTAGAAGGTTACTTTAAAGTTCATACCAACAAACTGAGAATCGTATGGTGCGCCAGCATCGTATGCGAATCGAGCTGCGTCTTGGTTATCCCACCAAGGGTTAGTATTCAGATTAACTTCTGCGTCACCGCCCCAGGCATCACTTACCCAGTAGTGGATGTGTCCAACAGGGTTTAGGAAAAAGAGAGACACATCACCCATGGTTTGAGAGCCCATCACTTCGCCGCCTGAAGCAATGATGTCTTGCTCTGCTTCTAGCATCATTTCACCAACAACCGCACCGAAGAATGGAGTGATGAACAGATCTTGCCATGATGGTACTTCAGCAAACGCTTCTACGCCGTATTCCCAGAAGAACGTCGACATAGTCCAAGAGTATAAGAAAGACTCAAACTCATCGTAACCTGCGTGTCGAGCTGCGGTGTAGTAAACACCACCAAAATATGGGTGCATCACGTAGTTTAGGAAGTGCTCATCGCGGTCCCATACAGGGCCATCAGACACGTTATCTTTCCACTTTTTACCTAATGAACTGATGTCACGTTGGTCATCATCCCACTTAGTGATACTTTCAGGCAGTAGAGTCATTAAACCTACTGTAGCGACACTTAAGCCCAAAATGGTGTAGGTTTGGCCCATTAGGTAGTCCCAATCCTTCTCTTGGCTCACCAACATGTGTTTTGGTTGTTGGATTGAGAAGTCGTACTCGTCACTTGATTCGCTCAGTGCGTAATTGGTATTAGGCTTGTAGGTGTACAAGCTATCATTAACACAGTAATCTTGAGCACATTCATCCGAATAAGAAAGGTTGATTGGCTGGTCGAAGTCGTATTGGCTTGCAACCGAGTTAACTGACATTAGCATTGAAAATGCAGCAGTAACCTTTGCTAGTAACGGTGATTTGGCCACAAGGGTCTCCATGGGAAGTTAAGAATTGATCAGAGTCACAATTATCTATTAAACGCCTGATTTAGGGAACTAATAATTTGTCGCTTTTCCTAAGAAAACCTTAGATTTAACATTATTAATATTTGTGAAAAGCTGAAATGTCTCAAATTCAACCATAGACCAGTTTATGAATAATGCAGTGTCTTTTTATGACCACAAGGGATAGAAATATGACGAAAATCGCAATGTTAAGCACAGGTGAAGAAGTTCTTCACGGAGACATTGTAGACACAAACGCAGCTTGGATGTCTGGTGAGTTTTATCAGCACGGTTTTGCTCTTGCGAAACGTTCCACTGTGGGTGACCAAATGAGTGCTCTGGTTGAAGAACTGCTGATGCTGAGCTTTAACTATGATGTGGTTATCGTCAATGGTGGTTTAGGGCCGACAACCGATGATATGAGTGCAGCCGCCGCTGCCGCTGCTTCCGAGCAAAAGTTAGTCATGTTCCCTGAATGGCTCGCTCGTATGGAAGAGATGTTCTCAGGACGTGGTATGCCGATGCCTGACAGCAACCTTAAGCAAGCCTTGCTGCCAGCAAGTTCTGAGATTGTCGATAACCCTGTCGGTACTGCCTGTGGCTTCAAGCTGAAGATCAACGATGCAACTTTCTACTTCACGCCGGGTGTGCCGAGCGAATTCAAACGCATGGTGACCTTTGAAATCCTCCCCGATTTGTCACGCACGTATCCTCAAGTGGTTGCCTCAGAATGCAGTCGCTTGTTTACGTTTGGTTTATCTGAGTCGGGTATCTCGGATGTATTAGACCAATTAAAGCTGCCTGAAGGTTATGAGTTAGGCTATCGCTCTTATCTGCCGTTCATTGAGGTGAAACTGTTTGGGCCTAAGTCTGGCTTAGAAACGCGCGTTAAACTGCTACAAATGGTGTACAAGCTGTTAGAGAGCAACGTAGTCAGCGTTGATGAGCCGATGATTGATCATATTGGCCACATCATGGCAGAGAGAAAGAAGACCTTGTCTGTATCTGAAGTGTCGACCAAAGGTGCGCTTTCGGCTTGGCTACAATCGAATGAACAGGTGGAAGATTGCTTCGGTCACTCATGGGTAATGGCTGAGCCAAAAGAGAGTGAACTCGAAAAGAGCGACCCACTAGCGGCGACTTTTGCCTTAGCGGGTGCAACCAGAGAAAAGTGCGGCACGGAATTGGCCTTGGTGACGGGCAAGTTAGAAGGTAATACATTCAGCATTGCGCTATCGAGCGAAGCGGGTGAGTGGGGACAAGTGCTAGAGTTCTATCGCCAATACAATCGTGAAGATGCACGTACCATTATCAAAACTGTTGCGGCGGATATGCTGAGAAGACACTTAGATAGCAAACCTATGTTTGGTGACTATTCTTCACTAAAACGCGTGAAGGATATGTTTATCCCTTCAGCTATCATCAAGTAAGCAGCTCTTGTCGTTAACCAAGTATTCTTGAGCCAAGACCTCTTGAGCTAAGGTTAAAACAGAACAAATAAAAAGGCCCCACATCCATATGGTTGTGGGGCCTTTTGTTTATCTAGCCTTCTAGATAAGCCAACAAGTGGCGAATAGCTTTGTAGCTAGCACTTAAACTGACTAAGTGATTACAAACCGCTTGTCATGTGTAAGCTGTAGAACAAACCACGGCCGATTAACTCTGAAGCTAAGAACAGTACCAATGCTAGGCCTAGGTTTACTGGGTTCACTTTTGCTTTGTTCAGCATAGGTAGAATCCAAATCAGTAAGCTTGCCATCAGTAATGCAACTTGAAGAATCACATAGCTGCCTAAACCGTCAACCAACTCAGATGCTTTTGCTGCTGAAGTTTGGATGTCACCGATTAGGTTCAGTTTGCCTACTGTCACAAGTAAGCTGATCGCAACCGCAATAACAGCCAGCATGGTGATGTTACGGTCAACCGTAAAACGGCTGTCGTTAGCAAATACAATTACGAACTGAGATAGTAGTAAACCACCCACAACCATCGTCATGATGAAGCTCAGTGGTGTGTAGATGTTGTCCCATGTAGGTACTGTGTTGATCATGTATACGTTGATCATCGCGTACATGAAGATAACACCCAGCACCATAGCGCCGACCATCAGTGCTTTCTGGATAGCAAGGCCACCTTTCTTAACTACAGACAGTAGCCACTGTAGGCCGCCTACTGCGAAGAATGCCGCTCCGAAGAACACTTCGTTAGACAGCCAAGCTGAGCCTAGTTGGTTAAAAGCATTAAACGCGCGCAGTGGAGAACCTAGGTGCGTTGTCGAGAACATAAAACCAAGACCCATTAATGCCCACAGAATGAACATTGGAACTTTGTAGCTGTTTAGTTTCTCTTCGTCATGACCAAGTACCAGTGCACGTGCGCCAATAAGTAAGTAACCACCCACGGCTGTTTGAGCCAGTACCGTAAAGAAGATCAAAGACCACTCATGAAAAATCATCTTACACCTCCTTCGGGTTTGCTAGGTGACCACTGGTATCGCCAGTCGGCTTCGCGTTTTTGTTCAGCTTAATCACGATGTTTGGCAGTGTTTCAGTTGAAGATGGCAGTGGTGCCACATCTGCACCAGAACCGTACTTCTCGCGAAGTGTGTTGATTTCACCAAACTCCAATGCGCGAAGTGGGCAAGATTCAACACAGATAGGCTGTTTGCCTTCAGAAACACGTTGGTAGCAACCATCACATTTGGTCATGTGACCTTTCTTCGCATTGTATTGTGGTGCGCCGTAAGGGCACGCATTGCTACAGTGCTGACAACCAATACACACACTTTCGTCAACCACAACCAAGCCGTCTTCAGCGCGTTTATGCATTGCGCCTGAAGGACACACTTTCACACACGCAGGGTTAGTACAGTGGTTACAAGCGATAGACAGGTAGTAAGAAAAGACATCTTTCTGAACCCAGGTATCGCCATCTTGAGTGAAGCCGCCACCTGCGTATTCGTATACGCGACGGTAGTTCGTTTTGATGTCTAGATCGTTATAATCTTTACAAGCAAGCTGACAGGTTTTACAACCCGTGCATTTACTCGAATCAATGTAAAAGCCGTATTGTTTCATTCCAACCTACCTTATGCTTTCTTTAGCGCTTTGATTTGAACTAGGTTTGTATGCTGAGGGTTACCCTTAGCAAGTGGGCTCGGGCGCTGAGTAGTCAGCACGTTGATAGAGCCTGCATGGTCGATCTTCTGACCATCGGGTGCGTACCATGCACCTTCGCCTAGTGCGACAACTCGAGGAAGAATCCTTGGTGTCACTTTCGCTGGAATATGTACTTCGCCACGGTCGTTGAAAATACTCACCATGTCGCCACTTTCAATACCACGTTCTTTCGCATCGATTGGGTTGATCCACAACTCTTGCGGTGCCGCAGCTTTGATCTCTGCAACGTTGCCGTAAGTTGAGTGGGTACGAGCCTTGTAGTGGAAGCCCGTTAGCTGAAGTGGGTACTTTTCTGCTAATGGATCGTTATGACCTTCAAAAGAATCTGCATAAATTGGAAGTGGGTGAATCACTTCGTCTTCTTTCAGTTTCCACGTTTTCGCGATATCAGCCAGTTGCTCTGAGTAGATCTCGATCTTGCCACTTGGTGTAGTCAGTGGATTCACTTCAGGGTCTTTACGGAAATCTTCGTAAGCGATGTAGTGGTGGTCGTAGCTACGCTTGTAGATACCTAACTCTTTCATCTCCTCGAAGGTTGGCAGTGTTGGATCGTTCTTACGAGTTTCCGCGTAAAGGTGCTCAATCCATTGCTCTTGAGTACGACCTTCTGTGAACTCTTTTTCTACGCCCATGCGCTTAGCAAGCTGAGTACACATCTCGTAGATAGATTTCGCTTCGAACTGAGGTTCAATCGCCTTCTGTGCGTAGATGAAGTAAGGCATGTTCGATGCTTTACCATCCATACACCAATCGTCTTGCTCAGATGTGGTTAAGTCAGGCAGGATTATGTCGGCGTATTTCGCAGAAGAAGTCATATGGTTATCAACCACAACAATCATTTCGCATGCGCTTTCATCTTGAAGAATCGCGTGTGTCTTGTTGATGTCTGAGTGTTGGTTGATGATGCAGTTACCTGCGTAGTTCCAGATCATCTTGATTGGGTTCTTAAGGCGCTCTGCACCGCGAACACCATCAGTGATGTCTGTCATCTCGTGGTGACGGTGAATTGCGTCTGTCCACATGAACATTGAAATGGAGGTTTCAACTGGGTTTGGTACAGTCGGGAAGCGAACAAACGGAATGTTGATGTCACTTTCACGAGCGCCTGTTGAACCGCCAGATACACCGACAGAACCGGTGAGTAGCGACAGCATTGCGATTGCACGACAAGCTAGCTCACCGTTCGCAGTACGTTGTAGACCCCAACCTTGGTGGATAGCACACGGTTTCGCTGTGCCCATTTCACGGCCAAGCTTAACGATAGTGTCAACCGGAATACCTGTGATCTTAGAAGCCCACTCAGGTGTCTTCTCTACGCCATCTTCACCTAAACCTAGGATGTAAGATTTGTAGTCACTGTTTTTAGGTGCTGAAGCAGGAAGGGTCTTCTCATCGTAACCGACACAGTATTTGTCTAGGAACGGTTGGTCGACAAGGTCTTCGGTGATCATTACGTGTGCAAGACCCGCTACCAATGCAGCATCCGTAGAAGGGCGAATTGGAATCCACTGATCTTCACGGCCACCGGCAGTATCGGTGTAACGAGGATCGATGATGATCGTTCTTGCGTTTGATTTGTTTTTGCTCTCTACGTAGTGGTGGATCAGACCGCCGCCAGACATACGAGTCTCGGCAGGGTTGTTACCAAATTGGATGTTAAGCTTAGTGTTCTCTAAGTCAGAGAAAGAGTTGTTGTTTGCCCAACCACCGTAGGTGTAGCTCAAGCCTTTCGCAATTTGCGCTGTTGAGTAGTCACCGTAATGGTTTAGGTAACCACCACTTAGGTTCATTAGACGCGCAATCAGCGTTTGTGCTGGTGGCCAAGACTTAGTTACCGTACCACCAAGCGTACCTGTACCGTAGTTTAGGTAGATAGTGTCGTTACCGTAGTCTTTGATAAGGCGTTGCATAGTGCCAGCGACTTCATCATAAGCCTCTTCCCAGCTAATACGCTTAAACTTACCTTCACCACGTTTGCCCACACGTTTCATTGGGTATTTCAGGCGATCTGGGTTGTAAACACGGCGACGCATAGAGCGACCACGTAGACACGCACGCACTTGGTGATGACCGTATTCGTCAGTACCCGTGTTGTCTGTTTCTACGTATTTGATTTCACCGTTTTGCACATGCATACGCAGTGGGCAGCGAGAGCCACAGTTTACTGTACATGCACTCCATACGATTTTCTCATCCACATTCTCAGCAACCGCAGCCGCTACTGGTTTGGATTTGAAAGGTAAGGCGATACCGCCCGCGAGTGCGGCTGCACTACCTACCGCCGAAGAAGCTTTCATGAAGCCTCTTCGAGTAAGATTCATTACCCCAGATTCTTTCTTATTCGTCATTCTAAGATGCCTATTGTTATTGATAGCTAGCACTTTATAGGTAGTTTGGCTTCTATGTTTTTATTTCTAAATATTGATTGATTGGCATCAAATAAGAGAGAAATTTAAATGTTATGAATCGAATGTATAAAATAGATCAAAGAATCTAGTCGTCGTATTTATATAATTGTCGTTAAACCAATTACGGTATAAATAAGAATGATTATTGATACGCATAAATTGCTCGGTTCATTATTTTATCAAGCAACAAATAAAGAACAGTTATTAGATATTGTTCAGGCACTAGTAGAGAGCCAAGTCTTATCAGAAGGTTGTTTACTGGCACTTCAAAACGAACAGGAAGACGCTCTAGCTGCAGAGTTTAGCCGCTTGTTTGAAGGCGTTGGAGACATGCCAGCTCCGCCTTGGGGCTCTGTGTACTTAGATAAAGACCGTGTGGTGTTTGGTGCATCGACTGTGGAATATCGACAGTTTCTAGAATTGAATCATATTGAATTGGATACAGGTTTAAGAGAGCCAGAAGATCAATTTGGTTTAATGTTATTCGCCCATGCGTATTTGTTAGAAAATAATAACATTAATTCAGCTCGTGAATTACTTGAGTGTCACTTATTGCCTTGGTCTTCTTCTTATTTAGATAAATTAAATACAGCATCAGATTTATCATTTTATAAGAAGCTATCAAGCGATGTAATAAATTGGCTTGTTCAATTAACATCTGAATATAATTTAAACGTTGCCACTAAAAAGTTATATATCGACTAATGTCTGAGCAAATAAATTCAAATAGGCGTGGTTTCTTAACTCGACTCTCTAAGCCGGTTAAAGCGGCTACAAGTTATGAAGAGAAATCACAGCGCTTACATGCTAGGCCACCTAGGGCTGTCGATGAGGTGCTGTTTGAGCGTCTTTGCGACGGTTGTGGGTTGTGTGAGCAAGCGTGTCCGAATAGCGTTATTGAGATGCTAGAGGGCAGTGCGCTGCTGAATTTGGATTACAACAGTTGTTCGATGTGTAATAAGTGCAGTGAAGTGTGTCCGACTGGCGCGCTGCATCAAACCGTGACGTCTTATATCGACTTGAAGCCCAGCTTTGCTGATAGCTGCAATAACTACATGCAAATGGATTGTAATGCGTGCCAAACCGCGTGTTCTGTCGGTGCTATACACATTGAAGCCGGGGAGTTGCCTACGGTCGTTCAAGATAAGTGCAATGGCTGTGGAGAGTGCCGAAGCGCTTGTTACATTGGCTCTGTGACTTTGAATCTGACTCAACAGTAGACATCTAGTTTGGCTCGGTGGTTGAGAGCTAAAGACACGAATAGAAAAAGGGTCCGCATTCCAAGAGGAGGCGGACCCTTTTTAATACTTATCATCTTTGATGAAGCGTTTGAACTCACGTGATTCTTCTAAAGCGAAAGCAAATGAAACTAAGCAAGCGAACTTAAATCGAACAGCTTAGGCGCGCTTCTGTTTGCTTCTGTGAATCACGTTACTCAGCGATAAATCGGTCTTTGCTTTGCAGATGCATGGCAAGATTTCATCGCCTTGTGTGTAAGCCATAGCAAAACCAACGTACTCAACTTCACCAGAATCCAACGTACAGCGGCATGCGCCACAGTGGCCATCTCGGCAGTTGTATTCTGGTTCTAACCCAGCTTGTTCCATTGTTTCCAACAGAGTGTTTGAAGGGTTAGATTCAATCGAAGTCAGCTTGTTGATTTTGATTGTTGGCATTACAGCTCAAATCCTTCAAAGTCGTCAGCTTTTACTTCGTTGTCGATTTGACCAACTAGGTAAGAACTGATTTCAGCTTCTTGTGGAGCAACTTGTACGTTATCTGAAGATAACCAAGCGTTGATCCATGGGATTGGGTTCGATGTTGCTGCTGGGTAAGCAGTACCTAGACCAACCGCTTGCATACGAATGTTGGTAATGTACTCAACGTATTGGCAAAGAATGTCTTTGTTCAGACCAATCATAGAGCCGTCTTTGAATAGGTATTCTGCCCACTCTTTCTCTTGCTCTGCTGCTTCTTTAAATAGGTCGAAACATTCTTGCTTGCACTCTTCAGCGATTTGCATGAATGCGAAGTCGTCTTGACCGTTACGTAGCAAGTTGATCATGTGCTGAGTACCAGTCAGGTGAAGCGCTTCATCACGAGCGATTAGCTTGATGATTTTAGCGTTACCTTCCATTAGCTCACGCTCAGCGAATGCAAATGAACATGCGAAACTTACGTAGAAACGGATTGCTTCTAGTGCGTTTACCGACATTAGACATAGGTAAAGTTTCTTCTTCAGGTCGTGAAGTGAAATCTTAACGTCTTCGCCGTTGATGCTGTGGTTGCCTTCACCGTAGCGGTGGTAGTCAGCCGTTAGCTTGATTAGGTCGTCGTAGTAGAAAGCGATGTCTTTAGCACGCTTAAGGATCTCTTCGTTTTCAACGATGTCGTCAAATACTACGCCTGGATCATTCACGATGTTACGGATGATGTGCGTGTAAGAACGAGAGTGAATCGTTTCAGAGAAAGACCAAGTCTCAATCCAAGTTTCTACTTCTGGTAGTGATACCAATGGAAGTAGGGCAACGTTCGGGCTGCGGCCTTGGATAGAATCTAGAAGTGTTTGGTACTTCAAGTTAGAGATGAAGATGTGCTTTTCATGCTCAGGAAGCTTGTTGTAGTCGATACGGTCGCTAGACACGTCAACTTCTTCTGGACGCCAGAAGAAAGAAAGCTGCTTCTCGATAAGCTTTTCGAAGATTTCGAATTTCTGTTGGTCGTAACGAGCAACGTTTACCGACTGACCCAAGAACATTGGTTCTTTTAGTTGGTCATTTTTTTGCTGAGAAAAAGTACTGTAAGCCATAAATGCCTCAAATCCTTTAAAGACCCGTCATAAAACGGACCCTGTTAATGCTTTAAACCCAGAGAAGATAACTCTTCTCTGGGGTCTTAATGTTTATTGCGGTTTAGATCTTACAACCGCCGCCTTCACAATCTTCTTCCGGCACTGTTACTGCGTCGCCTTGGTCGTCTTTAGCACCATCACGAGTGTTATGGTAGTAAAGCGTCTTAACACCGTACTTGTACGCTGTCAGTAGGTCTTGAAGCAGCTTCTTCATTGGTACTTTACCGCTATCGTAAACACTTGGATCATAGTTAGTGTTTGCAGAGATAGCTTGGTCAACGAATTTTTGCATGATACCCACTAGGTGTAGGTAACCGTCGTTAGAACCAATGTTCCAAAGCAGCTCGTAGTTCTCTTTTAGATTTAGGAAATCTGGAACAACTTGCTTCAGGATGCCGTCTTTCGATGCTTTCACTGATACGTAACCACGTGGTGGCTCGATACCGTTGGTCGCGTTCGAGATTTGAGACGATGTCTCAGAAGGCATAAGCGCTGTTAGCGTAGAGTTACGCAGACCGTGCTCCATGATTTCTTCACGTAGAGAATCCCAATCGTAGTGCAGTGGCTCTTCACATACTAAGTCGATATCTTTCTTGTAAGTATCGATTGGCAGTAGGCCTTTCGCGTAGTTGGTCTCGTGGAAAGATGGGCAACGACCTTGCTCTTTCGCTAGTTCAACAGATGCTTTTAGCAAGTGGTATTGAATCGCTTCAAAAGTACGGTGAGTCAGGCCATTTGCGCTGCCATCAGAGTACTTCACACCATTTTTCGCTAGGTAGTATGCGTAGTTGATAACACCTACACCTAGAGTACGACGGTTCATTGTCGACTTGTATGCTGCTGGAAGCGGGTAGTCTTGGTAATCAAGAAGAGCATCTAGTGCTCGAACAACCAGCTCAGAAAGCTCTGCTAGGTCGTCAAGTTCATTGATTGCGCCAAGGTTAAATGCTGAAAGCGTACATAGTGCAATTTCGCCTTCGTCATCTTCTACATTAGAAAGTGGCTTAGTAGGAAGCGCGATTTCTAGACATAGGTTTGATTGACGAACAGGGGCAACTTCAGAATCAAACGGGCTGTGTGTATTACAGTGGTCAACGTTCTGAATGTAGATACGACCAGTAGAAGCACGCTCTTGCATTAGCAGAGAGAATAGCTCAACAGCTTTTACTGTTTCACGCTTCACTGATGGATCGTTTTCGTACTTAACGTATAGCTCTTCAAAACGGTCTTGGTTTTCGAAGAACGCATCGTAAAGACCAGGTACGTCTGAAGGTGAGAACAGGCTGATGTTGCCACCTTGAACAAGACGAGAGTACATAAGCTTGTTCAGCTGTACGCCGTAGTCCATGTGACGAACACGGTTCTCTTCAACGCCGCGGTTGTTTTTCAGTACGAGTAGAGACTGAACTTCACCGTGCCATAGTGGGTAGAACACTGTTGCTGCGCCACCACGAACACCGCCTTGAGAACAACATTTTACTGCTGTTTGGAAGTATTTGTAGAAAGGAATACAGCCAGTGTGGAACGCTTCACCATTACGGATTTCAGAACCAAGAGCACGGATACGACCTGCGTTGATACCAATACCGGCACGTTGAGATACGTAACGAACAATTGAGCTTGCTGTTGCGTTGATAGAATCAAGGCTGTCACCACACTCGATCAGTACACAAGAACTGAATTGACGAGTAGGCGTACGTACACCAGACATGATAGGTGTAGGTAGAGAAATCTTAAACGTAGACGATGCGTCGTAAAAACGTTTGATGTAGTCAAGACGAGTCGATTTCGGGTACTTAGCGAATAGACACGCAGCAACTAAAATGTAAAGGAACTGAGCACTCTCGTAGATTTCTTTCGTTACACGGTTTTGCACGAAGTATTTACCTTCAAGCTGCTTAACCGCTGCGTAAGAGAAGTCTAAGTCACGTTTGTGGTCGATGTACTCGTCAAGCTCGTCGAACTCAGCTTTCGTGTAGTCTTCCATTAGGTGGCTATCGTATTTACCCATATCAACCAGTTTTGCAACGTGGTCGTATAATGCAGGCGGCTCGTATTCACCGTACGCTTTTTTACGTAGGTGGAATACAGACAGACGTGCTGCTAGATATTGGTAATCAGGAGTCTCTTCAGAGATTAAATCCGCTGCCGACTTGATGATAGTCTCATGAATGTCAGTAGTGGTGATGCCATCGTAAAACTGAATGTGAGCTTTCAATTCTACTTGTGATACAGAAACATTGTGCAAGCCTTCAGCTGCCCATGTAATCACGCGATGGATCTTCTCTAGATCGATCGTTTCTTTGCGCCCGTTACGCTTGGTAACAGTAAGTTGTTGGTTCATTCTGCTTAATTTCCCTAACAAAACTGAACAAGGCCGTGTTTTTGTGTATTTCTGTGTAATTTTTGTAAATTACGTTTCGGCTTTGTGATCTTGGTCTACCCATACATTGTAGTTCAAACACAACATATAGGGGTCATTTGTTTGTTGGGTTACAAGATAGTGCTACAACTGATATTTTTCAAGGTAAAGAAATTGGGTTGCTTGTGGATAAGTGGTGGATTGAAAAAAAACTGTAAGTGACCACTAACTGATGAGGTTAGATGTGACTTGATTGTATAAAAGTCGGCTTTTAAGGATGCTTTATTTTTGCACGCCCATAAAAAAAAATCCCTTGATCTTTGGACAAAATGAGCGATGGATTTTGGGTGATTAAATTTAAATCTAGGTGGTCAAAATGGAAGCTAGCGCACGAAATTTAGACTGAAAAAAGTCGCAAACTTATGTTAATTGCAACTCTTTTCATTAGTCTTTTTTACAAAAGGTTTTACGGTAGGGATACTGGTAATTATACGTACAGTTATTGGGCGAAATTTTGAGTGTGAACGATGTAGTTTACATCGACATTGTGGCCCAAACGGTAGCTGTCAGTCACTGGGTTATAGTGAAGGCCTGTGATGCCTAACTCTTGCAGTGGGGTGTTATCAATCATCTTGATGAGCTCTGCAGGGCGAATGAACTTCTCGTGCTCGTGAGTGCCCTCTGGAACAATCTTAAGCAGCTTCTCTGCACCAACAATAGCGAACAGGTAAGATTTGAAGTTACGGTTCAAGGTAGAGAAGAACACGTGACCACCCGGTTTCACTAATTTTGAACATGCACTAATCACAGATTGTGGATCAGGAACGTGCTCTAGCATTTCCATGCACGTTACCACATCGTAAGTTTGTGGGTTTTGTTCTGCATGGTCTTCGATGGTGCTCTGGATGTAATCTAGCTTGGTGCCGGTTTCTAATGCGTGAAGACGTGCCACTTCTAGTGGTTCTTTACCCATATCTAGGCCAGTGACTACTGCGCCCTCAACAGCCATGCTTTCAGCCAAAATGCCGCCACCGCAGCCAACATCGAGTACTTTCTTACCAAATAAACCTTCGGTCTTTTCTAGCACGTAATTTAGGCGCAGTGGGTTGATTTGATGTAGAGGCTTAAACTCGCCTTCCAGATCCCACCAGCGCGACGCCATGTCTTCGAATTTTTTGATTTCTGCTGGGTCTACGTTCTGTGATTTAGTCATAATCGGCATTTCCAAGTTAAATAATGCATCCATGAAATTGCAGGCATTATAACTTGCCTTTTCGCCCTGACCAGAAGATCTACAATTTTGCTAGTTTATTGGATGTAAAGTGACCATGTTTCAGCAAGATATGATGCGGAGGTGCAATTTCTCATCAATTGATTGGCTACAAGGGTCACAAGATGGTAAAAGGAGAGGGAAAGTGATGCCTCCGTAGGTAAATTTGTGTTATATTTTTCGGTCTTATACGTATTCAAAAATACGATCTGACTATAGAGGGAAAATGGCTCTATGAGCGATCTAGCGAAAGAGATCACGCCCGTAAATATTGAAGATGAGCTTAGAGGTTCATACCTAGACTACGCGATGTCCGTCATCGTTGGTCGTGCCCTTCCAGATGTGCGTGATGGCCTAAAACCTGTACACCGCCGCGTTTTGTTCGCGATGAATGTACTAGGTAATGATTGGAACAAACCATATAAAAAGTCTGCTCGTGTAGTAGGTGATGTAATCGGTAAATACCACCCACATGGTGATAGTGCTGTATACGATACTATTGTTCGTATGGCGCAACCGTTCTCACTGCGTTACATGCTAGTTGATGGCCAAGGTAACTTTGGTTCTATCGATGGCGACTCCGCGGCTGCAATGCGTTATACCGAAGTTCGTATGGCAAAAATTGCTCACGAGCTCCTGGCTGACCTTGATAAGGAAACTGTGGATTACGTACCGAACTACGATGGTACAGAACAAATTCCAGCAGTACTTCCTACAAAAATTCCTAACCTATTGGTAAACGGTGCTTCTGGTATCGCAGTAGGTATGGCTACCAACATCCCACCACATAACCTTGGTGAAGTTGTTGATGGCTGTTTAGCATTCATCAATAATGAAGATATCACTATTGATGAGCTAATGGACTATATCCCTGGTCCTGACTTCCCAACAGCAGCACTTATCAGTGGTCGTAAAGGCATCGTAGATGCATACAAGACTGGCCGCGGTAAGGTTTACATGCGTTCAAAAGCGGATATCGAAGTAGAGAAGAATGGTAAAGAAACCATTATCGTTACTGAGATCCCTTACCAAGTAAACAAAGCTCGTTTGATCGAGAAGATTGCTGAACTGGTTAAAGATAAGAAAGTAGAAGGCATCAGTGCACTACGTGACGAGTCTGATAAAGACGGTATGCGTATTGTTATTGAATGTAAGCGTGATGCAGTAGGCGAAGTGGTTCTTAATAACCTATACGCTCAAACTCAACTGCAAACGACTTTCGGTATCAACATGGTTGCGTTGAACAACGGTCAACCACAGTTGTTCAACATCAAAGACATGCTTAAGTGCTTCGTAGACCACCGTCGCGAAGTTGTGACTCGTCGTACTATCTTCGAATTGAAGAAAGCACGCGACCGTGCACACATCCTTGAAGCATTGTCTCTAGCACTTGCTAACATTGACGAAATCATTGAACTGATCAAGAGCGCGCCAACTCCAGCAGAAGCTAAAGTTGGTTTAGTGTCTCGTGGTTGGGATCTTGGTAACGTTGCTTCAATGCTTGAGCGTGCAGGTACTGATGCGGCTCGTCCTGATTGGTTGGAAGACCAATACGGCATCCGCGATGGCCAATACTTCCTAACGGAAACACAAGCACAAGCTATTCTAGAACTTCGTCTTCACCGCCTAACTGGCCTAGAGCACGAGAAGATTCTAGACGAGTACAAAGCACTTCTAGAAGAAATCGCTGAGCTAATGCACATTCTTGCAAGCACTGAGCGTTTGATGGAAGTTATCCGTGAAGAACTTGAAGCGGTACGTGAAATCTATGGCGACGAGCGTCGTACAGAAATCACAGCTGCAGTTCATGACATCGACATGGAAGAGCTGATTGCTCAAGAAGACGTTGTAGTAACGCTTTCTAACGCAGGTTACGTTAAGTACCAAATCCTAAGCGACTACGAGGCTCAGCGTCGTGGTGGTAAAGGTAAGAGTGCAACTAAGATGAAAGATGAGGATTACATTGAGCGTCTGCTTGTTGCTAATACTCACGATAACATCCTATGTTTCTCTACTCGTGGTAAGACATACCGTCTGAAAGTTTACCAACTGCCATTAGCAAGTCGTACTGCTCGTGGTAAGCCTATCGTGAACATTCTTCCTCTAGAAGAAGGTGAGCGTATTACGGCTATCCTGCCTGTTTCTGAGTTCTCTAACGAGAAATTCATCTTCATGGCAACAGGCGACGGTACTGTTAAGAAGACATCTCTGGATCAATTCGCAAACGTACGTGCTAACGGTCTAATCGCTGTTAATCTACGTGACGATGATTCACTGATCGGCGTTGACATCACTAACGGTGATAGCGACATCATGCTGTTCTCTAAATCGGGCAAAGTTGTTCGCTTTAACGAGGACAAAGTACGTGCAATGGGCCGTACTGCCTCTGGTGTTCGTGGTATGAAGCTTCCAGAAGACGATCAAGTGGTTTCACTGATTGTTCCTTCTAACGAAGGCGATATCTTAACTGTGACTCAAAACGGTTACGGTAAGCGTACTGAGCTAGCTGAATACCCAACAAAAGGCCGTGCAACGCAAGGTGTAGTATCTATCAAAGTCTCTGAACGTAATGGCCCAGTAGTTGGCGCTGTTCAAGTTGAAGAAGGCGATGAAATGATGATGATCACCGACGCAGGTACACTAGTACGTACTCGCGTAGCGGAAGTAAGCCAAGTTGGTCGTAACACTCAAGGTGTAACACTGATTCGTACTGCTGAAGATGAGAACGTTGTAGGTCTACAACGTATCGACGAAGTAGAAGAAGCTGAGATTGTAGAAGGCGAAGCTGAAGAAGCAAACGCTGAAGCAGTTAACGCAGAAGGAACAGTGGCTTCTGAATCAAGTGAAGAGCAAGCATCAGATGCTTCTGACTCTGAAAGTGATAGCGAGCAAGACACTGAGTAATCTCAATTACGCTAAGTAATTAAGCTTACCATTGAAAAAACCGGGCCTAAGTGCTCGGTTTTTTATTGTCTGTTGTTTGTGGAGAAACGTTAAATACCAATAGCTATACCTTGATCAAGTTTGCTTCGTGGCGAAAGAGGTAGAGTGAATGGGCGGATAAAAAGGGAGAGTAAAATGGATATCTGGTTACTGGTTGCTTTGTTATTGATGAGCCTATTTTTCGTGGTGATCGTCGTTGCATCAAACAAAAACAGTGGTAGCCACAAGGGTAACCTTCTTATCTCACTCGCCGCAGTACTACTGAGTGTCACCATCTGGTTTCAAATGAAGCAAGAGCTGCCTCAGCCTCCTTCCAATGACAACGAAAATTACACCACAACAGATTTCCAAGATGAGCTGCAACAAAGCCTTAAGCAAGACCCGAATCAATCTGATTTATGGTTTAAGCTTGGTGGTGTTTATATGCAGAAAGGGGAGTTTGATGCGGCTTTTACCTGTTACGATTACGCGATTCGTTTAGATCCTCAAGCGCCTTCAGGCTTGTATGCCGCTAAAGCTACCGCACTTTATTATCTCAGTTCACAAGCGATGAGTGATGACGTAAACAAACTGCTAGAGCAATCTATGGATCTTGATCCTAACGATCGAACGGCCTTAATGTTAATCGCCACCGATCACTTCATCAGTATGCGCTATCAACATGCGATCGATGCGTGGACTCAAATTCTCGACTCTAATCAGAAGGGGATTGATCGTGTTTCTATTATCCACTCGATCAACCAAGCCAAACAGATGCTCCGTTAAGCTTGGTACAATCGCTAGTCGTTAATCGTTTGTCTTTCGTTATTTACTTTCCTGCATTTCAATCAAGCCACCTGCGTTGTGGATTTGAGTAAACCCTTGAGCTCGCAAGAATTGATAAGCTTGCCCTGAGCGATTACCACTGCGGCAATACAAGACAATAGGTTGGTCTTTATCTATGTTAGCAAAGTGTGTTGCGACCTCAGCCAGTGGATAGTTAATGGCGTTGTCGAGATGCCCTTGCTTGAACTCCTCAGGTGTTCTGACATCAACCACCATTGCACCTTTCTCAATTAAATCCCAACCTATGTCGGCGCGCTCAGACGCATGAACGCCAGAACTTAATAGTGCAACGCACAATGCTGAAAGTGAAAGTAGGGTTCTCATTCTTGATTCCTTGAATTAGCCAATAGATCTTGAAAGGTAAATAGGTATTTAAACGTAACTGGGCATTTAAAGGTCGGCATCGATTTGAATGCTCCAAAGCCTAACGCTTAATATTCAAAATAGAAAAACCAGCCACACCTCAATAGTGTGACTGGTTTTATTATTATGGTCTATTTGAAGAAACTAGTATTCGTAGTTCGCTTCACGTTTTTCAGCTTGCTCTTCCCACTTAGGAACAACCGTGTCTAAGAAGTGTTGTTTCTCAGCGTTCATCTTATCCATGTCCATTCCTAGCGCTTTTTGAGCCGCTTCTTTGGTTGATATATCAGGAATTTCGATAGGGTCGGTGATGCCTTTCTTCGCTAATAGACGAATGATCTTAGTACGAGCATCGGCTGCACGGTCAACAGCTGTACCTAGAACCTCAAGTGCCACTTCTGGTGCATGCATGTGAACACCATGAGACGCGATTGCGTAGTCCCAACGCCATTGAGCGTGACGAATATCCAGTAGGATTGGTTCCATCTCTTGCTCTGTTGCACCCGCTTCCCATGCCGCGCCTGCTTCAAAGTGAGCAGCAACGATTTGTTTCTCAGCGGTCAGCTTCATGTTCAGCACTTGAGCTTTACGGCTTGAAACGATGTTACGCATGGTCTCTTTAGATTGAGTATGGCAGTTAGCACACGTATCTTCGAAGCGGTCAAACGGATTACCTACTTTATGGTCGGTGTAAACTGTGCCGTCTTCTTTGGTGACTTTAGGCATATGACAGTCAGCACAAACGACTTTGTTTTTGCCGTGAATACCTTCACGCCATGTTTCATAGCCAGGGTGTTGCGCTTTTAGCATTGGTGCTTTAGATACCTTGTGCGTCCAATCCTTAAAGTTGATGTCATCGTAGTACTCTTCCATTTGCTCAACACGTGTCCCTTTATCCCAAGGGAATTTCACGCCTTTGGTTGGGCCTGTGAAGTAATATTCCACGTGGCATTGTGCACAAACTGAAGCTTGTTGATCTAAACGGCTCTGCTCATCAAACTTTTTACCAATCGCTTCGAAAGCACGTTCAACATAAGGACGCGTCACTTTCAGTGCTGGCTCGCCGTTTTTGAACTCATCGCTTTGGGTGTCATGACAGTCAGCACAACCAATAGGGTTGACGATCTCGTTACCAAGACGTGCCCACTTACCTTCGAAGTAGCCATCTTCACCGCGTTCTTCAATAACACGTGCAACGTCTGGGCTCTTACAACTCCAACATGCCATTGGCATTGGACCTGAGCTTTCGTCAGTCGGACCGCCAGTACGCAAGGTCTGTCTTACATCGTCAATCGCATAAAAGTGGCCGCGCGCTTTGTTGTAGTCTTTTGCGAACCCGTAGCCAGCCCACATGATCACCATGTTTGGATCTTCTTTTAGCGCATCTTCAATAGTTTCACTTTCTGACGTTTGTCTCCATGAGTGATATTGATCAGGGTGGTTTTGCTCGAACTGGTCGTTACGAGGATCACCAATTTCTTTTTGTTCAGACGCAGCAAAACTGGTCGCGCTTGCTAGTGACGCGCTAACCATTAATAGTGCTGTGACGGAATTACGTATCCAGTGCTTTTTCACAGTGATATCTCCAATATACTGATTTTTATACCAAGCGTTGTGAGTTTGCTATTCAAATTAAGAACTGGAGAATTCCTGTTTATATTAATTCATAAATAAACACATTTTGTTACGTGTCGGAAGTTTGCTTGTTTTAGATCAATTAATGGCAGTGACTTTAATCACGTTGAAGTTTATATAACCCTAAAGGGGTATGCACTGGCGTGAGGAGAGAGATTTAAGTGATAATTATTATCAAATATAACAAGCAATTACATACTATGCCCTTGTGATAAATAGGGTGATTGTGTTCACATATTAACCTTTGTAAATTTCGCATTACCTAGTTAGAGGTATATTCTAAATATAGAAAGCGTTGTGGCTTATCCAAAATAAGAATTGATATCATTTAAACGTTAATAATATCGTTTAAGGGTACTTTTGTTTAACCGGAATATTATTTAGTTGAGAGTTAAATAATGCCGGTATAAGGAAAGGATAAAATGGGCAATATTAAATTGGCCATAGTCATAATGCTTAAATCCCTTCTAGCATTCTGCCTCTATGGTTATTCCATTCATGCTGTTGCTGAGCCTGCTGTTACGCCAGTAGGAGAATCAACAAGACATGAAGTCGAATTAATCCGCGACAAAGACTACAAGTGTGTTCAATGCCATAAAGACTCCAAAGAAACGATATTGGGTTCACATGGTAAGAGCGCACACGCTTTACTTGGTCGTGAAGTGAATTGTACCGATTGTCATACCTCTATTGGCCCCGATCACCGTGAAGGTGCACCTGAAGTGGTGAAGTATCGCGCGGCCCAATCACAGCAAGGAACTGAAAAGGTCTTCCTCGATCCTAGTTTAATTTTAGACGCCAATAGCCAATGTATAGATTGTCATAAACCGGATGATCTGCGTGAAGCGAGCTGGACTCACGATGTTCACGCACAGAACTTAACGTGTTCAAACTGCCATGATGTTCATGCGACTGAAGCTAAGGTGTTGAGCTTAGATAAAAAGCAAACCATTAAGCTGTGCGTGGATTGCCATTCAGACTTCAACCAGAAGAAAGAAGGGGAGTAATCTATGAGCTGCTCAAGAAGAAACTTTTTAGCTGGCGCAGGCGCTGTGATCTTTACGACTGGGGTTGCAGGAACGGCGGCGGTAACAAGCCGTAAAACGTTGGCCAATGTTCAGGAAGATGGCACTAAGCGTTACGGGATGGTTCATGATGAAACCGCATGTATCGGTTGTACAGCCTGTACTGAAGCGTGTCGTGAAGTAAATAAAGTGCCAGAGGGTGTATCACGCTTAGAGATCATTAAGAGTGAACCTCAAGGCGAATATCCAAATGTTGATTACCGTTTTACCCGTAACTCTTGCCAACATTGTGATAATGCTCCGTGTGTGATGGTTTGCCCAACGGGTGCAGCCTATAAAGATGAGAAAACCGGCATTGTTGATGTGCACAAAGAGAAGTGTGTGGGTTGTGGTTACTGCTTATTAGCTTGTCCATATCAAGTGCGCTTTTTCCACCCAGAGAATAAATCCGCTGATAAATGTAACTTCTGCCGTGATACTAACTTGGCTCAAGGGAAGTTACCTGCTTGTGTTGAATCTTGCCCAACTAACGCGCTGATATTTGGCGACCTGAACGACCCTAAGAGTGAGATAAACCAAGTGCTTCAATCGGAAGTGGTTTACAGAGATAAAGCCTACCTAGGGACTCAGCCAAAACTCTATAAAGTGCCACACCAAAAAGGGGAGATTTGATTATGAGTGCATGGGACACAGCTTTTCAGTCTGGTACCGTGGTATGGGACTGGATTATAGCTATCTATCTATTTCTGGCGGGGATGTCGGCGGGTGCCGTCATGATTTCCATTTACCTTAAACGAAAGGTCATTGAAGGCGATCCTGCTCATAATGGTGTGTTAAAGGCGACCGCTTTTCTTGCGCCATTTGGGATCATTTCAGGTCTGCTGATCTTGGTCTTCCATCTAACAAAACCGTTATCTTTTTGGAAGATCATGATCTTCTATAACCCAACGTCTGTGATGTCGATGGGTGTGATCTTATTCCAAGTGTATATGGTGATCCTATTCCTTTGGATCGGCATTATATTCCGAGATCAAATCGTTGTGTTCTTGAATGACCAAGCTTGGTTAAAAGGACGACTCGATTTTGTCGGAAATTGGATTGGCAAAATAGAAGTGTTTGAAAATGCTTTGGAAATATTCTTAGCTATTCTTGCTCTGATGCTTGCCGCTTACACTGGCTTCCTGCTTTCGGCGTTAAATACCTTCCCAATGCTGAATAACCCAGTGCTGCCGATTCTATTCTTATTCTCGAGTTTATCTTCGGGTGCTGCTGCGTGTATTTTGTTTGGTGTTTTGGTCTTCAAAGAATCGCCACACAGCATCAGTGTTTCTTGGATTCACGGATTTGAGCGTCCGGTTGTGATGTTCGAGTTGTTTGTTCTGGTGACTTTCTTTACTGGGCTGGTATTTGCTGGTGGACAAAGCGAACAAGCAGTGTGGAACGCAATTGGCAGCGGCTTCTGGGCAAGTTGGTTTTGGTACGGTGTTATTGGGGTAGGCATGGTTTTACCCTTGTTACTCAATGCTGTCACGCCAGACTCTATTCGTCATAGTTCGGTGTATATCTTTTCCGTGACGTCTTTGAGCTTAATGGGCGTGTTAATGCTACGAACTTTTGTCCTTTACGCAGGGCAGTTAACGATAGCTTAATTTCGCACTAGTAAGCAGATGCTGGATACCGAGCATCTGCTTACTCATTCTCTGTTTCTTTGCGTAAAGAAGCTAACAATGGTTTTACTTGGCTCTGCTTTGGTGGAGCCTTATTGAGGTGATATGGTCGGTTCTTTGGGGCTGTTTAGTTTAGTTTTGGTCGCTGTGCTTAGCAGCATTATCGCTGTGCATTCGATTTACCCAATGCTCGCCAAGCAATCACCGAATCTTGGTTTAATTCGCAGTTTCTCTCTTTCAAGCGCACTATTTTCCATTGGTGCTATTGTTCTGCTCGGCTATGCCTTTATCAGTGACGACTTCTCGATTCTGTATGTCGCAGAACATTCCAATACACAGTTACCTCCCTTTTTTAAAATGGCCGCCGTGTGGGCAGGGCATGAAGGCTCATTGCTGTTTTGGGTGTTGACTATCAGCTGTTGGTCCGGTGTTATCGCTTTGCAAAAGCGCTACTCAAGTGAATATCAAAGCCGTGTGCTGTGGGTGATGAATGTATTACTTGCGATATTCGCTTGGTTCACGCTGTTCGCATCAAACCCATTTGAATTGAATTCAACCTTGCCGCTTGAAGGGCGAGACCTTAATCCAATGCTGCAAGATGTCGGTTTGATATTCCATCCGCCATTACTTTATCTAGGCTACGTAGGGTTTTCGGTTGTACTGGCCTTTGCAGTCGCAGCGCTATTGGTTGATCCGATCGAGTTTGATTGGGTCGCTCATTGTCGAAGCTGGTGTTTAGTTGCGTGGATCTTTTTAACCGCGGGGATCATTCTTGGTTCTTGGTGGGCATATTACGAATTGGGTTGGGGCGGCTGGTGGTTCTGGGATCCTGTTGAAAACGCGAGCTTGTTACCGTGGCTCACTTCTACCGCTTTGCTACATACTTTGGGTGTTGCCAAGGGCAAGCAACAACTGTTGAAATGGTCTCTGAGCCTTGCCTTTATTACGTTTTGTCTAAGTATTCTCGGCACCTTTATTGTTCGCTCTGGCGTACTTACTTCAGTACACGCATTCGCGGTTGACCCAAGTAAAGGCATCGCACTGTTACTGATCTTAGTCGTGGTGTTGGTGAGTTCGTTTTCTCTGCTCATTGTGCGTGGTGAGTCTTTTGAGTCGAGCCCAATCACGCGCTTTGCCAGCAAAAGCTTTTTGAGTTTAGTTGCCGTGCTCATATTCGTTTTGGGAACGGCGGTTGTGGTGTTCGGTACTTTCTATCCAATGGTGTTTGAGCTGTTAGGTCTTGGAAACATATCGGTAGGCGCACCTTACTTTAACCTGCTGATAGCACCGTTAGCTTTGCTTGCAATGGGCGTTGTTGGCCTTGCTCCATTACTCAGTATCAAACCCCAAGCTTCGAAAGGCGTTATGGCGTTAATCGCTCTGCTATCTATTGCTCTCGGGTTTACCTGCTATGTTGTGCAAGTAGAGAAGATTCATGTGATGGCACTGATGACATGGTCACTCGCGTTTTGGGTTGTACTGACTCATGTTTACGGCTTAGTGGTCACACGGAGTTCTAAATTCCAACGTAAAGTATGGGTAATGACATTCGCACATGTGGGTGTCGCAGTATTAGCCGTAGGTGCCACCATGAACAGCTACCATTCGTTTGAACGCAGCTATAAATTGAGCCCTGGGGAACAAGTTGAGTTTATGGACTGGACGCTGTCTCATCGTGATACTGAGCTTTATGTTGCATCGAACTATACTGCCGAAAGGGCAGTGCTTGACCTAGAGGCTAATGACCGAAGCTTTTTCATCACACCTGAAAGAAGACATTACCAAGTTCGAGTCATGAACATGAGTGAGCCTGCAATGAAGTGGTTCTGGCATGGCGACGTGTATATCACCATGGGTGAAAAAGTGGATTCAACCGCTTACGCATTCCGCGTTCAATATAAGGCTTATGCTCGTTGGATTTGGTTCGGTGGGTTGTTCTCTATTTTAGGTGCGTTGCTCTCATTGATTTATCGTAAAAAGAAAACCGTTAAGGCGTCAAAGTATGAATACCAGCGTTCGTAACAAACTCATCACGCTCATTGTATTAGCACTGATAGTGGTGTTGGCGTTTTTGTTCGCGCTTGATAATAAGCAGCAAACCACCACAGTATCGACGCAACAGAGATCGTTCCCTGAATTTACATCGATAGCGTTAGACAATAGCGAAGGAGTCAGAGGGCAACAAGAACTGACGCGAACGGATATTACTGAGCACCCTTATCAGTTGGTGAATGTCTGGGCGTCATGGTGTGGTATCTGCAAAACCGAACACGCCTTTTTGCTCAAGCTCCACGATAAAGGCATTCCTATTGTTGGGCTCAATTACCGAGATAATTCAGCTGCCGCGATTAATGTGTTGTCGAACGATGGAAACCCATATTCAAAAGTTATTAGCGATCCTCAGGGGAAGTTGGCCTTGGAGTTAGGAGTCATAGGAACGCCGGAGACGTACTTGGTTGATGCTGACGGCCAAATCATTAAGAAACTACTGGGTGTGATTAATGAATCTGTCTGGCAAAACGAACTTGCTATGTACTTTGATGGTGAGATTGGATGATGAAGTCTTTTATACAGATAGTCGTAATCTTGTCTGCAATTATTACTATTAGCTTTCCGAGCATGGCAGAAGAGTTGTTTACAGCCAGTAATAAAGAGACAAGCATTCAGGTTGAACTGTTTGAGTTTGAAAGCCCGGATCAACAACAGCGTGCTATTAGCTTGGCAAAAACGCTGCGCTGCCCTCAATGTCAGAATCAAAACCTGATTGAATCGAACTCGCCGATAGCAAAAGATTTACGTCTTGTTGTGTTTAATATGGT
This sequence comes from Vibrio sp. Isolate33, assembly GCF_022397895.1. Classification (NCBI taxonomy): domain Bacteria; kingdom Pseudomonadati; phylum Pseudomonadota; class Gammaproteobacteria; order Vibrionales; family Vibrionaceae; genus Vibrio; species Vibrio sp. Isolate33. The sequence continues at coordinate 56,477 of NZ_JAKEUP010000002.1, forward strand.
GAAAAAAGGGAAGAGTAATAATGAAATCACTCAATATATGACAGAGCGATTTGGCGAGTTTGTGCTTTATAAGCCAGCAATGAGCGCCTCAAACCTATTACTTTGGCTTCTACCAAGCCTATTATTTCTCTTATTTATATATTTATCAGTAAAAAGTGTCAGAAAGGGCTCATAAAAAATATGTATTACTGTTTACCAATTGAGCTGTATTTTGTAACATTAAAGGATTATAAAGGCTAAGCACTGTTATATAAGGATGTATCTGTGGATAACGTAATCTCAAATTTAAAGAAAGAGTTCCATACTCATGTCCAGTCAGACAAGTGGGCAGAAAAATACAGTGCGAAGTCGAGCATTTCTACACTTACGCAAGAAGAGCTCACTGAATTAGAAAATGCTTGGGTTCAGCTTGTCATCTGGAAGCAAACTCAAGTAAGTTGAGCGTTCTGTAAAAACACAGTCTTAGTCGCAAGTGATTAATTTACAACCCCACATTGACCACCTCAATGTGGGGTTTTTTCTTATCTGAAAAATAAATTGTTATATTATAACAATTTGTTCGTGGTCGACCTTGAAAAAAATTGTTAACAGCCTCATAGTGTCTATCATTAGATAGTCCACTACAAAATATTGCCTAGACATATCCTGTAGTGTTGTTAAATACATTGAATTTTCAAGTGAGTATAGCTATGGCGGAAGTGCGTGCCAGAATAGATTTCAAAGTAGGGGTAACAAGCAGTATCGATGCTGAACTTCTGTCTTTTCATGGGTTGAAAACAGATAAAGAGCATGTGGCTGTGATATTTAAATCAGCAGACAAGACACAAGACATACCTCTTGTTCGTATGCACTCTGAGTGTCTTACTGGTGATGTTTTCCATTCTTCTCGTTGTGATTGCGGTGAGCAATTAGACGAAACCATTAGAATTATGGGCGAAACGGGCGGTGTGATTCTTTATCTACGCCAAGAAGGTCGTGGTATTGGTCTATACAACAAGATTGATGCGTACCGTCTCCAAAGCGAAGGGATGAACACTTACGAAGCGAATAACCACTTAGGTTTTGGCGATGACTTACGTGATTTCACTGAAGCGGCAGAAATGCTGCGTGCTTTGGGTACCACAAAAATTCGCTTAGTGACCAACAATCCTAAGAAAATCAATGAACTTAAAGAGTTTGGTATTGAGATTGCAGAAGTAGTGAACACCTCTGCTCACATTAAGTCGGGTAACGAAAGCTACTTGAAGGCCAAAGTCTCACACGGTAAGCATAATCTGGATATCTGATTAGCCATCTTTGTTGCGTATAACACAAAAATGTTCAAAGACCTCACAAACGTGAGGTTTTTTTGTATTTATCTTGCAATAAAATTGTAAGTTTGTATTATTCAAATCCGTAGTGTAAATGATAATGGTTTGCACTATTACTACGAATAATAATTTAAAGCTCAACAAGGATGCTTCATGACCATTAAATCTTTAGTGACAAAAGCCGTAACTTCGTCACTCATTTTTGCCTCTGCTTCTTCTTTCGCAGCAGTAACTCAAGATCAAGTTGTAGAACATTACGCAGATATTGCTCATGCAGTGTTTGCCGATTCAGTAATCACAGCAAAAGCGTTGAACTCTTCTATTGATACCTTCTTAGCTTCTCCTTCTGCTGGCAACTTCGAACAAGTAAAACAAGCTTGGCTTGAGTCTCGTGTTCCTTACCAACAATCTGAAGTGTTCCGCTTTGGTAACGTTGTTGTTGATGATTGGGAAGGCCAACTAAACGCATGGCCACTAGATGAAGGCCTTATCGACTACGTTTCTTCTGATTACCAATATGAGCTTGGTAACGAAGGCGCTAGCGCAAACATCGTTGCGAACAAGACTTTCCAAATTGGTCAGACAACTGTTGACGCAACAAACATCACCCCTGAGCTAATCGCAGACCTTAACGAGATCGGCGGTTCTGAAGCGAACGTAGCATCTGGCTACCACGCGATTGAATTCCTACTTTGGGGCCAAGATTTAAACGGCACTAACAGTGGTGCAGGTGAGCGTGCTTACACTGACTTCGTTGTTGGTGCTGAGTGTACTAATGGTAACTGTGACCGTCGTGGCGCATACCTAAAAGCATCAGCTGAGCTACTTATCCAAGACCTAGAGTGGATGGAAAAGCAGTGGGCTGAAGGCGAGAAAGGCAACTACCGTCAAGAGCTTCTTTCTGAATCTAGCGAGAATGGCCTACGTAAAATGCTATTCGGCATGGGTTCACTGTCTCTAGGTGAGCTAGCGGGCGAGCGTATGAAGGTAGCACTAGAAGCTAACTCAACGGAAGACGAGCACGATTGTTTCTCTGATAACACGCATAACTCTCACTACTACAACGAGCAAGGCATCTACAACGTTTACACGGGTCTATACAAGCGTGAAGACGGTACTCTACTTTCAGGTCCAAGCCTGTTTGACTTAGTAGAGCAAAAAGATGAGCAAGCTGCGAAAGAGATCCAAAAGCAGTTTGATCTAGCACGTGCACAAGTAGGCGAGCTAGTAACGTCTGCAGAGAAAAACAATCAGCACTTCGATCAGCTAATCGCTGCTGACAACGCTGCAGGTAACGCACTAGTAAACAAAACAATTGTTGCTCTAGTGTCTCAAACTGCTGCAATTGAGCGTGCTGCTGGTGTGATTGGTATTGATAGCCTAAACCCGGACACGGCTGATCACGAGTTCTAAGAACCCGAGACCAAAACCAATGTAAGGGCTCTCATTGAGCCCTTAATTGTTTGCTACTCAAGAAAGTCACTCCCAAATAAAAACTAAAATCAAAAACACAGCAAGGCAATGTATGAAGTCGTATCTCTCAGCCTCACTATTAACCGCACTGTTTTTCGTATCTCCATTACACGCTCATGAAACCTACTCTGGTGGCAAAACGACCGTGAAGAAAGAGGGAGCGAACGCTTTTTCTCTTCCCGCAGCCAACCTACCTATGAGCAAACGCTTGGATTTCAGCGTAGGTAACAGCTTCTTTAGAAACCCTTGGGTTCCTGCGCCGTCATCAACTGATGCTCGTGATGGATTAGGACCACTATTTAATACCAACGGTTGTCAAAACTGTCACATCAAAGATGGTCGTGGTCACGCGCCAGAAAAAGGCGATGAGAACGCAGTATCCATGTTGGTTCGTTTAAGCATTCCGGCTGAAACGCCAGAGCAGAGACAAGCCTTTATTCGCGATGGAGGTATTCCAGAACCGACCTACGGCGGTCAGCTACAAGATTTCGCACTTCAAGGTGTTAAGCCAGAGGGTAAAGTGAACATCAGTTACACCGATGTTCCTGTTGAATTCAAAGACGGCACTGTCGTTACTCTGCGTAAACCCACTTTAAAAATTACTGAACTTGCGTTCGGTGAGATGCATCCTAAAACTGAATTTTCAGCTCGTGTTGCTCCGCCAATGATCGGCCTTGGCTTGCTTGAGAGCATTCCGAAAGAAACGATTCTAGGATTTGCTGAGCAACAATTGGCAGACAAACAGGGCGTGTCGGGTAAAGCCAACTATGTTCTTGATGTTCAAACCAACGAGATGGCGCTCGGTCGCTTCGGTTGGAAAGCCGGACAGCCAAATCTAATGCAGCAAAACGCAGCGGCATTTAATGGTGACTTAGGCTTAACGAGCAGCTTGTTCCCGAACGAAAACTGCACAGCTGCGCAATCGACTTGTGATGATTTCCCAAATGGTGGTGAGCCAGAAGTGAGCGACAACATCCTAGATTTTGTTGAGTTCTATTCACAACACTTAGCGGTTCCAATTCGCCGTAACGTAGATAACCCAGCTGTCGTGCAAGGTAAAAAACTGTTCAAAGACGTTGGCTGTCAAAGTTGTCACCAAGCTGAGTTCCGTACGGCAGAGCGAGAAGGTCTGCCTGCATTATCTAATCAGTTAATTAGCCCATACACGGACATGCTGCTACACGACATGGGTGAAGGCTTAGCGGACAATCGCCCTGAGTATCTTGCTAATGGTCAAGAGTGGCGCACCACACCATTGTGGGGATTAGGCTATACCAAAGAAGTAAATGGTCACACCTTCTTGCTTCATGACGGTCGTGCAAGAAACGTTATGGAAGCGGTGCTTTGGCACGGTGGTGAAGCTGAGGTGGCGAAACAGAAAGTTCTGTCTTTGAATGCGACCGAGCGTGAAGCACTGCTGGCATTTTTGAACTCGCTATAGGCAGTCTGAAGCTCAGCGCCCCAACGACTGAGTTAGCACGGATAAAAAGTTAACTTAAAGTACACAACCGCTGAACTTGTAGGAATACGAGCTCAGCGGTCGTTTCATATTTATTGAACTCATATAATTAAAAGAAAAACTAGGAAGTAAGGTAACAGCATGACACATAAATTTTTGTTAATGCCTTTGTCGGTATTAATCATGGCAGGCTGCCAATCATCGGGTGAGCAAACGGCTTCATCTGAGGTTAATGGTGTTTCTTATCAAGCAGACACGACTGCTCATATCAGTCGCAGCGTATATCAACAAGAGTTTGATTCAGCCGTGCTATTCGCTAAACAAGCCAGTGAACTGGAAACCTTGATGCAGGGTTACTGTGAAACCAACAATGTTGAGCTGGATGCTTTGAAAAATCAGTGGCAACTCACGATGAATAGTTGGATGGCACTGCAAGGTCAAGAAAGAGGCCCAACCGCGGCACTGGAAGAGAGTTGGAATGTTCAGTTTTGGCCAGACAAAAAGAACACCACAGGCCTTAAAATGCGTCAGCTGACTCAGCAAGATAAAGCTTGGTCACAAGACGAAATCGCACAGCAGAGTGTTACTGTTCAAGGACTTGGCGCATTGGAATGGTCTCTGTACGACGAGCAATCTCCACTGCTTCAAGACAAAGCTTCAGGTTGCTTATCTTCACAAGCTATCGCCCAAAACTTGGCGATGAAATCAGCCTCTATTGCTGAAGCTTGGCAGATTAACCCATGGTTAGCACTGGACGAGATGCGTTGGGAATCGGAGTACATCGCTTTATTGACTAACCAGCTTGATTACAGCATGAAAAAGCTGAGTCGTCCGATGGCGAAAATTGGTCATCCGCGTCCTTATTTCTCAGAATCATGGCGTGCACAAACCTCGATGACTCAACTAAAAGCAAACGTAGCAGCACTTCAGAACTTGTACCTTGCTGATGGCAATGGCCTAGACGGATTATTGAGAGAGAAGGGCTTAAATGACCTTGCTGATCGTGTTGCAGACCAGTTCATATTGACGCTAGAGACTTGGCCGACTGATTCAAGCTTGTTCGAGTTACTGCAGAGTAAAGAGGGCTACCGCGAGGTGCTGACTCAATACAATAAACTTGAACGTTTGAAGTACCTGATTCATGAAGAAGTGGCGATCGAGCTTGGCGTGGTAATAGGATTTAATGCTACCGATGGTGACTGATAATACGAGAAGAACGCTACTCAAGGCTGCACTGGGTTGTGCAGCTGTTCCTGTGCTTCCATTTGGCTGTGCGAGCCGAAAGGATGGCGTGAGTACATCTAATGATCCTCAGCTGATTGGCTGTGCGCTAAATGGCCGTGGTCAATATTCAGCGGTTGTGGCTGATGAATATGGCATGCCATTGAGCCAGTTGCCGATTCCTGATCGTGGTCATGGCGTCGCTATTTGCCCAACCTCATCGCATGCGGTGGTGTTTGCTCGTCGTCCTGGTGACTATTTTATGGTGTTCGACTATAAAAAGGGTGAGCAGATTAAAATGGTGGTGAAAGGGAACAACCGCCACTTCTATGGTCATGGTGTTTATTCGTTAGATGGCAAGTTACTGTATGCCACTGAAGGTAAAACGGACAGCAGCCAAGGTGTGATCGGCGTTTACGATGTCGAACAAGGCTATCGTAAGGTTGAAGAGTTCTCCGATTTTGGTATCGGCCCTCATGAAGTGATCATCATGCCCGATGGCAATCTCGCGATCGGCGTTGGTGGTGTTCATACCGACGGAAGAACACCGAAAAACTTGGATTCAATGCAACCAAGCTTAAGTTATGTATCTCCTGAAGGTGTACTACTTGATCAAGTGGAGCTGTTGGACAAGAAGCTAAGCATTCGACACTTAGCGCACGATGGCGCTGAAACCGTGCTTTGTGGTCAGCAATATCGCGGTGAACCGGACGAGTATCCTTCGCTGTTGGCGATGCACACTAAAGGCGGACAGTTTGAACCTCTGAACGCAGAGCCTGAACAGTGGGCAAGGTTTAATCACTATATTGCAAGTATTGCGGCGTCAGATGATTGGATTATTGCTACCTCACCACGAGGTAACTGCTACGGTATTTGGTCTAAAGAGACGAAAGAGTTAGTGGAGTTGTCTGCGCTATCCGATGCTTCTGGTGCTGTGCTGCTTGATGGTGAGTTTAGACTCAGTTCTGGAGCGGGCAGTGTGGTCAGCCAACGCAAGCCTTATGAGAAATCAAGCCAGCAATCATCGGTCCAGTGGGATAATCATTGGAGTGCAATCTGATTCATAAAATCCCTTAAAAAATAACATGCTTACTCCCAATTCTTTGCCATACTTATGGGATTACTGGTGGCGGAGTTAAGCATGTTAGCGAAATACTTCTGTGGATTATTGGTGTTAGTTTCTGTGCACGCATGGAGCTATACGAGTTCTGACGAGAGCCGTTTCATTCCGGCTGATTCAGAACTCTCATTTATGCTGATTTATCCAGAGCTCACCCAGAGTATTTATCAAGACTCTTCTCTTCCTATCCTTTGGGATTCACCGGAACTTGTTAAAGCGTTTGAATTCCAACTGTCGCTGTTAGAACAAGCGCAAATGGCGCCGCTTTTTGATCGACAATTAAAACAAATCCGTCAGTACCAATCTCGTGGTCAATGGCAAGAGTTAGACATTTTACTCACCGACACCTTTATCTATTACTTAAGCTACGTTGAAAATGCGCCACTTGCCGGTAAGGAGTGGTACTTCTCGGGTAAGCTGCATTCCAAATTGCCTGCGCCTTCTCCGCATATTCTGATGAGACTGAAAAGCAGTGTCGCCAATGATTACTTATTGGAGATGGTGTTGTCTTACGCGCCACCGGTAGGGGATTTCGATCAATTCAAAGCAACCTATTCTGTGTTAGAAACGGCGTCTGAACTCAAGATTGAGCGATACAGACAGAAAGGCTTGAAACGCTTGGGCGACCAGCTTTCAGACAAAGCCATTCTTGTTGAACGTATTGCCTTGGTTGGCGTTGATACTTCGATGATCGCGGTCGATTTCCCTAAGTTCGATCGAGATCTGCAAACGGCGATTAAGTCCTTCCAGCGTATGCACGGTCTTACAGATGATGGGATCGTCGGCCCTGACACGATCAAGTGGATCAACATGGGCTTTGATGATCGGTTAACCTCACTAGCTCTGAATGCTGAACGTGTTCGTTTGTGGCCAAGAGACAGAGATTCTCTCATTGTTGTTAACGTGCCGAGTTTTGACATGAAGTATTGGGAAGGTGGCGAAGAGGTTTTTGAGTCCAAAGTTGTGGTCGGTAGAAAATCGAGAAAAACGCCGCTTCTAGAGATAAATCTAGATTCAGTCATCTTAAACCCGACTTGGAATGTGCCATGGAAAATCATGGTCAAAGACATCCTGCCCAAAGTAAAAGCCGACGAAAGTTACCTTGAAACGAATAACTTCCAAGTGATTGACGGTTGGCGCTCAATGGAAACGGTCGACACCACAGAGATCGATTGGCAGACCATCAACTTCAACTCGTTCCCATATCGGATGCGTCAGCAGGCTGGTTCACGCAACGCATTAGGTTTGTATAAGTTCAACACACCCAATAAGCGAGCGATCTATCTGCACGATACACCAAGTAAAGGTCTGTTTAATGATGACTTCCGTGCCTATAGCTCAGGTTGCATACGTGTTGAACACGCAGAAGAACTAGCAGAGCTGTTGTTTGCGACCAAGGTAAGGAAGGTCCCGAATCAGAATGACGACCTTGCCCCTAATACTAAGGTTCGCCTCAAGAAGCGCATTCCCGTGCATATCATCTATCAAACCGTGCTGTTTGAAGAGGGCGGCATACAGTACCGCGGCGACATCTACCAATATGATAAAGAGGGTGGCTGATTAAAATACGACCAATAAAGGTGATCTTGACCAAAAAATGACAACGAAGCTTCTATTGATAAAATTATAATGAGTATCAATAACTAACCGTACAAAGGTTACAAATACTAACGTTTTGCGTGGTTTTTGTACGTTGACGCAGCAAATACCATTATGTATCGTGCATTTTTCGTTCGATCTAATTGGTTTTTTTGCTGTATGTCTCAAAGTTTATTTTCACGCCGTCAGTTTCTGACTTACGCTGGTGGTACTGCTGTTGTCGCCTCTCTTACTCCTTCTATCGCTTTTGCTTCATACCCTGATCAACCAAGAACGATTAGCATGAACAATCTTCACACTGGTGAACGATTAGAGACTTGTTATTTCGATGGCACTAACTATGTTGGTGACGAGATGGCACGTCTTAGCAAACTATGTCGTGATTTCCGCCGCAATGAAATTCACCCTATGGACAAGAACCTGTTCGATCAGATTACTCAGATTCAGAATATCTTAGGTATTCAAAAAGAAGTTCAGGTGATCTCTGGTTACCGTTCTCCAGCGACCAATGAAGCACTTCGCTCTAAGTCGAGCGGTGTGGCTAAAAAGAGTTACCACATGCTAGGTAAAGCGATCGATTTCCGTATCGATGGTGTTGACCTGAAAGAGCTGAGAGACGTCGCTAAAAGCCTGAACGCAGGTGGTGTCGGTTATTATGCGCGTAGCAACTTTATCCATATTGATACTGGCCCAGTTCGCAGCTGGTAGAGCCAATCTGAGTGGAAGGGCGATACGGTAGGCACTTGTCAAAGTAGACATCCAATGTCATAGTTTGCCCAAATTTCAGTTTGCCCTCTAAGGTTTGTATATGTCTCTTAAGTATCAAGTTGTACCTGTTACCTCTTTCGCTCAAAACTGCTCGATTGTGTGGTGTGATGAAACCATGGAAGGCATCGTTGTCGATCCGGGTGGTGATGTTCAACAACTAGCCGCTATCATCGAAGAGCTGGGTGTTAAAGTGGTGAACTTGGTACTGACGCACGGTCACTTAGACCATGTAGGTGGCACGGTGCCTCTTGCTGAGATCTTGAAGGTGAATATTGTTGGTCCACATAAGGCTGATAACTTCTGGTTGCAAGGCCTAGAGAATCAAAGCCAGATGTTCGGCTTCCCACTGTGTAAAGCCTTTGAACCAAACACTTGGTTAGAAGAGGGCGACAAAGTGACTTTTGGTAACCAAGTTATCGATGTGATTCACACGCCGGGCCATACGCCAGGTCACGTTGTACTGTTCAGTGAGCAAGCTCGTTTAGCGTTTGTTGGTGATGTGCTGTTTAACGGTGCAATTGGCCGTACTGATTTCCCACAAGGTGACTTCAATACACTTATCGCTTCAATCAAGACTAAGCTTTGGCCGCTAGGCAGTGACGTAACATTCGTGCCGGGTCATGGCCCTGAGTCGACATTTGGCCGTGAACGCGCTTCAAATCCGTTCGTAGCAGATGAAATGCCACTCTACTAAATCTCTGATTTAATAAAAGAACGATTGAAAATGAAGCTTAGCTTTTCTTCTGAAAGCTAAGCTTTTTTATTGGGTGCGAGTTTAATTATGAACCGGTTTGATTTTAATCAGAGAGGCGCTCGGCAGCCGCCAAGTAACGTCGAGCCAGACCAACAAACTCTTCTCCACTAATATTCAAATCATGGGTTGATATGAAAATGTCATAACCGTGAAAGCCTCTTTGATACTTCATTCTGTTGGCAAGCATCGCCTGTAACCCTGAATAGTCTTTGATTATCGCATCTTGATTATTTACTTCATCGGAAGAATCCGCATCCAATTGCGTTTGTTGAGTGTTGAAACTCACTTCATCGGTATTCTTTGATTCTTTATATTGGCTTAATTCAACACAGCCGTTTTCGGTACAACGCGTGTGGTAGTGAGATGAGTCTAAAACCATGTCTTCAAAGTTCGACTCTTTACCCGCTTGCTTCGCTCCCAAGTACAAAAGTGCACGTTGGCTGAGCAATAATTCACAGGTGATCTTAGGGCAGATTGAATCGAGGTAGGGCGAGTAGTCTTTGACCTTAACTCCGACCCAAGGCAAAGGTTGATGCCAACCATCTTGTTCGTAAGTGCACAGACCTATTTTTTGGATGTTGCTCCATTTCAAAACCCAACCGCCTTTATAGAAATGCTGCTGAAAGTGAGTCGGAGTCAGCGTGAACATCACTCGGCTGCGCAGCATCAAATAATAGCCAGTTCCCAGAAGGGTAATACTGCAAAAAGCACCAACGATCAGTAACTTTGGGTTGTCGCTGTAGAGTGCAACGATTAGGCAAATGAAGCCCAAAATAACGGCTAGGATACGGTACGAGCGAGTGAATGAAGGCAAAGAGAAATTAGTAAGATGACGAGTGTCCATAGGCAACACCAAGTTTTCATATTTTTGTCTGGATGGATAACCAGTGTATATGACCCTGAATTGATAAGTCGATGTTTAAATAATAGACGCTAGTAGACAATATCGGTATTTTTCGTCGACTTTCGACGCTTCACTCTACAAATAGCTCCTGTTTTTTGGTATAAATCGCGCTTCAAATTTTCACCACTGCGAAAAGAGCAGTGAACTGGAGAAATATTCAATGAGACTTGCTCATAAGCGTAAGGTGCAGGCTAAACTGCAGAAACGCACTAAAGCGGCTGTAGTTAAAGCAGTGGCAACGCCGAAAAAAGCGAAGCCTGTCGCAGAGAAAGTTGTAGCAGAAAAAACTGTAGCAGCAAAACCAGCGGTAGAGAAAACAGTAGCAGCAACTAAAGAAGTTGCAGTAGCACTGACTCCTAAGCAACAACAAGTTCTAGACATCGTTGTTAGCAATGCTGAAGGCATTAACCCTAAAGGTATCGGCCTAGAAGCTGGTCAAGAAGACGCGAAAGCAGCTTCATGGGCAACAGGCGCATTGAAAAAACTTCTTGAAGAAAACCTAGTAGCGAAAGAGCAGCTAGCAGGTAACAAGGTTATCTACAAAGCTATCTAATCCCGTGGGATTACATTCGCTTCGTTAAGTTTTTAAGCCTCGATTATCGAGGCTTTTTTGTATCTGCCATAAACTTCATTTACCGCTTATTCTCATCTACCGCTTATTCTCATCTACCGGTTATTCACATTCCAAGTGACCGCCTAACTTGCTATCTCTAATTCCTAGCTTTGCTTCTCATCAGCGAGCCCTAAAGTAGGGCGCCTAACTAAAAAGCGCGGGTGACTTTCCCTAAAATGCAGCAATGGATAGAGCTTCATCACGAAATGGGAATCAATTGTTAATAGCGGTTCATTATAACTACTTAGGTATTTATCAATACGCATTGTCTTGGTGAATATCCAAACTCCTTTGAAATCGACACTATTCAAATATCTCCTACGTAGTTCTACTTAATCCTTTGGTCTAATACGTAACTTTGCTCACACCATGCGTGCGTGCTCTCCCTGATATCTTGTTGCCTCATCACGGTGCACTCTTATGTTGAATCATAAAAAATGCTCATAGAAAGAGTGTTAACCCAACAAAGGACGTGAATATGAGTCTCATTTCTAACTCCCTCACACGAGTTTTTAAAAACGTTGCAGTAACCGCTGCGGCTTGTTTAGCTTTGGTCGCTACTGGTGCTACAGCCGCTGATAAGGTTTACCGTTTAAAGCTTGCAGAAACGTGGGGACCAAACTTCCCAGTTTTCGGTGATGCAACTAAGAACATGGCAGCGATGGCTGAGAAGATGTCGAATGGTCGACTTCAAATCAGAATCGATTCAGCAAACAAACATAAAGCCCCTCTTGGCGTTTTTGATATGGTTAAGTCTGGTCAATACGACATGGGTCACTCAGGCTCTTACTACTGGAAAGGTAAAGTTCCAAACACTCTTTACTTCACTTCTATGCCTTTCGGTATGACGCCAGCAGAACAATACGCGTGGTTCTATCACGGTGGTGGTATGGAGTTGATGGAGCAGGTTTACTCTCCACATAACTTGATGTCATTCCCAGGTGGTAACACCGATATCCAGATGGGTGGTTGGTTTCAAAAAGAGATTAACAGCGTTGAAGATCTACAAGGTCTGAAAATGCGAATTCCAGGCTTTGCGGGCGAGATTCTTGCTGAGTTAGGAGCTAAACCGACGAACATTGCCCCAGGTGAACTTTACACGTCTCTAGAGCGTCGCACGATTGATGCACTCGAGTGGGTAGGTCCATCACTGGATTTACGAATGGGCTTCCATAAAATCGCACCTTACTACTACACAGGTTGGCACGAGCCGGGTTCAGAGCTTCAATTCCTAGTGAACAAGCGCACATGGAACAAGCTGCCTGAAGACCTACAAGAAATCTTGCGTGTTGCAATGCGTACAGCAGCTTACGACATGTACACACAAGCAACGCACGAAAGTGGTAAGAACTGGGTTTCAATGAAGACAGAATACCCAGATGTACAAGTGAAAGATTTCCCGCCAGAGGTTATGTCTGCACTGAAAGAAGCGAACGATCGCCTACTTGCGGCACATGCTGAGAAAGATGAGTTAGCAAAAGAGATTCAAGCTTCACAAGCAAGCTACCTAGAGCAAGTACGTTCATGGACGGATATTTCTCATAGAGCTTACCTAAATAGCCAAGCGAAATAATCGACAGTTGTTGAACTGAATCTAAATGAACCCAAAGCTTTCCACATTAGGCAACTAAGAGTGAGTCAGTGGCGGGTTCATTTAAAACATAATAACTAAGCAGGATAAATCCTGTATTACGCTCAAGAACCTTTTCTACGTCCTACAGCTCGTTACCTCAGCTGCGCGATGTCTTTTCAAATTCCATGGAGTCGGGAATGCGAAGTCTAATTTATATTGAACGCCTGTTTAATCGTATCGGTGACGCACTGGGATGGCTTTCCAGTATGTTGTTTATTTTACTTATCGCCAACGTCGTGTATGACGTTGTCATGAGATATGCCTTCAACGATGTCTCTATCGCTTTCCAAGAGATGGAATGGCACCTTTTCTCAGCCGTTTTCCTACTCGGTGTTCCTTATGCAATCAAAGCAAGTGGTCATGTTCGAGTTGACGTGTTCTACGAGCAACTGAGCTTCAAGGCGCAAGCCATTATTGATCTGCTTGGCACGCTAATCTTTCTACTGCCGTTTTGTTTGCTGGTGGCTTGGTTTGGTATCGATGTTGCCAAAGAGAGCTATGAACTGGGTGAAACCTCAGGCGATCCCGGTGGCTTGCCGTATCGCTGGATCATCAAAGCTATGATCCCGCTGTCATTCTTCTTAATGGCACTGAGTGGCGTAGGTTTGATCCTGCATTCACTGAACAAGATTTTTAATCCGCATCTTATCCATGCAAACAATATTCATACAAAGAACAAGTAGAGGCTGAACATGATTGGAATAGTAATGTTTTTCGTAGCCTTGTTTGCGCTTTTACTTGGCTTCCCAGTGGCGTTCACCTTTGGTGGTATCGCGTTAATCTTTGGTGTTTGGGCTGAGGGCATTGAGATGTTTGCCTTCATGCCATATCGAATTCAATCAATTATGGAAAACACGGTGCTGATGGCCGTTCCATTGTTTGTTTTCATGGGACTTGTTCTACAAAAGACCAAGCTTGCTGAGCAGTTGCTTGAGTCTATGGGACGACTGTTTGGTGGCGTTCGTGGTGGTATCGCGATTTCAACCGTGCTAGTAGGTTCACTGCTTGCGGCTTCTACTGGTGTAGTTGGTGCGTCAGTTGTTGCAATGGGGCTTATCTCATTACCAGTAATGCTTAAGTACAACTACGACAAAGGCCTAGCGTGCGGCACCATTTGTGCGTCTGGTACGTTAGGGCAAATCATTCCGCCATCCATCGTATTGATCTTGTTAGGTGATGTATTAGGTGTGCCAGTAGGGGACTTGTTCCAAGCGGCAATTTGGCCGGGCGTAATGTTAGTCGGCGCGTACATTCTCTACATCTTAATATATGCCAAGCTACATCCTGAAGCGGCTCAACCGATTGAGCGAGACGACTCAATCAGCCGTAAGCAAGAAGTATTGGATGCACTTAAAGCGATTCTTCCGCCTCTCGCGTTAATCATAGTCGTGTTGGGTTCAATCTTTGCGGGTGTGGCAACGCCAACAGAGTCTGCGGCATTAGGTGGCGCGGGTGCGATGGTATTGGCACTGCTTTACGGTCAGTTTAGTTGGTCGATGGTGTATGAAGCGTCGAAAGAGACGGTGAAAGTAACGGCGATGGTGTTTGCTATCTTGCTGGGTGCAACCGCATTCTCGATGGCGTTCACTTATACCGGTGGTGACTATCTGGTTGAAGAGTGGATGCTACAGCTTCCGGGTGAGAAATGGGGATTCCTGATCATCACCATGTTAGTGATTTTGATTCTGGGTTTCTTTATCGACTTTGTAGAGATCTGTTTCATCATCGTACCAATCATTGCGCCAGTTGCTGAGCTAATGGGCATCAACATGACATGGTTCGCTATCCTGATTGCGATGAATCTACAAACCTCATTCTTAACGCCGCCATTTGGCTTCAGCCTGTTCTATCTAAAAGGCGTGGCACCAAAAGGCGTAACTACGAAAGACATCTACCGCGGTGTGATGCCATTCATTCTGATTCAGATCCTCGTACTTGGATCACTTCTCGCATTTCCTGCGTTCTATGGAATGTGAGTGACGCCAAGAATGTGAATGATATGTTTCAACGGCTATCTATAAATTGCTAAAATAAAACGGCTTATTGATGTTCAATAGGCCGTTTTTAGTGAGGAAAAGGAATGCCTCTAAAAGCCAAGCTGATTTTGCTGACGCTACTCCCGTTGCTACTGGTAACGGCGAGCATTAGTTGGATCTCGTTACACCAAACCAAAACGTTAGGTGCGAAAGAGGTCGAGATCTTCAGAGACAGCTTAATCAAGTCGCGTGAAAACGCCTTAAAGGACACAGTAGACCTCGCATTCGATGCCATTGAGCACATCTATAACGACCCTGACATCCAAGAAGCCCAAGCCAAAACGGAAGTTCGAGCCATATTGTCTAAACTTAGATATGGATCTGACGGGTATTTCTTTGCCTACGATCGCCACGGCACCAATTTAGTTCATCCGATTCAGCCTGAATTGATTGGCCAAAACCTACTCGAACTGCAAGACGAAGATGGCGACTTTCTGATAGAGGCGCTGTTAAGAGAGGCGCAAACCGGTGGAGGTTTTCACCAGTATTTATGGCAAAAGCCATCGACGGGTGAGGTGGTGTCTAAGTTGAGTTATGCCGCTTGGCTAGAACGCTGGGACTGGATGATTGGCACTGGTTTGTATATCGAAGATGTGCATCAGGAAGTGGCTTCGATGCAGGCCGAGATAAACAAGAACATTGAAACCACGTTCTTTTCGATTGTGGTGATTCTGAGTGTGACAGTGGCGGTTATTATCGTGCTTACCTTAGCCATCAACATGCATGAACATCGTATTGCCGATAACAATCTCAAAGAACTGGCACATAAGACGGTGATGTTCCAAGAAGACGAGAAGAAACACCTAGCGCGAGAGCTGCATGATGGTATTAATCAATTATTAGTGTCGAGTCGTTGCCACTTGGAGCTACTTGGTAATAAGTTACAGAGTGAAGACTTAAAAGCGCATCTGAATAAATCACAGCATTCACTGATGCGAGCCATTGAAGAGGTGAGGCACATCTCGCACCAACTTCGCCCAAGTTCATTGGATGATATTGGTTTAGAAGCGGCGTTGTCTTCATTGTTGTTAGATTTTCAGGCGCACTCGGGCATAGAAGTCGAGACCATGTTTGCCACGCAGCCGGGCAAGTTGAAATCAGAGGCGGCAACGACCCTCTATCGAGTGGTGCAAGAGTCACTGAACAACATAGAGAAACATGCACAAGCGACCAAAGTAACGGTTATTGCCCAGCAAATTGGTAACGTACTGCAGTTACTGATTCAAGATAACGGTGTCGGTTTCAATACCTATAAAGCGATGGAAAAACGAGGGATCGGTCTGCGCAATATGAGAGAGCGAGTAGAGTTCATTGGTGGTGACTTTGAACTGATGAGTGAAATTGGCTTCGGAACAGAAATTACAGTGTTACTAACACTAGAAGGATTAGTGAATGAGTGAAGTTATTCGAGTTGTGATCGCTGACGATCACCAAGTAGTAATGGATGGCTTTATGGCGAGATTGGAACTTGAGCCAGATATTAGCGTGATCGGCACAGCCAGTAATGGGCTAGAAGCCGTCGAGATAGTGAAAACGCTGCGCCCTGATGTGGTGTTGATGGACATCAGCATGCCAATCATGAATGGCATTGACGCAACCCACCTGATCAAAGAAGAAGACCCAGAAGCAAAAGTGCTGATGCTGACTATGCATAACAACCGTGAATACATCATGAAGGTGATGCAGTCGGGTGCGGTCGGCTATATGTTGAAAGAGATTTCGGCTGAAAAAATGGTGCAGGCAATCAAAACGGTCAATCAAGGCTCGACCTATTTCTGTGAAAAAGTGACGCAGAATTTGTTTACTCAGCCAATTACTCCGACGCAATCTGTGAAGAATCCATTGAGCAGACGTGAAGAAGCGGTGTTGAAATTAGTCGCGAAAGGGGAGAGCAGCAAAGAGGTCGCGAAGGCACTGAATATCAGCTATCGAACGGTAGAAACCCACAGGCAAAATATTAAGCATAAGCTCGATATTCACTCTACAGCTGAGCTTGCTAAGTACGCGGTCAGCTCCGGGCTTGTGGACTGATCTTACGCTAAATTACATTAAATGTGTAATTTAATTACTAAATGTGTAATTTAGGCCTCCTTTATGGAGGTTTTTTTAGTATTTTTGCGACAGGTTGATATTCTTCTTTTCGAAATTTAAGCGCCGAATGCAATGTTGCAAACTGTGCGCTGCAAATTAGAGAGGAAGCATGGAGCCTGTAAAAGATAGGTATAGTATTGAAAATACCGATTATACAGTAGGACAAGATAACGTTCAGAAATGGGGTTTTGATGTTCATAACCCAGTATTTGGAATCAGTGCAGGGGCGATCATTATCTTCCTGATTGCACTTCTAGTCGCAGATCCGGAAACCGCAAAAGCGGCTCTTGATGGAATTAAATGGAAAGTCATCGGTAACTTCGATGGTTTCTTCATGTGGGCAGCCAACATCTTTGTTATTTTCTGTTTTGCCCTCATTGTCTCCCCGTATGGCAAGATACGTATTGGTGGCAATGATGCCAAAGCAGAGCACTCCAACCTATCTTGGATGTCGATGTTATTCGCCGCGGGAATGGGTATTGGTTTGATGTTCTGGGGTGTGGCTGAGCCTGTGGCTTACTTCACGGGTTGGTATGAAACGCCATTAGGTGTCGAAGCTTACTCGCCAGAAGCAGCTAAGTTGGCACTTGGTGCAACCATCTACAACTGGGGTTTACATGGCTGGTCTATCTACGCTGTTGTTGCTCTAGCACTTGCCTTCTTCACTTTCAATAAAGGTCTGCCTCTTTCAATCCGCTCGATTTTCTATCCTATTTTGGGTGACAGAACTTGGGGTTGGTTTGGTCATATCGTTGATATCGTGGCGGTACTGGCAACCTTGTTCGGCCTTGCGACATCGTTAGGTTTAGGTGCACAACAAGCAACCAGTGGTATTAACCATGTGTTTGGTACCGATGGTGGTATTGGCATGCAGTTGATTGTTATCGCAGTGGTCACTTTCTTAGCAACAATGTCAGTGGTTCGTGGTATCAACGGCGGTGTAAAGGTTCTAAGTAACGTCAACATGTTGGTGGCTTTGGGGCTGCTGATCTTCGTAACGATCGCGGGTGGCATGGCGGGTATTAAGGCTATCCCAACGGCTCTGATGGGCTACATTGAAAACTTTATTCCTCTAAGTAATCCACATGGTCGTGACGATGAAACTTGGATGCAAGGCTGGACGGTATTCTATTGGGCATGGTGGATGTCTTGGTCTCCGTTCGTAGGTATGTTCATCGCTCGTATCTCTAAAGGTCGTACGATCCGTGAATTCATCGTGGCTGTACTGTTTATCCCAACAACAGTGATCATCATCTGGATGGCTATTTTCGGTGGCATCGCAATTGATCAAGTGGCGAACAAGGTGGGTGAGATTGGCATGAATGGTCTGCAAGATATTACCCTTTCTCTGTTCCATACTTACGATGCGCTGCCGATGAGCTCTGTGCTTTCTGTGGTATCGATAGGTTTGATCATGGTGTTCTTTATTACCTCATCAGATTCTGGCTCACTTGTTATCGATAGCATCACCTCGGGCGGTAAAGTCGATGCGCCAGTGCCACAACGTGTATTTTGGGCGTTGATGGGCGGTGCAATTGCTGCGGTTCTATTGTGGGTTGGTGGTACGGAATCGATCCAAGCACTGCAAGCTGGAACTGTCTCTATGGCGCTGCCATTTGCATTCATATTATTGCTTATGTGCCTAAGCTTATTGCTTGGTTTACGAACCGAAAATCAATTGGTTAATCAGCAAAGTGCTTTGAGCTAAAAGTATTATTGAAACAATGGCCGACTCGTTCGGCCTTTTTTTCGCCAGTAATTTGAGTAATTACGTGAATATTGGATGAAAACCCATCGAACCGATTCAGGTTTACTGAAAACAATAAGTTAACCTGCTAAACTTCAGACATCCAAGTATTTGAATTATTGTGACAGCACGCTTGTTCTGCTTGGATCGTAGGTTCAAGTTTGTGATTAGGTCACAGGTAAGTAAGGGATACTCGGTCATCAGACCCTATTAGTATTCCGTAGAGAGGGATAATGACTAAAGGTATAGATAAATACAGTATCGACAGTACCGATTACACTGTTGGTCAGGACAATGTTCAAAAATGGGGTTTTGATGTTCATAACCCAGTATTTGGCATAAGTGCAGGTTTAATTACTCTGTTTTTGATTGGTGTTCTGGTTACTGATACTGCATCCGCAAAGGCGGCACTGGATGGCGTTAAAGGTCAAATCATCAATTCATTTGATTGGCTGTTCATCTGGTCAGGCAACATTTTCGTACTCTTCTGCTTAGGCTTGATTGTTTCTCCGTTCGGTAAAATCCGCCTTGGTGGTGTTGATGCAACGGCAGATTACTCTTTCATGTCTTGGCTATCGATGCTGTTTGCAGCAGGTATGGGTATCGGCCTAATGTTCTGGAGTGTGGCAGAGCCAGCGGCTTACTACACAGGTTGGTTTGAAACGCCACTTGGCGTAGAGCCAAATACACCAGAAGCAGCAAAACTGGCACTCGGTGCAACCATGTATCACTGGGGGCTTCACCCTTGGGCTATTTATGGTGTTGTAGCGCTTTCACTGGCTTTCTTCTCTTACAACAAGGGATTACCGCTTTCGATTCGTTCTATCTTCTACCCAATTTTAGGTGATAGAGCGTGGGGCTGGGCAGGTCACATCGTTGATATTCTTGCCGTTCTTGCAACTCTGTTTGGTTTGGCGACATCGCTAGGCTTAGGTGCGCAGCAAGCCGCGAGTGGTATTCAACACGTATTCGGTCTTGAAGCTGGTTTAGGGCTACAAGTTATCGTTATTACTGTGGTGACATTGCTGGCGGTCGTTTCGGTACTTCGTGGCATTGACGGCGGCGTTAAGGTTATCAGTAACATCAACATGTTGGTGGCTTTCCTACTGCTTATCTTAGTTGCACTGATCGGTTATGCAGTAACTCTAGGTTCAATCCCAACAACATTGATGGCATACATCGAGAACATCATTCCACTGAGTAACCCTCATGGTCGTGAAGACCAAGCTTGGTTGCACGGTTGGACGGTATTCTACTGGGCTTGGT
This sequence comes from Vibrio sp. Isolate33, assembly GCF_022397895.1. Lineage (NCBI taxonomy): Bacteria > Pseudomonadati > Pseudomonadota > Gammaproteobacteria > Vibrionales > Vibrionaceae > Vibrio > Vibrio sp. Isolate33. Next base: position 76,471 of record NZ_JAKEUP010000002.1, read on the forward strand.
GGATTTCATGGTCACCATTCGTAGGTATGTTCATCGCTCGTGTATCTAAAGGTCGTACGGTTCGTGAGTTCATCACAGCAGTTCTGATTGTTCCAACTACTGTTACTATCATTTGGATGTCAGTATTTGGTGGCATGGCGATTGACCAAATCGTGAATAACGTTGGTATTCTTGGTCAAGAAGGTTTGACTGATGTATCACTAGCGATGTTCCAAATGTTTGATGCTCTACCGTTTGGTACTCTGCTATCAATCATTGCGGTTGTATTGGTTCTAGTATTCTTCATTACATCGTCTGACTCAGGCTCTCTTGTTATCGACAGCATCACTGCTGGTGGTAAGGTAGATACGCCAGTGCCTCAACGTGTGTTCTGGGCGTTCCTTGAAGGTGCGATCGCTGTCGCTCTATTGTGGGTTGGCGGTACAGAAGCAGTACAAGCTCTACAAGCGGGTGCTATTTCAACAGCATTGCCGTTCACCATCATTCTATTGTTGATGTGTGTAAGCTTGCTAATGGGTATGCGTACAGAGAAACGCTAGCTCATAAAGCTCGATTCGACCGTGTTTAATATGCGGTCGAACGACAGATAATAAGAAGGCAGGTGAGGAGACTCACCTGCCTTTTTTACATCTATTTTCTATCTAGCTTTTATACCTATTTCCGCACTTATTTTACCGTATTAGATCTGACATATTTACTAATAACCATACACTTAATAGCGCCTTGAATTTGGCGACATGACAACTAATTGGCATATGCTAAGGTTATGGTTTACATAAAAATATATTCCATTATTAAATTGTGAAATCGCTCGAATTTAATACTGATATTGGGTAGTATGCGCGGGATTTCCCACCACTCGTGAACTTTGACATGAAACTAACACTAAAACAGAAGTTAATAGGTGCTAGCCTATCTGCTGTTGTCGTTATGGCTACAGCGTTGACTTGGTTATCAGCAAACCAGTTATTTGAGCAGACTCGTAATGGCGTATACCTACGAGCTGAAAGCGTATCAGAAGCAGCATCTGAAGGTATTAAGAACTGGATTGATATTCGTACGGATATCGCTTCAGCATTCAATGACTTTTCACGAGAGGATGATGTTGTTCCTTTCCTTAAGCAAGCTCGTGTAGCGGGTGGCTTTGACGATATCTTTTTAGGTACTCCAGAAGGCGGAATGTACCGTTCACATCCTGAACGTAACCGTGCAGGTTACGATCCTCGTCAACGTCCTTGGTACCAAGAAGCAAACGCTGCAGGTAAGCAAATCATTACTACCGCTTACCAAGATGCGATCACTAAAGCACTTCTAGTAACGATTGCAGAACCTGTTCGCCACAATGGTCAATTGGTTGGTGTTGTGGGTGCAGACGTACTTATCGACCAACTCGTTAACGACGTAATCAGCCTAGATGTGGGTGACAACGCTCACGCAATGCTAATCGATGCCTCTGACGGCACGTTCCTAGCGCACCCAGATTCAGCTCTAAGCTTGAAACCGGTAAGCGACCTTTCAAACGACATCTCTATGCCAATCATCGAGAACGCAGTGCGTACTGGTAGCATCGAGATCATTAAAGAACGTGGCGCTGAGAAGCTGCTTTACTTCACTAAAGTTCCTAACACTAACTGGATCTTCGCGGTTCAGATGGATAAAGCAACAGAAGAAGCGAACCACTCAACGCTACTTACGCAGCTGATCATCACTGCTATCGTGATTACTCTAATCGTAATCGTACTAGTGTCTTGGTTAGTGAGCTTCCTATTCCGCGACCTAAACCGTGTTTCTGCTGCACTTGAAGAGATTGCATCAGGTGAAGGTGATCTTACTCAACGCCTTGAGCCTAAGAGCGATGACGAGATTGGTCAGCTTGCTACAAACTTCAACCGTTTCGTGGGCAACATGCACACTATGGTTATCAAGCTAAGCGAAGTGTCTGCTGCATTGGGCAACCAAGCGCGCCAAACGGCTTCTCAAGCGGAAGAACGTAGTGCTCGCATCCAGATGCAACAAGACGAAATCAACATGGTAGCGACAGCTGTTAACGAAATGGCTGCGGCAACACAAGAAATCGCAGGTAACGCTGACCACACAGCTCAGAACTCATCTGAAGCGGTTGGTGCGTGTGAGCACGGCACTGGTCAAGTGACACAGACTCAAAGCTCAATCCAAAACCTTGCTCAAGAAGTTCAAATCGCAACGAACGTGATTCTTGAACTTGAAGAGCACGGCAACAGCATCAACGCTATCTTGTCGAACATTCAAGGTATCGCTGAACAGACTAACCTACTTGCACTTAACGCGGCGATTGAAGCAGCACGTGCAGGTGAGCAAGGTCGTGGTTTCGCGGTTGTTGCTGATGAAGTTCGTGTTCTGAGCCAACGTACACACGGTTCAACGCAAGAAATTCAACAGACGATTGAACTGCTGCAAGGCACAACAGGTAAAGCGGTTAACATCATGAATGATAGCCGTACACTTGCTGAAACCAGTGTTGATGACGCTAACTCAGCAGCAGCGAGCCTAACGCAAATTCATGCAGCAGTTGAACGCATCAGCGATATGGCAACACAGATCGCTTCTGCTGCAGAAGAGCAGGCATCTGTAACGTCTGAGATTACTCGTAACACTGAAGGAATCCGTGATGTGTCTAACGAGCTAGCTGACGAAGCACACCAAGCAGCAGAACAAGCCGCACAGTTGTCTGAACTGTCTCACGAGCTAGAGAGCGAAATCAGCCGCTTCAAGCTGTAAGCGCTAACTCGTCATTTAAAAGCCGAATGTGATTGTCACATTCGGCTTTTTTGTGCCTGCTCGTTGGAGGCTTACTCAGCTAGAACTAGTTGTTAGGGTAACCTGGGAACTTAGCTCTGTTCTCTGTCATATCTATGGTGCTTCAACATGCTCCATGTGGCATTTATTTTGCAATATATCATAGGTGTTGTTTAGCTTTTCGTTGTTCTAATGTCGATATAGTTATGATCCAATATCTCTGAATAATTGTTATAGATAGGTGCGGAGTCTTCCATCGAGACTGAACCCTGATCTAAATTCAAGTCAGTATTTTTACAACCTATCATTAATAGTAGAGATATAAAGCTAAGTATTAGAATCAATAATTTCTTTATGGGCGAAAATTCCTCATAGATTTTGGTCGAATCCTTTTCATTCCGCCCCTTTTTTTTATGAAGCTGTAACTCTTTTATTTTCCTATCCATCCAATCATCACGTACTTTTTCTAGAGTACTTAATTCATCGAATTGTAAGCCAGTTTGCGAGTCTTCAAGTAAGTAACCAGCTCTGCTAACCGTTGTTAGTTTGATGTTGACTGTTCCGACGATATTAAGAGCTTTTCTTAATGTACTTATTGTATTGGTTAGGGATTGGTCGGATACAATAGCACCATTCCAACATTCTGCAAAAAGCTCATCCTTACTAATACAGCGACCATAATGAGTATATAAATAAAGTAAAACTAGAAAAGGCTTAGGCCTTAGTTTTACTAAGGTTTTGCTTTCTATATTCATGATCGAACGATCACTTAAGTTTATATGTAACTCATCATTAATTACTAGTGCATTATTAACATTCATTCTATTTCTTTAACATTAGTTATCGTATTCTTTGTACTGCATTCTGTTGACTCTCGATTATATTTTTTTTTTTGGTTATAGCTAAAAAAAAGCCAAATTGTTTGAAAAATATTTGAAATTTATATTTGGTTTGCTTTTAGTTTTTTTTTGGTGAGGTGGTTTGATTGCATTTAAGGGTATGATTGATGCAGGTATCAGAGGGGGGGGGCAAGGTTTACCTAGGTAGCTTGGTTTTTAGTAGGCCCAAACTAATCTATTTATAAAATTCTTCTCAGTGAAAAGATGAATGATATAAGAGAGATAAAATATTTGGCTTACGTAGGAAATATTGGGGTAAATATTTCCTAGTTATTATTGCTATTGTTTTTTTCTCGATAAAGTGAACGATAACAGAAGAAGGTGATTAATGATAGTTTGTTATATGAATGAGTTATTATTTTGTTGAATGCATATAGATTAATTATTTACTGGGAGGTGGTTTATGAATCTAACCTTGTTTATAAGTATGTCTTTTTAGGCGAAGAACAGTCTGTTTGGAGGGTATCTAATGATTGAATGGAATACACATGACAACAGGTATGAGATGACAGTTCTTGGATTCAAAATACATAGTGTATTCCAATCTATTAGCTGTAGAGATCAAGGTGTCTTAGGTTATGAAGCCTTGTGTCGTATATATATGCAGGGTGAAAGAGTAAATGTAAAAAGGTTTCTCAAAATACTAGAAGGTTTTGATGAAAATACAGAGTTCAGGTTGAAATTTTATATGAATATAATGCATCTGAGGAACTTTCGTAAATCTACTATTTATAATCGAAATGTAAAGATATTTCTTAATCTTACTTTGAGTTTTTTTAAATATCTTTCGAATAATGATGGCTTAAAGGGGTTATATCTCCCTATGATTAACAAAGAAGATGTGGGTTTAAATCAGATAGTAATGGAAATTGTTGAGGAATATTGCCCAGCTTCTGACATTATACACCTTTACAGTGGTACTAAATATTTAAAAGGATTAGGTGTATCTTTTGCTCTAGATGACTTTGGTACTGGCTGGTCAGGTTATAGTCGGATGGCTGTTGTTCAACCTGAATATATAAAAGTAAGTCGAGAAATGTTGGTTGAATTTGGGATGACTCAGCAACAAGATGATAATTTGCTTGAGGAATTAAACATAATTACTAGCTTGAAAAATATAAAAGTTATTTTTGAAGGGATTGAAAATGTCGAAAATTATAATGTGGCATCTAAATATGGTGCAGATTTCTTTCAAGGATATTATTTAGATATACCCAAAGCCTACCCAGTTACTGTTGTTACGAAAGATCGTCCACTTGTTAGTGATATTGAAATCAAGTCATATCTAATTGGTATGTCATTAAAATCAAATAATAGTTAAGCGAGGCACGAGAGAATGTCGAAAATAGTTAGATGCTTAATCAGTATCGCTTGTATATATCCATTGATTGCTTTCGCTCACTTTCAAGGTCCTGTTGATATAAGAACGGTGGTATATAGCGATGATACGTCAGTTGACATAACCATAGGGAATGCCTCTTCATTTGATCAGTATTTTCAACTTTATGTTGATGACGTAGCTTTGGGAGATAAGTTCTTAATTAAAAGTGAAACGAAAAAAATAAGACCAATCATTTTTTCTATGAAGAAAGACAGTACACGTGTATTTGAAGTTTGTAGCATATCTTTACCGTCGTCACAGTCGAATATTTGGACTCGAATATGTACATTAGTACAACTATTTTACCCATACTCGTATTTACAATCTCTAAAGTAGACTATATATAGTTGTACATAGCGATTAAATGCGATATAAAAATATGGTATTTGACGTCTATTTATTTGGTAGTTAATCCTTATCCAAAGAAGGATTGATTTTTAATGATTAGTTTTATTCTAAATTATAAATAAAGTTAATAACTAAGAATATAGCATATTGTTATGAATAGGTATTAGCGCCCTTCATGTTCTCTATTAATAATGTTCTTTTTCTGTAAATTAGTTTTGGCATTAAGCCCGGTATCAATAACTGATGTGCTTGCAGGTTGTAAGTCACGAGTTTAGGGTGATAAGGGTTAGAGACATAAAAAAGCCCGAGCATGAGCTCGGGCTTTGAATGGTTTTCTTTACAGCTTAAGTAGAACCTATGAAGGCACTAGATTGCCTGACGAAGTTGGAAATAACGTCCTTCTTCGTTCAACAGTGTCTCGTGAGAACCGTTTTCTACAATCTCGCCTTGTTCAATCAGAACGATAGAATCCATCGATTCCAGACCAATCAAACGGTGCGTGATGAAGATAACCGTCTTGCCTTCAAAGTGCTTCTCAAACAGCGCCATGATGCTCTGCTCAGTTTGCTTATCTAAGCCTTCTGTCGGTTCATCAAGAAGCAGGATAGGGGCATCATGAAGGATTGCACGAGCAATACCAATACGGCGCTTCTCACCACCAGACAGTTGACGACCACCGTCACCTAACCAGCTATCAAGTGCAGTATTTTCAAGCAGCTTTTCTAGGCCAACGTCTTTAAGAATGTTAGCTAAGTGATCATCATTAGCGTCTGGTTTTGCAATCAGCAAGTTGTCGCGCAACGTGCCGTTTAAGATGTCGACACGTTGGCTTACCACACTGATCGATTCACGCAATTGTGACTCGTTCCATTGTGTCAGCTCAATGCCCGCAATAGAAATGTAACCCTTTTTCGGATCCCAGTAGCGAGTTAGAAGCTGAATCAGTGTCGATTTACCAGAACCCGTTTGACCCACAATCGCAACTTTATTCGTAGCCGGAATCGTTAGGTCAACAGCGTTCAAAACACTGCGCTCAGAGTCAGGGTAGTTGAACGTTACGTTTGAGAACGTAATATCAAGCGGCTTGTTGATGTCGAGCTTTTCTTCAGCGAACTGAACTTCAGGTTCTGACAGAATCACCTCATTCAAACGACGTGCTGAAGACAGTGTTTGACCTAAATGCTGGAACGCGCCTGCAATAGGCATCAATAGTTCAAAACTTGCCATAGTCGCGAACGCCATTAGCGCGATGAACGGATCTGGTGCATTGCCGCCAACACCATCAGCCGCTAGCCAAAGCATAAGAACAAGCGTCAAACCGTTGAACAGCATGAGCGCTGCTGAAGCCATACCGGTTAGGTTAGCGTTTACAAACTGGTTTGCCATTAGCTTGTGTTGTGTTTCTAGAATCGCATTACGGTAACGCTCTTCCGCACCGAACAGAGTCAGTTCGCTGTAGCCTTCAATCCAATCCAGAGTGGTAACACGAAGGTCTGCTTTGTTTTGTGTCAGCTCACCACCGTTACGCTTACCTAGCTTGTAGAACAAGACAGGCCAAACCAACAGCATGATCAGAAGGATAGAACCCAAGATCAAACCAAGCGAACTATCGAACCACATCAAGAACAGAGTCAGGAAGAAGATGCCTAACACACCAACCGTCACTGGGCTTACTAAGCGTAAGTAAACGTGGTCCATTGCGTCGACATCCGCAACCAAGCGGTTAAGTAGGTCGGCGTCACGAAGGTTTGAAATACGACCTGGGATCAGCGGAGCCAGCTTCTTGAAGAAGAAGATACGCAGATCAGTCAGTAGCTTGAATGTCGCATTGTGGCTCACAACACGTTCACCCCAACGGCCTGCAGTTCGGCTCATTGCCAAGCCACGTACACCGCCACCTGGCAGCATGTAGTTGAAGGTTTCACGCGCAATTGTCAGGCCAGCAACCGCAGAAGCTGAAATGAACCAACCCGATAGTGTTAATAAGCCGATAGAAGCCGACAGAGTAGCAAAAGCCAATAGCATACCTAGCGATAGGCCAAACCAATGCTTTTTATAGAGTTTCAGGTAAGGCAGTAAATCACGCATCTAAATTACCCTTATTATCTTGTTGAGCTAAGTTCGCGTTTAGCATCTCTTCGAATAAACCACCCGCAGTCGAAAGCTGAGAGTAATGACCTTGTTCCACAAGACCACCATCGCGCATAACCAGAATGTTATCGACCGATTGAAGAGGAGCAAGTTGGTGCGTCACAAGCAGGGCAGTGCGACTTTCGATGTTGCTGTTAATGCCTTTCATCACGAGCTGCTCACTGCGAGTGTCTAGGCTGGCAGTCGGTTCATCAAGCAACCAGAATTGACCGTCTTGAATCATTGCACGAGCCAAAGCTAAACGCTGAGATTGACCAACAGATAGGCCACCCGAACGGTCAGAAATCATATAATCCAAGCCATGCTCGTTTACAAACTCGTTAGCAAAAGATTGCTCTAGTGCGTTTTGAACTGTTTGGTCAGTGATATCTTGCTTACCTAGAGTGACGTTGTCACGAATGCTGCCATGAAGCAACAATGGGTTTTGACCAACCCAGCTGATCGTTTTGCGCCAAGATGCCAAGTCTAAGTCACGCAGTTCAACACCATTGATTTTCAAGCTTCCTTCATAAGGCATGAAACCAAGAATTGCATTGATCAAACTTGTTTTACCTGCACCGCTTGGGCCAACTAATGCAGTCGACTGACGAGTATTCAGTGCAAACGAGATAGGGCCAACCAGTTGAACACCTTCGGGGCTCAATACTTTAAGGTCTTGAGCCTCAATATTGATGCCTTGAGCTGGGTCTAGTTGAGTGTCACCTGATTTAACCTTAGTGATGTCGGTTTCTAGGAACTCGACAATACTCTCGGCCGCGCCCACCGCTTGTTGCTTCGCGTGGTAGAACGTACCTAAGTCGCGCAGAGGCTGGTAAAACTCAGGAGCCAAGATAAGGATAAACAAACCAGCGAATAGCGTAATGCCAACGCCGTAGTGGCCGAAGTTAAGCTCGCCGATGTAAGTGAAACCAAAGTAAACCGCTGTCATCGCAATCGAGATAGACGTGAAGAACTCAAGCACAGCAGAAGACAAGAAAGCGATCTTCAATACATCCATAGTGCGCGTTCTGAACACCTCTGATGCACCTTTCAATACTTCTGTTTCAGCGCTAGTACGGTCGAAAAGACGAATCGTTGTCATGGATTGCAAACGGTCGTAAAAGTGACCTGAAAGACGCTGAAGCGCTTTGAAGTTTTTACGGTTTGCATCGGCTGCTTTCATGCCAACTAATGCCATGAACATCGGCACCAGTGGCGCAGTCAGCAAGAAGATAAGGCCAGCCGCCCAGTTTACTGGGAATACCACGACCAAAATAATGAACGGAATCATTACCGACAAAGACATCTGAGGTAAGTAACGAGAGAAGAAGTCTTGCATGTCTTCAACTTGTTCTAGCAACAAGGTTGCCCACGTACCTGCAGGCTTACCTTTAATGTAAGCAGGACCAAGTTCGCGTAACTTATCGAGAATGAGCTGCCTAATGTAAACACGGATCTGTTCACCACAGCGATAACCTGCGATTTCACGACCCCATGTACAGCCCGCACGGCCAACGACCGAAAGTGCCAAGCCAGCAAAATGACCAACCAGTTCAGACTTATCGACATTCTCGATGATCAGCTGGTGAAGAATAGAGGCGAGAAGAGCTGCTTGAGCAATTAAAAACACGCTTGAAAGTACGCCAAGGCTAATCGCAATCATAAGCCAGCGTTTCGCTAACTTACTCTGTTGCTTAAGCCACTTGTTCAAGCTGCGCTGTTTTTTCTTATCCATTATGAAGGCTTAATGATAATTATTATTTGTTGAGGGCGGCTAGTATACAAAAGAAAGCCCAGTGGATATACCACTGGGCTTTAGGGATTTACAACAAAATGTGATGACGCCCTGCATCTACTGAGGCGAGAGCACCGATAATCAAATCTGCAATCTCAGATTTACTTATCGTTAAGGCCATCTAGGAAGCGTTCAGCATCCAGTGCAGCCATACAACCTGTACCAGCAGAAGTGATTGCTTGACGGTAGTTGTGGTCCATTACATCACCCGCAGCGAATACGCCAGGGATGCTTGTTTGTGTCGCGTTACCTTCAAGACCCGACTGAACGATGATGTAGTCATCTTTCATATCAACTTGGCCCTTGAAGATTTCAGTGTTCGGCTGGTGACCGATAGCGATAAACGCGCCCATTACTTCGATATCTTCTGTCTTATCAGACTGAGTATCTTTAATACGAACGCCAGTTACGCCCATGTCGTCGCCTAGAACTTCGTCTAGCGTGCGGTCAGTGTGAAGAACAATGTTGCCGTTCTCTACTTTGTCCATTAAACGCTTAACAAGAATCTTTTCAGCGCGGAACGTGTCACGACGGTGAACTAGGTGAACTTCAGACGCGATGTTAGATAAGTAAAGAGCTTCTTCAACAGCCGTGTTACCACCACCCACAACCGCTACTTTCTGGTTGCGGTAGAAGAAACCATCACATGTAGCACAAGCAGAAACGCCGCGGCCTTTGAATGCTTCTTCAGAATCTAAACCTAGGTACTTAGCTGATGCGCCTGTTGAGATGATCAACGCATCACATGTGTACTCGCCAGAATCGCCTTTAAGACGGAAAGGGCGGTTTGAAAGGTCTACTTCGTTAATGTGGTCAAACAGGATCTCTGTTTCAAAGCGCTCTGCGTGCTCTTTCATGCGATCCATTAGAGCTGGACCCGTTAAACCTTCAGCATCACCCGGCCAGTTTTCCACTTCTGTTGTGGTTGTAAGCTGACCACCTTGCTGCATACCCGTAACAAGTACTGGGTTTAGGTTTGCACGAGCAGCGTAAACTGCAGCTGTATAGCCAGCAGGGCCAGAACCAAGAATCAATAAATTACAGTGCTTTACGTCGCTCATGAGGACTCCGAAATTGAAATTGTTTTTATTTATAATCGCTTAGGATTGTATGGAAAATATGGAGGCAATAAAAGTGTAAACAAGGGCTGAAGTGTAATTAATCGTTATAGTTTAGAACTTAATCGAGACAAACGTTTTCGTGGCTGGAAGATCAGTGAAATCACCAAAAGGCTTTGGGGGTGTTGGTGAGAGGGCTATGACTATGATTTATGTATGAGGTGGGCTTTTTTAGTTAGCTAAATCTTACACTTGCCTATTGTGAAATCGACCTTGATGCAACTTCAATGTTGATCGCTAAGTAAGCTCTTTAGAAATCATTTGAACAATTCTAGTATCGAAAAGTTACTTAACTTATTGCCTTTTGTTTATGGGAGAGTTGATAACTTGATTCAATTAAAATAGAAAGATTACTTGTTTTATTAAATTCGTTTTCCGTTTTGGTCATATCGATAAACAAAGAGCCGAACCTGTTGTGAGTAGATTCGGCTTTTAGTACTTGATGCTTTGTTTAATCTCTAGCTGCTTTTTTCAAAAAATCGCTCGTTTTGTAAGCGATAACTAACCAAAAAGATGACAAAGCAAAAATAACTGGTTGGATGTAACTAAACACACTCTCTGGGTTTATAAGAGAATACGCATAAACCCCCCCACAAAGAATCAAAAGAATAATTGTTAAACCGATAAAAATAAGCAACCCTTGTGAGTTTATGTTTTTGCTTCCATTAGAGTCACATATGATGATTCCTAGTGATTGAGCAATCATCATGAAACTAGCTACAGACCAATCTGTAGATGTCAGAATCTCCATTGGTTTTGATGTAGCTAACTTCGTTACCAATAAAATAACGAAAGGCACAAGTATAAAAATGTAGCTTGCTAGAAACTTTTTCATTCAAATAGATTTGCTTGACTGTCCGAACTAATAAACTTGTCACGTTCGACGCTATGAACGTGGTTAATAATTGCATTAGCGTTTCGAGTGTTTCCAGATGAGCTAACAACCACATCACAAATCAAGTTTACACGAATTAGATCGTTTGCTCTTACTACTGCCATTTTTCCAGATTGGTACTTATTAAGCCATTCATGATCAACTATCTTCACGAAAAATTGTCTTTGAGAAATGATACTTTTTACGTACCAAGAGCCAGTCCCAATATTACAGGGCTTGATTGCGATAATAGTGTCTTTGCCATTAAAGGGCTCTGGTTGGGATTTCTTTAAGTCTGCCATCGAGATATGAGATCTAAATCCAGGGTCAAACTTGTATACTTTATTGCTCGAAGATGACTCGTTTGCAGATACTTCAAAATGCTCTTGATCCATAAGCATTTCTCCACCGGTAGATATATCATTCATCACTTCGGCTAAAGAAATACGGTCAATATAAGGGTCGACTATATTAGCCGCAAATGTGTTATGACTTTTTAAAAAGGCTGATGTTTCTTGTTCAATTTCTTGAGCCTTTTGCTCTAAGTTATCCTCAGTTGCATCATTAAGTAGCAGTTTGGTTAGTTGTAAAGCAATAAAATCTAAAACACCGCCTTTATAACCAACCTTATTAATTAGCTTGATGGAACCACGTTCAACATGATCGAATAAAAAAACTGATTCGGAATCGGGTTCAATTTGCTGCCCAATTAATTCAATGAAGTGGCGGTAACCTTTGGTATAGCAGTGTAGAGCTAGCAGCATATCTTCAGGGTTAGCTCGCAGGTCTCTGTGCTCTAAACGTAATGTTAGGTTATTGGTTTCAGAGCATTTCTTTATTGGCGTAGTGGTGTGCATGTGTTGCTTTATTTTTAGTAATTGAATAGACGCAGCAATAATACGTCTCTTATACGTTACCTATCCAGCAGTAATCCGACTAAATTGGCCACTTTTGACATAAATGGAAAGAAAAAGGTTCAAAAATGACTTTTGTGAGCCTCGGTAAATCGCTGAATTTCATAATCGTCGTTAGAAACATTAAGGTTAGATGTCGTTTCTATCAAGTTGCTCTTCTAAAAGAAATGAGCCATTTGGGGCGGCCGAGTTCCCCCCGAACTCGACCTGTTCCAGACGCGCAAGCAAAGGCGTGTGGATTCTGGCGTACTCATAAATTAACCAATTTCAGTTTGTTGTGTAAATAATCAATAGCTTGGCAATTGATAGGTAGGTCGTATTTCGCTGTGCAAAAGCATAGAAATGAATGATGACGAGTATGATGCCTGAACTCATGCAAGGAGGCTGGCGTATTGAAGCGAAAGGGCTGACACAATATGAAACATCACTTGCTAGTTAATAATATCGTTAAATCTAAATTTGTAGGGATTTATAACTAGCTAGTGGAGTGTGCTAGTTTTAAGAGTTGGTCATCTTTTATTCTGGTGTTATACACTGATTTTGGATTTCAGGTTAGATTTAGTGTCTGAATTATTAAATCTGACGGGATAAATGATTGTTTAATGTTGATTTGGCAAGATCTTCAAGTATCCTTTATGTAAACAAAACGTTAAATATCGAAAGTTAATTAACAATCATTAAGGAGTCGATGATGTTACATGCTCACGAAAATACCCTACATATTACCCACCTCAGTAACCACGCAGTTGAGGAGTTGTCACCGTCATTCTCTAAGCTTCCAAGCACAGAGCATGCGGATGGTCAGTTTCGATTGAGAAGGTACTCGGTGGTTCAATTCAGTAATGGACAAGTCGTAGAGCTAGACAAACATAACTTTGTTCAGTCTGAAGACATTAATCACTTTCAAGGTGACGTTGTTCGCCAATTCGAACCAATTGAAGCACCGATCTTAAGCAGCGAAGGCATGCAAGAGATGTGTGAGCTGTTTATTGAAACCAATGGGCTTGAAGACGGGCAAGAAATCGAAATCCACCAAATCCGTATCGCTGCCATTTTTGAAGAAACGCAGGTTGCACCAGAAGGTGTTCACCAAGATGGGTTCGACCACATCGCTTTAATCGGCGTTAACCGACACAACATTGTGGGCGGCGAAATCATGCTGTACCAAGATTCACATGAAGCGCCATTCTTTAGAAAAGTGCTTGAAGACGGTGAAGTAGCAATGCTGGCCGACAGCAAACTTTGGCACAATGCACAGCCGATTCGTACCATAGACCACGATGAGATGGGCTATATGGATGTGTTTGTTCTAACGGCTAAGGATGCGCGCAATGTCCTTCACTCTTAATGATGTGCGCCAGCAGTTTAGCGCGCTAGGCCAATACCATAACGGTAAGCCGGTGACCTTTTTTGATGGGCCGGGTGGCTCTCAGGTTCCTGAAAATGTTTTAGCATCCATGACGGAATACCTAGGGCACTTTAATTCAAACCTAGGCGGTCATTACTTTTCTAGCCAGAAGACCACAAGTTTAATGCAGCAAGCGAGAGAAGCGGCGCAAGCGCTACTCAATGCGGAGTCTTCTGGCAACGTTGTGTTCGGTGCGAACATGACCTCGCTGACCTTCCAACTTAGCCGTGCAATCAGCCGCGATTGGAAAGAGGGCGATGAAGTTATCGTCACTGCGTTAGACCATTACTCAAATGTATCGAGCTGGCAGCAAGCCGCAGACGACAAAGGCGCGATTGTTCGCCAAGTTCGTGTCGACGAGTCGGACTGCAGCCTAGACATGGCGCACTTTGAGTCTCTGTTAAATGAGAAGACTAAGCTTGTTGCTGTGACGTTTGCTTCGAATACGACTGGCTCGATTGTCGACATGGCGAAAGTTATCGAGCTTGCACATCAGCACGGTGCGCAGGTTTATGTTGATGCTGTGCATTATGCTCCTCATCACTTGATCGATGTTCAACAACTGAATTGTGATTTCTTAGCGTGTTCAGCTTATAAGTTCTTTGGCCCGCATGTGGGTATTGCTTACATTGCACCTCAATGGTTGCATACGTTAAAGCCATACAAGGTAGAGCCTGCCACTAACATTGGACCAGGCCGTTTTGAAACTGGAACACAAAGTTTCGAAGGCCTTGCAGGTGTGATTGCGGCGGTGGATTACTTAGCGCAGTTTGGTGAGCCAACAGATTCACTGCGTTCTCGTTTAGAGCAAAGCTACGCGCTTTATAACAAGCATGAAAGCCAGTTGAGCGAGTACTTCCTAAAACGCTTGGGCGATCTGGAAGGGGTAAAACTCTATGGTAAGACGGAGTTTGATTCGAACCTGAGAACGCCAACGTTCGCCATCACCTTTGATAACCACTCGCCAGAGTTCATCGCTAAGAAGTTAGGTGAGCACAATATCTGTGTGTGGAACGGACATTTCTACGCGCTAGGTTTGGTGAAGCAGTTGGGTATCGAAGAGCAGGGCGTGGTGCGTATTGGTTGTATGCATTACAACTCGATTGAAGAGATCGACTTGCTGTTCAATGTGCTTGAAGGGATCTTGCGAAGCCATTAGCAGAGGTAATTAGCAAGAAGGCACTAGCACTTAATCGAGACAGAATTAGAAAAGAGCATACTTCTCTCATGAATAGTGAGTAGGAAGTATGCTCTTTTTCGTTTCACCGCGCTTATTTAGTTAGCGCCAGTGACCTAATTAAGACAGCGATTCGACTAAGAAAGCTGCTCAACAATGGCGACACCCACTGCGTGTGCGCTAGTCGGGTTTTGGCCTGTAATGACTCGCTCATCAACAATCACAAGCTCTTGCCAAGGTTGAACCTTGTTGAAACGCGCTGCGCTACGAGCAAGCGACTCTTCCAGTAGGAATGGAATGTCGTTGATGGTACCAAAGTCGATCTCTTCTTCACGTGTAAAGCCAGTCACTGATTTAGAGCTTAGTAGCTTCTCACCGTTGCTCAGTACGATAGGAAGTAGAGCTGCAGGACCGTGACATACCGCCGAGACAATACCACCATCTTCATAATGCTTTGCTGCGATGCTAGCGAACTGTTCGTTGGTTGCTAAGTCTGAAAGCAGACCAAAACCACCTGGGTAGAAGATAGCGTCGTAGCTTTCTGCATTAATTTGGCTTACTGGAATCGTGTTGTTAATGCGGTTTTGGAAATCATCATCCGCCAAGATATCAGCGTTAACCACGTCTCCCTCAATATCCGTTCCGTAGAGTGGCGCTTTGCCACCATTGATAGAAGCGATGTCGTATTCGAACCCAGCAGCCATGATCTCTTTCAGAGCGTGGGTAAGTTCTGGAGCGTAAGTACCGTTAGCTTGATCTGTATCGCCAAGTGTTGCGTGGTTCGTTACTGGAATTAGTATTTTTTTCATGATTCGTCCCTTTGAGCTGCTGTTTTTTTATTTAGGTGCTGACGTTTTTCGTTAAGCACTGATGTTGTTCGTTAGGTGCTAACGCTTAGCGCTAGGTATCGTGTTGTTACTTAGCTATCGTCGTCTTGTTGTATCTAATACTAGTTCCAAACCAATTAGGTGATAATATGCTAAACAGGCAAAACATTGTTGCTATATGGCAAAGATAAAATACGAGTAGATTAAGTATGGATAGCTTTGAAGGGATTAATGAATTTGTTGCGGTCGCCGAATGCCACGGCTTTTCAGCAGCCGCTAAACAGCTAGGTTGCAGTACCAGCCATGTGAGTCGGCAGGTTTCAAGGTTGGAAGAGAGAGTGGGAGTGGCTCTGCTTGCCCGTTCAACACGTATGGTAAGCCTGACTGAGTCTGGCCACACTTACTACCAACAGTGCAAAGACTTGGTGATTGGGCTGCAACAAGCGAATGAACAAGTCACATCTCAACAAACTCAGCTTAGCGGTACTTTACGTGTCAGTGCGGCGGGCGCATTTGCTGAGAATCATGTTGCCGCGGCGCTGATGGAATTTGCGAAAGATCATCCTGATCTGACTATTGAAATGAACTTCAACACCAAGATGGTGAACTTCATCGAGGATGGTATCGACTTCGCCATTCGCTACGGTCGATTAGACGATTCAGGGCTGGTGGCAAGAAAACTGGTTGATCGCCCGATGGCAGCGGCAGCAAGCAAAGATTACATTGCTGAGTTTGGTGCGCCAACGAACCCAGACCAACTCAAACTGCACAGCTGTATTATCGCCAACAGTGACCAATGGTTATTCGAGAAAGATGGAAAACCGCTAACTGCAGTCAGAGTTCATGGCCGTTGGAGAAGCAACAATTCAAGCGCGGTACTGAAAGCTTGCGAAGAGGGGCTTGGCATCGTTTATCTTCCTAAAAGCAGCTTCAATGGTGGCCTTAGCAATGGAAAACTCGTCCCTGTGTTAGAAGAGTATTGGGGAGCGGGCACAAGCAGCTGGATTGTTTATCAGAACCGTCGTTTTCTTCCGCAGAGAGCACGGTTAGCTATCGACTTCTTAGTTTCCTATTTCTCTGATTGGAATGAATAGCTCGTAGGTTTAAAGAATAGCTCGTAGATTTAAAAGAATAGTGCGCAGGTTTAAAAGAATAGCGAACAGGATTTGAAGTGGTAGTGAGCGGGTTCTTAGATCAGATTTAACCCAAAAATAGAAAAAGATAATAGTTACATTGGTATAGCTTATCTATTTCTGTTTTTTGACGCGAATAATGGGATTGAGATGCTTGTCTACTTTTACTAACTCGTGTTAGCGATTGAGTTGTAGAGAAGGCCGCAACAGTACGATATACTAGATGGTATATTAATGTCCCTAGCGCGTGATAGATTGTGTGGAAGCGTTGGCAGGATGTGTTGTTATGCTCCAGTTCGTGAAGTATAGCTATAATGCGGAGTTGGCAATGTCTTCAATAAATTTCGAATCCACGTACGGTGTAATAACTATTCAAGATATGAATGTGGTTAGTGTTGACGCTAATTATGCTCGCATCTATGGATACCAATCACCCGAAGAACTACTTTCCAATATAGATAGCTTTCTGGACCTCATTCCAGCAGAGTTTCATGTTCTTGCTTACCAAAACTACCTTGAAACCGTCAGCGGTCAACGCGACCCGAAAGGGCATACCTATACCAATGTTGATTGCAATGGTAGAGAGTTCACTGTGTTCTCTATCGACCATGTGACTGAATGGCAAGGTAGGCCAGCACTGCAAGTGACGGTTATCGATCTTTCTCCTGCGATTCAGTTACAAAACGTGGTGCGCGAGCAAGATAAAATGTACCACGATATGATCATGCAATCCGGTCAAGGCATTTTAGTTCATCGAGATTTTAAGCCGTTAATGGTCAATCAATCTTGGGTGAAACTTCAGGGCGGAGAGTCGATTGAGCAAGCCTTGAAGCTAGACTCTATCCTCGACTTGGTGCCGAAGCAAAATGTCGAAAGCATCTATCAACGCTATCAATCGGTGATTTCGGGTAAGCCTTCAGGCATGAGCAATGTGGTCGAGAATATTGGTTTAGATGGTGTTCATCGCTTCTTCAATATCTACGATAATGCGATCACTTGGAAAGGCCAGCCTGCGGTTCAGGTTGTGCTCGAAGACGTGACTCAGAAGGTGATGCTAGAAAGGCAACTGGTTCACCAAGCGAATTACGATGAAATGACTGATTTGCTTAACCGTAGGGCGATTTATGAGTGGCTGAGAGGACACCTTATTTCTGAGACTCATCTCGTGTGCATGCTGCTTGATATCGATGATTTCAAATCGATCAATGATACCTACGGGCACATGGTCGGGGATGAGGTAATTTGCGCATTGGCTGATATTACCAAGCGTAATGTTGAGGCTGTGGGCGGTGTCGCGGGTCGATGGGGCGGTGAAGAGTTCATCGTGTTTATCCCAAATGCCTCTCCTCAGGTTTCGCGTCAAGTGTCTGACCAGATCCGAGAGCAGTTTAATCAAACCGAATTTAAGATTGATGAGCACGTTCGCTTTAATGTGAGTGTGAGTATCGGTGTGAGTGATAGCCGAGCTTGTGAAGGAACGGTTTCTATCGATGCACTTGTGAATGTGACTGACCAATCCCTTTATCGTGCGAAAGCGGCTGGCAAGAATCGCGTGTGTGGCGATGTGGTCGCGCTTTAGATCTTGATAATAAGTAACACAGGTTTTTAATTAAAAATGCCCTGAAGTAATGAGCTTCAGGGCATTTTTCGTTTTGGCTATCAGCGACAGATCGCTAACAATTAGAAGCGCTCAAGTTCTACAAATTATGCAGAAACCTCAACTTCGTAAGAGCCAAATTTACGGATGTTAATTACGCCCGTATCTAAGATTAGGTATTGGCCTTTAATGCCTTGCAGCACACCAGATACCTCAGGGTTCTTATCGAAGTTGTGCGACACAATCTTCACTGGGTGCTGTTCAACTGGGTAGCTCAATGAAGTGATGTTCTCACTCAGAATTTCGATAGCATCGTCACCAAACTTTGCTCTGATCTCTTGGATTTTATCCTCAACCAATGGCAACAGTTCTTTTGCTTTTTCGACCAACTCCATATCGTCGCCATCGCCTTTTAACAGCGTGCGCCAGTTGGTTTTGTCGGCGATGTGTTTTGCCAATTCAACTTCAATCAGGCCAGAAATCTGACGAGTTTTTACCTTCAAGATAGGTAGGCCTTGAGTCGCACCTTGATCAATCCAACGTGTTGGGATTTGAGTGTGACGCGTGATACCAACCTTAAGGCTAGACGTGTTCGATAGGTAAACGAAGTGATCAACCATGCAGTTCTCTTCACCCCATTGAGGCTCGCGACACGTTCCCTCATCGTAGTGACAAGTCTCTGGCTTCATGATGCACATGTCGCAGCTTGCTAGCTTTTTCATGCACACAAAACAGTGGCCTTGAGAGTAGCTCTTTTTGGTTTTCTTACCGCATGAGCAGCAAAAAATGTTGCCAGTGTGAGTGAGGTTGATGGTTTTACCAATCAGAGGGTTTAGCTCTACAAACTCTTCGCCTACAGGCAAACGGTAGGTAACCGCGCCATCAAGGGAAGCACTCATCTTTTTGAGTGTTCCTTTTGCTAATAAAGACATGACATTACTCGTTGTATTTTGATTATTATTTCGTCGACTCGATTGCGCTGTGAGCAGGCAGTACGGTTAACGATGATTATGCGATGAGTATAACAAATAGAACCTGTTTTTATACGCAATATTACTTGATTCTGGCCGTGAATAATCAACAGCAAATACATGCATAAAAATATAGTATGACATTTTGTTCGGGCGTGATATAACGTTTTTTAGTGATTTATTGGTATTAAGATCACTAATTTATCTGACTTGTTTTTTATCGTGAAATCCCAACTATAGGGACCTTAAGCCGGAAGCTTAGACGTGAAGTGGATCCATAAGATTGTTATCTTTCTCGTTATCGCAACGCTTGCCATTGTGCAGTATTACCGTGTGAGCGGAAATCGTGTGATAACAGCAATAACCCCTGATAAATATGAATTTATCGCGACCAGCGATCGAGTTGATAGGGGCGTCAGTACATCCCAATTATCCTACGAAAATGGGCAGTATATTCTCGACTGTGAACTTAAAGAGTCGGAATATCCTTGGCCTTATTGCGGCCTGTCGATTCGTATCAACCCAGACATTACCAAAGGCCTCGATCTCTCTCAATATCACACCTTTAGAGTAAATATTGATTACCATGCGGAAGCGGACTCTAGTGGCCGTTTGAGAACTTACTTACGCAACTACAATCCTGCTTATTCTGTTCCTGATGACGAGTACACACACAAGTACAACGGGATGGAGTTTTCTCCAGGAATCGATGGTGGTGTGATTGAGATTCCGATCAAAAACCTGCAAGTGATGACATGGTGGTTAGCCGATAATGATGTGGCGTTAGAGCACTCAGCGCCTGAATATTCGAACGTGAATATGGTCGAATTTGCTACCGCATCTGGAGCGAAGCTAGGCCATCATCGAATTGTTATTCGCAGCATTGAGTTTGAAGGCTCGTATATCTCTGCGGAAAGCTTGTTCTTGATCTTGCTATTTATCTGGGTCGGCACGGGCACTGTGTTCTTACTTTCAGAATTACATCGCTCAAGAAAGCGCATGGTGATTGCAGAGAAGAGACACAACCACTTAAAGAACGTGAACCGAGCATTGAGAGAACAGAACTTTGAGTTCTCTGAGAAAGCGCATCGTGATGAGTTAACGGGGATCCTCAATCGACACGCAGTTCGTGATTGGTTGAAGATGCAGTCGCAGCACGTAAAGCAAGGCCACGGTAAGCTCAGTATGCTTTATCTCGATATTGACTACTTCAAGAGTGTGAACGACAAATACGGACACCAAATGGGTGACCATATTCTGCGTGAATTCAGCATGGTCGTGGGCAGCTCTATCGGTGCGACCGACAAACTGGTGCGTTGGGGCGGTGAAGAATTTATCGTTTTTTGCCCAGAGACCGAAGCCGGAGAGGCGCAGATCAAAGCCGAACGCATTCGACTACTGGTTAGCCAGCACCTTTGGGTTCATGGCGACCCACTCACTTGCAGTATTGGGATCGCCGAGATGAAACAAGAGAGGGTAACAGAGACGATAGCTCGCGCCGATGAAGCACTCTATCAAGCCAAACACTCAGGGCGTAATCAGGTGATCTTGAGTCACTAATCTGCAAATTGTTTTGATTACTTAATAAGCCACACGTGCATATGTGACGTGTGGCGTTTTTATGGGCGCTATATGAGTTTACCCTCTAGAGCCTTTTGTTGGTTTGTTTGGATAACGTATTGAAATGATTTCCTTGTTCTTTAAATGTTTGCTTGGTGCCGCGGCTGTTTTATTGATTGCGCTGTTGTCAAAAAGTAAGAGCTTTTATATCTCTGGCCTTGTGCCTCTGTTTCCTACTTTTGCTTTGATTGCCCACTACATTGTCGGCACGGAACAAACCATGGTGGAATTGCGTACCACAGCACTGTTTGGCTTGTTTTCGCTTGTGCCTTACGCGGCTTATCTTGGGGCGGTGTATGTATTTAGTTATCGCTACAACTTGGTGTCGACGCTGTCATTGGCAACAGTAGTGTGGGTTCTGTGTGCCTCTATGTTGCTGTTGGGTTGGACGCGCCTAGTCCCAAGCGCGATTTAATTCCGAGTGCAATCTAGTACCCAGTGCGACTTAGTCATTGGTGAGCTGGTTAGTTAGAATATTGGAAGGCTAGAGATTAGAAACAAAAAAGGTGGCGAAGAGCCACCAAAAGGGAAAAGCGTTTTATTGTTTTTTTGGATGCCCGCTCAGTGATAACTTCAAGTAAATGATAGCTTCACACTGAGCGGGCATTTTTGTACTGGTTGAGCCGGGGGAACTGCAACCAGTTCAGGGGAGCACGACCTATAAGGCGTTATCCTTACCAGAAAATCCAAGCGAACAGTGTCAGTACTAGGATACAAACTAGGTTAAGTACCATACCGATTCGCATCATCTCTTTCTGCTTGATATGACCAGAGGCAAACACAATTGCGTTTGGTGGTGTTGCAACAGGAAGCATGAAGGCACAAGACGCAGCAACAGCGATCAGTGCAGACAAGATAACTGGCGACATACCAAGTGCTTCAGCGATGGTTGCGAATACCGGCACCAGAAGCGCTGCACTGGCTGTGTTACTTGCGAATTCAGTTAGGAACACTACGAATGCAACTACCGCTAGAATCGTTAGTAGAACGCCTGCTGTTTCTAAGAAGCCACTCAGTGAGTGTGCTAGGAAAACGCTGGTGCCTGTTGCTTTAAGAATGTTACTTAGACAGATACCGCCACCGAACAGGATTAATACACCCCAGTCCGTCGTCTTCTCAACATCTTTCCACTCAACTGCTCTAGAAGCGCCTAGCAGTACAATTGCACCAATCGCTACCAAGCTGTCGAATTTAGAGAAGCCGCCGATCATTGCATTAATTGGCTTACCAAATATCCAAAGCGTAACCGTTAACAAGAAGATAGATAGCGTGATTTTTTTGCTGTTCGTCCACTCAACAGGTGCGTGGTCTAGCTCGAATTTGTGGTCAAGCTTAGGCTTTGTCATCACATAAAGGATGAACATCGCAATTGGCATCAAGATTAGTGAGATTGGAAGACCTAGCGCCATCCACTCAGTAAAGCTCAAACCCACTTCAGCGGCTGCGATTGCGTTCGGTGGGCTACCCACCAAGGTCGCGATCCCACCAATCGAAGCACAGTAAGCGATACCCAGCAGCACGAACACGTAAGTGTTGCGGTCTTCACTTTGGTCAACTTTGTTCATGATGCCAAGAACAAGGGGAAGCATCATTGCTGTGGTTGCTGTGTTCGAAATCCACATCGACAAACCAGCACTCACACCGAATAGCATGAACACCGCCACTGACATTCTGCCTTTTGCAATCAGCAGTACTTTGTCGGCAATCGCCTTATCGAGCTCTTGCTTGTTGAGCGCAGCTGCAAGGGCAAAACCACCCATAAATAGGAAGATGATTGGGTTCGAGAAGTTCGCCAATGCAGCCGATGTGTTGAACACACCAAACAACACGGCTAAGAGTGGAACGAGTAGAGCAGTGATGCTGACGTGAATTGCTTCGGTTAACCATAAAACGGCGACAAACACGAGAATACTCAGACCAGTATTGACTTGTGTTTCGAAAGGGAGGGTATTGATTAACAGAGCAAATAACATGAAATTACCAATTAATATCATGCTGTTGCGGGTGAACAACCAGTGTTTCAGTGTAGTAACAAGTGCCGTCATAAGACGCTCCTTTTGTTATCCTCGTTTTATTGGTGCACGGCTTCATTGAGCTGTGCTTATTATTTTCGAGGTATATAGCTTGATGTAGGGTCAGACTTTGTTGGGAGAATGTTACTTAAGTTAATAAAGGCGTGTTGGTGTGTTTTTGTGTAACAGTGGGGAAATGTGAGGCGACAAATTCAAAATGTGTAGTTTTCTACACATCCGTCTCTGCTGGGTCTGAAATAGGGCTTGTTGTAGGATCTACAACAGGGTTTACAGAGGGGTCAGTCATAGGGTTTGGAATCGGAAATGATTCCGGTTTTGGACTCGGTTGAATCGGCTCTTTAGGTCCAAGGAACTTTGGCGTTGTCCCCATAATATACAAGTCTAAGAACGCCTTCGTACGCGCAAAAACTTCACGTAAACGGATAGACGTACCCGAATGGTGAGTAGGGCCTGAAACCGCTAAACATTGTGCATGAATATCGTAAGAATTAGCGATAAACAGTGCTCTTTCACAGTGGAATTTCTGAGTGATGATCAGGAAGTTGTCAGTGTCGAAGATCTTTTTAGCGCGAACAATCGAATCTAAGGTTCTAAATCCTGCATAATCGAGATTAATGCGTTCGTCAGGAACACCGGCTTTCAGCAAGTCGCGTTTCATCGTCCACGGCTCATTGTAAGAGCGGTGAGCGTTATCACCACTTAACAGAAACTGGTCGACTTTTTCACGGTCGAAGAGCTCAATCGCGGCTTCAATTCGATACTTATAATAGTCGTTGAGTGTTCTACCTAAATATTTGCTGGTACCAAGTACCACTGCAACTTCAAGCTCAGGCACTTCATCAACATCATAAATGATGCGGTCTTCTGCTTGCCATGAAACCCAATAATCGATCGCAATAACCGAAGCGCTGCCTACTAAGAACACGAGGAAAGCGCCAAACAGAAAACCTTGCAGTTTTTTGTAAGCTTTTGATAGGTAGCTACGGTAAATGTGAGAATCGAATTTCACTCTCGGCATGGTCCTTGACTGAGCATTAATTTTTGAGTGCTCGATAATACCAAATAAAAATGAGAAAAATCAGTTAAAAAGACAAGACAGTGTAAAGAAAAAAGCCCCTGCGATTGCAGAGGCTCTTGTAAGAGTGGTATTTGAGAACAAGTACGCTCTATTAGAATGCAGTACGCTTATAGCGACGGTAAACCGGCTGCCAGAAGTGCTGGTCAATCGCTTGTTGTAGTGCTTCTTCAGTGATCTCTAGTGCAACACCTTGTTCAATCGCTTTCTTACCAACAGCAAAAGCGATCTTCTTAGATACTGTGTGGATCTCTTCCAATGGTGGGAGTAGAGCGCCTGAACCGTTGATTGCTAGCGGAGAACACGTTGCAAGCGCACGGCTTGATTCCATTAGCATTTCGTCAGTGATGCGTGAAGCGTTCACAGCCAATACACCAAGGCCAATACCTGGGAAGATGTAGCTGTTGTTACACTGAGCGATTGGGTAAGTCGTGCCGTTGTGAACCACTGGCTCAAATGGGCTACCTGTTGCAACAAGTGCTTGGCCATCAGTCCAACGAATGATGTCGTTTGGCGTTGCTTCAACACGGCTAGTTGGGTTCGACAGTGGGAACACGATAGGGCGTTCACAGTGAAGGTTCATCTCTTTGATGACTTCTTTGCTGAACAGACCCGGCGCACCAGATACACCAACCAATACTGTTGGTTTAGCGTGACGAACAACGTCTAGTAGTGAGAAGCCAGTACCATCGCTTTCCCAGTCTTTAGTATTTGCGTTGGTTTGAACTAGGCGCTGTTGGAAATCAAGCAGGTTCTGCATGCCTTCCTGTAGTAGACCCCAACGGTCAACCATGTAAACTTGAGAGCGTGCTTGTGCATCGCTGATACCTTCAGACACCATTTGAGCAATGATAGCTTCAGCAATACCACAACCCGCAGAACCCGCACCTAAGAAGGTGATACGTTGGTCTGAAAGTTTGCTGTTTGCTGCTTTACATGCTGCAAGTAGAGAACCTACCGTTACTGCTGCTGTACCTTGGATATCATCGTTGAAACAACAGATGCGATCTTTGTAGCGCTCAAGCAGTGGCATTGCGTTCTTTTGTGCGAAATCTTCGAACTGAACTAATGCATCAGGCCAACGGCGTTGAACCGCTTGGATGAACTCTTCAACGAAAGCATCGTAGTCAGCACCTGTGATACGAGGGTGACGCCAGCCCATGTACATTGGGTCAGCAAGACGTTGAGGGTTGTTCGTACCTACATCAAGTACGATTGGTAGCATGTAAGCTGGGCTGATGCCGCCACACGCTGTGTAAAGTGCTAGTTTACCGATTGGAATACCCATGCCACCGATACCTTGGTCTCCCAAACCAAGAATGCGCTCACCATCCGTAACCACGATAACTTTAACATTGTGGTTTGTCGCATTATTCAGTAGATCATCGATACGATCGCGGTTCGGGTAAGAGATAAACAGACCACGACCACGACGGTAAATATTTGAGAAGTTCTCACATGCTGCGCCAACCGTTGGCGTGTAAATGATAGGCATCATTTCAGAAATGTGGTTTTGAACTAAACGATAAAAAAGCGTTTCATTAGTGTCTTGGATGTTACGAAGGTAGATATGCTTATCCATATCACTTTCGAAGTTACAATATTGTTTGTATGCACGTCCTACTTGCTCTTGGATTGTTTCGGTTGTTTCCGGTAACAAACCTTCAAGGTTGAAAGAACTGCGCTCTTCAGCAGAGAATGCGCTGCCTTTGTTTAAAAGAGGGGTACTAAGTAGAGCAGGACCAGCATAAGGGATATATAGAGGGCGTTTATCGTTGTTCATTGGATGCCTAATATGGGAGAAAGGGTAACTGAAAAATGATAACGGTTTAGTTATTCAATTGTAAATAGTTTCCCTCCGATCTTAGCAAACAAAATGATATTCTTACCCATGTCCCACACTTATCGAATTTGAACGCCATAATTCGTTATACTTTGCTCACACTTTTTCGCGACGCTTCCTTTTTATGTCTCTACTTCCAATCGATTCTTATCAAAATGTTTTCCATGAACAGATCGCCCATTCTCATCTTGTTGTCGAAGCAGAAACCGGATCGGGTAAATCAACGCGCTTACCAATTTGGGCATCTCAACATGGACGCGTTTTGGTGGTGGAGCCGAGAAGAATTGCGTGTACGTCACTTGCGAAATATCTAGCGCAACAATCAGGTGAAAAGCTAGGTTCAAAGGTTGGTTATGCGATCAAGCTCGAGTCGGAATACAACGAGCAAACAGACGTTGTGTTTGTGACGCCCGGTATTGCGCTGCGTTGGCTATCTGAAGATGGGCTCGCTGGCTTCGATGTGATTGTGGTGGATGAATTCCACGAGAGACGCTGGGACATCGACTTGCTGGTGGCGATCCTAAAGAAAAAAGCGAGCCATCGTTTAGTCATCACATCGGCAACCATTGAAGGTGAGCGCCTTGCTGATTATTTGGATGCGAATCGAATCAATTGTGAAGGGCGAACTTATCAGGTTGAGATCGAACATCGAGCAAACGAGTCCAGAACTCTGCCGGATAATCGACATCTAGAGCAGCGCATCGCTGAAGAAATGAAGCATCAACTGATTACCTCACATGGCGATATCTTGGTTTTTCTACCGGGTAAGAAAGAGATCGTGCAATGTGAACAAGCCTTAACAAAGAACCCAGATATCCAAGTCGTTAAATTGCATGCGTCGGTCAGTGATAAAGAGCGAGATCTCGCATTGTCTGGTCGCAATACTGGCAATAGCGATGATGGCAATAGCAATGATGGTAGCGGTTTACGAAAGGTCATTCTCGCGACCAACGTGGCAGAAACCTCATTAACCATTCCTGATATTGGTGTGGTGATCGACTCAGGACTGGAAAGACGCACCGTTCAACGCAACGGCAGAACCACCTTGATGTTGAAATCTATATCACGCGCTAGCGCCAAACAACGCGCAGGTCGTGCAGGTAGGGTAATGGATGGTGTCTGTGTTCGTTTGTATGGCGAACATGCGGCGTTGGAGTTGGTTACGCCTCCTGAACTACAGCGTGAAGAACTAACCGAACCTATGTTGGCGGCGGCATGTTGTGGTACAACTCTTGAGAATTTGTCTTTCCTCGATCCTATGCCTGAGAAGTCGCTAAACAGCGCGACTCAAACCTTGCTGATGATGGAAGCGATTAACGTCGACCATCAGATTACGGATCACGGCAAGAAGCTGTATCCGCTGCCGATTGATGCTTTGTATGCCGATATTGTAACTCGCATCAAAACCAAAGCACTCAAAGAAGCGATGGTCGATCTCACGGCGGCGCTGTCTGTTCCTGCTCGCCTGTATCAGTTATCTAGCAATGCGGAACACTTGGAAGCGCTCGCTCAACAAGAGAAAGAAGGGTGTGATTTATCCCTGTTAATTCAGATTGTCCGCGGTCGTGATTATCCGCACTTAGAAATCGACCAGCAGGCATTGAATGAAGCCCAAGGTTTGGCGAAGCAAATGCGAGAGGTATTTGAGCTTCCTCAGTTAGAGGTTGCCTCTCGCTACCAACGTACCTCTCTACTTGAAACCATTATTCAGCTGCACCCTGAACTGGTGTTTGTGCGCCGATTGAAACGAAAAGAAGCGTTTGCCAACGGGGTGTTAGAAGTCGTACTCGGCCGTCAGAATCGTTTCCCTGACAATGCGCAAGCGATGTTGGTATTGGACACTCACAGCTTACCGGGGCGTGGCGTGAAGCAAACACTCACATTAGCGACGACCACTGTGCCTGTTCCGATAGAACTTCTTGTTGAAGCAGAATTGGGTGAATGGCAGCAAGGTGACACCGTGGTCAATGATGAGGGCGTGTTTACCGAAATGGCATTGATGTACTCTGGCCGCACGATTACGACTAAGCTAGTCGCGGCAGAAGGTAAGTTGTCATTGAAGCCTATCGTTGATCTGGTGGTAAGTGGTGCTCAACTTCCTGGTTTTGCAGAGGCTCGTACTCAAGAGATTAAGCATTGGCAGCTTTACGTGAAACTAGGGCTAGATGAGGAAACTCAATTTACACCAGAGATCGAGCAACTGAGCTTTGAACTATGGTTTATAGAGCAACTGGAAGTGTTAGGCGTGACGGATGTCAGTGAGCTGGAAATGTTCGAACATGACGATATTCCCTTTGATGGTATACCTACTTGGCTGTATAACGAGTTCTCGGAAAAATACCCGTTTTCATTGTGCCTTGCCGACTTGCAACTTGAGGTGGAATACCTGACTGGAAGGAAGTTGATTTACGTTCATTATCAATCGGGTAGTCGGAAGTTATCACCAAAACGTTGGGAGCTACCTACCTGGTCTGGATGGCGTATTCAGTACAAAAAAGCGAGTCGAATAATTGATATAAAATAGATGGATAAGTTTTATCTCTAAAATATTAATCAAATAGGCGCATATATTATTTTTCAGTGCTTATTATGTTACGGATTTGATTTTTATATGCCTTTTTAACCAATCAAAAGGTCATAAAAGACTATTCTTCTATATCCTATTGCTATAAAGAAAAAGTTGATAGATATTGAGTATATTGTGTTGCCAAAGTGTCGGGGGACATCATGGATAAACAGAAAGAGACGCGTGTAGAGTTTGATTACACAACATTTCTTGGCGCCTCATGCAGTAAAAAATGGACTTTTCTGGAAGCACTCACCACAATTGCGCCAGTGTTCAGTACCGTTTGGCGAGATAGCATTAAAGAGCTGGGCACCCCAGAGGATCGCTTATGGCAGATGGCATTGAAATCAATGTCGACACGTAAAAGCGATGAATCAAACATTGTGACTTTGCTGAAGCTTGCCAAGCTAGAAGGCATCAATGAACTCAAGGTGGTTATGCCATATTCTCTTGAAGAAGAGCAGATCGAGTACATCGAATCGCGCAGTCATTTAGTGATTGCAGGTAATACTGGAGAAGAGTTTACTATCAAGCTGTAATTTCTCAGTATTGCTTAGAGCTTAGAGCTTAGAGCTTAGAGTTTTTAAAATACGGCCAAAAGCTTATCAAAAACGTACATGTAGAAAGGGCCTCAATATTGAGGCCCTTTTTGTATTTGAGTGTTGCTACAGATTTGGTCTTAATCGATCAGCCCGTAGTCTGCACGTAATACGTCTATGATCTCTTGCTTCGGATTGTCGCTCAATACAATCTCAGCACCTGTGATTTTCGCTGCGATATCAAGGTAAGTGCGAGAAAGCGACATTAATGCGTCCAAAGGCAGTTCATTATCACGCGCTAATGCTTCGCGTTCTGGCATACGTTCTTTGTTCAACAGAATGTCCGCATCAGGGAAGTAGTTCAGCAAGAACTGACGGAAACCTTCTTTCGAGTTTTCAACGATGTTGCCCTTGTTGTATTCCTGAGTATCCCAAATACGAGATGAATCTGGAGTACCGACTTCGTCCATGTAGATAAGCTTCTCTTTACCTTGAGCATCGTTCACGTAACCGAACTCGAACTTAGTGTCGACAAAGGTTTGGTCTACTTTCGCCAGTGCTTGGCTGATCACGTTGAAGCCTTCTTTTAGCAGCTTCTCGTAATGCGCGATGTCACTTGCTTGAGTAAAGTTGAACGCTGCAAAGTTATCTTCGATGTTATTTCGTGTGATGTTCACATCGTCAGCTTCTGGTACACCAGGAATACCTTTCAGAATCCCTTTAGTAGAAGGCGTGATAAGTAGCTCAGGCAGCTTCTTGTCTTTCTCTAGGCCTTCAGGCATCTCGATACCACAGAATTCACGTTCGCCGTTCGCGTACGCACGCCACATAGAACCTGTGATGTATTGACGACAAATCGCTTCAATCATTACTGGGCGAGCTTTTTGTACAATCCATACGAATGGGTGAGGGATATCAAGGATATGACTGTCAGCGAGGCCGTTGTCTTTAAACAATTTGAACCAGTGGTTAGAGATAGCATTCAGAGCCGCTCCCTTACCTGGAACACCTTTTAGATTACCTTCACCGCGCCAGATACAATCAAACGCAGAGATACGGTCACTGATCACCATGATAGCTAAAGGCGCATCGGGTGCTACGTCGTAGCCTTTCTCTTTAATTAGTCGTTGGCTATCTTCTTCAGTTAACCAGTAGACTGAGCGAACCTTGCCACTGTGGACAGGTTTATCAGTACGGATTGGTAGGTCATCATTTACGGCAAGAACTTGATCAGCAAGGCTCATTTAGACATTCCTATCTTTTATCAAACGTCATACAGAGAAGTGCGGTGTGCACATGATTAGACGGGCATTATACCCAATCTACTGTTTGCTTCCAGAGAAAAAGCAAACGATTGCTAAATCTATTAATCAAATAAAAACCCCTGCCTAACTATCCGCTTAAAAATTGGCGAATTGTAGGGCAGGGGAAGGCAGTATGTTTGGACTGTGTTTTGGAGCTATGCTGTCAAGTTAACTTAAGTTTGTTAGCTAAAAGATTAAGCTATGTTTGTGAGCTAAATTGTTAAGCAAGGTAGATCAGTGAATACGCTCTGAATTTGCATCCATAAAGAAGACTTCACATTGAAAGCGCATTCCTAATGTTCTTAGGTATTGTTGGCTGAATTGATCAATCGATGCACTTGCAACAATCGCACTCGCATTTTTCGAGCGGATGGCTTTCTCGACCGTTTCAACTTCCGTCATCTGATGAGAGGCTTTCATGTGAATAACGCGGTCGCAGCACACGTTGTATTGCTTAAGCTGCTTAGCTGATGGCCTTGGTGTTTGCGCTGTAAACAGCAACCACTGATGTTGATTGGACAGCAACGCCATTCTTGCGAACAACGCTTCCTCGTTTGAATTTTTGCTTTTACGAGAAACTGATGTAAATGCGCAGTGAACTAGCGGGCTAGAGTGTTGGGCTTTAACGTGTGCTTGAATCATTTTGCTGTCCTTATATACATGCTGTATGTGTATACAGTAGTTTTTGTTGCTTATAAGATCAAGCGTTTTTTGTGGGATTATTGGACGATTTTGCACAGGTAAGTGGGTGACTTAATCTTAAGTTGTTGAAATTTAAGTCTAAATTAAATTCGAATGAATTTGTTGTTTTGTCTCATAAGTTGAAGAAATGTGAGCTTTATACAGGTGTATACAGTGGTTTTTACAGAAAAGTACTGTATACACCTGTATAGAAGATAAGAAGATAAGAAGATAAGAAGATAAGAAGATAAGAAGATAAGAAGATAAGAAGATAAATCCCAGATACAAAAAAAGCGCCTTAGGCGCTTTCTTATATTTCAACGGTGTAACTTATCTCAGTGTTGCTTGGGAGAGTTTTGCTCTCATTTCCATTTCACCAATATTGAACTGGCGAACATCAATGGTTGCAATATCATTGCACTCTTTACATGCATGATGACACTTACCATCTAGGTAGTCGTGTTTTTTTACTAGGCTTGGCTTTTTGCACCAATCACAAACGCCTTCTATTGTGAACATATTCTCTCCTCACCTGTATATGTCAGGTGTATTTTCGGCGCAAATTATGACACAAGTAAGACCCATTAGTTAATAGTTTGTTACCCATTTTTGAGAAGGTGATCGATTGCAACACCAATAAAATCGATATCTCCGTGAATTGGAAAGCCAAAGGTGTGTGGTTGTTTACGGTTTTGTAACACTTTGTAAAATGGTTTTTAGCGCATTGTTCAAACGTTTCATTTCTTCGTCACATCCATGGCCATCAGGATGATAGATTTTCGACAGTTGTTTGTATCGAAGTTTGATGCTTTTCTGGTCAGGGATTGAACTCGGTGTGTAACCAAACAGAGCACAAGCCACTTGTAACTGACTTCGGCTTTTGCTGTTTTTCTGCTTCTTCAGTTCGTGATAAATGGTTTGAAGCTGACGCTTTTGCTGCTTAATGGTGAAATCCTTCGAGCTAAGTTGCGCTTCAAGCGTCTGTTGTTGTTGATTCAATTCACCAGATTTTAAAACCTGTCTCTTTCTCGAGATCACCAGAGTTGCGCTGATACTCACGACCGCAATCAGTAGGGCCAACGCAGCACCAATCATATAGTCAGAGCTAGTTAGGTTAGAACTGGAGAGGTTAGAGCGTGAGGCTTGGTCAGATAGCATTTGGCTAGATTGTACTTGCTGAGATAACCCCTGACTGGTGTCGATTTCGGAGTCGATACTGTCATCGAGCTGTTCTATTGAAGATATCTGCTTTGCACGCTGCTGGTTGAATTGTGCTTCTAGAACGCGGTTGTAGCCATCTTCTGCATTCGGGTTGTCTTTTAAAGCAGCTTCATACCATAACTGCGCTGCATCTAGTGGTTGAAGGAGCTCCTTATCGAATGAGGACTCGTAGATCTTTGCTACTTCAAGAGGCGCTTGCTTGTTGCCTTGCAGTGCCGCTTTGATGAACCACTTTAAGGCTTGTTTGTTGTCTTGCTCGACACTTGTACCTGCCAAGTACCACTCGCCGAGTGTAAATTGCGCAGCTGCATTGCCATTGTCTGCAGATTGCGAGTACCAATAGAATGCGTCGTCGATATTTTTAGGCAAGTCCGTTCCCAATTCATACGCTTGCGCCAATTGGTATTGAGATGCTGGGTCTTGAGGTTGTGAATTTACTGACAGCTGAGGGCTACTTTCTGCATGAACCAAATGTATCGAGAACAACTGTATCGTGGCAAAGATGAAGACAAGAAGCAGAGTTCTTAGAGGCGATGATGACAGAAAGTTGGATAGGATAAGCAAAAGATAAGTCTCGTAAAAAAGCCCAGTGCCGATATATCAATATGCATACGCTATGTGGCTGTTAATTAGGTTGTAACGTTTGAGACAAGCGCTACAACTGACAAACAACTATATAATGGTTAATTCAATAGATAAAGGCGACTGGGCTTTAATCGTGCTACTTAAGCGGCAAGATTTGAATTTCTACGCGACGGTTACAAGCACGACCTTGAGACGTGTTGTTATCACATAGAGGGTAACGCTCACCGTTACCACGAGCAATGGCACGGCCCGCTGCTACATCTTGAGAGATCAAGAATGCACGAACAGATTCAGCACGACGCTCAGAAAGGATTTGGTTAGTCGACTCACTGCCAGTGCTGTCAGTGTGACCTTCGATCACTAGGCTTGTGTCTGGGTATTCAACTAGGATACGCGCAACACCACGAAGTGTGTTGTGGATGCTTGATTCCAAAGCGTAAGAACCAGAATCAAAACCGATGCCGTTTTCTAGACGAAGTAGAAGCTGATTCTCACCAACACGCTCTACTTGAACGCCAGAGTTCATTAGCTCTTCACGAAGTGCTGCTTCTTGTCGGTCAAAGTAGTAACCAATACCACCACCAACAGCCGCACCACCTGCAGCACCAATAAGTGCACGTTTACCACGGTCTTTAGAGTCACCGGTAGCAGCACCAGCAACGGCACCAGCGAGTGCACCAATTAGAGCGCCTTGAGTTGCAGAGTTCGTCTCAGATTCGCCAGTTGTTGCGTTTTGACGTTGAGTTGCCTGACAACCCGTTAAAGCGATAGTAAGCGCTAGGGCTAGTGTGATTTTTTTCAACGTATTTTCTCCATCATGTACTTCTGTCAAACAAATGAATTCGGATGACAAACATAGTCCTGTAAATCTTATTGATGGTTTTTATCAATACGTTGAAGCAATGTAAAGCGGCTCTATGATTTAGTTATCTTTTTAGCTGCCTGTGCGCCGGCAACTGGTCGATTAACAGACAATTTACGACCTTTCTTCAGACCAACTTCATAATCTGCAGTGAGATTTTTCATCGCTTCTCTGAGTTGTTGCTTGAAGGTTTCGCGGTCGATATTTTTGAATTCTTTATCGATGTAGTTGTTGATTTTGTTGTTCGACTCGTCATCTGGAGTAATGGTTGGTAGCTTTTCAAGTGCACCTTCAACCCAGCCTGAAACAAACGAGTTCACACGACGTGTCACTTCTAAAGAACCTGTGCCTGAACCAGCAAAGCTATTTCTGAATTGGCCTGTGTGCTCATTCAGTTCGCGATAGATGATATCGAAAGCAAAGGCAGCGAAGATTGCGCGATCGGCTTCACCAATGAACTCAACACGTTTGAGGCCTTTGTGGTTTAGCAATACGGCTTCTACGCCAAACTTGGTGTTGATACCGCGAATAACACGCAGCAGTGTAGAACTGATATTTGCAGGTAACAGGTGAGTGGATTGAGTTTTCCCCATCTTGATAAATTCAATATCGTCTTTTTCGAGACCATATTTCAGCATCAAGTTATGCGCCATTTTTATCGCATTGGCAGCTTCATTGACGTTCGCAGAATTTCCAAGCTCAAGACACTTGGCAATTTTCTTTAGGGCTTTTTTCTTATCCATCGACTACTTAATCATCACCGCAAATTTTTAAAAGTCCGACATTTTACATGTTTTAGCGGGTAACAGAAAGGCAAAACTCGTTTGAGGCGTAAGTGAGGCGATGAACATAGGAAAGAAAATGGCAGCTTGGTTACATAAACAAAAACGCCATCAAGAAGATAGATGGCGTTAGTGACACAGTTTTTTAGAATGACTAGAGCATTCGCAAACTAAATTCCAAGTTCATCGAGCAGATCTGCTGCAGAGTCGTTGCCTGAGCTTTGTGCTGGCTTGTTCTCTTCCTGCATTTTTTTCTGAGTCGCTTCTAGGATGCTATCTGGACATTCGTCTTCCGCAATTTCAAATTCTTCCAATTGGATGAATTCTGTCTTATCCATAGCAAGCTCGAGGTAGAAGATGTTGTTGTTTTGAGTCGAGAAGGTAACACGACGAGCTTGTGGACGATCCAGGTTGGTATCAACAGAAAGGTTTACTTGCTTGTTCAGTGCTAGCATCTTCGGTTGGTTCTGAGTGATGTTGGTTTGTAGCTCTTTGCGGATTTTATTAGTGAAATCACCCACCAGTTGGTTCATTAATTCGCCCAATACATCGCCCACTTCGTCTGACGTATGCAGCACGGCTAGCTCATTTTCAGGCATGCCCATGTTACGCATGTAGTTGGTATAGATCTCTAGTGCGGCTTTCGACGTAAAATTGATAACAACAAGACCAGAAAAACCGCCGTCAAAAAGAACGAAACAACCGAAATCTGGCTTCAGACTTGTCTTGTTGATCTTTTGAACCATGGCTGAATAGGACACCTGAGAAGCCGTCGCTGAAGTGAGTACGCTTGAGACTGATTGGCATAGCTTAAGAAGAATATCTTCAGTTGTGACTGTTTTGTTTTTTTTCATTGTGATGTGCTCATGGAGATGTCTTAAACAAAATGTTATTCAGTATATTGCTACCGAATTAAGACGAAAGTGACTATTTCTCCATTCTTGCACTGAGATTCTGATTTGATCACCTTTTTATATGATCTTAATAGTAGTAAAGTGACGAAATTCAAAGAAAATTATTAAAAATCTCAGATAACCCAATGCTGATAGGATCAGCGAAGTAGGGGCAGGAAGCAAATGTTACCAAGACTTCAACTCAATGCTGATGTCGATCCAGTTGTCGTACGCTTTTTAGATGAACTAAAAACAGCGGGCTTTACTGGCGACATTGAATCTCAATATTCTAGCCGTTTGGCTGTGGCGACTGATAACAGTGTCTATCAGCAATTGCCGCAGGCGGTCATCCTTCCTAAAACAACTCAAGACGTTGTGCTGCTCGGCAAAGTGGGTTCTAAATCTGCTTACGAACGCGTGACTTTTTCCCCTCGTGGCGGTGGTACCGGAACCAACGGACAATCCTTAACAAAAGGTGTTGTGGTTGACCTATCACGCTACATGAACAAGGTTCTTGAGATTAACGAGAAAGAAGGCTGGGTAAGAGTTCAGTCTGGTGTCGTTAAAGACCAATTGAACGATGCAGTTCGTCCTTATGGTTACTTTTTCTCTCCTGACCTATCAACCAGTAACCGAGCGACGTTAGGTGGCATGATCAACACTGATGCTTCTGGCCAGGGGTCATTGAAGTACGGCAAAACGTCTGATCACGTGTTGTCGCTGCAAGCGGTCTTCGCAGACGGTTCATGTCTAGAATCTGATTTATCACATGGCTTGCCTGATGAAGGTGAATTTGCTCACCATGCACATGCGGTGACTGAGGCTGTTTGTCGTAACAAGCGTGCTCAAATCTTAGATAAATTCCCTCCGTTGAACCGCTTCTTAACAGGTTACGATCTAAAGAATGCAATCAACGAACAAGATGACAGTTTTGACCTGACTCGCGTTCTATGTGGCGCAGAAGGTTCTTTAGCATTCATTACAGAAGCAAAGCTCAACCTAACGCCGATTCCAAAAGCACGTACGTTAGTTAACGTGAAATACAACACGTTTGATTCTGCACTACGTAATGCACCGTTCATGGTGGAAGCGAAAGCACTGTCTGTTGAAACGGTGGATTCACGAGTATTGAACCTAGCGAAGCAAGACATTGTTTGGCACACCGTGAGCGATTTGCTGACTGATGTTCCAAACAAAGAGATGCTTGGCATCAACATGGTTGAGTTTGCAGGCCAAGATGAAGCGGAAGTTGAACAACAAGTTCAAGCGCTGACGGCACGACTTGAAACCATGGTTGAAAGCGAAGAAGCGGGCGTGATTGGCTTCCAAGTGTGCAGTGATTTGGCGAGTATTGGCCGAATCTACAACATGCGTAAGAAAGCGGTGGGTCTATTGGGTGCGGCGAAAGGCCGAGCTAAGCCAGTCGCTTTTGCTGAAGATACCTGTGTACCACCGGAAAACTTGGCGGATTTCATCTCTGAGTTCAGAGTCCTGCTTGATTCAAAAGAGTTGAACTACGGCATGTTTGGTCACGTTGATGCAGGCGTACTGCACGTTCGTCCAGCTCTAGACTTGTGTGATCCGATGCAAGAAGCCTTGATGCATGAAGTCTCTGATGAAGTGGTTAAGCTGGTGGCGAAATACGGCGGCTTAATGTGGGGCGAACACGGTAAAGGTTTCCGCTCAGAGTATGGTCCTGACTTCTTTGGTGAAGAGCTGTTTATCGAATTAAGACGCGTTAAAGCCGCCTTTGACCCGCACAATAAGATGAACCCGGGCAAAATCTGTACGCCTTTAGAAAGCGACGCTGAATTGGTGAAAGTGACTGACACCAAGCGTGGTTTCTACGACCGTCAGATCGACGTTCAAGTCCGTGACAGCTTTAAGCAAGCGATGGAATGTAACGGCAACGGTTTGTGCTTTAACTACGATACGAGCTCGCCAATGTGTCCTTCAATGAAAGTGACGGCTGACCGTCGTCATTCTCCAAAAGGCCGTGCTGGTTTAGTGAGAGAATGGCTACGCCAGTTAACGGAACAAGGCGTCGATATTCTCGATTTAGAGCAAGAAGCGCTAAAAGATAACACTCCGGTTAAAACCATGGTGGAGCGTGTCCGTAACACGATGAATAAACGCCATGAGTACGACTTCTCACACGAAGTACACGAAGCGATGAACGGTTGCCTTGCATGTAAAGCGTGTGCAAGCCAGTGTCCGATCAAAGTTGACGTGCCGAGTTTCCGTTCTCGATTCTTGAATATCTATTACTCACGTTACCAACGTCCTGCGAAAGACTACTTGGTGGCGAACATTGAAACCATGCTGCCACTCATGGCGAAAGCGCCAAAAGTCGTTAATGCTGCATTGGGTCAAAAGTGGGTTCAATCTGCAACCGCGAAAACAGTCGGCTATGTTGATGCACCATTGATGTCGGTACCTACGCTGAAAAATCGTCTGGCGAGTAAAGAGCTACAATTGTTCGATATTCAATATCTAGAAGGGCTTTCTTCTGAAGAGAAGAAGCAGCATGTATTGATCGTCCAAGACCCGTTTACTAGCTTCTATGATGCAGAGGTGGTTGAAGATTTTGTCACTCTGGCTCAAAAGCTTGGCAAAACTCCGGTCTTACTGCCATTTAAGCCAAATGGTAAAGCACTGCACATCAAAGGCTTCTTAGGTCGCTTTGCACGTGAGGCTAAGTCGACGTCTGATTTCTTGTCGATGGTCGCTGATATCGGTATTCCTTTAGTGGGTGTCGACCCTGCACTGGTGCTTTGTTACCGAGATGAGTACGTCGAGATCTTAGCGGATAAGCGTGGCGACTTTGATGTGCTCACCGTACATGAATGGTTAATGCCATCGCTCGGTGACTTTGAAGCGCGTTCTGCAAGTGAGGAAATGTGGTACTTGTTCGCTCACTGTACTGAGAAGACCAAAATGCCAAACGCTGAAAAAGAGTGGGGCGCTATCTTCAAACACTTTGGTGCTGCACTTACCAGCGTTCCTGTCGGCTGTTGTGGTATGGCGGGTACCTTCGGGCACGAAGTCGATAAGCTACAAATGTCGAAAGACATATACGGTTTAAGTTGGAAGCCAAGGATGCAAGACTTACCGAAAGAGCGTTGCTTAGTGACGGGTTATTCCTGCCGAAGCCAAGTGAAGCGTTTTGAGGGTGAGAAGCTTGCCCATCCATTACAGGCGCTCGCAAAAATTCTATAAACTATTTAGCCCAGCAATTGCTGGGCTTTTTTCTAAACTAACAATGGAATTGTTAATAAGGAAAGCTATGAGATTTCTTGAGTTAAAAGTACCACCGGTTGCTCTCTTTATATTGGTCTTAGTCGCCTCTTATTTCTGTGCTCAACAACTAAGTACGGCGGCAATGGCATTGCCTTATAAGCTAGTCGTTTTAGGTACTGGTATCGCATTGAGTGGCGTGGTCGGATTGTCGGGTATCTGGGAATTTCGAAAGCAGAAAACCACAGTTAACCCGATCAAAGTCGAAACCGCTTCGGCAGTCGTAGACAGCGGCATTTTCGGCTACACCCGAAACCCAATGTATCTAGGGCTATTCATTTTATTGTTTTGCTTCGGCTACTACTTTCAAAACATCTTCAGTATCTTACTCAGCTTCGCGTTCGTGATTTACATGAATCAATTCCAAATCAAGCCAGAAGAGCGTGCTCTAGAACAATTGTTCGGCGCTGAATATGTTGATTACAAACAAAAGGTTAGGCGTTGGATCTGATGTGCCGCTTTGAGTGCAGGCTTGAGTGATTTAGCGTAATCAGGAATCGAATAAAAAAAGCCCAGCTTGAGGGTATCAAGCTGGGCTTTTTTTATCTTGTTCTAGGGTTATTTACATCAGTGGTGTAAATAAGAGTGCCGATTAAGCGGCTGCTGCGAACTGAGCTAGAAACATCTCTTTGCGTTCGTTGAAGCGGTTTACTAGGTCGTCTACAGAAGCTTGGTCGTATGGCTTAAGGCCACTTGCAACCATGCGCTTCACGCCTTTACCGACTACTTCGCCATCTTCTTTGAAATCGAAGTTCAGAGTCACGATGCCGCGCTTGCCTTCAACGTCAAAAGTCGCACCAGAGAATTCAACTTCAGGGTGAGATAGGTCTAGGCGAGTAAACTCAACTTCCATGCTCTCGTAAATCACAAGAGGACGTTGGCAGTTGATCATCATTTGTTGCTCTTCCATAAGAGGAACCATGATGTGAGGGAAGTTCATGCCAGAGAACTTAACGTAGTTTGTTACTACGTGCTCGATGAATGCTTGATCGTGGCTTTTCTCACCTTCACAAGACATGTGTAGGTACTCTTTGCCTTTCTCGTCAACCAGTGAGCTTTCTTTTTCACACTTGTTATCAACGCTTAGCGCAATACCGTTACCAACCATACCTGAAAAATCAAAGCGCATTTTTTGGCTGATGCCTTCTTTTTGCAGAAGAACTGCAAACAAAAGATCGCCAGGCACGCAGAAGCGCTTGTTGTCTTCATCGTGAATTGGGTTGAAGTCAGCAGCTACTTTTTTAGCAAAGTGGCTAGCTTGTTCACGAGTGAATTGAAATTGATTGTCTTCAGTAGAAAAGTAAGGTGTCAGAAACATAGTATCGCTATTAGTCATCAAATCTGGGGTGGATTATAGCTAACTAACTTCGTTCTAATGGTCTATCCAGTTAACTTTGCTTATATATCAGTCGATTAGATAAATACGTTGGATGGTATGTGACGATTTTGAGGGGAGTAGGGGCTTGAGTTCAATGCAACAAGGGCTAATCAATAGCCCCTGTTTATATGACGTGCTATTTCGCCAAACCTTATAAGCTACATAGTAGGCCTTCTGGCATTAGGTGGTTATGCACTGATAACTTGAGCAGTAGATTTGCTTGCTCGATATCAGGTGAGAAGTAACGGTCTTTGTCGTAGAAGCTGACTTTCTCGCGCAGGATCTGTTTTGCTTCTTCTACTCGAGGAGAAGACAGATTTGGAGCTCGGAAGTCTAGCCCTTGTGCGGCTGCTAGGTACTCAACGGCCAAGATTCCACGAGTATTTTCTGCCATGTCACGAAGACGACGACCTGCAAAGGTGGCCATCGACACGTGATCCTCTTGGTTAGCTGATGTTGGCAAGCTGTCTACAGAAGCTGGGTGAGCCAGTGTTTTGTTCTCGCTTGCTAAAGCTGCTGAGGTGACCTGAGCAATCATAAAGCCTGAGTTAACACCGCCATTATCGACCAAGAAAGGTGGAAGCTTACTTAGCGCACTATCTATCAGCAGTGCCATTCGACGCTCTGACAAGCTACCGATCTCGGCGATAGCTAAGGCTAGGTTATCGGCAGCCATTGCAACAGGCTCTGCGTGGAAGTTACCGCCTGAAATGATGTCGCCATCGTCAGCGAACACCAGCGGGTTATCGGATACCGAGTTTGCTTCAACGTTTAACGTTTCTGCTGAATTACGAATTTGCTGTAAGCAGGCACCCATCACTTGAGGCTGGCAACGCAGCGAGTAAGGGTCTTGAACCTTTTCACAACACGTGTGTGACTCACCAATTTCACTCTTTTGATCAAGCATATGTCGGTAAGCTAATGCAGCGTCCATTTGTCCACGGTGACCACGAACGCGGTGAATACGAGGATCAAATGGGCGGCGACTACCGAGTGCTGCTTCAACAGACATAGCGCCACAGACAGTTGCAGACGCGAATAAATCTTCTGCTGCGAATAGACCTTCTAACGCAAATGCGGTTGATGCTTGTGTGCCGTTTAGTAGCGCTAAACCTTCTTTCGGTGCGAGTGTGATTGGCTCTAGCCCTGCGATCTTCATCGCTTCTAAACCAGTAATGATTTTGCCGTTATGTCGTGCTTGGCCTTCACCAAGTAGAACGGTACTCATGTGGGCGAGGGGAGCAAGGTCGCCAGATGCGCCAACTGATCCTTTCTGTGGTACACATGGGTAAACCTGCGCGTTCACTAGATCGATTAGGGCATTGATCACCTTGAGTCGGATACCTGAGTAGCCACGAGATAAGCTGTTAATTTTCAGCACCATCATCAAGCGCACGGTTTCGTCAGACATAAACTTGCCAATGCCTGCGGCGTGAGAAAGTACGATACTTTTCTGCAGAACTTCGAGATCTTCTGGGGCGATCTTGGTGTTCGCCAGTAAGCCAAAGCCCGTGTTGATGCCATAAACCGTGCGATCTTCAGCAATCACTTGCTCTACAACCTGCATGCTCGCTTCAATATCTGGAATAGCAGCAGGGTCGAGTGATAAGTTCACAGGGCTACGGCTAATCTTGCGAAGTTCAGATAGGCCTAGAAGTCCTGGTTTAAGTAATAAATTCAACATGTTATCTCCAGACATTAAAGGCGACGAAGTTCTTCGTTTAGCATAGGTAAGTCAAGTTTCTGCTCTTTAGCACACTGCTTGGCAATATCGTAACCCGCATCAGCATGACGCATAACACCGGTTGCAGGGTCATTGTGAAGCACACGAGCTATACGCTGTGAAGCATCTTCACTACCATCACAACAAATCACCATGCCTGAGTGTTGTGAGAAGCCCATGCCAACACCGCCACCGTGGTGTAGAGAAACCCAAGTTGCGCCGCCAGCTGTGTTCAACAGTGCGTTCAATAGAGGCCAGTCTGATACCGCATCAGATCCATCCATCATGCCTTCGGTCTCACGGTTAGGGCTTGCAACAGAACCTGAATCTAGGTGATCACGACCAATAACAACTGGTGCTTTCAGTTCACCATTTTTCACCATTTCATTGAATGCTTGGCCCAAACGTTCACGATCTTTCAGGCCAACCCAACAGATACGAGCTGGTAAGCCTTGGAACTGGATACGTTCACGCGCCATGTCTAGCCAGTTGTGTAGATGTGGGTTGTCTGGAATCAGTTCTTTTACTTTCTGGTCTGTTTTGTAGATGTCTTCTGGGTCACCAGATAGTGCAGCCCAACGGAATGGACCGATACCTTCACAGAACAGTGGGCGAATATAAGCAGGAACGAAACCTGGGAAATCAAACGCGTTTTCTACGCCTTCTTCCAATGCCATTTGGCGAATGTTGTTACCGTAATCCACGGTCGCAGCACCGCGGTATTGCAGGTCTAGCATCGCTTGAACTTGAATTGCCATCGATTGCTTAGCCGCTTTCACGACTTTCGCTTCATCAATGGTGCGCTCTTGAGCGGCTTTTTCCATCGTCCACCCTTGAGGCAAGTAGCCGTTCAGAGGATCGTGGGCAGAGGTTTGGTCAGTCACAACATCTGGCGTGATGTTACGCTCTACTAACTCAGGGAATACATCAGCAGCATTACCTAGCAGGCCAACAGAAATAGGCGTGTCTGACTCCTTAATCATAGCCATCGCTTCATCTAAGCTGGTGGCTTTTTTGTCGACATAGCCAGTACGTAGGCGGTAATCGATTCGTGATTCATCGCACTCAACCGCAATCATTGAGAAGCCAGCCATAGTAGCCGCAAGAGGCTGAGCACCACCCATGCCGCCAAGACCGCCCGTTAGAACCCACTTGCCGTTTGCTTCGCCTTGGAAGTGTTTCTTCGCGATAGCGACAAAGGTTTCGTAGGTACCTTGAACGATGCCTTGTGAACCGATGTAGATCCAGCTGCCTGCGGTCATTTGGCCGTACATCATTAAGCCTTCTTTATCGAGCTCGTTGAAGTGTTCCCAGTTTGCCCAGTGTGGAACAAGGTTCGAGTTAGCGATTAATACGCGAGGTGCGTTTTTATGAGTAGGGAACACGCCTACAGGTTTACCTGATTGAACAAGTAACGTTTGGTCGTCTTCTAAACGCTCTAATACTTCAACAATCTTGTCATAACATTTCCAATCACGCGCAGCGCGTCCAATACCACCATACACAACCAGTGCATGTGGGTGTTCTGCCACATCAGGATCTAGGTTGTTCATCAGCATACGTAGTGGTGCTTCTGTTAACCAAGATTTTGCGCGCAAAGTGGTGCCATGGGGTGCGCGAATTTCGCGAGTCGTGTCGAGACGAGGGTCACTGTTGTGGTGTTCCGTCATTTTGAAATTCCTTCTGTTTCACGTTATATCGTTGTAGTTATCTATCTTGCTTATTCACTGGCCATTGCAGAGGCTATATCCCAACACAAACGCGCCGCTAATCGAGCCGTTTGGCCATCGACGTCGTAGTCTGGGTTGTATTCTGCAATGTCCGCGATAATGAGTTTTTCACTGTGTTTAAAAATCTGTTCTAGAAAAGGTGCGAGCGCTTCATAGCTAACGCCTCTTGCTGCTGGGGCACTGACGCCCGGTGCTGTCGCTGCTGGGAATACGTCAAGGTCGATAGTGAGATAGAGGTAGTCACACTCAGCGATGAATTTTTGTAACTTAACCAGTTGAGCAACTTGGTTAACTTGGGTCATGTTGCGGTCGTGTTCATACCAAACGCCCAGTTGGTCAGCTTTGTTAAACAGCGCTTTGGTATTGCTGGCTGCACTTACACCAAGACAAGCGTAATGAAACGGCCACTGATGTGTGTGGCAGTATTCGCTAATCTGATTAAATGGTGTGCCTGAGCTTGGTTTGACGTCAGCGATGTCGCTTTCAAATTCACGAAGGTCGAAGTGAGCATCAAAGTTAACGATGCCTATCTTAGGTTTGTGCTCTGGTTGAGTTCGGTGAAGGTGCTCTGCGAGGCCTTGGAAAGAGGCCCAAGCCACTTCGTGACCACCGCCAAGGGTAATCACTTTGTTGGTTGATAGAGCATTGGCAATCACAGTAGCGCACTGTTTTTGGCTGACTTCTAATTGACCGTCGTTACATTCAACATCACCAAGATCAGCAATATGTGTATCACTGTGCCAAGCCATATTCGCCAGCGCTTGGCGAATCAAATTAGGGGCTTGCTTCGCGCCCACGCGTCCTTTATTTCTTGCAACACCGGCATCGCAAGCAAAGCCAACCAAGGCGATAGCATTCTTCATCAGTTGGTCATCCAAATCGCCATTTTTGACTTGGTTGGTGATGTGATGAACTCGGGTGCCATGTTCGCCATCTTCAAGATCATTGCGTCCCGTCCACACAAAGTTGTGGGTGGTGACTGTAGTTGCGTTAGTGCTGTTGGGTTTAGATTGCGTCATGACATACCTCGCCATTAACAATGCGTTTATGCAGGTGAGGAACACCGACTTGATAGCTTAAGTCGGCAGGGTGCTCGATATTCCAGATAGCCAAATCAGCAGCGTAACCTACTTCAATTTTTCCTCTGTTTTGCGACTCGCCAATAGCGGCAGCTGCATGACAAGTAACCCCACGTAATGCTTCTTCTGGAGTTGTGCCAAACAGGGTACAGCTCATGTTCATCATCAGTGTTAAGTCAGCAAAAGGAGAAGTGCCGGGATTTAAGTCGGTCGCTATTGCCATTGGGATATTGTGCTCGCGAAGTAGGGCAATAGGTGGCTGTTGAGTCTCTTTCAAGAAGTAAAAAGCGCCCGGTAATAAGGTGG
Source organism: Vibrio sp. Isolate33 (assembly GCF_022397895.1). Lineage (NCBI taxonomy): Bacteria > Pseudomonadati > Pseudomonadota > Gammaproteobacteria > Vibrionales > Vibrionaceae > Vibrio > Vibrio sp. Isolate33. The sequence continues at coordinate 121,335 of NZ_JAKEUP010000002.1, forward strand.
CGACTGTACCCGATTCCGCTAGCGCTTTTATTCCGGTTTCATCTAGGTACTCAACATGATCAACAGAGAGAGCACCGTATTTAGCTGCTAGCGCACTGCCGCCCATATTAGAAAGCTGTTCTGTGTGACCTTTTATCGCTAGTCCATGTTGTTTGGCTGCCGCAAATACACGCTCGGTTTGCTCTAGGTTGAAGCCGATCGATTCACAGAATACGTCGACTGCGTCAGCTAGTCCTTGCTCTGCGGCTTTAGGGATGATCTCTTGGCAGACCAGATCAATGTAACGATCTGGCTGTTCTTTATATTTTGGTGGTACAGCATGTGCTGCAAGGAGTGTGGTGGTGATTTTAATACGACGGTGGTTTTCTAAGGCTTTGGCAGCGCGTAACATCTTGAGTTCGTCATCAAGCGTTAAACCGTAGCCAGACTTTACTTCGACGCTGGTGACGCCACTTTTTAGAAGCCCATCTAATCTAGGCAGCGCCATCTCAATCAGTTCGGCTTCTTGTGCTGAGCGTGTCGCAGTGACTGTAGCTAGAATACCGCCGCCTTGCTTGGCGATGTCGGTGTAGGAGACGCCATTCAAACGTTGTTCAAATTCATTGGCGCGATTGCCTGCAAATACAAGGTGAGTGTGGCAATCAATCAGCCCAGGGGTAACGAGCTTGTTTTTGCAGTCGTAGGTGGTGTAATCCAAAGAACCATCAACACTTGTTTGTTCCGATTTAGAAGCCAGTGCGTTTTGATTTGAACAAGAGATGGACGCGATCTTACCGTTTTCGATAACGATATCTTGCGGGGAAGAAGGTTGGTAACCGTCGCCTCCCGAGCTCATCGAGACCACTCGTGCATTTTTGAGGATCAAATTCATAATCACCTAGATCTTTGCTAAACAATAAATGTATATACAAATAAATAGGCTAAATACTGACCCGAATCAAGTTGATGTTGCAAAAATGTGATCGGCGATCAGGATGATATTCTTTAATCCAAAACGATCTTAGAGCTTAATTTGTACTTAGAGCCGGGATGGTAGAGTAATGCAAAGCTGATAAGGCGTTCTTTACTCCATGTTCTTCTATTAAGAAGAAGGCAAGGCTCTGATTCAGATAGCTTTAGTGACGTTCTGATTTTCGAGTCTGGAATGATAGCTTCAACCGTGTGCTCTATAGCACTTAACGGGCAGTTTTTTGAAAGATATTCATTGGGTGTAGAGGCTGAAAAATCTTGTTCTAAGTATTGGGGAGCCGCTTGTGAGTTTACCCAACGAGCTTCTAGCTGTATCGGCATATTGTCGGCAAAGTGGATGATTTCACTATAGAATACCTCTGCGTTGATCATCACGCCTAACCGTGTGGCGGTGCTTTCATCGGCCTTTATACTTTCATGCTTGATCACTTGACTTGTGTAGGTTTGGCCACGGTCTTTGATCTCTTGGGCGATGTTGTTGATATCAAGTAGGGGAGATTGCGCTTTTTCCTCTGGCTCACACACAAAAGTGCCCAGTCTTGGCTTCCTGATGAGCTTGCCTTCAGACACAAGATCTCGAATTGCTTTATTCACCGTCATTCGACTCACATTGAACTGCTCTGTGAGTTCGAGTTCGGTGGTAATTTGATAACCCACCGGCCAGTGACCATTGGTAATTTTGTCGTCTATGAACTGTTTTATCTGAAGGTAGAGCGGCGCTTTCGACATAATGAAACCTTATTTGACTATACAAATAGAGTAACGGATTTTTTCACGATTTCAACATTTCCTCAGAGGATGTGAGCTTGTTCAACATTGATAGCGCAAATGTCTTGATTCTGTGGGGCAAGTGTCGCAAATTGTCACGCAATAACTATTCGTAAATCAGATAATTAGAAAGGGAAATAATATGTTTAAGAAATTAAAGGCCTCGTTGGGCATCGGTGCGGCAAAGGTCGATACCGTCTTAGATAATATTGACGTTTTCCAAGGTGGCGAGTTGTCTGGCAATGTTCACATCATTGGTGGCGACGTTGAGCAACAAATCGACCTGATCAACTTAGTTCTCAATACAGAAGTTAAAGTCGAAACAGAAGACAGCACCAGTTACGAAACCTTTTCACTTGGTCGTATTCAAGCAGTCGAGCCTTTCGTAATTCAACCGGGTGAAACCAAATTGGTGCCATTCCGTCTTAAGTTGAATGATGAAACGCCAGTCACCGCGTTGAACGCACAAATGAACCAGTGTCATGTGTGGGTAGAAACCAACCTAGATATTGGTTTTGCGATTGATCCTAAAGACCGTGATTTTATCTCCGTTCATCCACTGCCAACAGTCGCGAAAATCATCCAAGGTGTTGAAGCATCGGGCATGAAAATGGTGAAAGCAGACGTAGAGAAGGGCTTCTTAAAAGGTAATAGCTTTGCTTCACGCTCTGGCTGTTACCAAGAGATTGAATTTCGTAGCGGCGGCTTCATGAATAACAAAGAGATCGAGCTATCATTCATCGTTGAAGGCTCTATGGTTCACTGCCTAGCCGAAATTGACCGCTCAATGAGCTTCCGTGGCGACCAATACATCTCATTCAGTTTACCTGCTAATGCAGCTGACTCAGACATTCGCAATGCCGTATCAAGAATCATGAGTGCGTAGTTGTCTCTCTGCTCGTAGTCGCTCTATCTACTAGTAATTACAACACCGTTTCCAAAGCCGAACTTAATTGTTCGGCTTTTTAATTCAATTACCTCGAAGTGAATCAAATCTACCACTGATGCCGATAAGCCAATTGAAAGGCGACATCGGTGGAGTTATCCATGTTGAAGATGTTCTCGATGATGGATACCTCAATTGCCGAGCGTTGCATCACGTAACGATAGCCAAACATCATCTCATTAGCTGATTCTGAAAACTCAGTTTCGCCATCTTCTGCGCCTTCATACCAACGATATTCTAGGTGCAATTCATGGTTTTCGAATAACGTGAGTTGATAGCCGCCCATCCATGACCATGTCGTTTTCTTGTGTGAGAAACCGCTCTCTACCTCTCGATTGGACTGATTCGCCACCCCTAGGCTTGTGTAGAAGGTATTAATATAAAGTTGGTAAGCATAGTTGAATTGAGCGCTTTGCTCGGTGCTGCTTCCTTCAAATGCACCATGGCTGACATTGTTATGGTAGAGAGATATGCCAAAAGATAAGCCGTGGTTTTCAATGTCTATGATTTGGTATTGAGTGTAGAGGGTGAAAGCGCTAGTTAGCGTGTCGCCGGAGAAGTCCCGAACATTGATGTCGTGGTCTGGTGCGTAAATATCAAATTGATGTCGTTCTTTTCGATCGCGTCCTGCTTGGTCGATGTCGAATAGGTCATGAAAGTTGATGGTGATTTTGTCGAGGTGATTATTGGCGGCGTAAAGGTAACGGTAATTGAATTCTACTTGCCATGCTTTAGTTAATTGCCATCGTAAACCCGTTTGAAGTTGATTCTGATAATAGTCTAAATGGTAGTCGTGGGAATTGGCCCAGATACTCGCGGCCGTTAACGCGGAGAATACTTCAATTTTATTCTCTTCGAGTGGGAAGCCAGAGCGAAGTGTCGGAGTGAGGCGAACGGACTGCAATGGTGCTTGGGTATAACTGATTAAGGAGCCGTAATCTTTATTGGCCGATGTCGCTGGTGTGTAAATAACAGCAGTTATGATTAACGGTAAAGAGGGTATAAACGATATAAAAGTAGCCTGTTTCTCCATATGCATCTCATCCGTATTCCGTCACTTATCTATAGCTTAGTTCTAAATGACTAAATCGAAACTGCTATGTTGGATTAGAGCAGCTCAAGAGTGGGTTTGTCGGAGAGGGAAGGTGTTGGTTAGCATGACAAATTCTTATCTATCGGAGTTATAAGAAAGCCGCGAGAGACCCTCTGTCATTGTCATTTTATATTATTTCGTTACAATGCTCGGATACCTACAAATGGTGCATCTGTATTTGCTTCTATGTGGGTATCTTTATTATGCATATATCTCCGGTCAACATACTCGTTGACTGACAAACATATATTAAACATTTTCATGTGTTGCTTGGTGTGCAACACCACTGTAAAGGACAAATAATGCCAATTATTACTCTTCCTGACGGTAGTCAGCGTCAATTTGACAACCCTGTATCAACTCTAGATGTTGCCCTATCAATCGGTCCTGGTCTTGCGAAAGCAACCATTGCTGGTCGTGTAGACGGCGAGCGTGTTGATGCTTGTGATCTTATCGAAAACGATGCAAGCCTAGAAATCATCACAGCTAAAGATGAAGTTGATGGCCTTGAGATCGTTCGTCACTCTTGTGCTCACCTTTTAGGCCACGCGGTTAAGCAGCTTTTTCCAGAAGCGAAAATGGCGATCGGTCCTACCATCGATAACGGTTTCTACTACGATATCGACCTTGAGCACTCTCTAACGCAAGAAGATCTAGAAAAGATCGAAAAGCGCATGAAAGAGCTAGCGAAGACCAAGTACCAGGTTGTTAAGAAGAAAGTTAGCTGGCAGGAAGCGCGCGACGCATTCGAAGCTCGCGGCGAGACTTACAAGATTGAAATCTTGGACGAGAACGTTTCTAAAGACGATCGTCCAGGCCTGTACCACCACGAAGAATACATCGATATGTGTCGTGGCCCACACGTGCCTAACATGAGCTTCTGCCAGCACTTCACTCTACTTAACGTAGCGGGTGCTTACTGGCGTGGTAACAGTGACAACAAGATGCTTCAACGTATCTACGGCACTGCATTCCACGACAAGAAGGCGCTTAAAGCTCACCTTGTGCGCCTAGAAGAAGCGGCTAAACGTGACCACCGTAAAATCGGTAAAGCGCTTGACCTATTCCACATGCAGCAAGAAGCACCAGGCATGGTGTTCTGGCACCACAACGGTTGGACTATCTTCCGTGAGCTAGAAGTATTTATTCGTCAGAAACTGACAGAGTACGAATACCAAGAAGTTAAAGGCCCATTAATGATGGACCGTGTTCTTTGGGAACGCTCTGGTCACTGGGATAAGTACGCAGAAGCAATGTTCACTACTTCTTCAGAGAACCGTGAATACGCTATCAAGCCAATGAACTGTCCTGGTCACGTTCAAATCTTCAACCAAGGTTTGAAATCTTACCGTGATCTACCGCTACGTATGGCTGAGTTTGGCTCATGTCACCGTAACGAGCCGTCAGGCGCACTTCACGGTATCATGCGTGTTCGTGGCTTCACTCAAGATGATGCTCACGTATTCTGTACTGAAGACCAAGTTCAACAAGAAGTTAAAGCTTGTATTGATATGGTTTACGATACTTACACAACTTTCGGTTTCGAAAACATTGTTGTTAAGCTATCTACTCGTCCAGAACAGCGTGTAGGTTCAGACGAAATGTGGGACCGTGCAGAGGCTGACCTTAAGCAAGCGCTAGAAGCATTAGAGATTGCATACGAGATTCAAGAAGGCGAGGGTGCGTTCTACGGACCTAAGATTGAATTTACTTTGCATGATTGTTTGGACCGCGCATGGCAATGTGGTACAGTGCAGCTCGATTTTGCATTACCAGAACGTTTAGGTGCTACTTACGTAGGTGAAGATAACGAGCGTCACACGCCAGTTATGATCCACCGCGCGATTTTAGGTTCACTAGAACGCTTCATCGGTATTCTTATTGAAGAATACGCTGGTTTCTTCCCAACGTGGTTGGCGCCAGAACAAGCAGTTGTAATGGGCATTACAGACAAACAGTCTGAATATGTACAAGAAATTACGAAAAAACTGCAAAAAAGTGGATTTAGAGTCAAAGCAGACTTGAGAAATGAGAAGATTGGCTTTAAAATCCGCGAACATACTTTGAAACGTGTACCGTTCATGCTTGTGTGTGGTGACCAAGAAATGGAAGCCGGCGAAATTGCAGTACGTACACGTAAAGGTAAAGACCTTGGCAAGTTTAAAGTGGATGACTTTATTTCATACATCCAAGCTGAGGTTTCAAGCCGTAAGCTCAATCTGGAGGAATAGCTATTAAAGGCGGAAGACGTGGCCAACAACCGGCCAAACAAAACCAGCACCGTTTAAACGGTGACATTCGTGGCGTTCGTGAAGTGCGTCTAACTGGCGCTGACGGCGAAGCTGTTGGTGTAGTTTCAATCGCTGAAGCGATGGAAGCTGCAAATGAAGCTGGTATGGATCTTGTAGAGATCAGCCCTAACGCCGAGCCGCCAGTTTGTCGAGTGATGGACTACGGTAAGTTCCTCTTCGAGAAGAGCAAAGCTGCGAAAGAGCAGAAGAAGAAGCAAAAACAGGTTCAGATTAAGGAAGTTAAATTCCGTCCTGGAACTGATATTGGAGACTATCAGGTAAAACTACGCAACCTGACTGGTTTCCTAGAAGACGGCAACAAAGTGAAGGTAACAATTCGCTTCCGTGGCCGCGAAATGGCTCACCAAGACATCGGTGTTGACGTTCTTAATCGTTTGAAAGCGGATACTGAAGAATTTGCAGTAGTCGAATCTTTCCCAACGAGAATTGAAGGTCGCCAGATGATCATGGTATTGGCCCCTAAAAAGAAGTAATTAACGGCTTTGCAAGTAATTGAACCCTGCAGCCTCAGGTTGCGGGGTTTTATTCGCCCTAATTACTATGTTATTAACAACTCAACAATGCGGAGTTATTCATCATGCCTAAGATGAAAACCAACAAAGGTGCTGCTAAGCGTTTCCAGAAAACTGCTGGTGGTATTAAGTTTAAGCACGCTGGTAAACGTCACATCCTGACTAAGCGTACTACTAAGAACAAGCGTCAGCTACGTCCGAACTCGATCCTTCCTAAATGTGAAGTTGCTCAAGTTCTACGTATGATGCCATACGCTTAATTCTTTTTAGTTTATAAATTCGTTTAGTTTAGGAGAAGCATAATGCCTCGCGTAAAACGTGGTGTACAAGCTCGTGCACGTCATAAGAAAGTTCTAAAACAAGCTAAAGGTTACTACGGAGCACGTTCACGTGTTTACCGCGTAGCTTTCCAAGCAGTTACCAAAGCTGGTCAATACGCTTACCGTGACCGTCGCAACAAGAAACGTCAATTCCGTCAACTTTGGATTGCACGTATCAACGCGGCATCTCGTCAAAATGGTCTATCTTACAGCCGTTTCATCAACGGTCTTAAGAAAGCATCTATCGAGATCGATCGTAAGATTCTTGCTGACATCGCAGTATTTGACAAAGCAGCATTTGCTGTTCTAGTTGAAAAAGCGAAAGCATCTCTATAATTTAGAGTTAGCTTAAAGGTTTAAGAAAAGGAGAACTTCGGTTCTCCTTTTTTATTGCCTGCAATTTGGTTGTTCCGTATTCTCTCGCATCTCGCATCTCGCATCTCGCATCTCGCATCTCGCATCTAATTTTTATTCGCTTGAACAGGCATTCTGGTATATAAACATCTACCTAACCTGTAAATGTTAAGCGATAGAGATAAATGACCGCACCTACCACTATGACGTTCTTCGAACGTTTTGAAACCGATATCCTTTCAGGCAAAAAGACGATTACTATTCGTGATGAATCTGAGCGCGATTACCAGCCAGGTAGCGTTGTGGAAGTATCAACGCTAGAGCAAGGACGTGTGTTCTGTAATCTTAAAATCATCAGCGTAGAGCCAATCTTGTTTGATGAACTGGGTGAGTTTCATGCTCAGCAAGAGAACATGACGTTAGACGTTCTGAAGGGGGTGATTCAAGACATCTACCCTGGAATCTCTGAGCTTTATGTCGTCTCTTATGAGTTGGTAGATTAAGTCTTATTGGATTGGATTAACTAGCTAGGGATGGCGATTAATGAGTGACAACCAACAAACACTGCTTCAACTTTACTGCCGCGAACAGCAAGCGCAAAAGCTATTGGATAAACACGACTTAGACAGTGACCTGAGCGAGAGCGCCGATTATTTAAAGTGGTGTGAGAGCAAAAGAAACTTTGTTGCAGAGGATGTCTTAGGACGTACTTGGGTAAAAAGTTGCCCTGCAGGGTACATTACTGAGGTTCACTTTCATTCGAATGGCAGCCTAACGGAATACCGCTTGTTTGACCGGTTTGAAACTCAAGGTCATTGGTTGCTGAAAGGCGGGTTGCTGCACGTTGAAATTAGTAAAGGTGACAATCGTTACCAGTTTGATGTGGTTGCGTGTAAGGATTTGAATATCCACTCAGCGGTGGAATATAAAAGCCAAGAGCTTCACTCTTACCTTAAGCTTGTTCAGGTAGAAGCTAGCTAACTCGGATTTGATTCATTAAGCTCTAAAATCAAAAAAGCTAACGTCAAACGTTAGCTTTTTCATTTCTATTGAACCTTGATTGAATACTTAGGCTTGGTAGCGCTTATGCGTGATAGTTTTCAAGCTTCTTGTAAAGTTCTGAATCTATATCGCCAGTAGAGCAAACCGTCAATAGGTCATCAATAAAGTACTTGAGAGCGCGAGCTTCGATGCGTCGAATGCCTTGTTGCTGCTCTTCTGTTAGGTAACCGTAAATAGTCGCAGCGCCAAAGTCGCCAAAGATCATTTGGCCTTGCTCATTGACTAGGGTGTTGTGCGCATACAAGTCACCGTGACAAACCTTGTTGTCGTGAAGGTGATTAAATACATCAATCATTTGAGTAACGATGTTGTCGATTTGCGTGATTGGAAGTTCGAAACCTTCTGGGAAAGTATCACGGGTGCAAGTCTCGAGTGTCGGTGGCAAGCCTAGGTTGTAATAGCTGCTTGGGATAAGCTCCATTACCAACGCGAGGTAATCTTGCTCGTCCACTTGAGCGATAGACTTCACTAGGTTGCTATGGTGACCAGCTTGAAGACACGCTTCCAGTTCATCATGTGGGTAGCCGTCGCTTGTTACTTCGCCTTTGAATACTTTAACGGCCACTTCCTGAGGGAAATCAAAGTCACTGTTTAACCAATTAGCATGAGAAATCACGCCTGATGCGCCTTGGCCAAGCACTTGGTTCAGTGAGTAGCTTTGAGAGCTCACCGCAGGCACGCTATCTAAGGTACTAGGGTGTTTGCAAAACGGATTACCCGCAAACGCTAACCACGCCAGTTTCGGAAGCATAATAAGGAACTCTGGGAATTCAGTCAGTTGGTTTGCAGACAATCGAACCAGTTCGAGGCTGGATAGGTTTTCCATACTCTCAGGTAAAGCACGAAGCTGGTTGCCTGCGAGTGCCAGCTTTTGCAGTCGTGGTCTTTCGCCTAGTGAGTTAGGCAGAACTTCGATGGCATTGTCAGTCAGAATTAACCAGCGCAATTGAGCGGGCAGAGACTCTTCACTCACTGTTTTGATTTGGTTGGTCTTGAAGCCAACCATTTCAAGCTTAGGAAGCGAACCAAGAACATCAGGAAGGTGCGTAAATAGGTTATTCGACGCAAAGATAATACGTAGATTAGTTAGCTGTGTTAACTCGTGTGGAAGCTCCGATAACTGATTCCCTGAAAGATCCAGAATCTCTAATGAATCGACGAGCTCTAAGATCTCTAGTGGAAATTCGGTGAGACCTTCTGACAGCTTTAAGCGCTTAATACCTTTTAGTTGCCCTGATTTTAGTTGTTCTAGAGTATGCAAACCTTAGCCTTATGAATAGATGTTCGAGGCGCGTAGTGTACTTGTCTCAAGTGAGAAAGGCGAGTATCCGCAACAATACTCGCCTATCTAAGCTCAGTGATCGTTGGTATCAAGGTTAAAGCTGAATACGATTTTGGCTAACGCCGACCTCCTCAACAAAATCCACGTCATGACTGACTAAGATAAAAGCGCCTCGGTATTCACGCAAAGCTGACGCTAATATCTGCTTAGAGTCGATATCTAAATGATTGTCTGGCTCATCAAGCAGCAGTAATGGCGAATCCTGTTGATGGCTGACGATCAACATCGCCAGTTTCATTTTCTCTCCACCGCTTAGGTGAGCTACTTTGCGGTAGACGGAGTCTCGCCTAAATCCAATACCAGCTAACAAGGTTCGTGCGTCACTTTCTGTCATGCCACAGCTATGTGTCATCAGGCTATCGAACATGGTGTAGTTGGTGTCCAACAGTCCAAAGTGTTGATCCAAATATACTGTGGACCCCAAGTGTTTAATGGTACCGGTGTAGTTCGAGTGTTGCCCATGAATGGCCTTTAACAGCGTCGACTTTCCACAACCGTTTGCACCCGTTAGATAACACCGTTCACCTTGCGATAGAGAGAAGTTGATGTGAGCGCCAGAACCAAAACTCAGGTGGCAATCTTCAACGGTTAGTAATGAGTTCTTTTTACTGTTATTGCCCTGTTGCAGATACAAAGCCTGTGGTTTCAGTTGCTCCTTTTGTTCTTTTAGAGATTGAAGCTTATGTTGGTTTTGGTCCTTTAAGTTCTTTTGGCTAGTGGCTGATGCCCCTTGAGTTCGTCCTGCTTTGTCTTTCATCGCATCCAATAATATTTTGGGTTGGCTGCCTGACTTTCTGAGTCGGTTACCTTGAGACTCACGTTGCTGTGCTTTTTCTTTATTGGCTTGAGCTTGGCGTTCCAGTCGTTTCTTTTCGGATTGGTGATGCGCAATCTGCTTGTCCAATGCTTCACTTTGGCTCGACATTTGTTTGAAGTAATCATCATAGTTTCCTTTGTAGAAACGTAACCCCAAACTGTTGAGGTGGTAGATCCCCTCCATGTGCCTCAACAGACTTCGATCGTGACTGACGACAAGTACTTTTCCCTCAAACAACTGGCACTGCTCTAATAGCCAATTACGTCCGTCGTTATCCAAATGGTTGGAAGGTTCATCGAGAATTAATATGTCGTGATTCGATGTAAATAAGCGATGAAGTTGCAAGAGGGCAAGTTGGCCACCGCTTAATGTGTTGCATGGTGTAGTTAACTCACTGGTTATTTTCAATGTAGCTAAAAGCTGATGAGTGGTTTCTTGTAAATCCCAATCGTCACCAACGATATTGAAGTGCTGAATTTCGCAGCTACCTTGTTTGATGGCTTGCAAGGCATTGAGCTTGTCAGTGATACCTAAGAAGTCAGTAATGTTGATTTCGCTATCCAACAGCTCTGAAGGTAATTGTGAGTAAAAGCCGAGCGAACCTTGTCTGGAAACACTGCCTGAAGTCGGTTGCGTTTGCCCGGTGAGTAGTGAAAGTAGTAGTGACTTTCCAGCTCCATTTCTTCCAACTAGGCCTGTAAGGCGCATGTTCAGATTAAAGGTGATGTCTTTGAATAACCACTCACCAGTATCGAGCTGAAATGAGAGATTATTGGCTAATATAGTAGGCATAAGAATACCTCCCTTTACGTGTAAACGAGTAAAAGGGGTGAGGCGCTTTTCTACATAGACTCCAACGTAGGACTCTAACAATAGATCGCCAAAGACGTTACTTAGGTAGATGACCAATCAAAGATAGAAAAGCTGTGCTGAGATGATTTCTGTCTTTGAGGTACAGTTCTGCAAGATTCATGTTGTCAAAAGACGGATCTTTAAGAACTTGATTTGTCGCGAAAATAGATGACGAAGTAACGCCCACTAACCCCGAGTGTCCAAATGATTTTTATAAAAATAAATCGGATGTCAGGATGTTAGTACTTCATTATGGCGTTATTCTCTTTTGAAATGATGGTGGGATGTTACTGAAAGAGGGTGCTTAAAGTCAATATGGTGGCCTGATTAAAATGTATCCAAATAATTAAAGCGCCTATATAACCATGAGATAACCATGAGGCGCTTTAGGGTGTTCTTTGAAAGCAGGAGCTTCGAAGAGTGTGGAGATTATAGGTTTTGTCCGCCGACAGCTCGCCAACACATATCAAAGCTATCATTGATGTACTTGGTTGATTGCTCTGGCGATAACTCGTCCTGCTCGATTAGCCAGTTTGCACAAATCAAAAAATGGCTGTGGATGAAGTGCCTAACAAAATTAATGTCTAACACCATTAACTCACCAGCTTCTTGTCCTTTCAGTACGATGTCATCGAGTGATGCGAACATCTGCGACACAATGACTTCACGAGTTTGAGTCGTTGGGTCAAAATGGACATTGGTGAAGAACTTCATGGCGACTGGGTTTTCTAATGCCCACCCAATCCCTGTCATCCACATGAATTTAAAGGCTTGATAGCGGTTTTGTTCAGCGATTTCTGTGTGCTGGTCAAGGGTAGAAAATAGCTCTATTTTCAGTTCACGAAACAGTTCATCAATCAGTAGAGATTTGTTCTCAAAGTGATGAAACAGCGTCGCTTTTGCTACACCTGCGGTCTTCGCTATCTGCCCAGTAGATGTGCCCTCTAACCCTTGTTGAGAGAAGAGTAGGAGCGCAGCATCTAGGATTTTTTGCCTTTTTGTAATCATCGATTCAGTACTTTGAACATCATTTTCTTGATTGGGTTGTTATATGGAGGGTGCATCAACTTAGTGAAGTTGATCTTGCCTCGAGTCAACACGGTTTTCGCATGGCTAAAGGTCTTGAAGCCTTCAATGCCGTGGTAGTGTCCCATGCCTGAAGGGCCAATGCCACCAAACGGTGCGTCTTCTGCTGCCACATGCACCAGAGAGTCGTTGATACAAACGCCGCCTGAGTGTGTCTCCGATAAGAACAGCTCTTGAGTCTGTTTGTCGTGACTCATTAGGTACAACGCAAGTGGACGTTCTCTTGTTGTGATGTAGGTTATCGCTTCTTCAATAGAATCATAAGGCACGATAGGCAGAACAGGACCAAACAACTCTTCTTGCATCGCGACCATGTCGTCATTCACTTCGGTAAGAAGGTGCGGCGTCATTCTGTGGTTCACATCGTCTTGTGCCTGCTCGGTGACGGTATGTACCACAGCACCTTTAGACTTCGCATCTTCAACTACACCTTGCAAGCGATTGTACTGACGCATGTTAACCACTGAGGTTAAGTCTTTGCTCTCAATTCCCGCTTTATAGAGCTTCTTGAAGTAGCGCTTGTAAGCCGTGATAAATGCATCGACTTTTTCTCGGGGTAGTAAGATGTAATCTGGTGCGACACAGATTTGACCTGCATTTAAGCTCTTGGCGAATAGGATACGTTCAACCGCGTCAGCGACATCGAAATCTGGGGCAATAATGGTTGGAGACTTTCCGCCAAGTTCAAGTGTCACAGGCGTTAAGTTCGCGGCTGCGGCTTTCATTACGTGCTTACCAACAGCGGTTGAGCCTGTGAACAGGATATGGTCAAACGGCAGTTGACTAAACTTAGCTGAAACATCGGCTTCACCTTCGATGATCGCCACTTGATCTTCACTGAAGCCTTCGGCCAACATTGCTTTTAAAACACGGTTGGTCGCTGGAGTAAACTCAGACATTTTGAGCATCGCGGTATTACCTGCTGCTAATGCTGTGATGAGAGGACCCAAAGCGAGCATCACTGGGAAGTTCCAAGGCACGATGATACCAACCAAACCCACTGGCTGATAGTGAACGGTTATCTTCGCTGGGGTTAGCATCAAACCAGCTTTACGGCGTGAAGGCTTCAACCACTTCTTAAGGTTCTTATCACTATAATTGATTTGGTGCAGAGAAGGGGTGATATCAGCAATTAAGCTGTCGTGCTTCGCTCGGTGGCCATAATCTTCAGATACCGCTTCAATTAACTGCTCTTGGTAGCGCATTAATAGTTTTTTCAAGACTGAGAGATCATTTCGTCTCTGCTCAAGTGTTGGATTAACGTTGTTACGGTAGTGATTTTGTTGTCGGTTGAATATTTGATCCATGTCGTTGGTGCTCGACGTGTTTGGTTCAAGGTCTAGATTATGGCTCATAGTATCCCCTAAATTCGAAGGCTGACCGATTGGTTGGTCAGTTAAAGCTACAAGAAGTTATGGTTGAATACAAGATATGGACAAGAAAAGTTTATTTTTTGTGCAATGAACTGGTGATTTAGTTAAATGGGTACAACAACGGAAAAGCGGGTATTAAGGAAGAAGTGATAGGTTTGTGAGAAGTGATCGTGTGCCTTTGGGGTAGTTAAAGGCACACGCGATATGCTTGCGGGTTAGGCAGACACTTTCTCACAACGCATAAAGATGAAGTTAACGTTTTTTGATAGGCGCTCGTAAGTTTCTTCAGAGATGGCTTTGGCTTTCTCGTCGATTGTGCCTTCAGTGATTTGTGAAATCAGCAAGCCAGATTGGCAGACAGCTTGGCAAAGCTCGGTTAATGAACGGCGGTAGAAGCTTACCTGAACGGGTGTGCCGACCGTGTTCCACTCTTCTTGAATGAATTCGCGCTCAAAGTAGTTACCTGAAAGGGTGCACTCAAAATCCGCAAAAGGGTGGTGAGTGGAAAACACGATGTAGCCGCCCGGTTTCAAAACGCGATACACGTCATCAAAGACAGGCTTTAGATCTTCTATGTAATGCAGCACCAATGGGCACACGATGACATCAGCGCTGTTATCAGCTTCCTTGGGTAAACCAAGAGCAGCATCTTGCGCGTATGCGGTCACATTGGGGATTTGTTTTCCGTTCACTAAGTCGACCATATCTTGAGACAGATCGGTGCACGTGACTTTGTTGGCACCTTGGTCGATAAACCACTGTGCGTAAATACCTGAGCCGCAACCAAGGTCGACAATATCGAGCCCTTTAACATCATCGAGTAAGGCTATGGTTGATGGGCGTTCCAATAGGGCATTATAAATATTATCGCGAGCAGCAGAGTCGTATTGCTTTGCGTAGGTGGTGTACATTTCGGACATGATTTAACACTCATCAATAGGCATGGAAGAACAGGATACTGACTATCTTGGTGATAGCGAGAGTTGTGAGAGGGAAGTGCGAATATTTGTTACAACCCTGACTTAACATCACCAAATTAACTTGGAATTTTAGGTGTGATTGCTATTTTATTCACCTGATTTTTTGTTAGAAAGTGCTTTAAATTTAATGCGCTCCCGCCTGATTTTTGGCCTAAAACCTTGTAATTCCTTACCTGTCACTTTAAGTCGATCTGTCGATAAAAAAACGTAATCGTAACCACAAATATCAATGGTTGGACTCGCTCTTAATAATATCGGTTAATGCAGCCAACAAATCGTTTTCGAGCGTTTTTTGTTGGGTTATACCTCGCTATTCCAAAGAGGTATCTTCTGTCGATGGCCCTATAGTGTGAGGTCTCTAGAATTGGAAAATTCGGTTAATTTGGAACGCATCCGTGCTGAGTATAATGTAAAGCACTGGAGCCAAGGTTTTTATGGAATTGATGATAACGGTGAGGTGTATGTTTCACCGAGCGAAACGGATCATCAAGTTCCCCTCAGTAAGATCGTAAAACAGTTAGAGCAAAGAAATATTGGTTTACCTGCTCTTGTGCGTTTTCCTCAAATAGTGCATCAACGTGTGCACAATATCTGTAACGCATTCAACCAAGCGATCGAAGAATATCAGTACGACAACCGTTACCTACTTGTTTATCCGATTAAAGTTAACCAACAAAAAGAAGTGGTTGATGAGATCTTAGCGAGCCAAGCTCAACTAGAGCAAAAGCAGCTAGGCCTAGAGGCGGGCAGCAAGCCTGAGCTATTGGCAGTATTGGCGCTGGCTCAAAAAGCGAGCTCTGTGATCGTGTGTAACGGTTACAAAGACAGAGAATACATCCGTCTTGCGCTGATTGGCGAAAAGCTAGGACACAAAGTCTTTATCGTTCTAGAGAAACTGTCCGAGCTTGATCTTGTTCTTTCTGAAGCGAAAGCATTGGGCGTGAAACCTCGTTTGGGTTTACGCATCCGTCTTGCTTCTCAAGGCGCGGGTAAATGGCAAGCAAGCGGTGGTGAGAAGTCGAAGTTTGGCTTGTCTGCATCACAAGTGCTTACCGTTATTGAGCGTTTGAAAGCTGAAGACCAGTTGGATGTTCTAGAGCTCGTGCACTTCCACCTTGGTTCACAAATGGCCAACATTCGTGATGTGCGCAATGGTGTGAGTGAAGCGGCTCGTTTCTACTGTGAACTGCGTGATATTGGCGCTCAACTGAAGTTCTTGGATGTTGGTGGCGGTTTGGCAGTCGATTACGACGGCACACGTAGCCAATCTTCAAACTCAATGAACTACGGCTTGCTTGAGTACGCTCGTAACATCGTGATGACAGTAGGGGATATTTGTAAGCTCTACAATCAGCCACAACCTGTGATTATTTCAGAATCTGGTCGCTCGTTGACTGCTCACCATGCTGTGTTGATCACCAATGTGATTGGTACTGAAAGCTACTCGCCGGAAGATATGACAGCACCAGAAGCAGACGCTCCAATGTTGCTAAACAACATGTGGAAGAACTTCTTAGAGCTCGATGCTGGTAATGATGACCGTGCGTTGATTGAGATCTACAACGACACTCAGAGCGATATTGCAGAAGCGCACAACCAATTTGCGACAGGCATGCTCAATCTTCAGCATCGCGCTTGGGCTGAGCAGATGTCTTTGCGTATTAACTACGAGCTTAGCACTCGCATGAGTACTAAGAACCGTTACCACCGTCCTATTTTGGATGAGTTGAGTGAACGTTTGGCCGATAAGTTCTTCGTGAACTTTTCACTGTTCCAGTCATTGCCAGATGCTTGGGGTATTGATCAGGTGTTCCCTGTATTGCCACTGAGCGGTTTAGACAATGCGGATGAGCGTCGTGCTGTTGTATTGGACATCACTTGTGACTCCGATGGTACGATTGACCAGTATGTTGATGGTCAAGGCATTGAAACTACGTTGCCAGTACCGGCATGGAACCCAGATGAACCATACCTAATGGGCTTCTTCCTAGTAGGCGCATACCAAGAGATCTTGGGTGATATGCATAACCTATTTGGTGATACGCACAGTGTTGTGGTGAATGTTGATGAGAGCGGCGAAGCAAACATCGACTACATCAACGAAGGCGACACGGTTGAAGACATGATGCGTTATGTTCATATCGATATGGACCTAATTCGTCAGAACTACAAAGAATTGGTAACGGCTAAAGTACCAGCGCAAGAACAGCAGAGCGTACTTGAAGAGTTAGAGCAAGGCTTGATGGGTTACACCTATCTTGAGGATTTTTAATGAACGATCTATTTACGAAACCAGATTACTCGCTGTACTCAAATGCGATGACGTTTATGCGTCGCCCATTAGTTCAAAACCCAATCGACAACGATGCTGATGTGGTTGTGTTGGGTGCGCCACTAGATATGGCGACATCTGGTCGTCCGGGTGCTCGCATGGGCCCTGATGCGATTCGTCGCGCTTCTGTGAACCTGGCGTGGGAAGGCAAAAAATTCCCGTGGGACTTCAATGTATTTGAACATACCTCTGTAATTGATGCTGGCGACCTTGTGTTTGACTGCGGTGATGCAGAAGACCTAACTCAGCGTTTGGAAGCAGCAGCTGATGCGATTCTAAATAGCGGTAAAACTCTGTTAGGTTTAGGTGGCGATCACTTCATTACACTGCCTTTGCTAAGAGCGTATGGTAAGAAGTACGGTGAGATGGCGTTGATTCACTTCGATGCACATACCGACACTTACAACCAAGGTAGCCGCTACGATCACGGTACCATGTTCTACCATGCACCAAACGAAGGTCTTATCTCGCCAGAACACTCGGTGCAGATTGGCATTCGTACCGAGTATAAGCAAGAAGGTCACGGCTTCAACGTCATTAACGCGATGGAAGCGAATGACATGAGTGTGGACGAGATCATTGCTCAAGTGAAAGGTATTGTTGGTGATAAGCCTGTTTATCTAACCTTTGATATCGATTGTCTGGATCCTGCTTTTGCGCCGGGTACTGGTACGCCAGTGTGTGGTGGTTTGAACTCAGATAAAGTTCTGAAAATCATCCGTGGCCTGCAAGGCATCAATATGGTTGGTATGGACGTTGTAGAAGTTTCTCCAGCGTATGACCAAAGTGAGATTACCGCTTTGGCTGGCGCGTCGATTGCGCTTGAATTACTTTATGTTTGGACGGCGAATCGCATCGCTAAATCATAATCTTTTACAACTAAATGCATAACGCTGCATACTGATTCAAAAGCCCACCAGGTTTAACTTGGTGGGCTTAATTATATGGTCCGCCTCACTCTCAAGCCCTTAAGCTTAGAGTAGGCTCTCAGAATGAGGTGAACCATATGTCTTCTATTCATATTTTAGGTATCGACCTAGGTAAACATTGCTTCCATGCTATCGCACATAACCGTTGTGCCACTATGTCGCGGATCGGAGCGATCTTACTTGAGTTCGGCCTTAGCTTTCCCAAAGGGCATGCAAAGATGAAGTCTCTGTTTCAATGGTTAGCAGAACAAACCGTCTCATTACCAAAAAGCTTGCTATGTGAATTGATATCTATCCACGAACATTACAAGTACCTTAATGAACAAATCAAAACTCAAGATAACAAGCTTCAAACTATTGTTAATAACAACGAAAGTGCTCAATTATTAAAAACTATCCCTGGAATTGGTGATCTTACCTCCACATTGTGTATTGCCGATGTAAGCTCTCCGAGTAACTTTACCAATGGCCGTGAGATGGCGGCTTGGTTGGGGCTTGTGCCAAGGCAATTCTCAACGGGAGGAAAGACCAAGCTACTTGGTATGAGTAAACGAGGGAATAAACACCTCAGAACTCTGTTTGTCCATGGGGCAAGGGCTGTTCTCTCTAGACTAGAGACGACNGAGATGGCGGCTTGGTTGGGGCTTGTGCCAAGGCAATTCTCAAYGGGAGGAAAGACCAAGCTACTTGGTATGAGTAAACGAGGGAATAAACACCTCAGAACTCTGTTTGTCCATGGGGCAAGGGCTGTTCTCTCTAGACTAGAGACGACTGGGAAAGTGTTCGGAGAGTGGCTTGTGAATCTACGAGCCACCAAACCATTTAATGTAGTGGTAGTCGCATTAGCCAACAAGCTAGTAAGGATAGCTTGGGCGGTGTTATACCACCGCCAAGCTTTTAAGGCTGTTTAGCTATAACCAAGTTTGCAACGCCAATGAACGTGATGACAAAAACGGTCAATCGGCCAGATTAAGAACCTGACACAAAAAATAGCAATCAATGCTTTGGGCTTTTTAAGGATAATCTGGCGCGGATATCATCGTGGAGCTGGGAAGCTAGTGCTCCCAACAAGGACTCCGAATACATTAGCGCAAACCAACTCCGTTATTACTTAATTGTAGTTGCAATAACGGGGCGGACCATACATTTTTGCAGCTAAGTCTAGATCTAACAACAGCTTATTAGTTGTCAGCTGGAGCTTCCTGCTTGTTCTCTATACTCAAAGCGTGCTCTTCACTGTCAGAAAGCGCCTGCTGCTGACTGCCGGAAAGCATTTGTTGCTCGGCAGTAATATCCGACTCTTTAAACACGATAAACGCTCGACGGTTGAGTGCATCGGCTTTATCTGAACGTTCATTGATTGCTGGCTGCAATTTACCAAACGACTTCACTTCCCAAATGAACTGCTTAGGGTCAAGCTTGGTTTTAAGGTATTCAACTACGGTTTCTGCGCGGCGCTCCGCCAACTTCTCATTGTAAGAAACCGAACCCGCTTGGTCGGTGTGCCCTGCGACCATGATGCTGCCTTGCAAACCACTTAACTGCGCTGTGAAATCATCCAACTGAGTTAAGTCTTCTGACTTAAGTACTGATTTATCAAAATCAAAGTGCGGTGTCATCGCCATGTACACCTTACGCTCAGGCTTTGGTGGTTCACAGAAAGGCATCTCTTCGTACTTCTGAGCTTCTTCAAACACGATAAACGCACGGCGGTTCTCTGCTCGGTCTTTATCGGTTTTACCTAATAGAAGAGGTTGAGTCTCACCAAGGTGCTTCACTTCCCAGTCGTAATTCGTTGGGTCGAGGTGCGCTTTCAAGTAGTCTGCGACCGACTTAGCACGGCGTTGTGAAAGGCGCTGATTGTAATCTAGCGAACCTTTGTAATCGGTGTGTCCAACGATCGTGATACGCCCTTTTAGGCCTCTGATCTCTTCGACAAAGGTATCTAGGTTGATCTTATCGAGGTCACGCAGTTTGTATTTATCAAAAGCAAAGTGCTCTGCAATCGCAATATGCACTTCACGTTCCGGCGCTAAACATTCGCTAATCAAAAACTTAGACACATCTAAGCCGGCAAACTTGTCTCGGTTTTCTTGACTCACATAGGTGTCGGTTGCACAGCCAGCAAGAAGCAAAGCGCTCATTACGCCGCTGACTAGGCTCATTGTTGTTTTCATCTTACTTTTCGCTTTCAACTTACTTTTCGTTTTCAATTTTTCAAGTCTCTACTTTCACCCTCTTTGGGCTGGCTTAAATCTTACCGACTAAGTTAATGAATACGCCTGAAGCGTCATAATCATCATCGTTGGTTAAATCACTATCAAACGCAGAGAAGTTATAACCAATGCCCATTTTTAGGTTCTCGCCAATGTGCTTGTTCACCGAAACTAACGCACCGTGTTCTAACTCATCATTGAGTGTGTCTGTTTTCCAGTGATATTCACCCGTCACGTCCCACTCTTTCATCACGCGATAAGAGGCGCTAAGCCCGTATAAGTCGATGTCGCTTTTAACCATCTCATTCGCACCAGATGCTCGCTCGAAGGCTTGCTCTTTGTCTTTATGCGCATATTTAGTGCCGACGTCCCAGTGTTGGTCGATCGAGTAGATCGCTTCAACTTCAATGATCTGGCTGGTTTCGTCTTGATAATCCACATCGCGATCCAGTTGATCGAAGTCCGCAATGTAGGTGTAGCGGCTCAGTAAGTTGAGTCGATCGTTGTAGATCGGACGATACGCAAGTCCACCCGTCGCCTCGGTAAATTGCGCCATGGTTTCGCCAGTGGTTTCACTCTCTGTAATTGAGTAGTTATACTTACCAAACAGCGTGTATTCTTCCGTTAAGTGATGCGTATAACGGTTGGTCGTCACGATTTGTTGCAGCTCACGTTGTGCTATCTCTGGGTCGTCTTCACTCTTGTCCACTCGGAATTCAAATTTATGGCTTAGGGTGATGTCGTCCAAGTCAATCGATGCATTGAAGCTGATGGACTCACGCTCTGTGGTGATGTTCTCGTCATCTTCAATTTCACCAAGCTGATAACCGATACCCATCTCAACATCTTCCGTCACATCGTAACCAAAGCCATACGAATCGATACGGCCGTGACCATCGTTTTCATCAACGAACTGGTTCTCTTGGTAGAAATCGACACTGCTGGTCAGGTCTGCACGCTGACCGACAATCACGTTGTTTTCACCTTCGTAGTTGTCATCAACGTAAGTCACGTATGTAGAGTGGTCATCGGACACATCGTAAGTCACTGTTGCTTCAGCAACCTGGCCGCGGTCGCCATCGGTATATTCACCGCCCAACGACAAGTCTTCTAATACTTGGAATTCAGCACCAATCGATGCGCTATCGTTCTCGTCGTAGTCATCCGATTGAGAGACTGTGGTTTGTCCTTTGATGTAGACGCTGTTGTCGCTGTCCCACATGTATTCCAAACGCACACCGGCTAAGGTCGCATCACTTTGTTCATCGTTTTGGTTCAGCTCTTCGGTTTGTTGCCCCGCCGCAGACACCTTGATGTGCTCGGTGATTTTGACTTGAGTCTCGACCTCAATCGTTTCAGTATCCGCTTCTAGATTGCCATCGACATCGCGCTCTTCGTTGGTCGAAAAACGAGACAGCACCGCCAAACGGTCGGTCGCTTGCAAGCGAAGTTCTGCACCATAAGCTTCTTGCTCTAAGTCGTCGCTGCTGCTCGCGTAGCTGTACCCTGCGTCTTTGTCTCGATACCAAAGCTTCAGGTCATTACCTACTGCACCAAAGATCGTTGGAGCAAGGTCATAAAGGCTTGTTACTGCGGTGATTTGAATGCTGTCACCTTCGCGGTCTTCTAGCATGTCGCCAATCGGCGTAAAGGTTAAACCACCATCGATAGAGACAAAATTCGACTCGGTTTGAGTACCTTCACTGTGGGCAAACTCGGCCTTGATGTAGGTGCCCTCCGTCGCACGCAACGTTAAATCAGTGCCGTAAGACTCGTAGTCTTGATTGTCTTTTTCTTGAGTCGCATACGTCACACCCACACCAACGTAATCGTTAATCCAACCCTTGGCACGACCACCGTAAGACATCGCATCCAGCGAGTCTGAACCTTGTGGAACATACTCATAATCGACAACCAGAAAGTTTTCGTAATCGTCACCGTTTTCAATCACGCTGCCGAAACTGTCAGACAAAATATTGTCGAGTGGCTTGGTCAGAATGATTCGACCCTGGTACGGGTCGAAGTCATAGTCGACACCCGGCTCAAGCGGGATTTCGTTTTGTACTAGGCCAGATTCATCTTTTACTTTTACGTAGACCTTGTCACTTCCCGGTACCGCTTCACCGTGGCGAAGGAAGTAAAGAGAACCGCCCGTACCTAAGAACTCATCGTGCGCATACAAGGAGTCAGCTTCTGCCGTAAAACCAACCACGTTCAAGCGATCTTCACCATATTGTGTGGTATCGCGAGTACGGTAATCGGCCTTGAAACCATAGAGGCTACGGTTGTAATCGTTGTTCTCAGTACCGGTCAACCCTGTGTTGTAGTTACCCCATAAATACTGCGATTTATCGTATTCTACGTTGAGGTAAACCTTACCCTTAGTATTGACTACTTTTTCGATGTTTGAGCTGTCACCATAGTTGCCGTAATACAGCTCATCGTCATCTTCGAGAATATCAAACACATCCGAATCGTCTGATGCGAACGGATGTTTGAACATGTCTTTTATCTCACTTTCTCGAGTATCAAAGTGAGTGGTCACGCGAAGCTTGTCACCGAATTTACCTTGACCAAAGTACGCTAAACGCCCTTGGTTATAGATGTCGTCTTGATACTGGTCATCGACACTCAATGCATCACTGTTACCAGAAACGTTGTTTTTACCAACATAAAGATCAGCCAAACCCGTTTGTGCGTAGTAGGTATCTGGGATACGAACGTAAAGCTTGTAGCGGCGCTCATCACCGTTATCAAACACAACTTTGGTTGGAAAAATGTAGGAGTCTGTTGGTAAGTACTGCTCTGCGTATAAGTTGCCGTCTTCAACGTCAAATTCATCTTCACCGATGATGACTTTATCAACGCCTTTTAAACCGGTACCAATGAACTTAGCTAAGCCCGCATTGGTTGGAATGTTATGACGCATCAACTTGGCTTGGCCGTAGCTTTTGTCTTTACTCTCTTCATCGTCGTTATCGTTGCGATCGATATCGACTTCAGAGTCTGGCTTAACCAAATCCGTCACACCGACCGTGGTCACGTCCATGTTGCCATCTTTGTCCCACGCTTTTAGGCGGAACATCAACTGCTCACCGACCTTAAACTGGTAGTCAACATCGGTTTGACCATCCCAATTGATATCAGAGTCGTTTGCCAGTTTATCGCCATCAAGCACAGCGATGGGCTCAGACAAACCAAAGTCACCGACACGGTACACCTCTAACTGGTACTTTTTGATGTAGTAACCATAGTTGGTGGTAATGGTGAATCCGACACTGTCACGCAGTGTGCCCTGCTCAACTTCCAACTCATCGCTGACACTGACATCTAACACTGGGTCAAAGCGAGTGATGTCACGGCTTGCCCAAATAGCACCTTGCTCTAGGTAAATACGCGAGCTGTCTTGGTCTTGGTTCGGTTTGGTGATTTCAATACCAGTCGTCTCAGAACCGAGTTTTTCAAGCTTACCTGTGTCTTTCGCTACCGCCATCACAGGGATGGCAGCTAACACACACGTTGCTAAACGAGACTTACTAAATACTTTCATACAATTTCCAGATACGGTTCCAATGGCTTACTTCTGTTCACTTTCTTGCTCTTTGCGATGAACGCTAAAGTTGAACTTGGTGAGCTTGTTCGGGGTAATTCGCAACACTTTCGGGTTTTCGCTCACCACTTCCATTGAGGTGGATAGCGAATCAGTGTCCAACTTCACGAGGAAGTTCTTACCTTTCTTATTGAGTACCCATTGGTCGGGCACGTGGTAACGACCGTACTGGTCTGTGTAAATAACGATTCCCTCAACCGTCATTAACTTAACGCCCGGAATACCATCTTCGTAAATACCTTTGTTCTCGATAACGATTTCCCACAGGTAATCCTCGCCATCGCGATACAGGTTTCTGGTTACGTTGAGGTTTTCCGCGCTCAGTCCCTTCTTCTTATCGGATTCATGCTTAAACTGAATCTGACCTTGTGCATCAAACTCGATACGGGAGCCCGCATCGGTCGTGACATAGAAATCAAAGCTCTGCTGTGTGCGAGTCTTGAATTGAATAACCACTTTGCTGGTTTCTGGCAGTGTTCGGTTCACTGAATGACCCCAAAGGTCGCCAAGATCCAAACCTTGCTCAAGAGCATTGGTTATTGCGCCATCTTCGACAGCAACGTCTTGTCCATCACGAATGATGTGTGTCGAATCAGCGATGTAGCCTTGCGTTGCTAGGTTCGCAGTTAACTCAACATCAAACGCAGTGGCATCCGCTTGGAATCCATCTTTGTTGTGATCTTCAAAGACTTTACCGATGATCGATGAGGTATCGAACACCTTGTCCGGTTCTACGGTCACTTTGGCGGTGTCTTCATTAGAAACTGCCGAGCCATCCACTTTCGCGACTGCGGTGTTGATGTAGTCACCAAAGGTTGCTCCTACCGATACTCGCAATAAGTAACGAATACGCAGCTTCTCGCCCGGATCAAAGTTCAACGAAGTGAACATAAGCTTGCCGGTGTCTGATGGCTCTTGAGAAACAACCTGATCGTCTTCCGTACCAAACTCACCATCAATACCGCTCAACACGATTTCTGACGTGTCCATGATGTATTTCAAGCCACCTGGGTAACGGTCTTCTACCGTCACGTTCTTAAAGTAAGATTCATTGTTGTTCTCAACGATGATCTCGTACTCAACCGCATCGCCGACTTGCGCGGTATCTTGCAGCGCCGACTTGGTCAGCTCCAATTCCCCAGAGTTGTCAGGAATCTTCTTGATGTGAGTGGTTACGCTATCGCTAGTTTCAGTACCGTCCGATTCAGTCGCCGTAAAGGTATTGGTGATGTCGTCATCCAAACCTTTACCTAATGTACCCACCACTTCAAACGCATAAGCATTTCGCTTTTGGGACTTTAGGTTAACGGTGGTGTCTAAATCTTTACTCGACGGGTAGGTATCACGCTGGATCTCTGCGCCCGTGTCATCGACTTCAACACCTTCAATCGTCCAATCAGTAAACACTTTGTTGCCAACGCTATTTTGCAGCTCGCTGATCTCATCAGTGAGTCGCACGTTCGCTGCGTTACCTAAACCATTGTTGGTCACAGCTAGGTAATAAGTGACACTGTCGTCGTCTTCGGTGTATTCAGGCTTGTCTGAACGCTTTTCGACAATCAGATCTGCGCCCACTGGCGGTAGATCCAGAGCTGATACTTGGTCTGCTGCTGCCTGCATCGAGGTTTCTGATGACAACATGCCTTTAGATCGAGCACGCATCGTTGGGCTACCGGTTAAATCAAGGTAGTAACCAAGTACATCGATGTTGGTCAACATGTCTTCGTTGACGGTCAATGTGAAGGTGTAATCAATCTTGCCGCCCGGTGCGATGTCGACCAAAGTGAAGAGGTCTTTATCGTTATCAAACGTACCCGGTTGCGTTTCAGCCCCTTCCGATGACGCTGTTAGTGTCCAATCATCAAAAGCGTTGCTGCGAGAGCCATCGATGTAGTCACCCATTGACTCAGAGAACTGGGTGTAAAGCGCCACATCTTTAGCAATACCGCGGCCAATGTTTTGTACCACCAAGTGATACTCAACTTGGTCACCCGGTACGTAATAAGGCGCATCTGTATAGAGCTCAGCTTGAACAACCGCCGCGACAGTGTTAACTGGAGGGCTAACTACATCGCCGCCATCGACTTGCGCTGTATTGATAATACGTCCAGTCGCGGTATCGACTACCGTACCTTTTGAGCGAAATACAACCGTACCGTGCGGTGCAATATCCACACTGTACTCAACAGGGCTGATTTGCTCAGTCGTCGTGCCTACCGTAGTTGACTCAACAACCAAAGAAGTGGTTCCGGCAACAAAGGCAGGGCCTGTGGTGCCATCGTAATAGCCCACCTCTATCGTGCTCATATCATCAACAACACTTAGGTCACTGATGTAGTTGTTTGAGGTGTTTTCAATAGTGATCAAGAACTCCAGCTCACCACCCGGCTCATACTCGGTTTGTACGTTAGTTTTCGTCGCAATAAACTCAGAGTCCTTCGGCGTCATGACTACCGTTGAGTCTTGTGGTGTGCCGTTGTAAGTGATGGTTGCCGTGTTACTAATATCGCCAATCGCCGTCGTACGAATCAACGCCTTAACATGGAATGTCACGGTACTTTGTGGCGCCACATCCATGTTAACGTCGATGTCTTCACTCAACTCAAACGTCTTCGGCGTCACCACTGTGCGATCATCTGAAGCTTCAAAACTTACTTCCCACATCAGGAATGCTGACTCTTTTTTGTCTGCGGTCGTATCCACTTCAATATCACTGATGATGTCTTTCAGCTGAACATCAGAGGCGAAGGCATCAGAGCTGTTGGTCACCATGATCTCGTAGTTAACCAACTTGGTCACTTCATAAGATGACGTGTCGACAGTCTTATCGATTGAAACCGTTGCCAACACAGGTGTACTGGTTGCCGAGTCATCTAAGGTTGTGCCATCAAAGGTCGCTGATGCCATATTGGTGATATCGCCGGTCGCAAGTGCATTCGTCGTTACTTGAATCGTAAACACAATGCTGTCTTCCGGTGCGATATCGAGCGTCTCGTTGAGATCTTCACCACTGGTTGCGCCTGGTACGGGCGTTTCACCTGTTGTCGAAATAGCTGATATTTGGATTGAAGCAGGATCAAAGGCTTGCTTCGTCTCACCACCAGCAATCGTGGTTTCTACCGATTTCAACGCATCTTCAATCACAACGCCTTCAGCCCAACCTAAACCGTTATTTTTAACGGTCACGGTGTATTGAAGTGTTTCTCCCGGAAGGTACTCCGCTTTATCAACGTCTTTAGTGATCTCTACTTGTGCGTCTTCTGGAATGTAGGTCGCGTCTGCGGTGTATTCACCATCATCGCTAGCCACTTTAACAACGTTAGTGATCTCGCCTTTGGCTTTGTCGTTCACGGTATTAGTGACAACAAACGAATAGCTATCGCCGGGGTGAATGCTGTAAGTGGCGCTATAACCTTGAGTAGTACTAGACACATCCTTGCGAGCATTCAATGCTGGGTCACCACTACCATCAATCTGTTCATCGCTGATGATCCAGTTGCCAGTAAGGGCTTGCTCTTGATCCGGGCTGTTCGCCACTTCTGTCATGATGGTATCGATACGATCCGTCAGGACTTGATCCACAAGGTAACCTTCACCTGTGTTAGCCACGGTAATCTTATAGGAGATAGGTTGACCCGGTTGGTACTTAGCATCAGGCTCAGCAATCGGGGTGGTTTCTTTGGTTAACACCAACTGTCCCGGCTGAGGCGTGATGTTGCCCTCTCTTAAGCGAGCGATTTTCGAATCGTCCAAGCCATGTCGTAGATATGCAGTATTGGTAAAGCGACCAATTGCGTCATCACGGACCTTGCCTTCAACATGGATTCGAACAACCGTGTATTTGTCACCGCCACCAGTGCCCGCATCATCACGCCCTGCCATCTTGACTGACTCAGCAGGTAAATCGATGTCTGGGCTGCTTTGCCCAACGAGCTTGTCTAACTCTGAGAAATCATTCGCGTCAGGATCCGATGGTGCAGAGTTGTATAAGACATCGTAATCGACGCTCCACTCCGTGAGTGCGGTTTGCATTGAACCATCGACAGTTTCAACTTCGAAGCCACTAATGATGTCGCGGATTGAGAACAGGCCAGAATCCACATCGTCATTGGTAATGTCGATGTAGTAATTCACCGTTCCACCGGGTACGTACGTAGGTGTATCTGTCCACTTATCGATTAGGATATTTGAGCGACCAGGGTCAAGTACGATGTCGTTGGTGTCATCGCCGTTCACTTGTGCCGTATTGGTAATGGTGCCTGTTGCCGATGTTGAAACCGTGCCTTTGACATCGAACACGATGCGTTCGCCAGGGCGAAGATCGACAGTCGCATTCAGCGGCACACTGCCATTGTAGTTACCCTGCACGTCATAAGTTCCAACCGGCTCAACCGCAATCGCTGTTGCCCAGTCAGAGAACGCATCATCGCCGTCTTCGGTTTTGATGGTGTGAATGGCATCGATAACACGCACATCATTGGCAATGCTATCGCCCGTGTTATCTAACGTAACTTGATATTCAACATCACCACGTGGTGCATAAGTACAGCTGCTGCCATCATTTGAAGGAACTGAACAGCCCGCCGATTCACCATCGGTGTAAACCAAGGTTTTGAAGTAGTCGAGTTCAGCCGCTTGTGGCGGAATCGTTTCTGATGTCGCAGATTCATTTTCTGCCGTCACTCGGTTGGCTTCGATAGTTCCCAAAGCGTCATCACGGATAACACCTTTTAAGTTGAACGTCAGCACTTCACCTGCGGCAATATCGGTTTCAATATTCAGGTTGTTGTTTGAGTTATAGCTCGGAACATAAGTATCGACGTTGGCATCAATACCATTGCTAACTTCATGAGTGATATCGCCCGAAACAAAGGCTGATTCCATTGTTCCACCAATAACCTCAACTTGAATATCCTTTACCGCGTCTTTGATCTGAATATCATTCGCCCAACCGTTTTCAGGGTTAGTGACCACGAATTCATACTCGACTTCGTCACCCGGTAGATAGGTATCCCCATCATTGAACGGGTTGTCGTTAATCGACACTACGTGTTTTTCAACACTGATATTATTTCCTAGTGGCATTAGAGTCGCAGTACGAACCATACCGTCATAATTCGCTTTGTTCTGAATATCGCCCAACGCATCCTCACGAATATCAGCATGGATGGTGAACGTTAGGCTCTCTTGAGGCGCGATAACAATGTCGTTATCAATATCAACATTGTTACCAGAAACAAAGTCAACCGCGTCTGTAATTGAACCTGCCGCTGCCGTTTTTTCTAACTGCACTTCCCAACCAGATAAAAATGGCTGGCCGACAGGGTCAGTGCCAGACGTCGAGGCATCTTCTGCAATGCGAGTCTGAATTGCAGAAATGGCATCTTCAAGGCGAGAACCATACTCAATGCCGTTACCCGTATTCTTAATTTGAACTCGGTAGTAAACCTCACTCTCACCAGCAGCTTGAGAATACTCAGTCTTTGCCGAGGAGAAGCCTGCATCATAGAACGCCTTTTTCGAGAATGTTATCTCTGGTTCTGACATCGACGTTGGTGGGGAAACAGCAATGAACTGGTTGCCATCATCTTCATCGATATACGCTCGGTTAGTGAATGAACCCACTGCTTTTGGACTGATTTTGGCTTTGATGACATAACGCACAAACGATGACGATACTGCACGGCCAAAGTTGTCTGCCGATATATCAAAGTGCGTATCAATCGGTTGATTGTCTTTGATCGAGTTATCGACATCAGGATCAGAGATCCCTGAACTGTCTGCAGACGTTTCAATGGTCCAACTATCAAACGCCGGACCGCGAGTTCCGTCGTAGTATTGAGTCGTTATCTGGTCGATGTCATCACGAAGGCTGATATCATCAACGTGCGCTGTTGCGATATTTTCGATATAGATTTCATACTCGATGTAACCACCGGGCATGTAGCTCGTTGCTCCTGGAATCTTGTTCCCATCGGTATCGTAATAATCAAGAATGTTTTTTTCGTAATCAATTTGACGAACGGTTTGCGAAATATCATGAGAGATCGTATCGCCATCGACAGTCAGCACATTGATAATATCGCCATTGGCTTTATCGTTAATGGTTGCAACCACTTGGTATTCAAGCTTGGCGCCCATAGGAATATCGGCTTCTTCGTTAAGGTTGCTGTCTGTTGATGTATAAACCTTGCCCGCGCCAGCGCCTGCATCGACATACTCAGAATCAGTGCCCGTTGCGATAGAGGTAATAGTCCACGTTGAATACGCAGGTCCAGTCGTACCGTCTACGAGATCGACGGTAATATCTTTGAGGTTATCAACAATTGGAATGTCGTGAGCATTACCTTTACCGTCATTCTCAATCACCAAGTGATAAGTCACCGTCTGAGCAGGCTCATACACCACTTCATCGGTGGTTTTATCAAAATCTAAGTGGTAATCATCAGGGATCACTACTGTATCTCGATAGTGAATATCACCGACGGCGTCAGGCCTAACAGTACCGGTTACCGTGTAAGTCACGTCTTCACCGGCATCGATATCAATAGAGGTCACGATATTGGTGTCATCCACAACCTTACCGTCTTTTGTACCATCGGTTGTGCCTGCGTTTGCTGGGTCACTCTTAGCCACCGCAACCGTAAACTTGTTGGTACCCACCGCATCGTCGAAGAATGGATTGCCTGATGTGCCGTCTTGTAACTCAACAGAGATATCATTGATCAGTTCATTAACGCCAACGTTGTTGCGATAGCCGTGACCATCTTGAGAGTTGTATTTGATGGTGTAAGTCAGTTCATCACCGGGAGAGTAGCGGTTGATGTTGGTTGTACGAACCACGGTACCGTTATTGTGAACTTGATGGTTTTCAGCCACGGCACGTTTTGCGAACTCACAATCTTCGGCACAGCCCGCATCGTCATCATGAATCAACACCGCTTCGTTACGAATAATACCGCCGTCTCGATCTGCGACACCATTCGATACTGCATTGTCTTTAACACGCGCTTTAATACGTACGGTCACGAAATCTTTAGCGTCAATTGAGATTGGGATCTCTACATCATCAGTGGTATTCGGACCGAAACCCGAACCAGTATCAACCGACCAGTATTCAAATGGATTTTGGTCAAGAAGATCTTCCACTTGACCATCTTTATCATTGGCAAGCGTGGTGGTGATCTCACTCAATCGGTCCATGAAGATAAGGTCAGTTTCAGCGGTATCACCATTGTTACCAATGACGATGGTGTAAGTAAGATCTTCACCCGGCGTATAACGAACCACATCGGTTGTTTTAGACAAAGACACATTGATATCGTAAGCACTGTTCGAGTTATCGATCTGCGCAGAAGAGCTGTGGTCACGGTCTGTGATTGGGTCATAAACATCAACGCGGTTAGAGACTTGATCTTCTTCATAGTCAGACTTAACAACACCTGTCACCTCGTAATGTACCCAGCCTCCTGGGGTGATATCCACGTCAGTATCAATGTCTGTATTGTCAGCGATATCACCATAGCGAGATCCCGGCTCATCAGTGTTGGTTGAACCAGTAACAGTCCAACTATCAAAGAAGTTAAGCGCTGAAATGCTGTCTTTTACCGTTGCGTCATTCGCGTAACCAACACCTCGGTTATAAATATAAATATCGAAAGTAGAACGCTCACCGACCACAAAATCGGTATTTTGAGCTGTCTTAGCAACCACGAGGTTTGGTTCGCTAGGATAGGTGCGAACGGTATCTGATAGGTTGGTTTCTGGGCCTGTCACTGTTGCTGTGTTGGTGAACGTGCCCCACAGAATTTCACTGTCTACGTCACGATCGAGTTTGCCAACAATGGTATAAGTGATGGTTGCACCCGGTGGGATTTGTGCCGTGACATTAAGGTCGGTGTTATCTGAAAACTCTCCAGGATCGGTGACCGCTTTTACCCAAGGAGAAGCCGCATCTCTGTCAGCCGTGATCGTCCAAGATTTGAACACAGGCTTGGTTTCACCTGGCTCATGCAGTAACTCTGCCTCTATAGTACTGATTTCATCTTTAATATTGATGTTAGACGCGAAACCATTCCCTTCTGGGTTGGTAACACTGATTGTATAAGTGACTTTCGTTGTCGTATCGGTGTACGCGCTTTGCTCATTGTTGCCGTCGACACGCTTATCCAATACGAGGTAGTAGTCCCTCGGGTATGAACCTCTGTCGGAATAAAGCACGCTATCTACCGTCACTTCATTTCGAATCTCGTCATCGGCAATCGGGTTTACCACCGCTGCAATGCTATAGATGATTTTGTCGTGTGGGGCTAGCTTCGCCTTCACATCTAAGATGTTCTTATTACTCTGATTCCCTGAAATTTCACCGCTAAAACCGGGATCACTGTTTATTGAGACTAAGTCATCAGAGCCATAAGATTTCGCCGTCACAACCCAACTCAAGTACGCTTTGGTAGGCTCATCCGTGATTGATTTGGTCATGATTGATGCAATGTCATCGTATACTGGCACATCGATCGCGTAGCCGTCACCGTTGTTTTCTACTGTGATTTCATAGTTAAGAGTGCCACCTGCAGAGTAGTAACGAGAGTCCACTTCCTTCTGTACTTTTAGCTTGGAGTTTGGCATTTGCACGCCAGAACCCGCCTCACCCAGGTTATCTCCCAAACACAAACCTGCATCGGTACCATCATCAACAATTTGACCCACACTGGTATCTGCTACTCTTGCTGTTAGCTTGTAGTGAACAAAGCCCTCTGGTGCTAGATCGACTTTTAGGTTGATGTCGTTCGTAGTCCAAGCCCCATAATTAAATGAGCCATAGTTAGAACCCTCACCGCTGCTTTCATCCACTTCCAGCTTCCACTCGGAAAACGCGGAATCGGTAGTACCATCGGCTTGCTCTGTCACGATACAAGCGAACTTGTCGATCACTTCAACATCGTTAGCGAAAAATTCAGTGTCTTTATTGGAGATAACAATGTCGTAGACCACTTCATTTTCACCCGATATTCCAGGCACATAAGTGGTATCCGTTGTGTTCTTGTTGCGGGTAATTTGGCTTGATGAGGAATTCAGAACTTCCTGCGTATCTAGAGGGTTAGTCACTACATCAGCAGAATCTGCTATGCCTTCAGCATCTACTACTCGGGCGATAACTTTAGGTATTTCGCCAATTGAAACAGGGCTGACATCGACTTCAACTGAGTAAAGTATCTCTTCACCCGGGTAAATAGAGACTACATCATCCAGTGAATGGTTGGATTCAACGCCGCTAGCGGCCAGTTCAGAGGTGCTGTTTGGCCCAATAGTAATAACTTGATTGGTCCAAGATTCGTAAGGATTCCCCGTAGTATCGGTAGCATTTTTATCATTGCTGATGTCGTTACCTAAGTCGGTCTCTAAGTCAGCAAGTAACTGTTGAACAGAATAGCGATAAGCGATACCGGAATTTGCTTGGTTGGTTACAGTAACCGTGTAAGAGAACTCATCGTCAACAAGATAGTTCTCTGTTTGGTTCAAGGTATGTTTGAGAGTGAGATTGGGGGCTGAGGGCGGCGTAGTGATTGCATTCCCAGTGACTTGCGCATCTCGTGTTTCTGCCGTTATGTTGTCATTAACAATATCGCCGACGAGTTTGTCGGCAATGGTCGTTCGAATTGTGTAGGTGATAGATCCGCCAATATCTATCGACGCATCAGTGACAGACAAATCCCCTGAAGAACTGAAGTTACCGGCATCACTTTCCCCGCCATGTACCTCGGCTGAATTCACATTGTTAGTGAAGGCCTGTTGAAGAACACCATCAATGTCGAGTGTCTTGATATCTGAAATAGCATCTTGAACATCAAGCGTTCGAATCACCGTATCGCCAGTATTCGATACCTTGATCGAGTACGTCAGTTGTTTATTCAATTGGTAGTTTGTCTTATCTACTGACACCACAACATCGTGTTCATACAAACCTCGTTGAATGGATTCTGTATTTGAGTCCACCGAATCCAATAGCCCAGAGCTCGCACTCGCGACGTTATCAATCGTACCCGCAGCATCACTAGAGACTGTAGCGGTCATCGTATAGGTCACCGAGCCACCCGCCGTAATACGTACGTCAGTCGCCTCTAAATTTCCCAAACGATCGTAAGTGCCTGGCGATGAAAGAAGCGTTGCCTCTGCTTGGATTGAGGCTTGAGTAAAGGCGTTAACCTCATTCCCTTCATCATCTGTCGTTAAGATATCTAATAGCTCATCTTTAACGTCAAAATCATGGATGCTTCTATCCGATTCATTCGTAAGAACAAGCGTGTACACCACCTGCTGGTCATTGTCGTAAGACGCACTATCAACAGACAGATCCATGACTAGGCCTGTCGTGTCCGCATAGGAGGCGAATGGAAACAATAAAATGGATAAGAAAAAGGCAAGGTTGTATCTGAACATTAACGCGCACTTCACAGTAGATTGACAAGTCTCTAGGCGGAATGCCATAGATTTGACGTCACTAATTTGGCACTTTGCCTTTTAGGGACATGCGCAACATACAGTTCAAACAATCCGAACAATTAACATCCGCAAAAAACAAATTGATGGCGATGTTAAATAGCGAGTCGGATGTCTAAATTAGAATCAACTGTATTAAGTTAATTATCAAAAGGTTAGTGTTTTAAGATGAGTGATTTTTCACAGTTGCTACGTAACTTAAGAAAGGAACTTAAATTTACACAAACGGAATTTGCAACCTACTTAAACCACCTAGATGATGAGTTTAATGCGGTTGATGTTGTCACGATAAATCGTTGGGAAAACAATAAGGTAAAGCCAAGTACATACAAAGCATTGAAGCTACTCAACTACCTTGATGTTGATCTCTACGACGCTTTAAAGTGCTTTAAACCAAAACAAAAAGAGACGATTATCGATGGCTTCCTGACTGAGGCTTTCTGCTCGTTTCAGAGTCGTATCGCTTCTTTGGCAAATCTTGATCAAAAAATCAACACGGCAGACTATAAAAGTTTACCACTCATGGTTGACGTTAATGATACCGCGGTAATCGATAGAATGAGGCTGCTTTCGGTCTTCACTAAAATGGACTTTTCGCCATTAGAGTCGATCGATCTGTTTCTCTATTACTTCGAGAAAAGAGCTTATGGTCAAAAAATAGTCGACAAGCATGGCGATATTGTTAGCCACAATCTTGGTTTCTTTTTCGATGATGATCAATTCGCCAGCTACAAGAGCAAGAAAATAGATCTCAAATTGTCTTGTTCACTCAACTCAAACAGAAATCTCAATTATTTCAATGCAAGCTCACATGCAGAAAGTAAGCATCATGCCATTGAGAATATAATTTCAGATATAAAACTGTTGTCAAAAAATAGTAACATCAAGACATACTCCGTCTTGGTAAAAGATCCAAATGCTATTAAGGTTATGAAGAGTATTGGGTTCGAAGTATTTAAATTCTCTGAACCATCATCAGAAAAAAACAATATTACATTCAAGAACAAATCGTACTGTTACTGTATATTAACCATTGATAAAATAGACTTTCTTACTAATCGACATGTAATGTCACTAATCAAAGATGAATATTCTACTATGAGAGCATTTCCACTTTTACTGCGTGAAGCACGCAAGAAGCTGAAATTAACGCAAAAGGATTTCGCGGCATACATCAATCACTTAGATAATGAATTCAACTCTGTAGATGTCGTTACTGTGAATCGCTGGGAAAACAGTAAAGTAAAACCAAGTAGTTATAAAGCATTGAAAATTTTAGATTGTCTTGGTGTCGATTTATATAGCACCTTGAAGTCATATGATTTAGAAGATGAACAAGGAAACACACTGCTTGATGAGTTTCTTAGTGAGCGTTTTTTCTCATTTCAGAGCCGTATATCATCGATCACTAAAGGTGAAATCGATAAGGATGATGGCGAATTTGAGATCATGCCATTAATGGCTGACCAAAATGACAAAGACATAATCGATAGAATCAAGCTAATTTCACATTACACAAAGGTGGATCCTTCAGCGCTGGATACTATCGATTTGTTTTTGTATTGCAGTGAGAGAAAGGCTTATGGCAGAAAGATTGTCAACCAAGATGGAGATATTGTCAGCCATAGTTTGGGCTTCTTTTTCAATCAAGAGTTATTTGATGAATACCAAAATCAAAACCTGCATATTAAGCAGGCTTGCTCTTTAGATTCTCATCAAGACTTAAACTACATTGTAGTCAGCGGACATTCTGAAAAGCGTGAACATTCAATCGCCAACTTAGTTGCTGACATGAAGCTTTTAGCAAGAAATCATAAGATCAAAAAGTACTCGATGATCATAAAAAACCCGAACGCATTAGAGCTAATGAAGAACCTTGGGTTTGATATCTATAAGTTTTCAGAGCCAACAGAAGAGATGTCCAATATCACCTTTAAAAATAAATCTTACCGATACTGCATATTAACCATCGATAAAATAGAATTGCTTAGCAATAAGCATGTTATATCGTTCATCAATACATATGGTTGATTTTTAGATATGCGATAATTATAAAAAAGCCACCATATAAATGGTGGCTTCTACAATCTACGAATAGAAACATTCAAATTACTAGGATATTTTTATTTAGTAGTTAGTAAAATATGCATCGGTAACATAGGTATTTAGTGTTTCTGATTTTGGATTTCCGGTATCCACTCGACTACCTATTTGAACCCAATACGTCTCATTTGGTAAAATACCAGACCAATCCATTGCTCCCTTATAAACAGGGGTTTCTGGCTTATCATCGGTACTCGAATTATAAATAAGTAATTGCCCATCGTTGACTTGGATCCACAAATGCCTCTCAATTGTAGATAGATCCATCGGTGTTGAATCATACAACTCCCAACCAGAGACAATATTGGCTTCACTACCATAATAGTCATTAATTATCTCAAAAGATTTTTCGGTTCGTGTTGATGAGGGCCAATACGTATTACCCCATGTAGTGCTTGGCACAGAAGACTCTTGTTGAATCGCAAACGAAAACCGTCCTGAAATAGGAAGTTTACCGTTGAGATCAACGATCTTCATATAGACAACAAAGTTCTCCCCCGAATAATCCTCTTGGTAGACATTGATGCTTCTCAACATCTCTCCACCTTCACGATAGTCCATGATTGGAAGTCCATTCGAGTCTATGGCTTTTAAACTCATATCTTCAGGAGCTACTCTAATCCACATTGAAGCGTCAGTTACTTCTAAACGAGCTTCTTCTGATGCTGAAACAAAAACTATAGAATCAACTTTCGAAGCACTCGAATGACCTGAAAGTACCGCATTATTGAATGAAGTATCGGTATAAGAGTCGCTTAACGATCCAGCAGCATCAGTCACTATTTCCAATTCCGATTGGTAGTTTGAAAATACACCCTTATTTCGTTCAGAGACTAATTTTACGTTTTGAAAAGGTGCTAGGTTGCCATCTGGATCCGTAATAACACCATCTAGATTAAACTTAATACCATTGATAAAGCTATATTCTAATGTTGTCGTAAAATCTTGAACGGCTTCGCTGTCTAACATCACACAAGTGGCGAAACCTACACCTTCAACCTTAGAAAATTCAGACGTAATTCCATTAGTAGCACCAAAGCTAGTACCTGATACTTCAGAAGCCATGTCCGCACTCCAAAATAGAGTCCCTGCTGGCCAGTTTTGAGACTCGAATAAGTTACCTTGATTCGCCAAAAGTAATTCCCATTCACGCCTTATCGGTAGACGTCCATTTCGTGTTGCACAATAAGCTTGCGCTTGTTCTAATTTCATTGTGACAACTTCCGAAGACTTAGGGCCAGAAATCCCATCTTGAGTTTGGTAACTTGTATAAGCGGTATTCGTGTAGTCCGCTAATACCTTACTTGCAGGTGCCGTAAAGGTAAGATCAGCACCTATCGTTGAATCATAAATCGTAATATCTTCCCAATCTTGCACAAGACTAAAGTCAGGTTCGACTTCGATATAAACTTGCCCAACAGAATAGCCTCCACGCCCGTCTGTCACTGTATATGCGACCTCATGTGGACCAGGTTCAGACGACTGAAACGTAAAAGTGTGCTCGGTTGTTGAGGTAATTTCCGCTTCAGCGTTATAGGCGCGTACAGTATCTAAGATCACACTGTCTTCAGCGTCCGAGACATAGTCTGTTAGGTCAATTTCAACCGACATATCTTTGGCAAGCTTACCTTCTCGAATAAAGTCATTAGCGATTGGTGGTGTATTGCCAGTATCAGAGACAGCTACGTCGATGTTTCCGAGTTTAGTTGAAGAGCCATCACTCATAGAGTACATAATACGTGTCACACCAATATCGTTCGGAGTATATGTGATCGTATTATTTAGCGAATCGACTTCAACTGAACCTGCTCCTAATAAAGTCACCTCTTCCGACACAATATATATAGACGTATCTAGTTCACTATTTAGCTCTTCAGACAAATCAATAGTCACTGCCGAATCAATATCGGTCGTTTCTGACAAATTCGGAAGTGTATTGTTATCAGCAGTTTCAGAGACAGATACCCTTGCGAGTGATGATGCTTGCCCGGCGTAAACATCTTGCTCAACGGGTTCTACTTTATATTCAAATTGGCATTCGCCAACCTCAGTAGATAAGGTTGTAAACGTCATACCTTCAATTGAGATGACATCACAATAGTTACCATTGCTTACTTGCGTCACTGACGTTAAACGAAAATCAATGTCTGAATCTACTTTGACAATAGTTTGAGACTCAATATTGACCAACGCTTTTGATTGAATTACTGAAGCTTCAATAGGTACTTCTAATGGAGAAGATGGTTGTTGAGGTTGAGAGGTTGAACCAGAATCTCCAGAGCTTCCCCCACAAGCTGCCAGCGCCGAAATGCCTAGAGCTATCACACATGATTTTAATACTTTCATAGTCATTCCTAATACGCAGCCATATCTAATTCAGTTATTCGATAATTCTTGGACGGATCGGCATTTTTGCCTCCGATAGAGAGCCAATAAGGTTGTGATAGATCGACATTGCCAGATATATCAAAGTAACCTGATTCTTGTGCTGGCCTCTGATCTGTGGTCGACGTGTAAACGTAAACTCTTTGACCTCGTTTATCGAACCAGTAGAAACGGTCTGAGTCACGTAAGTTCAAACTTTGTGAACTTGATACTTGGCCCCCCTCAAATAGCGAGACTGGCATTGAGCCGTATAAATTAACGTTCAACCCGAATGCGGTTGGCTCATTTTCGGGGTAAGGCCTAGTATTTCCTGTGTTAATAACCCCATCTTGCTGCCATGTCGTTTGATCAGTACCTAGTTGTTGTATTAGGACCGCAAATTCTCCTTTTGACGAATTACTGTCACTCTGAACACGGAACCTAATAACGAAGTTGTCACCAAGAAATGGCATTTTATATATATGGAATAACTTGCTATACCCAACATTTGGCATCAACATCAACCCCTCTTCATCAGGGGCATATACTTTTTGACTCCAATATTCTTCACTACTCCAAAGGGAAGGGTCTGATACGTCTATCGCGAACGCATCATCAACAGGGATAAATGGATAGAGTTCATCATGCGAGCTGATTCGCACTGCAAGTACTTCTTCACTGAATGAAATATCAAAATACGATTCTTCCAACAAACCAAACTCATTCGTGCTTTCTGAAGTCATTGGCTCACGGTTCAAAAACACACCGCGTTCATTGATGGACTCTAATTCAACGTCCGCAAAAGGTGCGGCATTACCGTCAGGGTCACGAACTTGAACTTCATACTCATAGCGGTTTGATACTCGCTCTTTCACTGAAACATCGACAGAAAAATCACTCACACTCGAGTTACTCAAATCAACACAAGTCGTATACATACCAACAGTCTTTGACTGGTTGCCGATTGATCCATCATTTAAGTGAACAGTTGCAGCGTTTGTTTCACTGACGTTTTCCGCGGTCCAATACTTCTGACTTGTAGGCCAATTGTGGTTGGTGAATGCACTGGTTTCGTTAGTAATGAGCGTTTCAAGCTCTCGCTGTAAAGGCAGGCGGCCGCCGCGTACTTTGCAGTACTGGCGTGCTTGGCTAAGTGTTTGAGTCACGATTTCAGCGTCTTTGATTCCTTGCGTGCCATTCTCAACATGCGTACCTGTATAAGGGGCATTGACGTAGTCGGCATACACTTTTGTCATTGGCGCGAAAAAGCGGATGTCTGAGCTGACCACAGGATCATGAGTGACAATATCTTCCCAATCTTGAATCAAAGAGAAATCTGGTTCGACTTCTATGCGTGCCAATCCGGTAGTGTAGCCACCCATGTGATCGCTCACTGTGTACGCCACATCGTGCGGGCCAGGCTGTGTAGAAGAAAACTCAAACTGGGTATTGGAGACATTGGCTGGATCGTAAAGTGATGTTGTTGAGTTGAAGTCCTGCACGCCGACAAGCTGTACATCATCGAGATCCACATCTGAGATATAATCAGCTACATCCACCACAATGTTTTCACCCAATAACGCTAACTCACTAAAAACGAAATCTTCCGCTGTGGGTGCGGTATTGTAAGTATCTTCTGAAGTCGCAATCGACAGTGAGCCTTGTTGAATCGACTCACCGTTCTGGTAGCTGTAATACACCTCAGTTTGACCTTTGGCCGTTGGCGTAAATTCAATCTGATGTGCACCAGAGACACGAGCTGTACCAGAACCAAGGCTGATAACACTGTCTTGCAGTACAAAGTCATCACTTGGTAACGATGAATCTAGCTCGCTCTCTAGATCTACAACCACCACCTGTGATTCGATGGTAGATGCTGTAATTCGAGGAAGTGTGGTAGACGCATAACTCTGTCCCATCGCAACACGAGCGTATGATGTTGCCATTGAAGTGCCGGTTGCTGTCGTTACTTCATACTCATACAAGCAGTCGTTCACATCTGATGAATAGACATTGAAACTGTCTTCATTAACACCTTGTACTTGGCAAGAATCACCAGATAGAGAGCGAGCATTAGTTACCACAAAATCTTGGTTATTCGATGTATGAACATGCTCAGTCAGATCAATAGTGAAGCTTTGTTCTACCAGCGAGTTATCTTGAATATCTTGCGCACTAATCGAGGCTGATTCTGTTGGAGATGCAATAACACCTTGCTCTCCGTCGGAGTTAGATTCACCACCACAGCCTGCTAGCAATACCGCTAAACTGATTGAGGTAAACACATTTAGTGTTGAATTCCGTTTCAACAAACCACTGTTGAATAGATACATTAAAAGCACTCTGATTAATGAAGTAGAGCTGTATTGTGAACTTTGTCTCACTTCTACTCCATTAAATAGCTATGATTCATTATTAAAAATTAAACCATTGAAAATTAACGCTATTAATTCAAAATTCATTACCTTTCAAACTTCTAAATTTTTCTAAACCTCGCTATGAATTTCGAGAAAGACCGTTTAATAAACATTCAATCACATTAAGTTAACTCCTCTACTCATCCTCTCCATACTGCCCGACTCATTCACATTGACACGGCAAACTGCTATGAACCAAACCAAGATTGACCGCGTGTACACACTCGCTCTACAACACAAACATTCACTCGATGCACTCAGGTTGTTACAACCCATGCGTCAACATTCTATGGAAACCTACGAGCACACATTAAGGGTGTGTTTACTCTCTTATTCATTTGGCGAGTACTTAGAATTTAATGAAGAACAGTTAGAATTAATTTTCGATTCTGCTCTTGTTCACGATCTAGGAAAGCTCGGGACACCCGATGCTGTGCTTCATAAAGCAGGTAAGTTAACGCCTGTAGAACGCCAAGTAATGAATAAACACGTTGAAGAGTCTTACTCAATGACGTTAGAGGTCCCTGAACTGGAATTGGCGTCTATTTTAGGTTCATTACATCATGAACGATGGGATGGAAACGGATACCCGTTGCGCCTAAGAGGTTCTGAGAATCCTTTGATTGGACAAGTTATTGCACTGGTCGACACATGGGACGCCATGACCTCAACCAGAGCTTACCGCACAGGTATGCCCGCTGATAAAGCGTTACGTATTCTGTTTGATGAAAGATTGAAAGGACAATTTAACCCACTTCTGGTCGACAAATTTATCGCCTTTATTGCCATCACTTCACTCGCGGAAGCGGCATAACGGATAAAAAAAGCTGAGGGCTAAGTGTTAAGAGGTAAAGAGTCGATTGCCAAGAACTGGGACATTTATGTGGGATATTAGGATAAGACAGAAACAAAAAAGTCCGCGTACAACATTTTCAGAATGTTCAACAACGCGGACTCTTCGACAAATATGTTTAACGCTTTGGGTTAATCTCGACGACCTGTTAGCTCGATCGCGTGATCTTGTGTGTCAGTTTGGAATTTTAAACCACCAGAAGATGCTTCATTGCGGCCTTGTAATACAGGTTCTGATTCAACACGCTCTACATTAGTTTGATTCGGGGCTGTCAGGTTCATATCGATTGTACCTGTGTAATTACCATCTGCTGCAAACGCTGTATTCATTGAAAGAGCCATTAGGCCTAGTGCGATTAATTTTTTCATACATCACCTCTGTATTTCATCATTCGTTTTTTCTTTCGATGGCGTTACTTTAGCCATCAACAACCAAACAAACGAGGAAAACCGAGATTTACCAAATAGAAAACAGCCCTAAAAATGACCTTAAGGTAATTGCGACTGGATATCAGACAAGACTTCATCCAGCCCTTCACCTAACGCCTCAACAAGTGCTTCATAACCTGCTTCTTTCAACGGCACCTTAGAATCGAAATCAGCACGAACAAGCTCTTCATCTTGTTCGCTTAGGACCCAAGTTCCTTTCACTTCTGCATTGCCAGTATAAGAGCCATTGAACTGCTCAAAGGTAATCGTCAGCTCTTGATCTGCAGCGCCCGTAGAATTAGAACCATTGACCCTTTCTTCAAGTAACCCCTCTAGATTTTCCGCCCATACATGCTTGCGCGCAGAGACTAATTCATTTTCAGACTTGCGATAAGCGATGCCAATCGTGTCCAAGTAATCCGGTAGCTCTACTCGAGTTTTTACGTTAAAGATGGGTTTATCCAGTGTACTTTTCGGCAAGAGATAAGCGTTAGTGCCATCTGTGGGAGTCGCACACCCCAAGAGCCCGACCAACATAACCAGTGATATAAATAGCTTTCTCATTATTCCACTCCCTTAACTGGAATCGGGTCTTCTTCCACATAGCTGCCAAACACCAACGCATTTGGTTTGTCGTTTAATACTTTGATCAATGGGCGAAGCTCTTTAAGCACATGCTCTAACTCTTCAGATGCACTGATCAATTGCTTGTAGGCGTCAGAATCATCGTCGTA
This sequence comes from Vibrio sp. Isolate33, assembly GCF_022397895.1. Classification (NCBI taxonomy): domain Bacteria; kingdom Pseudomonadati; phylum Pseudomonadota; class Gammaproteobacteria; order Vibrionales; family Vibrionaceae; genus Vibrio; species Vibrio sp. Isolate33. Next base: position 164,607 of record NZ_JAKEUP010000002.1, read on the forward strand.
GCTTTCTAATGTCGTTTCAAGTTGCTTCATGGTTTCACTCAGATCTTGAGGTAACGCTTTTGCACCTTCACTATCCAGTAATTCATCCATGCTCTTCAAAGTAGTGTCTAAAGAAGAGAGCGAGCTATTTAAATTAGAAACGGTTGCATCTAAAGGCAGTTCATTAATCTTGGTTAGAAAATCAGTGATCTGCTTTTGTATCTCCGTTAATCCACCAGCCACCACTGGGAACACTGGATAACCATCAAATTCTCTTGGTTCGTAAGGCTCTTCGTCTTCATAGAAATTAATATCGACAAACAACGCGCCCGTAAGCAAGTTACCTGTTTTCAATGTCGCTCTTAACCCTTCTCCCATCTGCAGTTTGACCCGCTCTGCAAAGGTTTTGGCATTCACGGCTCTAAAGACTTCAGATACTCGCTCAATTTCAAGCTTGATTAGGATTGGAATACGATTCGATACCTTGCCATCTTTGTCCATACGAATCTGCAGTGGCACCGTATCAACCGTACCAATGCGTACACCGCGATACTCTACAGGTGCGCCTTTCCTTAAACCGCGAACAGATTCTTCAAACAACAATACGTAATCAATCGAAGTGGTGTATTTGCCCTGTAATACCGCATCGTAGTTATCATAAAGCGTATACTCATGCAGGTTCTCTTTGATTTGTGCACCCGGCTTAATGCTCTCTGCAACATCAAAGCTCACACCACCTGTCAATATGCTTTCAATCGATGCGAAATTGACGTCTAAACCATTGGCACCAAATCTCACATCGATGCCAGAAGATAGCCAGAACTGAGTCTTTTCAAAAATCAGCCCGTCATAAGGCGCGAAGATAAACAGTTGGTATTTGCCCTCTTTCTTTTGGTAATCGAAGCTCGTTTTTTCCACACGTCCTACAACGAAACCATGGTGCAACACGGGCTCACCGACATTAAGTTGATTCGCCTTATGATGTGACACCACAACACGAATGCCTTTCGTATCTGGCCCCGCAACTGGTGGCGTGTCGAGCACATCAAACTTCAATTGAGACTCGCTCGACTTACCCGGCTTTAATTCAATATAAGAGCCCGAAAGAATAGTCTCTAGGCCACTGATGCCATCGGTGCCAACATGTGGCTCAACGACCCAGAATTGAGTATCGGCGTTAATCATACGAGATGCTTTCTTGTCTATCTGTGCTTTCGCTATGATGTATTCATAATCTTCGCTCAAAGCGACATCAGTAATGGTTCCCACATGGACATTCTTAGACTTAATCGCCGTTTTCCCGGCCTCTATACCCGAGGCATCTGGCAAGATAAGCGTTATCTCTGGCCCACGATTGTTGAAGTATTGAAATAGCATCCAACACCCCACTAATACTGCAATAATCGGTACTATCCAGACCGGCGACAACTCACTTTTTTTTGATACTTTTGCATCTGAAGTATTTTGCTTTTCCATATGTCCCACACCTCTTTGGGGAGATTACTTCCATATAATTCGGGAGTCGAAAATCATCGCTGACAACATCGTAAAGATGACCACCGACGCAAACGACAGAGCCGCTGGGCCCGGATAAATAGCCATCACGCCATCTAATTGAACCAATGCCACTAAGATGGCGACAACGAAAATATCGATCATCGACCAACGGCCAATAAATTCAGTCACGCGGTAGAGCTTTAAGTAACGATTCGCCCTTTGTTCTGTGAGCCCATGAACCCTTTTGGCATTCCAGTACAAATAAGCCAGAGCGACCATCTTCGCCATTGGGATAAAAACACTCGCAATAAGAATAATAAGTGCCACAGGGTATGAACCCATATTCCAAAGTAAGATAACCCCTTCCATGATGGTTGAGCCCTCGCTACTTCCAAAAGCTGAGGTATACATCATCGGGTACAAGTTGGCGGGGATATAAAACACCACCGAAGTAAACAACAGCGCCCACGCTATCTGCAGGTTTTTGATTGGTTCAAAGCGATGTAAGTGCGTGTGGCAGCGTGAGCAGTGATGAGTACTCTCACTGTAGCTGTGTACTTGTCCGCAAATGTGGCAGGCTAGATGCTGCTTATTCTGAAAAATGCTTCCTACCATCTTATCTTGCGAGGTTTTCGTTGGTACTAAGCGATCCCATAACCAATCAAAGTCCACCAAAGAAATCGTCTTCACCACCAACATGGCGTAAATACAAAACGCCCAGAACGACAGGCCCATGGAGACATCAGCCAAAGACGCGATCTTAATCAAGCTCACCAACACACCAATTAAAAACACATCGACCATCAACCATGGCTTAGCCCAACTTAATGACTTCAAAGCCAAAAACGTAAAGCGATTGGATGCGTAATCAACGTGTTTATTTCGGTCAACAAGCAGATAAAACCAAAGAGACAAAACTAAAAAGTACGCAGGTAAAAGAATGACGGCTAAAAAAAGTAAGATGGCGATCAGGCTGTTGTCCATTCGATTCATCATATCGACAGCTTGATACAAGGTAATCTGTTGGCTAATTCCTTGAACACTGAACGACATATAAGGAAAAGTGAGGCTCATTATCAACGTAATAAGACTCGCGACCGCATAAGCCATCACACCCTGCTCTTTGTGTTGCCCGACACTCGACAAGGTATGAGAACATCTTGGACATGACGCTTCGCTGCCCGCAGACAACTCTTCAAACTGACTAACCAGCCCGCATTCGTGACATGACTTGGTAAAACGTTCAGGCAAAGACGTCCCCTTTGATGTTAATAAGCAACTAGACACTCTAGGTAAATATAAGTAAGGGTTGGATTTTTTGCCAATATGCACACAACGACAGGAACGCGATATATTAGAAATGAGGGGTGGAAAGATAAAAAAGGAGATGACCGAATGGCCACCTCCACGTTAAGTATTCACAAGTTTCGTTATTGGCTAAACAAAGCCTAGTTGTGATTGTTATCTAACTGGTAGAAAGTCACTTGCGCATAATCACTGTCGGCACTTGAGTTATCTTGTAAGTAGATACCTGCTTTAAAGTACATGTAGTTATCAGCATCGTCATAACCGCTGTTACTCATATTCACTTCTTTTGCTGCGAGCTCTGAACCATTCTGGCTAATCGTCGTGATCAACTTGTCGCCTTCGACAACAATGGAATACGAGAAGGTTTCATCTAACGCAATGCCATCACTTGGGTTGCTGGTGTTGTTCAAGTCACCGTCAGAAGTGACCATGTTACCTAACAAGTTATGCCAAGTTTCATCACCTCCAGTCGATTTAGAGGTTTCATGAGCAAAGTAGATCGCACCTTTGTCGTTACCTGGCAATTTATGATAGTACAGGCGAATCGGTTCGTTTTTCTCAGCGTGGATCTGACCAATCACGATTCGACCAACTTGCTCTGTGTTTGAGGTCGTAGTCGTCACATGGTTGATGGCCAACGTCGCATTCAACGTGCCGTCAATGCCACCAAAATCAGCCTGTTCACTCGATGGAATAGACGAAAATGCCCAGTTGTTGTCTTTACCTGAGGTAGAGTAAGAAGTGTCACCACGACGCAGCATTTCTCGCAGTTCAGTACGCACATACTTAGTTCCACTCGATGTGGTCACGCCTTCAACAGGTGTATAGAACACCAAGCCACCATCACTGCCTGTATAGAAGAACTGATCTTCGTAGCCAGCACCAAGCGCGTTCTCTTTAATAGAAGTTGCGTAACCATCTCCTTCATCAACAGGGATGCTGACATACCAATCGAGTAAGTCAAAGTTGCCTGATGGCGGTAGGTTTGGATCAAGACCGTAGTCAGGGCTGTCATTGCCACTGATTTCGACTTCAGTAATGTTTGTCCAAACACTTTGAGCACTGTTTTCAAATACTTTGATACGAATCCAGCGAGCTTGAACATCTGTTACGTCATAGCTTTCAAAACCGGATGTGCTGCCACTGCTGTATCCATAGTAAACCTTGTCCCAGTTACTTGAGCTTTCATTTGCTAATGCTCTGATCTCGAACTTATAAGTTTGTTCCTCTCCTTTACCCCAAGCTATCGCGACGTCTTGAACATTTTGCACAGAACCTAGGTCTAGCACTAAATTGACAGGGGCATTTTGAGCTGCCCAACGTGATGACCAGTCTGTGCTGCCATCAATCGCATTTGATGCTGGATAAGAGTTATGAGCTCCACCCCAGTCTGATGCTGATTGAATATTCAATGTTTCAGCCGATGCTCCACAAGAAGCCATCGCCAAAATAATTGAGCACGACAGTGGTTTGCAAAACTTAAAGTTGCAAGGGTTAAAAATCATACAAGTCTCCATGATATATTTCACGTATATTGTTTATTCCATAGTTTGTAGGGTGTTACCGCAGTAACGGAAACCACTATAGGACAATATTTGTACGACAAGCTGAACAAACATCACGATCATGAATTATTATATTACAAATAAATAACTATGTGACATGTACCATTCTTATACCAAACACATCATCTAATAAGGTGTCTATATAACTCGAAGTTTTTACGCTTTGTTGTTAGCCCCTTTTTGTTACTCTCACACAGCACGACAACGTCCGACGATCAGCTTTTGACGAAATCCTTTTTAAGCTTCTCTTCTAATGCTTGAACGCAAAGTTGGATGGCAATAGGCGTGTTGGAAGCGAATGGGTTCAGTGCATAAACGGTGTTGGTCGGCAATTGAAAGCTAGGCATGATGTCGACCACCTCACCAGATAGCTGGTAAAGGTAGAAGTCTGGGATCACACCAATGCCAACGCCCGATTTGATTAAGGCAAGGCAACTATGAAATGAGTTAGTGGTACAACTGGCTTGTTGTTGGTAGACAAAGTCTTGTTCACCTCGAGAACTAAAGTGATGAGTCACCTGTTTTCCTTGCCAAGAGTTGGCGATGTAAGGAAGCGATTCAAGTTCTAGCTCTCGCATGCTTTCTACGCCACACAACACGTCTTTAAACTCGCCTAACCGTTTCTGCTTAAGGTTACTATCACGCGAGCTGCCCACTCTTACCGCAAGATCAATATCGTGTTCCATGAAGTCCAAATGTTGATCATCACTGATCAGTTCCGGCTTTAGTTTCGGGTACTGCTTCATTAGGTCTGCAATAACAGGCGCAACCAACAAGTCCATCAATGCATTGGGAGCTGTGATTCGAATCCGACCTTGTGGCTCTTCCAGTTCGGCTTTCGCCGTATCCCACGCAGATTCGGCGATCACATTGATGTCCTTGCAACTTAAGTAGAAGCGCTCACCCATACTGGTCAGGGATTGTCTACGTGTTGTGCGTTTGAGGAGTGAAGCGCCTAGCTCTTGTTCCAAAATTTTGAGGTGCTGACTGACGACAGATTTAGACAACTCTAGTTTTTCAGCCGCAGCCGATACTGAGCCCTGCTCTACGATATGAGCGAAAATCGACATCTGCTTTAGCTTACTCATCTTATTGTTCTCTTTTTACATACAGTATTTTCTATTATCTCTGTTTTTCAATTCAATTTCCAAGACTAAACTGAATCCAACTTATCGAGATTCCTAATCAAAGAAACAGTGTTTGAAAGAAGACTGCTATGGAGAGAAAACAATGTTAAACAACCAAGTATTAGAAGCATGTAAGCAAGGCATTAACGCATGGCAAAAAGCATTTAATAGCCAAGATGCAAAAGGTTGTGCAGACCAATACACTGAGGCTTGTGTGATGGAAGCTCGCCCATTCGGCACTTTTGAAGGCCGTGAAGCGATTCAAGCATTTTGGCAAAACATCATTGACCAAGGCTTCAAAGACGTTGATTACACAGATGTTAAGTGGGAAGAGCATCCAGAGGGTGGCTACACTCTTACCGCTAGCTGGACAATGAACAAAGCGTTCGGTGTTGTGCACCGTGAACACTGGGCATTAGAAGCGGATGGCTGTGCTCGCCTAGTAAGCGATGACTTCGAAGTTCAAGGCGAACGCTAGAAATGCAACATAAAGCATAGAAACACAAAACAAAAAGCCAGCAATCCAAATAGGACTGCTGGCTTATTTAATCATCATTCTTGCCGTCTTTTCACTTCATTTGAAAGTGATTCAATGACTCTACACAATCACTAAACACGCTCATGATTTCCAGTTGAGGTGATAATCAAGCCTGAACAAGTACTAATCTATAATGCAGCTTTCTTCGCTTCTGCAATCCAAGCATCAAACGTATTTTGGTTCGCTTTAATCCAACCGTTTACGTGCGCTTCGATATCAGCCGAGCTGTTCTTACCTTTACTCATCATCATGTTCTGAGCACTTACATCGTTGATGTTAAGTTTGATGATTTCGAAAAGCTTAGCCGCAGATGGGTTGTTCTTAGCAAACTCTTTGTTCGCGATGATACGCATTGAGTTCATTTGGAAACCGTAGTTTTTGCCATTAGACAAAGTAGTATCGACATCAGAACGCTCACCAGGAAGTGAAGAGAATGGCACTTCTAGCCATACTACGTCTTCGTTAGGAACCAATACACCACTTACCCAGTACGGTGTCCACGTGTAGTAAAGGATTGATTCACCCTTTTGGTAACGTGAAATCGTGTCTGCGATGATAGCCGCATAGTTACCTTGGTTATGAGTTACTGTATCGTCCAGTTTGAATGCTGACAACTGATGTTCAATCACCATCTCACAACCCCAACCTGGGTTACAGCCTGTTAGGTCTGCTTTACCGTCACCATCTGCATCAAACAGTTTCGCGATTTTTGGATCAGTTAATTGACCAATGTTAGTGATGTTGTACTTTTCTGCCGTTTTCTTATCAATCAGGTAACCTTGCGCTGCACCACTTACATATTGGCCTTCGCGGTAGAATTTTTCATCGCCGCCCGCCATTGTGTATTTGTCTGCATGAAGTGGGAACCAACCTACCGTTAGGAACGTTGCGTCACCTTTTGCAATTGAGGTGTAGCCTACGTTGTAGTCCACTTCTTGCGTTGATTTCACATCGTAGCCAAGCTCTTCTAGAGCACGGTTAACAATCAACGTTTGGAATGTTTCTTCTGCTACAGACGACTGAACAGGCTGAACTGATACACCTTCACCCGGTAGGCTTGCTGCCCACACGTTCGTTGATACTGCCAGTGTAGAAACGATGCTCACTGCAAGTTTGCTCTTCCATGAATTATTCATTGGTGTTTTTCCTTAATTGAAGTTCTGATTTGTTACCGCGATTTAAAGCATTAAGTACAAGGGAAACAGGCCCCATGCGGTACCAGCGTAATTTTGTATTGCCTGCATTCACACCCAACACTTGGGTAATGCGATCCAATAAGATGGCGAGAATAACGATGCCAAGACCACCGACTGCGGCCAGCCCCATATCTAAACGGCCGATACCTCTCAGTACCATTTGACCTAAGCCACCTACCGCAATCATTGATGCGATAACCACCATAGATAGCGACAGCATCAGTGTTTGGTTTACGCCTGCCATGATGGTTGGCAATGCTAGTGGCAATTGAATTCGATAAAGCATCTGTTTTTTGCTTGCGCCAAATGAGTGACCGGCTTCGATCAACTCTTCCGGCACTTGCTGAATACCTAAGATGGTTAAACGTACTACTGGCGGCAGTGCGAATATGATGGTCACAACAACACCCGGTACGTTACCGATACCAAACAACATTACGATGGGTACGAGATAAACGAAGGCTGGCGTGGTTTGCATGGCATCCAGAATAGGACGTACGAATTTAGCCGCAGTGTTACTGCGGGCGAGCCATATCCCCATGGGTAAACCAATCAACAGACAGAAGAAGACCGATGTCATCACCAATGAAAGCGTGGTCATGGCTTCAGACCAAGCGCCAATCAAACCAATGAACGTCAAGGATACTGCGGTAGCAACACCAAGCTTCAGGTTTGAAAACTGCCATGCGACTAAAAACAAGATGATCAACATGAATGGTGCTGGCGTCGAAACCAGTGCTGTTTCAAATGAACTTAGGATGAAATCGATAGGCACACGTATCGCTTGAAACAGTGGGCGTCCGTGTTCAACCAACCAATTCAGACCAGACTCAACCCAAGTATCGACTGGTAGTACCGCTTCAGCGAAAGGGTTCAGTGGGTCAAAAGGCGTCACCTCGACGGTTTCGCTGCTTAACCAATCAGCAGATGGTGCAGTTTCCGTTGTTTGGCCCCAAGGATCACTTGCTGGCTGAGTAGAGGGAGCTGCTTGCGACCATGGGTCATTATTTGTTTGTTCCGAGGACATGATCTATCCCTTATCTAATGTTTGTAGCAATCGTGACTTAGTCACAACGCCAAAGTAATTACCTTGCTCGTCCACAACAGGAACGGAATAAGGCACACCGCCAACAAGGCCAAGCACATCATTGATTGGTAAATCTGGATTCAGAGTTAAGCCATCACTTAGCTGAGCGCTAACCAATGATTTGTTCTCTTTGTGGGCTTTGCGAAGAGAATCGATAGAAACAATGCCTGAGTAGTGACTGCTCTTCTCAACAACGATGCCGTATTCACGGTCGTTATCCATCAAGATTTGCAGAGCCGAGGCTGGACCATCGTGTTCAGATTTCTTAAATACCGCTGCAGGTTTCTTTCGTGCGATGTCTTTCACGGTAAGAACACTTGCGACATTCACACCACGGAAGAAGGCTTCAACGTAGTCGTTCGCTGGGCTGTTTAAGATCTCGTCAGGAGTACCCACTTGAACCACTTCGCCATTTTGCATAATCGCGATTCGGTCACCGATACGCATCGCTTCATCCAAATCATGCGAGATGAAAACAATCGTTCGTTTATCGTCATTTTGAAGTCGGATTAACTCGTCTTGCATTTCGGTACGAATCAATGGATCGAGTGCAGAGAACGCTTCGTCCATTAACAGAATGTCTGGGTCACATGCTAAGGCGCGAGCCAAACCAACACGCTGCTTCATACCACCAGACAGTTCATCTGGGTAAGACTCCGAATACGCGCCAAGGCCAACTCGTTCTAACGCGGCCAGTGCTGACTCTTTTCGTTTATCTACATCAACACCCGCAAGCTCAAGGCCAAACGCTGCGTTTTCGATCACAGTCATGTGAGGCATCAATGCGAAATTTTGGAAAACCATGGAGATGTTATTGCGGCGAACTTCGCGGAGTTCATCTTCTGAGATGTGGGCAATGTCTTTGCCTCGTAGAAGCACATTACCTTTGGTAGGTTCAATCAAGCGGTTAAGAAGGCGTACTAGGGTTGATTTGCCAGATCCTGACAGTCCCATTATTACGAAAATCTCGCCTTCTTGAATACTAAGAGAAACATCGTTAACGCCGATCGTTAGACCTGTTTCTTCGAAAACTTTGTCTTTGTCCGCACCTTGATTAATCATCGTAAAAGCACGGTCGGTGTCTTCACCAAACACCTTGTACAGTCCCTTAACTTCCAGTATGGGATCCATGTAATCTAATCCTTTCTTAGTTATTTAAACTTAAAAACGGTTATTTAAACTTAAAAATGACTTATTTAAACTCAAAAAACAATTAGCACTCTAAGTAATTAACCAGTGTAAATCAAGGGGTCTCGTACTGTAAATCACCCACAAAACCACCAATCCCCTAGAAAAAACAATGATTAAAAATAAAACAACGAACACCCAAAGCACTGAAAAACAAAGACATTAAAACAACCAGGACGCTTGCAATATTATATATTACTTACTGATAGATTATTGAATATTTATTTTACATTTGATCAATTAATACGCTAAACAGACCAAGAATAGCACCAAATAGTTCGTGTACAAATAATTTGAATACAAACCATTTATTAAGATTTAGTGACGTTTTAGATGCAAGCATCCAACCTGTTGTAAAGATCAAATACACCACTCGTACTTAGCCTAAAAACCAAAGGGGAATCGGCTAAAACCAGCGAGACAAAATCGAGTTTTTCAACCCAGAATTTCAAAACATCACACCAACTGTGATACTTGCTGCAAACTGTTCAATATCGATTATCTAAGCCACAAGACAACTTGTAGAGTGCTCACTGCTGAGCCATTCTTTATAAAAGAAATAGACATTTCCCCGCGATGAATGAGAGAAAAAGACAAGGAATTCGAATGATAAAAATGCTGGTGTGTGACTTTGACGGGACGCTGGATGGAGGCTCTTCTCATGGCGTTAATCAGTTATTTGACTACCTAACCGAGCAACCTGATATCCGTTTTATCATTGCGACAGGAAGAACTCTGCCGTCAATTCGAGTTGGGTTGGCGTCTGATAACTACCCTAAACCACACAGTATTATCAGCGATGTAGGCACTAGAATTCATCACGATCACTCCCAAAAACCCGATCATGTTTGGCACAACCAATTAGAAGCGTCTTGGAACAAATCCAAGGTCGAGACAGCACTCGCACCACTCGACTTTATGGGCGAACGCTTTGAAAATCATCAAGGTGATTACAAGATTACTTTTGAAGGGAAGCTGTCTGAACCTCAACATGAGTTGATCGAATCAAGTTTGGAGTCGCACGGATTGGATGTACATCTCACCTACTCCCATGACTGGTATTTAGACATCACACCAAAGGGCGTCAATAAGGCTACCGCGATTCATCACCTGCTCAAGCAGCATGATTTGAGCGTAGAAGAGGTGTGTGTGGCTGGCGACTCTGCAAATGACACATCCATGCTAACGATAGAGGGTGTAAATTCGATATTGGTCGCTAACCATTATCCAGAAGTGGCTCACTTGTCCGACAGAGACAACGTGTATACCAGCACCGCAACACACGCTGAGGGTGTGTTAGAGGGGCTCAAATACTGGCAAAGGCGCGCGTCGAATATCCGATAAACGCCAGTCCGCCGTTAATAGCAGATTCCTATCAAACAGGCTTCCAGCTCTATTTCCAGCCTGGGAGCCAATTTTGATTATCAGTAAGCTCTCGCCAATTGATGTCTTCTTCTCGTTTGGTCATGACCGCCTCTATCATGCAGCGCACGACCTCCCCTTCATCAAATTCGACTTCTGTGACCATAAAGTGCTTTTCTTTCTTCACAGGGCTAACGGCTGTCCATTTGCTACGAAATAACTTCTTTGGGTTGATTCGATTCATGGGATTCTCTCTTGCTTTGATGTCGTTGATTATTATCAGGTGTCTACTCGACACACAGTAATAGTCTTTCCATCGCAAAAAAGATCATAAAAAAAGCCAGCGGTTAGGCTGGCTTCGTTCAATTAGCTATTTCTCGTTAAAGATTAGCCATTTTTAGGTGGATCAAATGCTGTCAGTTCTAATACTGGGCCTGTGTATTTTTCAATTTTCACAAGCGCAGAGTTCGCTGCACAACCATTTGCCAAACGAGAGGTCGGAATATCCAACGTAAGTACGTTACAGCCGCCGTTTTTACATAGGCCTGTATCTTTATCTAAATCTGGCCAACCACCTTCATGGATACATACAGAGCCTTGTTTGATGCCATCAGTCACTAGTGCGCCAACCAATACTTGGCCACGACCATTGTGTGCACGAACCAAATCACCCGTTTTAATGCCACGCGCTTTTGCGTCTTCAGGGTGGATTGAAATCGGCTCGCGGTCTGCGATCGCATACTCTTCACGAATCTTCGCGTAGTTGAACTGACTATGTAGACGGTGCGCCGCATGCGCTGTCATCAATTGCAGTTCGCCATCTTTAGCATTGCCGGTGTACTCTGTTGGCTCCATCCAAGTTGGATGTGGAGGACAATCATCAAGCTTGTAACCTTCAATCGTTTTCGAGAATATTTCAATCTTACCACTTGGTGTACCTAGTGGGTTCATGATTGGATTCTCTCGGAAGTCAGCGTAACGAACAAACTGTGCGTTCTTCTCGTTCCACTTCATTTCGATCAGTTGATTGTCTTCCCAAAACTTGCTGAAGTTCGGCATAGCAACGCGTGCAGCGCGGCCACCTTGTTGAGCAGCTTTGTAGAATTGGTACAACCATTCCATTTCAGTTTTGCCTTCGGTATATACTTCATGACCACCTGGAGCCAATAGCTCTGCCATGTCTGCAAATACATCGAAGTCATTACGCGCTTCACCTTGTGGCTCAACCGCTTTCTTCATTGGTACTAGGTGCTGGTTACTGTAGTCGCCAGTCATCGTCAGGTCATTACGTTCAAACGATGTTGTAATAGGCAAAACAATATCTGCATGCTTCGCAGCTGCGGTCCAGTAGATTTCAGAAATAACAACCAATTCCGGTTTCTGCCACGCTTTAATCAAGCGGTTGGTGTCTTGGTGGTGAGTGAAATTACCACCGCCCGCCCACCAAATCATTTTGATATCTGGGAACACACGATCATGGCCATTATGTTTGTACGCTTTGCCCGGATTTTCTAGGGCTTCTACAATACGAGCAACAGGGAATGAGTTAATCACCTTACCCGTCGCTGACCAACCTCGCTCATCACTACCTGCTACAGCACCTAAAGACGCGGACATTGCAGGCAATACGCCAGCATCGCGAGATGGGTTGCCGCCATTAGAGTAGTGGTAAGAGAAGCCGAAGCCACCACCTGGCAAACCAATCTGACCAAGCATTGCAGCAAGAGTTACTAACATCCAGTGGCGTTGTTCACCAAACTGTTGACGTTGAATACCCCAACCTGCCATCAACATTGTGCGGTTGCTGCTGAAAATATCAGCCAGCAATTCAAGCTGTTTAGCTGGCACACCACACACGCTTGACGCCCACTGTGCGTCTTTCACTACGCCGTCTTCTTTACCCATTAGGTAATCTTCGAAAACATCATAGCCAGTCGTGTATTTTTCGATGAATGTTCGGTCGTGTTTACCTTTTATAACTAACGTATGAGCAATACCCATCAACATCGCAACATCGGTCATTGGGTGTGGAGCAATCCACTCAGCGTTGTCGCCAAAGAACTCGATAGTTTCAGAACGCATTGGGTCGATAGCGATAACCGTTTTGCCCGACTTCTTCAACTGATGGAAGAACTCTAAGCCTGAGCAATCTGTAGAACTCCAAGCGATCTTCAAAGTGTTCATTGGGTTTAGGCCCCATAGCACAACAACATCACTGTGTTCTAGCACCATCGGGTGCGTTGTTTGTTGCTCATATACTTCAATCGAGCCCACAACGTGCGGCATGATAACTTGCGCAGCACCTGTTGAGTAATCGCCCATGTGACCAGAGTAACCACCAGCCATGCCCATGTAACGCTGAAGTAAAGTCTGTGCCTTATGAAGCACACCACTTGAACGCCAACCGTATGAACCTGCGAAAATTGCATCTGGGGTGTTATTTGCACGAATACGCATATGTTGTTCGTGTATTAGTTTGTAAGCTTCCTCCCAAGATACGCGAACAAACTCATCGCTACCGCGCTCTGCTTTAGGCGCTAACGGGTTATCTAAGTAGCTCTTGCGTACCATAGGGTATTTAATACGCGCTTTGGTGTGTACTTGATCTGGGCCTGTGGTTTGAAGGCTGTTAAAAACGGTTTGAGGTACCGCATTCGTGGTCGACACTAACTTGCCATCTTTCACTTCACACAGCATTGGTCCCATACGACCTGCCGTTAGAACCCCTTTACCACGCGTGTTTGACGAAGCTACTGACATTGGAGAGAACGATGTAAACGCCATCGCACCAGCAGTGATACCTGTGCCTTTTAAGAATCCGCGACGTGTAATATCTGTCATTTTTTATTCCTTACTATTAGTGGCCAACAACGTCTTTCGCGTGGTTTTGGAAGTACTTAGTCAGAAGTTCAAGGTTTTGTTCTGAGATATCTGTTCGAGCTCCCATACCTTTAGCTACTGGTCCCCAAGCGTTAACAGTGAAGTGCTCACCAGGAATTTTTGCGTGACAAGTCGAACAGTAGACGTTGTCTAACTCTTCTGCGTAAGACCAGATTGGGTCTAGGCTATCGACAACTGGCGAAGTAATATCACCCGTCAACGCAACAGAACGCCATTCGTTACCATAAGCATCGGCTTCGTATTCACCAGTAGTCAGTGCTTCTTGACCTTTGTCTGTTAATGTCGCAACGATCGCACGTTGACCTTCACCGAAGTAAAGCACTTGCTCTGCGCCTTTCATTTGGAACGCATTCAGAGTCACAGTACGGTTGTCGCCTTCAGCTTTAACCACTTCTAGTTTTGCTGTTGGATTTAGGTTACCAAATTCGCCCATTGCGATATCAGTGACGGGGTAAACCACTTTCGCATCTGCTGGCGTATTTTTGGTAAAGGCAATCAGGGTATCGAAGGCTTTGCTGTCTAGCTGAGCTTCTGGGGCAAAGTGCGCTACGCCTTTATGACAGTCGATACACGTTTGGTTGTTCTCTTTCCCGTAAGCGTGCATTTTCGCCGCATCACGAGATTGCTCAAACTCTTCCATAGCATCGAAATCGTGACAAGAGCGACATGTCGCTGAATCATTTTCACGGAATTGAGCCCATACTGTTTCGGCCATCTCTTCACGGTGTGCTTCGTATTTTTCAGGCGTGTCGATCTTACCTGAGATGAATTCGTGATAGATGTCTTTAGACGCTCTTACTTTGGTGATCACGTAGTCAATCGGATCTGTTGGGATATGGCAATCGGCACACTCAGCTCTAATGCCTTTTGCGTTACTGAAGTGAACCGAACCTTGGTATTCTTTATGGGGTGTTTCCATCGTGTGGCAAGAAACACAAAACTCAGTGCTCGATGTATAGTGCATAACGGCTGCAGTTCCCCCTAAAGTTAACCAGCCAATGCCTATACCAACCGCCGCTATTAGTGCGATATAACGTTTTTTTATTGTCATAATTTTTAATCATCTTCAACAATTGGTTACAATTGCGATCAGAATAGTACTTTAGGGGTAGGCCTGTTTGATTTGGATCATTAATCGCAATCTGAGGAACAAAAAATGAACCTTTCTGAGAGCTTAATGTCACTTTGAAAAATTAGCGCCCTAACAACCCAATCACCCAACAAATACAAGGCGCACATTGAATTCTGCTAACTAATTAATCCAACAATAAAGACGCTAAACTCGCTCCCAAATCAAAGAAGTAAATTGTAAATCTAATACAATGTCGGCTAATTCTTTTCATAAACGCTTCACTCCATGAACCAGACAGAATTCCAGCAAAAAATAGCGAGTTTCACCTCCATCGAACAAGCGCTTGATTACTTTGAAATTGGGTTTGATAGCAAGTTCATCGATCAGAACAGAATCGAGCTTGTGAAACGATTTAATGGTTATCTGATTCTTGCGAAACCTGATGATTGGTTTTCTGGACGAAGAGCGCTAAAAAACGCTTATTGCAAGGTGCAACGTAGCAAGTTAGATCGCCACACACGTTCTGCCTGTCGTGGGTGTACCACTTGCCAACGTCGATAGTTGGAAAGTGGGTTGTTGAAAAATAGACGACGAAAAAGTAGATAGTTGAAATAACATCTCATTACGATTTAGTTAGTGGTTTGCTCGAAAAAAAGTGTGCTAGTCTTACGGCAACTCAACTACGAGATAAAAACTACAATGAAAATTTTCAGCAATTTCGAAAGCGGCAATATTCACGTCGTTTCAGCAGATTCACCACAAAACATTCAACTGACTATCCCAGCAGACAACCAGACTGAAATCTCTCAGTGGTTCCACTTCCGTTTAGAAAGCGATGCTCAACAAGCACACCACTTCGAAATCGGTCAATTGGCAACGTCTGCATACCCTGAAGGCTGGAAAGATTACGATGTGGTTGCATCGTACGACCGCGAAGAGTGGTTCCGTATTCCATCTCAGTTCGATGGTGACACACTAAGCTTCGACATCATTCCGGAGCACGATTCAATGTACTTCGCGTACTTCGCCCCATACTCATACGATCGTCACCAAGATCTTCTGCACAGCGCGCAAACGCACCCAGCTTGTAAGCTTGAAACTCTGGGCCACACGCTAGACAACAATGACATCACTTTGCTAACCATTGGTGAGCCAAGTGAAGAAAAGAAAAACATTTGGGTTATAGGTCGCCAACACCCTGGCGAGACTATGGCTGAATGGTTGATCGAAGGTCTACTTCAACGTCTGCTTGATGAAACTGACACAGTAGGTCGCTCTCTGCTAGACAGCGTTGTTTTCCGCGTTGTTCCTAACATGAACCCAGATGGCAGCATCCGCGGTCACCTTCGTACTAATGCGATTGGCGTTAACCTGAACCGTGAATGGCAATCGCCTTCTATGGAACGTAGCCCAGAAGTATTCCTTGTTCGTGAGCGCATGCTAGAAACGGGCGTTGACATGTGTCTAGACATTCACGGCGACGAAGCGATCCCATATAACTTTGTAGCAGGTAGCGAAGGCACGCCTTCATACAACGAGCGCATTGCTAAACTAGAAAATCACTTCAAGCAAGCACTGCTGACGATCACACCAGAGTTCCAAGATGAGTTTGGTTACGATAAAGACGAACCGGGCAAAGCGAATATGACGGTTGGCACAAACTGGATTGGTGAGCAGTTCAAGTGTTTAGCTTACACAGTCGAGATGCCATTTAAAGATCACATCAGCCACGCTGACGAACTGTACGGTTGGTCTCCAGAGCGCAGCGTTGCATTTGGTCACGACATGCTAGCCGCAGTTTGGGCAACAGTAGACGAGCTATAAAACGAACCATAAGACAAACTTAGCTCCTTAGTTTGTCCATATAGTTAGTTTGCTTACATATAGTAAAGCCCAGCACTTGAGAAAGTGCTGGGCTTTTTAATATCGGCTTTGATGAGAGAGTCGAGCTTTAAGGTATCTAACTTTAAAAGCTTTCTATGCCACTCTGAGGCTTGCAAAAAATACTGGGTATCGCTGTCTGATGTGGCGTTGTTCTGAGACCATATCTTTGAAGCTTGGACCTTGTGATAACTGAACGATCACTTCGTCACCTTCTTGTCGCAATACGGCACCGCTAATATCAATACTGTTGTTGTCATGCAACCTTAGGGTGCCTGCCATTGAAAAACCGCGATAAACAGGAATGATATTACGCATCATCAGGCGGACGCCCTTTTCAGACACTTCACTGACATGAAAAAGCTCATCCTTAATTCGCATCACCGGACGTGCCTTTTGAGGGTACTTTAAACGGTAATATTTGCGTTTCTGGGTGAATGACTCTTCACGCATTAGTGACTCCCTGTCTCTGTTATTCTTTAAAGCGAGCTGACCGTTTGCTTCAGTTATCATCAGCAATGGCCATTCTTAATCTTCAATTTGGCTTCAAATTAATACATTCACCAAATTAATATCTGATTATTATATCGACTTTATAACCTAATGCTTTAGGCATTTATGCAGAGAGACAAGGATTCCCTAAGATTCAGTGAAAAGTGAGATATGAGTCGTATCTGTTAACGCTTCTATCAAGCTTTAAACCTAGAGCTGAAACAAAGCCAGCTGAATGCTGAAACCCACAAATAGCACACCACAAACCATGTTCATCATTTGAGAGGTACGCTTTTGAACCAACAAGCGCTTAAACGTATCCGCCATTAAGATCACGGCCAAGAACCACGTCGACACCACTATCGCTTGAATCCCACCAAGCATTAGGCTGTCTGACACAATCGTATCTGTGGTAACGAACTGAGGGAATATCGAGAGATAAAACAACACAATTTTAGGGTTAAGTAGATTGGTCAATAGCCCCTTCAAGAACTGATGATAAAGCTTACTCCCCGATGCACTCACCACAGAAAGCACACCCTCTTGAGCACGCAATGCCGCCCGAAAATGGTTGTAACCAAGCCAGATGAGATACAAAACCCCGGCCAACTTCAGCCCTTCAAACGCCATTGGTGTTTTTGACAACAACAAGCTTATGCCATTGGCTGAGATAAAAGCGTGGAAAAAGAAACCGCAAGACACACCTAACACATTCACAAACGCGAACAGCTTCCTTTGCGTCAACGCTGTGCTTAATACTAACAATGCGTTAGGGCCAGGAATAATGGCAATAAAAAACACTATGACAATGAACAGCCAGATACTATCCCAACTCATTTCTATCTCTTTTTACGTATCATTTTTGAGGCGGTCATTGTACGTCCATTCAATGCCATTACAATATGCTCAACGTTTAATTAACGCGTATGGCTAACAAACGAAATTAGCGAATATAATAAGAGCGTTTATGGTCTAACGTTACAAAACTGATTTTCTAACATTTGTAGCCCTGTTAGACTCCACCTCCCTTTTGATACTTGGTTCATTTATGTCATTTGATAACCTAACCCTTAACGCAAAAACCGTCGCGGCGATACCATCTCAATTCGATAAACCGACAGAGATACAACAAGCGGTAATTCCTACGATTATTGCAGGGAAAGACGTGCTGGCCTTGGCTCAAACGGGTAGCGGGAAAACATTGGCGTTTGGCTTACCTTTGCTGAATAACATCAACCATGATGTAAATGAACTGCAAGCGCTGGTTATCGTTCCAACACGTGAACTTGCGTCTCAAGTCGCTGAGTCTTTAGAGCCGATCGCAACGGCTCTTAATATCAATACGATTACGTTGACGGGGGGTGTGAACACGGATGACCAACAGCAGCAATTGTTAACCAAACCTCAGCTTGCTATCGCAACACCGGGGCGCTTGCTGGCTGTTATCAAGAGTGGCGAATTGGAGTTAACTCAATGTATGTCATTGGTTCTTGATGAAGCCGACCGATTAATCGACATGGGCTTTTGGCCAGATATTCAAGCAATCACCGAAGCTCTGCCAGCGAAGCGCCAGTCATTGCTATTCTCAGCAACACTTCCTCCAGAGTTGGTTAATCAGGCTGAAACGCTTTTATCAACCCCAGAGAAGATCACGACTCACCAAGAAAACAGCGTTGTCGAAACCATTGAAGAAACACTGTATCTCGTGAACAAAGGCAGCAAGGCTCAAGCTCTGATTGCCCTACTTAATCAAAACCAATGGCCACAGGTGTTGGTTTTTATTGGCGCGAAAGACAATGCTGACGCATTAACCAAGCGATTAAACAAAGCTAAGATCAGCGTGAGTGCGTTACATGGCAACAAGAGCCAAGAAGAGCGCGCGCAGGCATTAGAGAGTTTCAAAAATGGCGAAACTCGCGTGCTGATCGCAACCGATGTGATGGCTCGTGGCATCCATATTGATCAGCTGCCTGTTGTGATCAACTTTGAGTTGCCCTCTCATTCAGCAACTTATGTACATCGCGTAGGAAGAACGGCGAGAGCAGGAAGCGCAGGCTGTGCTATCTCACTGGTTAGCCACAGTGAAAACGAGCACCTCAATGCGATTCGAACTCTGACCAATAAGCCACTTCCGTTACAATCGTTGGAAGGTTTCCCTGTAACTGATAAACCTGCATCAGAATCAACAGCTCGTAAGCGTCCGCCAAAAGACAAAATGGCCAACCGACGAACAGCAAAGAAGAAGAGCATCAAACAATTTAAGAGCAAACCAAACAGCTCAAAGTAACCAGAAATAGCTCTAAGCAACCAGAAATAGAATAATTAGCTCAGTTTTTACTGGGCTTTTTTATATGCAATCAAACATAAAATCACACCCAAAAACTGTTCTAAAGACGCCAACTTAAATGACACTTTTGTGAATTATGATGCCAACGTATTGATTCTTGGTTGCTCAAAAAAAATACTCTTAAATCACGTTGACGCCCCTATATCTGGCAACTAGATTTTTCTATTAGTGTCTAAAACAGGAGGTCATTGAAATGAAACGTGCTAGCTCTACATATCGATTACAACTGATTAAGGAAGTGGCAACCCGCCGAGATCGTCAACGTTGCAATGACCCGATGGCAAACTACATACAAACCCTAATAGATAACAAAGATGACTGCGATACTTCGGTTGAACGTAACCAGAGATTCAGTGGCAGCCATTTTGATGAGCACATAGGTGGTTGGGTTAGCGACCACTGGGGTAGCAAGTAGGCAAATACGCTAATAAGCTAATAAGCTAATAAGCCGCCAGCTTAACCGCTGTAGAATTTATCTCCGCATTAACCTATCATCTGCAACAATTTCCTTTCATTGAGTAAGCAGAAAGTGTCTGAGTTAAAAAGAGAAAAAGAAGTGATGGTTGCCTTCCAAGTGATCCCTCGCGTTAAAGAAGGCAACAATTTCGAAGTCGTTGATAAAGCCATTGAAGTGGTAAAAGCGGCCGATGTTCCATTCCAAGTCGGCGCAATGGAAACCACCATGAAAGGTGAACTCAACCAATTACTCGATATCGTCAAAAAGGCCGAACAAGCTTGTTACGATGCAGGGGCTGTTGAAGTCATCACAAACATTAAGATTCATAGTAAGACCACCGAAGCCGATGATACATTTTGTACGTACCATCGAGGTGTAACGAAAGCGAATCATATGTTTGTTTAAAAAAGTGCTGCTGTTGAAAAGACTCTGATGAACCAGTGATGTTATTGAAAAGGCATGTCTGAAAGGTGAGAAAGGATTTCCATTCGTTCTTCTTCTGACATTGAATGCCAATCACGCGCGCTCTCTTCAGGGTCATCTTTCGCCCCAATCGGTTTTCTATCCAGTGCTTTGACTGGTTTTTTTTTGATTCTTACGTCCTTTTTATTCATACCGACACCACTCCTTCTGGTACAAAGGTACCTATCTTAATATTACACCCCAACCATTATGTAAAGTAATAGTTACTTCGGAGTTAAATAAAATCTTAATACTTCCTCTTTAACCGAAAAGATCTCTCTGGGGACTTGTGTTTCCCTCTTCGTCTACCGGCTGACCAACCAAGTTGTTTTGCTTCATTATTTTTCTTCTATAGCGCTGACGACACAGTTTTATCACGTGCAATTGTTCAGCGGGTGTCATCGACATCCAATTAAAACGCTCTTCTCTTTTGCGCATACAGCCATTGCAATAGCCTTTTTCATCGCTTGAGCACACCCCAACGCAAGGGCTTGGAACTTGGAAAAACTCTAACTGCTCCACCACATCTCCTTACACATCCAAATCAAGCTTACTAATTCAAAAATAAGCGATTAATTTGTCGCCTAGCTCATGAAATCCATACTAAACTATGACCTTATACTGACACATATAGTGTTTTGTAAACTATACTTTGAACCCATCAAGTTACACTTATTCGGTAACTTCGTTCTTTCCTTTGGAGCCTTATAATATGAAGTTTAGTTCAAAAAAATTACTAGCAGTAGCCGCTTTACCTATGATGCTAGCAGCATGCACAACAACAGGTGATAACGCTATGCAAGTAACACCAACCGATCTACAGCACCATAATTGGGAACTTGCGCAAATTGATGGCAAGGACATTGAGAAAAGCGAACATCAAGCAACACCTCGTCTAGAGATCGGCGAAAAGATGACTGCAAACGGCATGGCTGGTTGTAACAACTTCTTTGGTCAGGGCGAACTAAAAGACGGTCAATTCCGTATCAAACAAATGGGCATGACAATGAAAATGTGTCAGGGCTCAGCGATGGAAATCGAACAATCGGTTTCAGCGACTCTAAGCGAGTGGAGCGACGTAACGCTAACTAACGATACGCTAGTACTGAAAAACGATGTACACACACTAACGTACACAATTCGTGACTGGGTAAACTAATCCGTCATCGACATCAGGTATTGATTTAAGGAGCCTTCACGGCTCCTTTTTTATTGCCTGCTCAAAACCTAATCATTAAAAACGCTACTTCTCGCCTTCTTTTCGTACCAACCTCCAATAAATATCAAAAAAACCTCATTTAGGTGCAATTAATTCACCGCTTTAACGGTCTGTTGGTAGGATGGCAGAGGCCCCTAGTAATTGATTGAATTTACTATTGAATTAGAAATTATTTCAGAAACAGATAGAATAACTATTATGCCGTGTTGATATTTCGTTAGCCACGAAAGGCCAACACAGCCAAGGGAGTTCGAAAATACAATGCTCTTGCCCGTTCACTACCAAATGGAAAAGTTTATGAACAAGATAGTAAGTACGTTAGGAATCATGGCAACCGTTGCATACAGCGCAACCATTTATGCTGATGAAGCAACATCAACCGATAGCTGGAACCAAATAGAACAGCAGGCAGAGGGAGAAACTGTCTACTTTCACGCTTGGGGCGGAAGCCAAGAGATCAATCGTTACCTACAATGGGCAGGCAAGAAGTTACAGAGTGACTACGGTGTTACCTTAAAGCATGTAAAAGTAACCGATATTGCAGAAACCACGACTCGCTTACTTGCAGAAAAAGCAGCAGGCAAGAACAGCGAAGGCAGTGTTGATATCGTTTGGATCAATGGCGAAAACTTCCGTTCGATGAAAGACAACGCTTTGTTGTTTGGCCCGTTCACAGAGTCACTTCCAAACTGGCAGTACGTCGATAAGTCTTTACCGATTGATGTCGACTTCTCTGAACCAACAGAAGGCCTTGAGGCACCTTGGGGCGTTGGACAACTTGTGTTCATTCACGACCAAGAGACACTACACAACCCGCCACAATCATTTTCAGAGATGTTGAGCTACGCTCAAGCTTTCCCAAACCGTTTGAGCTACCCTCGCCCACCTGAATTTCATGGCACTAGCTTTATCAAGTCTCTATTGATTGAGCTAACAAATAACAACCCAGCGCTGGCTCAGCCTGTTTCGGAAGACAACTTCCAAGCGGTAACAGCACCACTTTGGGCTTACCTAGACAAATTCCATAAAGTGGCGTGGCGCGGTGGCAAACAATTCCCTGCAGGCACATCTGAAAGCATCCAACTTCTGGATGACGGGCAACTCGACCTCGCGATTACATTCAATCCAAACTCTGTGTATTCAGCGCAAGCAAGTGGCCGTTTAGCGGAAACCACCAAGGCTTATGCGTTAGAAAGCGGCGCTTTATCTAACATTCACTTCCTTGCGATCCCTTGGAATGCCAATGCAACGGCAGGCGCTCAAGTGACCATTAACTTCCTATTGAGCCCAGAAGCGCAATCTCGTAAGGGTGACCTTAATGTTTGGGGCGATCCTTCAGTCTTGAGCAGTAAATACCTAACCGGAAGTGCTAAAAATACTCAGCAATTTAAGTCAGTTGATGAACCACACCCAAGCTGGCAAAACGCGCTCGAGAAAGAGTGGCTTAAGCGATACGGTAACTAAGCTTGATGCTACGCGCTCTATATTTTGTTGTTATAGTGGTATGCATTATCCCTACGGTTCCTGGGGTAGCGGGAGTGGTGGCCTCGTCACTGAGTTTTATCCCGCCCCTAGGTTTAGATGAGCCCTCTCTCAACGGTTTTAGCCAAGTCTTCCAATGGGAAGGTGCTTGGCACTCCATCGGTTTAAGCCTAAGCTCTGCGATCGCGAGTAGCTACATCGCCTGCTTTCTTACCTTTTGTATTCTTCAAGCCTCTTGGGGAAACAAGTTTTGGAGAAAGATTGAGCTGACGTTGTCGCCAATGTTGGCTATTCCACATGTGGCTTTCGCTATTGGCTTTGCTTTCCTATTCAGCCCAACAGGCCTTGGAGCGAGAGCCGTACATCACCTACTCGGTGAATCGGCGACGAGTTCTGAATTGGCTTTGTTGGTTAAAGACCCATACGCTTTTGGCCTCATCATTATGCTCGCACTCAAAGAAGTCCCTTTCTTGTTGCTGATGAGCATATCGATACTTCAACAAATCGATGTGGAACGTATCACTAAGGTGAGTGCTTCACTAGGCTACAGTCGCTCTCAGATTTGGTGGAAGTGTATTTTCCCACAATGGTTTACTAAGCTTCGTTTCCCAATGCTTGCGGTACTCGCTTACAGCGTATCGGTTGTTGATATTGCTTTGATCATTGGCCCAACGAACCCTCCGACCTTTGCAGTACTAGTATGGCAATGGTTTAACGATCCAGACCTTAACCTACTGCCACGAGCAGCAGCCGGAGCCATTGTTCTATTTGGTTTAGCGTCGTTGATCATCGCCTTAGCGCGTTTAATCGAATGGGCAGTTTTGAAGTACTTTCGAACTTGGCAATATTCAGGCAGAACAGGGGCAAACCTTCCGGGGAAAACCGTCTTTACTGTTCTCGCTGCGTTGTCACTGCTGATCATTCCATTGATGGTAATTTGGAGTGTTGCCCAACGTTGGCGTTTCCCTGACCTACTCCCTAGCCGATATAGCATGCGTTTCTGGGAGTTCGAGTGGGATGGCATCATGAGTACCGTCGGACAAAGCTTATGGATTGGGCTTATTGCCGCTTCTGTAGCTCTAATACTTGCGCTGGTTGCTCACGAATATCGAATCAAATACAAGTGGCAAGTTCCGGGCTTTATTATCGCGATCCCAATGTTGATCCCTCAGCTCTCCGTGTTGTTCGGTATGCAAGTCACCACGCTTTATATCGGCAGCAGCGCTTATGAATTCTGGGTGATTTGGGCACACGTATTCTTCGCCTTTCCATTTGTGTACCTATCTTTAGACGGGCCTTGGAAGAGCTTCAATGATGGACTCATTAAAGCGTCACTCAGCTTGGGCAAGTCGCCATTTCAAAGTTGGTACTCCATCAAGCTGCCGATCTTGTTACCTGCCATTGCTTTCGCTTGGGCGGTCGGGATCAGTGTGAGTTTGGCTCAATACTTACCAACATTAATGCTTGGCGCGGGTCGCATTAGCACAATCACCACTGAAGCTGTTGCGCTAACGAGTGGTTTCGACCGCAGAGTGACCGCTATTTACGCCATTTGGCAGGCCTTATTGCCTCTATTCTTTTTCTCTTTAGCGATATTAGTCAGCCGACTTCAACTCAGATATCGCCGTCTTACTTTTAAGGGTTTCCTAAGTAATGAGTCTGTACCTCAACGACCTCGCCATCCATAAGAACGATGGTGAATCGCTGTTTTCAGCGCTAAACGTAACATTAGAATCTGGCCAAGTACTGGCTTTGATGGGGCCGAGCGGCTGCGGAAAATCGACTTTATTAGATGCCGTTGCTGGGCACCTGAATGAAGAGTTTTCATACTCTGGCACTGTTGTTTTGAACGATATTCAGCTCGATGAACTCCCATCACATCAACGTCAGGTCGGTATTTTGTTTCAAGATGACTTGCTATTCCCTCATCTAAAAGTGTGGGAAAACTTGGCATTCTCATTACCTAACTCTGTTAAAGGCTCAGCTCGCCAGCAACAAGCAATGGCGGCGTTAAAAGACATTGAATTAACTCATTTAGCTGAGTCCTTCCCCGATCAAATCTCCGGCGGCCAACGGGCGAGAATAAGCTTAACTCGTATGCTTTTGGCTAAACCTAAATTGGCTTTGCTTGATGAACCATTCAGTAAATTAGACCAAGAGCTCAGAGCACAGTTTCGTGATTGGGTGTTTGAACAGCTGACAAAAGCCAACATCCCTACGCTGATGGTGACGCACGACGACGCAGATGTGCCTCAAGGGGCTCAAGTACTGTCTTGGCCATGGAGAAGTCACAATGCTGGATAAGTACTCAATCAAGGTCATTAAGTGGCCGTTAAACCAATCAGCAAAGGTACTGAATCAAATCGGTATCACAGCGAACCAAACCACTCTGTTCGGATTTTTAATCGGTTGTTTAGCGTTTCCTGCGTTAGCATTTCAACAATATGAGTGGGCGTTAGGCTTCATTGTATTCAACCGAGTGTGTGATGGACTTGATGGCGCTTTGGCTCGAATCCAAGGCATTAGCGATGCGGGCGGCTTCCTTGATATCAGCCTAGATTTCCTTTTCTATTCGCTGATTCCTTTTGGTTTTGTGATAGCGAGCCCTGAGCACAACGCTATTGCTGGTGCATTTTTGATCTTCTCTTTTATCGGCACAGGCAGCAGCTTTTTGGCGTTTGCGGTGATGGCAGGCAAACGAG
Source organism: Vibrio sp. Isolate33 (assembly GCF_022397895.1). Taxonomy (NCBI): domain Bacteria; kingdom Pseudomonadati; phylum Pseudomonadota; class Gammaproteobacteria; order Vibrionales; family Vibrionaceae; genus Vibrio; species Vibrio sp. Isolate33. The sequence continues at coordinate 190,469 of NZ_JAKEUP010000002.1, forward strand.
GCATCGAGAACCCCGTTTATAAACACAAATCGCTCTACTACATGTCTGGTTTAACTGAAGGCACAGAGACCATCGCCTGTTTCATTGCCTTTTGTATTTGGCCTCAACACTTTGCAGTTATTGCTTACACCTTTGGTGCGGCATGTTGGCTGACTACATTTATGAGAATTTATTTTGGGTTCCAAACCCTCAAGACTCAGCAAGAGAGCTAGCATTCTAACGACAAAACCAAGATACAAAAACGCCGCTCAATATGAGCGGCGTTTTTTTAACTGATGTATAAAATCAATTAGGCGTCAGCAGAAGCGCTAATCTTAAACCTCAGTACCTTAAGACTTGAATCAAGGTCGACATCCACAAACTCAGGCGGGTTGTCTAGACGCTCGATAAACTCAACGTTTGGCGCTTCTTCTGCCATCGTCTCGATAAGGAAGTTAGGAGAAACCGCTGGTGAGTTAACACACGCAATCACTTCACCACCTTCTGTTAGAAGCTCAGGTAATCGACGTAAGATCTTTTTGTAGTCTTTAGTTAACGCAAAGCTGCCTTTTTGGAATGAAGGCGGATCGATGATAACCAACTCGTAAGGGCCGCCTTTCTTAATTTTTCCCCATGACTTAAAGATGTCGTAACCAAGGAAATTCACTGAGCGCATGTCGTGGTCATTTAAACGGTGATTATCACGGCCTTTGTTTAGCGAGCCACGTGACATGTCCACGTTCATGCACTGGCGAGCGCCACCAGCGATAGCTGCGACAGAGAAGCCACAAGTGTATGCGAACAAGTTAAGAACATTCTTACCCTTGGCATTATCTTGTACCCACTGACGACCGTTACGCATGTCTAGGAACAAACCGAAGTTCTGATTACGGCCAATGTCGAGCTGATATTTAAGACCGTGCTCAACCACGATTGGAGAGTCGTTTAGCTCGCCCCACAGCACTTCTGAAGGCGCACCATCGGCATAACGGTGTTGCAGAACAATACTTGTGCCCTTCTTTGCTTGCCAGATGTCTTTATTGGTCTGCTCAACCAATCCAGCTTTAAGAGATGACAAGAACTCATCGTCTACTTCTTTGAATACGTTAACCAGTAGCTGCCCATCAACCCAATCACATGTCAGTTGCTCTAGACCTGGCCAAAACTTACCACGACCGTGAAAGATACGACGCAGTTCATTCGGTACTTCATTAAGTTGCTGTTCAATATGACTAAAAAACAGAGGTAAAGCTGATGCTTCCATTATTTCACTCACTTAGTGTTTAGCTTTGGCCAAGTTAATGACCAAGGTTCAAGCCAACTGTCCAAACCGTTAGAGACGGTTTCTTGATGCCACTTCTCTCCTAAAGAGTCTAAGCTCCTTGGGTCGCAGACATATTCGTAGGCTTGTGATTGATAGGTAAATCGAATCGCGAAGGCATGCAGATAGCCTCTGTCCGCCTCACTCGATGGATTGTAAATAGGGTCACCAACAATAGCGGAACCGATCGACTTCATCGCGACACGGATCTGGTGAGTTCGCCCCGTATAGGGTTTGCATAAAAGCAGGCGCTCACCGGGTTCAGCCGTTGCTGATAAAAACTGGGTAATCGCTGGGTTTTCTTTACTGGTCAGTAGTTTCCAGCTAGAGCGTCGTGAACGCTCCATATCTCCAGAAATCAAACCCTGCTTTTTCTTCGGCTTCTTAGAGCCAATCGCAAGGTAGTACTTTTCCACTTCACGCTTTGCGAAAAGCTGTGAAAGCTCACTCGCCGCTGAAGAATTCTTTGCTAGCAGCAGAATGCCTGAGGTCATTTTATCAAGGCGATGAACGAGATACAGCTTAGGTTCATTGATTACCTTAGCCACTTCTTGAAGCAACATAGTATCGCCATCGTCTTTGTGGACGCTGACACCGGGGTGCTTATTGATAAGTAAAAAATCAGAGTGGTTCAGAAGAATATCGAACATGTAAAGGCTAGCTCCATTGTAGAACGTGGAGTATACCGTGTCTGAACCCAGATTCCAGCTACGAAAAAGCCCAACGAACTCAATTAACATTGAATCATTGGGCTTCTCTTTATTTGTCCGCTTTCGGTAATCGGTTTTTAGTTCCGATTGAATGCGAACTAAGCACTAAGCACTAAGCACTAAGCACTAAGCAAGTTTGAACTTACCAACCAGAGCTTCTAGCTCAGCAACCTTAGCATTCAAACCTGAAGTGTTTTCAGAGCTACGCGTCGCCAGTTGCAAAGACTGCTCAGAAATATCACTGATCGCCGTAATATCCGCCGCAATCTCTTTAGTCACAGCCGTCTGTTCTTCTGCCGCTGTCGCGATAGAGTTAACCATGCTCTGTACATTGCCCGCACCGCTTACAATCGCTTCAAGCGCTGAAACAGCACCTGAGCTTTGCTCTACGCCAATCTCCACCAAACGGCAGTTATCTTGAGTGTAAGTGACCGCTTCTTGCGTACCCGACTGAATAGATTGAATGATACCAGACACTTCTTGCGTCGCTTTGGTCGTTCTCTCCGCTAACGCGCGTACTTCATCGGCAACCACAGCAAAACCACGGCCGAATTCACCCGCACGAGCCGCTTCAATTGCAGCGTTAAGAGCTAATAGGTTAGTTTGCTCAGCAATGTCTTCGATTACCTTGATAACGCTACCAATCTGCTCACCGTGAGAACCGAGAGTGTTCATTTGCAGCGACATATCGCTCATTTGAGTCGACACTTGTTGAATACTCGCCACCATCTCAACAATCACGTTACGGCCATCTTCTGCAGAGGTCTCAGAGCGGCGCGCTTCTTCATAAGTAGAAGTACCTTGCTGAGCCACTTCAGAAATGGTCAAGCTTAGCTCTTCAGCAGCCGTCGCAATTAGGTTTGCTTTATCAGCTTGAGCCGATGCACCTGTCACGATATCTTGGCTGATTGACGATAACTCGCCAGTCACCGATTGAACTTGGTGAGTCACTGAAGAGATAGAACCCAGTAGGTCGACCAAGGATTTCTGCATCTGGTTAATCGACTTAGCCAGTTCAGCCAGTTCGTCACCAGAATCATCAATAATGTCGCCTGCCGTTAGGTCACCATTTGCTACACGTCGTGCGACTTGTTCAACACGAGTCAAACGGTTGGTAATAGAGCTAGACAACACATACGCAATCACACAACCAAATACGATCGCAATCGCAGACAACACCATGATGGTGCGCTCAATGGTAGTAAACGTATCGGTTAGCGTAAGCAGTGATTGCTCTGTATCTGCACGCTCACTTGCTGACGCTTGATCAAGCAAGTTTTCAATTGGGATCAAGTTACTCTCGTACAGTGAACGCAGCTGTTGAATGTTGGCAAGTAGCTCAGATTCATCATTGATCTTAGGCACGAGTGTCGCTTCAAACTCTTGAGTGAAACGTCCCATGAGATCTTCAATTCGCTCAATACGGCGATGATCTTCTGAACCTCTGCTTTCTAAACGCTTTGCTTGCGCGATGGCTTGAGCAAATTCGTTCTTATTCGAGCGGTAGTCATCAAGTGCATTATCAACCTGAATGATCGCACCTAATGCATCTCGGTAAACGTCCCCAGCTTCATCGATCAGAACAAGGTAGGTAACGGTACCCGGTACATCATCCATTCTGATTTCATCAGCGCTCTTGTGAGCTCCAATGACTTCTATCCATACAATACCGACTAACGTGACAAGCACCGCCAATATAGACCCAAAACCGGCATACAGTTTCTTTCTCACTGACAATTTCACACAACACCTACCTAATTAAAATACGGGCTAAGCAGCCCTAACCAATAAATATATCGGCTATCAGACGGATAACTTTAGTGAATGTAAGGTTTTTATTTTTCGATAATAATTAAGTATTTAAAGCAAAAAAAACGGGAGCCATTGGCTCCCGTTTTTTCGTTATTTACTTAGCTTGCGATTATAGCTTCTTAGAGATAAGCGCAGAGCCAGCAATAATACCAATACCTAGTAGCATGATTGCACCTTTACCGCTGTCGAAGCCAGAAGAGATACCCATGAACGCTACGATAGCGATAGCTACTGGGATGATGTACTTAACGAGTGTGTACCATAGACCGAATAGTGGGAAAGATACTTCACCGTCGTTGGTGATTTCTTTCTCTAGGTCAGCACGGTTTAGTCTCCAACCAGCGAAGATACATACCAACATACCGCCAACAGCTAGGAAGATCTTATCAGTTAGTAGGTCGAAGATATCGAACGCACCAGTACCGAACAGTGTTGGACCGAAGCCACCAAGTGATAGAGAAGCGAAGATACATAGAATCGCCATTACTACACTTGCAGACAGCACAGCTGTTACACGCTTCATGCCTTTCTCATCGATTAGGTAAGAAACCACAACTTCAAGTAGAGATACTGAAGAAGTCAGTGCCGCAACACTTAGACCAACGAAGAACATAAGAGCAAATAGAAGACCAACTACGCCGCCCATTTCAGCGAATAGCTGAGGAACAACAACGAATACTAGACCAGGACCAGCTGCAGGCTCCATACCGAATGCGAACATTGCAGGGAACATTGCAACACCAGCTAGGATAGCAACACCAGTATCCATTGCAGTAACCATAGCTGTAGTTTGAACTAGGTTCTCTTTCTTCTTAAGGTAAGAACCGTATGTCAACATACAACCCATACCAAGAGATAGTGAGAAGAATGCTTGACCTAGTGCAGCTAGGATGACACCGCTGTCTACTTTAGAGAAGTCAGGGCTGAATAGGAATTCAAGACCAGCCATCGCGCCCGGAAGCATGATGCCTTTGATTGATACCACGATAAGGATGATGAAAAGAAGTGGCATCAGAATCTTACCCGCTTTCTCAATACCGCCAGAAATACCTTTCATAACAATTACAATGTTAAGTAGTAGGTATAGGCCCATCCACATAAGTGGTTGAACTGGGTTTGAGATAAAACCACCGAAGCTGTCACCAATTGCTTCAGGTGCGTCTAGTAGACCACCAGCAATTTTACCGATGTATGCGATAGACCAGCCACCTACTACAGGGTAGAAACCCATGATAAGTAGACCACTCACTACGCCGATAACACCAGCGAACGTCCAACGACGGTCAGTTGTTTTAAATGCACCTACTGCTGATTTTTGCGTATGACGGCCAATAGCAAATTCAGTCAGCATGACACTGAAACCAATGAAGATTACGAAAAACAGGTAAATTGCAACGAATGCACCACCGCCACTCTCGCCTGCTGTGTATGGGAATTTCCAAATGTTACCTAAGCCAACAGCAGAACCTGCTGCAGCCATTACGAATCCTAACTTCGAACCCCAGGTATCGCGGGGTGTTGTGGTTGTATTACTAGTAGCCACGTGTACTCCAAACTTTTGTGTTATGTGATGTTGTGTTTTGCTTTGGGTGGCGTCTTTAAAAGATAAGATGTATAAAAAAATTTACACATCTAAAAGATTTGATTGACGCTCGTATATAGCAAGTAAACCAGTTTAAGAATAAAATTGGAAGTCCGAACCGTACATATTTCGTTACCAATGTAAATTTTTATGGTTAAATGCCGCGTTTTCATACAAAACAATCGTTTTCGTCTTAAGTTAACCAAAACTTAACAACTATAACCTGTTTACAGCTTTAGCTCTAATTTGTAAATAGTTGATTCCTTAAATTCCCATATCCGTAAAATAGCATTACTATCTAAGTGTCTCTTTTTTCGAGTATTCAATGTGGAAAAGCTCTACCATTTTTTAACTTTGGCATCTGTCGCGTTGTACTGGGTTCTCGTAGCCGGTGTAACACTGCGTGTTGTACTAAAACGACGCTCTGTGAGTGTTTCTCTCGCGTGGTTGATGGTTATCTACATTATCCCAATTGTCGGTGTCGCTTGTTACTTCCTTTTCGGTGAGCTAAACCTCGGCCGAAAAAGGGCTGAGCGCGCACATCGCATGTTTACTCCCTTTGGTGATTGGTTCCGAAAGTTAGATGATTGCCAACTTCACCTTCCCGGCAAAGTCGGTTCCCCTATCCACAAGATCGATGAGCTTTGTAATAATCGAATGGGCATTCCTGCACTCAGTGGAAACACCCTATCGCTGCAATCTTCGCCAAATGAGATCCTACACGCAATCATTGAAGATATAGAAAACGCTCAGACCAGCATTAAGATGGTTTTCTATATTTGGCATCCTGGCGGCCTCACGGATTCGGTTGCCTCGGCTCTTATTCGAGCCGCGAAACGTGGCGTCGATGTTAAAGTTTTGCTCGATTCTGCGGGCAGTCCGCGCTTTTTCAAAAGCCATTGGCTGTCCATGATGAAAGACGCAGGCGTTCACGTTGTGCAAGCATTGGAAGTGAGCCCTTGGCGTATTTTCCTACGACGCTTAGATTTAAGGCAGCATCGCAAGATCATCGTCATTGATGAAACCATTGCCTATACCGGTTCAATGAACATGGTCGACCCTGCTCACTTCAAACAGAGTTCAGGCGTAGGTCAGTGGATAGATGTGATGGTTCGAGTGACAGGCCCGACCGTTAACGTGTTATCCGCCATTCACGGTTGGGATTGGGAAGTGGAAACAGGTGAACGAATCCTTCCTGATTTACCAGAATGTCCAGTTGAAGAGGTCATGACCCATCATCCTGTTCAAGTCGTGCCATCAGGACCTGGCATGCCGGAATACTTGATCTTGCAAGTGCTAACCATTGCGATCAATCAGGCGAATCATTCTGTACGTATCACTACGCCCTACTTCGTCCCAAGCGCCGACTTGTTAGAGACACTGAAGATGACAGCGCAACGAGGCGTCAACGTAGAACTGATCATTCCACATAACAACGATTCACTAATGGTTAAGTGGGCATCTCGCGCTTTTTATACTGAGTTACTTGAAGCTGGCGTGAAGATCTACGAGTTTTACGGTGGCCTTCTTCATACCAAGTCGGTTGTTATCGATGAAGAGTTTTGTTTGATCGGAACGGTCAACATCGACATGCGCAGCCTATGGCTCAACTTTGAAGTGACACTAGCTGTAGATGATGTGCACTTCACTCAGCAGCTTTCTGAACTACAACAATCGTACATTGAGTCATCTCACCCAGTTGTACTGGAACAGTGGGAACAGAGAAACTTACGAAATCGCTTCTTTGAAAGATTGTTCTATTTGTTCAACCCTTTGCTGTAATGTATATGATGAGTCGATTGCGGCTCATCACTTCCTCCCTTAAGTTTTTAACCTTTCACCATTAATTAAGTGAAAGGTTAAAAAGCGAAAGAAAAGCGTAAAAACTCCCGCTCCCCTCTTGCTTTGAAGGCTATTGGCATGTTTTAAATAGGACATAACCGATTGATAAGGAATTCACAGCATGTCCGAGAACAAAACCACTAAGCTGATCACTGCAGGTCGTGATAAGAAGTGGACCAATGGTGTCGTTAACCCACCAGTACAGCGCGCTTCAACTGTCGTATTCAACTCAGTAGAAGAGAAGCGTAAAGCTACGATTAACCGCGCTAACAAAACACTTTTTTACGGACGTCGTGGAACCAACACTCATTTCGCCTTCCAAGATGCCATGGTGGAAGTTGAAGGCGGCGCAGGCTGTGCACTCTACCCTTGTGGTACAGCAGCTATCTCTAACGCCATTCTCTCTTTTGTAGAAACAGGCGACCATATTCTGATGGTCGACACCTGCTACGAACCGACGCGTGATTTCTGTGACACCATCATGAAGAAGATGGGTGTAGAGACAACTTACTACGAACCAACGATTGGTGAAGGCATCCAAGACCTCATCAAGCCAAACACTAAGGTGCTATTTACCGAGTCTCCGGGTTCAGTCACCATGGAAGTCCAAGACATTCCAACGCTCGCGCGTATTGCCCACGAACACGACATCATCGTGATGCTAGATAACACTTGGGCAGCTGGCGTTAACTTCTCACCGTTTGATTTTGGTGTCGATATCTCGATTCAAGCGGCGACCAAGTACATAGTGGGTCACTCAGATGTGATGCTGGGCACTGCGGTTGCCAACGAGAAATGCTGGGATCAACTGAGAGAGCAGAGCTACTTGATGGGACAATGCGTTTCACCAGATGATGCTTACCTTGGTCTTCGTGGTATCCGTACTCTTGATGTTCGTCTGCGCCAACACGCTGAGAGCAGCTTGAAAGTCGCTAAATGGCTAGAAACTCGCCCTGAGGTTGACCACGTTCGCCACCCTGCTCTTGAGTCTTGCCCTGGTCATGAATTCTTCAAACGAGATTTTACTGGCGGCAATGGCTTGTTCTCGTTTGTTCTAAAGAGCTCCAACACAAAAGCAACGACAGCACTGCTTGATGGCATGACACACTTCAGCATGGGTTACTCATGGGGTGGTTTCGAAAGCTTAATTCTAGCGAATGAACCAAGCAGTTTTGATAGCCTAAGAACGGTAGCGAATCCAAACTTCGAAGGTACTTTGATTCGTGTTCATATCGGCTTAGAAGATGTCGATGATTTGATTGCAGATCTTGAGGCTGGATTAGAACGTTACAACGCTCTGGTTTAATCTGAACGTTAGATTCCAATAAGCAAAAAGGCAGGATATTCCTGCCTTTTTCAGTTCTGCCTATCAGTTGTCTACAGTCCCATTACTGACGCGCTCATTATTGAACCTTAAAGCACGTCCAGTTGAAGATTTCTGAGCGGTGTTCATTAAACAGATACAGGGACTGCTCTTTCTCCAAGATCGAGTAATCAATGGTCACCCCTTTGTACTCACTGTATTCCTGATTAATGATCGGATCATGAAACGGAGTGGCGGTTCTCACATCAATAATACTCATCGACAAATGATTCCCATCAAGACCGTAGTAACCGGAATAAAGATTTTCCATTGTGCCTTCGTTACCATCTTTCTCTGTGATCGTCACAAACTCTCTCATACTAAAAGTTTGGTCAGACTGAAAAGTAATGCTCATTCGCTCATAAAGCGATTGATACGGTTGGAATGCCTGAGATAAGAAATCCGTTTTTAGCGTTTTACAGTGCCAGCGAGTGCCCGCTAATGCGTTCTGTTCCAGCAAAAAGCTTGCTGCAGCAACTGCCAATAGAATGAGTAAGCCAATTAATCGCAAAAGTAGCTCCTCTTTTCCATATGAGCTGCAAATGAGTCAAAAGACGTATCGACATTGAAAATCGTCGCCCCATAGTTGAGGGCCTCTCCATCCTTCCTTTGCACCAACATATACAAAGCATCATTTTCGGGCTGATCAACAGATGGGTAAATACGAACAAAGACATCAACGTTGCAGTGACTCGGCAACACATCCGTAAGCTTTTGGGTAATCGCTGGCAATGAATAGCCTTCATCGTGAACAATGTGGAAAAAGTATTGATTGGTATTGTCTGTGTAACTGTCTCTATATTCCGTCTTATCAACAAAATAAGGCATTGGCGCATAATAGGTTTGGAAAAGGTTGAACGCCGTTACGAGTACACAAATCAACGCCACTAAGTAACCAGCTTTAATGAGGTGCGCTTTGCTTTTCGAATTTGAAGGCTCTAGCTCAACTGAGCTCTGTTCTTGATTCGATGAAATGTTGAGTTCTGAATCTGATGTCGTTGTCTTGTTCGCATCGGTAGAGGTTTCAGTCGCTAACAACGCCTCTTGAGCGACAGACGAAGGGTTTGATTCGACCCCCTCTGTCGTCACTGGACAAGATACAACTTCAGCTTCGCTAGGTTTGATCGACTCATTGATTTCAAGCGAATAGCCCGTTTTACTCACGGTACGAATCGTCGCACAACCACAAGTGACTCGAGACAGGGTTTTGCGAATCTTAGAGATCACATTGGTGAGTGCTTGCTCTGAGACAATCACATTGCCCCAGCACCTATCAAATATCAGGCCTCGTTCAATGCATTCACCAGCATTCTCTAGCAAGAACAGGAACACCTTACCTTCCAACGGCGCGATAGTTTCTACGTGGCCATCTTCACGCACAAACTGCCTAAGCAAGGGATCATAACTAGCATCACAAATTTGGTAGCTTTGTTGTTTCACTATCGTCTTCTAGGTTTTAATTCGGTCGCATATGATATTGAATAGTTTATAAATGACCAGTGAATTTTCCCATTTTCACGCAATTATTTCGCGACAATAAATAACATTTTTATTTGTAAGGACAACCAACTAGATGGTCATTCACCATACCTGTTGCTTGCATAAACGCGTAACAGATTGTTTCCCCTACAAACTTGAATCCTCTTTTCTTCAAAAACTTGCTCATCGCTTTGGATTGCTCAGTAGAAGCCGGGACTTGAGACATCTCTGTCCATTGATTGACGATCACCTCATTATCAACAAACTGCCATAAAGCATTCGATAGAGACCCAAACTCTTTCTGAAGTTCAAGCGTTGCACGCGCATTGTTGTAAACCGAGGCAATCTTACCCTTATGTTTAACCACATCGAAGTTTTCAATGATGCTTGGCACATTGTCTTCATTAAGTGCAGCTAGCTTATTGAGGTCGTAGTTTTCAAATGCAGCACGATAGCCTTCGCGTTTTTTGAGTATCGTAATCCAACTTAGGCCGGCTTGGGCACCTTCCAACGTAATGAACTCAAACAACACTTGGTCATCGTAAACAGGTACACCCCATTCTGCATCGTGATATTCCCTTTCAAGCTCATGTTTCAGTGCCCACGCACAGGTTCTATCCACTGTATTTTCTTCCATCTCGATGGTCTCTTTTTAGTACTCGTACATAAAAATAATGCCCCAATAAGGGGCATTATTTCAAAGGTTAGTTGGCGTTAAGCAACTTCAATTTTATGGAATAGACGATACAGCACAGGTACTACGATTAGCGTGAGTACAGTCGCAAAGCCTAAACCAAACATAATGGTTACTGCCATTGGTTTGAAGAAGATATCTGGTAGTAGAGGGATCATACCAAGAATGGTGGTGATCGCCGCCATACATACCGGACGAACACGACTCAGTGCCGCATCAACAACCGCTACATATGGATCTTTACCTGACTTCATCTCAATCTCAATTTGATCAAGCAGTACGATACCGTTCTTCAGAAGCATCCCTGATAGACTCAAGAAGCCCAACAGCGCCATAAAGCCAAATGGTGTATTCAAGGCTAACAAGCCTGTCGTCACCCCTATCAAGGCGAGTGGCACCGTTAACCAAACAATCAGAGGCTCTTTCACCGAGTTAAACAAGAACACAGTGATTAAGAACATGAACAAGTAACCCAGAGGCATAGTTGTAAACAGTGACGCCTGTGCATCTGCCGACGACTCATATTCACCACCCCACTCCAATGAGTAGCCCGGTGGCATCTCAATCGCTTCAATTTGTGGTTGTAAGCGTTTCTGTAAAGTCGAAGCCGTTTCTTCACCCAATAGATCTGGATCCGCCATTACCGTCAGCATACGCTTACGGTTCTTACGGATGATCAGTGGGTCTTCCCATTCCAGTTCGTAACCTAGCGTTACTTGTTGCAGTGGGATGTACTCACTTAGTGCTGGGCTCCAAATCTTCATGCCTTCGATGTTACGGATATCAACACGCTCATCTTCAGGCAAACGAGCCACGATAGGCATCAGCGTAGTACCGTCACGGTACACACCAATCGATTTACCAGAGAAAGACATCGCCAGGAAATCATCAACGTCAGACTTAGTAATACCGTAGCGACGAGCTTGGCTTTCGTTGAACTGAGGCTCTAACACCTTAGTTCTTTCACGCCAGTCGTGACGAACGTTAAATGCACCGTCATCAGCACGCATGATGTCCATCACTTGAGCTGCAATTGAACGTAATACCGTTGGATCAGAACCTACAATTCGCGCTTCAATTTTCGCACCGCCACCAGGACCTAATTCGATTTGTTTCAGCTTGTAGTCGATCTCAGGGAACTGACCGTTTACGTGTTCACGGAAACGCAGCATCAACCCTTCAAGTACTTCGTAGCTCTTCACACGAACCGTTATCTCGCCATATGCGCTATAACTTTTTTCTGGTGAGTAAGTCAGCATGAAACGTTGTAAACCTTTACCTGCCGTCGTCGTGATGTGCTCAACTTCGTCTTGCTCTGCTAACCAACCCTCAAGCACTTTAAGCTTGGTGTTGGTCGCGCGAATGTCGGTACCTTCCGGCATCCAAACATCCACTTGGAACATCGGTGTTGTCGAAGATGGGAAGAAGGCTTGTTTTACAAAACCAAAGCCGTAAACACTCGCACCCAAACCAATAATCAGAACGAACATGGTTAGCCACGCACGCTTCATACAGAACTCAAGGAAGTTTTTATAGATAACAAAAACCATCCCGTTGTATGGGTCTTTGCCTTCGTTATCAGGATCAACCTTTTGGCCTTTGAAGAACATGTCAGCAAAGAATGGTGTAATCGAGATTGCCGTAAACCAACTCAGCATGAGTGAGATCAGTAGAACCGTAAACAAGGTGCCACAGTATTCGCCGGTTGAGTCTTCAGACAAACCGATAGGCGCAAAAGCGGTCACCGCAATTACGGTTGCACCCAACAGCGGCCATTTAGTTTGGGTTACGATATCGGTGGCGGCCTGCATCCGGGTTCGCCCCTTCTGCGTGCCGATCAATATCCCTTCCACCACCACAATGGCATTATCCACCAGCATCCCCAAGGCGATAACCAATGCGCCTAATGAAATACGTTGGAGATCAATCTTGAAGTACTGCATGAAAATGAAGGTACCGAAAACGGTCAACAGCAGTATCAAACCGATCAACAGACCGGAGCGTAGCCCCATGAAGAACAGCAGAACCACGATTACGATCGCAACCGCCTGACCTAAGCTCACGACAAATCCACTTACCGACTTATCTACCTCTTTCGGTTGGTTATAAACCTCAGAGATATCGATGCCGACAGGTTGTTGGTACTTAAGCTCAGCAAGTCTTCGGTCAAAGGCTTCACCCACCGCAACCACGTTGACACCTTGTGCAAAAGAGACACCGAGGTTGAGTGCGAGTTTACCGTTGTAGCCGATGATGTTACTTGGTACTTCAACGTAGCCACGAGTGACGTCAGCTACATCTTTCAAATAGATGAGACCTTGAGCGCCGCCTTCAGTCAGAATCAAATCGCCAAGCTGTTCAACATTCTGGAACTCACCCGTTGGATGGATTCGAATGTATTCGTCGCCAATTCTGACCGCACCAGCACTTGATACAATGTTTTGAGTCGATAAAAGATTAAATACCGTGCTTGGAGACAGACCTAATGAGCTAATCCGCTTCATCGATATTTCAATGAAAACTTGCTCTTGTTGTTGACCAGAAACAGAGACCTTACTGACCCCATCAACCAACTCCAGCTCTCGCCTTAGATAATCGATGTAATCTAGAAGCTCTTTGTAACTGTAGCCATCGCCCGTTACCGCGAGCAAAATACCGTAAACGTCACCGAAGTCATCGATAACTTGAGGGTCATTCACGCCTGGCGGCAGTTCGACCTTCAAATCATTCACTTTTCGACGAAGTTCATCCCATATTTGCGGAAGATCATCAGGCCCGTAGTTATTCTTCATCGTTACCGTTACCTGAGACAGGCCACGGCTTGAGATAGAGTTAACTTCATCCACATAAGTAAGCTGCTGAATCGCTTTCTCTAGTGGATAGGTCACTTCCTCTTCCACTTGCTGAGGGGTCGCTCCTGGGTAAGAGGTTACAACCATCGCATCTTTGATAGTGAAGGCAGGATCTTCTAGACGACCCAAACCAAAGAATGCAGAAACACCACCAATAAGAAAGATCAGAGATAGCATCCAGCTAATGACTTTGTTACGTATAAAGTAAGAAGCAACACCTGTGATCTGATCATCACCCTGTTGATCGTCATTTTGAGGCTTGTTATTCACTTCACTCATTGTTCGTCTCCTGAGACAATACTTCCACTGTCATCCCATCTCGCAATCGCGATACGCCTGCAACAACGACATGCTGCCCCATTTCTAATCCTTTCATTATCTGCAATGTTTTCTGGTTTGCTTTTCCTAACACGACTTGTTGTTTCGAGACTGTCTTGTCGTCGTTAAGAACCCACACATAAGAGTTTTGACGATCCAGTTCATCACCGTCTGCATTGAATACCGCTTCGATTGGGATCAAAACGCCAGCCTTCAGATCCAAACCGATATCTCGGCCGTTTGAAGTCACCTCGACAGCCATGCCATCAAGAATCAAATCTTCTTCAGGCATAGGCAAAGCTAGTGTCACCGTGAACGTACCCGTGCTTGGATCCGGCTCAGTCGTGAATTCCTTAATACCGGCGGTGTACTCATTGCCACTCGGTACTCGAACGACTGCCTCAACATTCGCTAGTAGTTTTTCACTTGGTTGATTCACATAGATTTGGTCAGGAAGCTGAATCACAACTTCGACATCCTCGACACTGTGAATGTTCACAATCTGTTGGCCTACCTGAATATTTTCATATTGGTCGACACTCACACGAGAGATAATCCCATCAACTGGGGCACGAAGATTAGTGAAAGACAAACGCAGTTTCGCAAGCTCTAACTCGGCATAAGCGATCTGACGTTGCGCGGCGATTTCATCAAACTGCGATTTCGCCAATAGCCCTTTCTTCACCAACGGACTTGAACGTCTGTATTGGCTGTTGATTACCGTATAACGCGCCTGAGCGTTGTCCACATCCAATTGATAATCAGTCGGGTCAAGCTCTGCAATGATGTCACCGGCTGAAACTCGTTCACCTTCTTTAACATCAAGCTTGTAGATTTCACCTGCTACTCGAAAACTAAGATGAGCTTTCTCAGCCGCATTTGCGACCGCTGGAAAATAGAGTTTGTCGCTAAAATCGATAACTGAAATCTCGACAGCTTTAACCAAGGGTGTGTTATCCACTTCTACCACTTGTTTATCTTCACAAGCTGTAAGTAGGGCTAAACACGACAGCCCTGCGGCCACTTTAAGTGTTTTCATGTTATAGCCCCCTTTCCTTGATCCACTCTCGGACTTTTACTCCCGGCTCAAGACCATTAACGCCAGAAGTGACAATACGATCTCCATCATTCAATCCAGAGACGATGTGGCGTTTTTCATCAATAACGATTGCTACGTTCTCAACAATTCCGTCGTTGTTTACGCGCCATACAGACACATCATCGCCATCAGTTATCATTGCCGACGTAGGAATTTTAGTCGCAGCAGCTTGCGCAGAAACAAGTCTTACCGTGCCAGACATTCCCGGTAAAATACCGATATCGGTTGGTCTTTCCATTACCATGGTTACCTTGTATGAACCCGTTTTTGGATCCGCTTCGGTATCAACTTCTTGGAAAGTCAAAACGTAAGGGTTCTCAGGAAACGCATCAAATACCATGGTTGCATCGGTTTCAAACCCTGAAGAAAAGCGCGTGATAAGTTGGTCGGGTAATAAGAAAACGACTTTAAGAATCTGATTAGTTTGAATATTCATCACACCTTGTTTCGCGGCGATGTATTCATGGTTTTCAGCAGGAATGATGGAAATCGTTCCATCGTAAGGCGCAACCAAAGTGGTGTAACGTAGATTTGCCTTAGCTTGGTTTAGGACAGCTTTAGCCGAATTGTGGTTGGCTTTCGCTTGGTCGAAATCTTGCTCTGAGACAACTCGATCTTTACGCAGCTTGATCGAACGTTGGTATTGAACATCGGCAAGCTTAAAGTTGGCTCTCGCTTGCTTTTCTAACAGCTGATATTCATCAGGGTTAAGCGTTGCAAGTTTGTCACCTTTGGTAACCTGTTGACCCGATGTGACATCGATAGTCTGAAGTAACCCAGGAACACGGAACGCAAGAACGGCTTTGTCGCCAGCTTCTGTGGTGGCGGGGAAACTACGTTCAAAGGCATTATTACCGACGGAAACGGTGAAGAGTTTGGCGGGTCTAGATTCAGGTTCAGGTACGGGAGGAAGCTCCTTACCACACCCAGACAACCCAGCTATGGCTGTCAATAGGACAAGGGAGGCTCTATACATTGGTGATCATCCATATCTATAAATATTTTTATAACATAGATTAATCGCATGTAACTTACCAGTCAGCGTAAGATTTATTTAGAGAAAATTATTAAAAAAAATAACGGCTTGGAATAAATTTTCCTAAACCGTTATCTAATCTTTTTAGGTTTTAGCGCTACATGTTCTTAAATTCACGATTCACTTTAAACGTGTCTGAGGTGACATAAGCTTCCATGTTGCGGACACTGGTCTCTAACTTCTGGAAATCACCCTCTAAAGTGCCCAGTAAAGACTCCGCAGTTTGCCCCTTTTCCCAAGGCTTCTGCTTCAGCGTATGCTCTTGTTTGGCTTTCATCTCATCCACGTACTGAGGTGGTTGTTTTTCAAGCATAAATGTCAAAGCTAAATACGCTAACAAGACCAGAAAACTACCACCGAGCAGTGCTGCAGAGATAACTAAGATTCGAACCAGCCAAACTTCAAGCCCAAAGTAGTTCGCTAAGCCCGCACACACTCCAGACAATTTGCCGTTGATTGGGTCGCGATACAGTTCTCTACTCATAGTTTCGTCTCCAATTAGGCGACTCCGCATCCAGTATCTTTTCTAGTGTTTTCACACGATCTTGCATCGATTCTGCTTGCGCTGAAAGCTTGTGCAGGCGCTGAAGATCCGTTTCTGAAAGACCGTTACTGGATTTCTTCTTGCTGCGGTAATGTAAGAATAACCATAGCGGTGCCACGAAGATCAAGAAGACAATCAGTGGACCTGCAATTAGAAATGTTGACATAGAAAACTCCTAAATTATTTATCGCGGTTTTCAACTTGTTGCTTCAGTTTCGCTAGCTCTTTTTCAATTTCGTCTTGAGCTTGTAGCTCGGCAAACTCTTGGTCTAAAGATTTTGCGTTGCCTGTTTTTGCGTAAACGTCAGCTTCAGCTTCTAATTCATCCACTTTACGCGAGAATTGCTCAAACTTCGTCATTGCTTCGTTGGTTTTGCTTGAATGCAGATGTTTTTGAACATCACGACGATTGCTCGCAGCATTATTACGAATCATCAATGCTTGCTGCTTGGCACGAGTTTCGGCAATTTTAGTTTCTAGCTTGCCAATCTCACTGGTTAGCTTCTCGATGGTTTCATGAACCAAAGTTTGCTCTGTGTGCAGGCTCTTGATGATGTCTTCAAGTTTTTGCTTTTCAATCAAAGCTGCTCTCGCCAGATCTTCGCGTTGTTTAGTTAGCGCTAGTGTCGCTTTATTTTGCCAATCTAGAATCTGAGTTTCGATAGCTTCAACTTTGCGTGCTAGCTCTTTCTTGTCTGCGATGGCTTTTGCTGAGTTAGTGCGAACCTCAACCAGTGTGTCTTCCATTTCTTGGATAATCAGGCGAATCATCTTTTCAGGATCTTCAGCCTTATCTAATAGTGCACTGATGTTTGAATTTACAATGTCTGCAAAGCGAGAAAAAATACCCATGAGGAACTCCTTAATTACAATGATGGCAAATGCGTTTTAAATCGTCATTAGACTCTCAATCCACTTGCTCACAAATTTACGTTTGTTGTTAAACCTACCATAACTAATCCAAGTAGCGTGCCAACTTTTAAGCCATTTATTATCAGACACTTACAATAAAATGGTGATTGACTCGAGACATGCTATGATGAATTTAGCCAAGTATTGGTATTTTTCACCACTACAGCCCTTAAATGACCTCCATCATCGCTCAGCTCACACAAGGACCCGCTATGCAGCAGAATCTCATTGGTGAATCACCTAGCTTTCTCTCTGTTTTAGATAAAGTGTCTCAACTCGCACCAATCGAAAGACCCATTCTGATCATTGGTGAGCGTGGTACAGGTAAAGAGTTGATCGCGCAAAGACTGCATTACCTTTCAAGACGCTGGGATCAGCCTTTAATCTCGCTGAACTGTTCAACACTCAGTGAAGGCTTGATTGATTCTGAGTTATTTGGTCACGAGTCTGGCTCTTTCACTGGTTCGAAAGGTCGTCATCAAGGTCGCTTTGAAAGAGCTGAGGGCGGAACACTGTTTCTCGATGAACTTGCTACCACTCCCCTTGCCGTTCAAGAGAAGCTATTACGCGTTATCGAATACGGACAATATGAACGTGTTGGCGGTCAAAAGGCTTTGAGTGCCAATGTAAGGTTGGTGTGTGCGACCAATGCCGATTTACCTGAGATGGCATTAAAAGGTGAATTCAGAGCCGATTTACTCGATAGATTGGCGTTTGATGTGATTACTATTCCGCCGCTTCGTGAGCGCAAAGAAGACATCACGTTATTGGCAGAATACTACGCCATCAAGATGTGTCGTGAATTGGAATTGGAGTTGTTTGTCGGCTTTGCTCCATCAGCCGTTGAATCGCTATTGGAGTACTCTTGGCCAGGGAATGTGCGAGAGCTGAAAAACGTCATTGAGCGCGCCATCTACCAACATGGTAAGAATCCATATCCTATTGAATCTTTAGTGTTTAACCCATTCAAACCAGCATGGAAAACAGAACAAGATTCGGCGCCAGAAACTGGCAATGCTCACTCCAACAGCCATACTTCATCTGATAGCACTTTTTCTTTGCCGTTGGATTACAAAGCATGGCAGGAGCAGCAAGACATTAAGCTACTCAATCACGCCTTAAAACAGAGCAAGTACAACCAGAAGCAAGCCGCTGAATTACTCGGGTTAACCTACAACCAATTACGAGGAATGGTGAGGAAATACGCGATTGTAGGACAAGCTAACGATAAATAGCTGCCCACACTAGATTATTATTTGGAGCCGAATAAATAAAATGTTAAATTGTCCGGATCTTGAGGCTTCTCTAACGCCTCGTTTCGAAAAGTATTTCTTTTTATGAAAGCACTAATAAGACTATCACTGAGCATCTGCACGCTGAGCTTTTTAGCCGGATGTGGTGAGAGTGTGGATCACGAACAGATCCGTGAAAAAGGCTTCATTTATTGCGGCCAAGGTAACCCTAGTACCTTCAACCCACAATTGGTTGATAGTGGCATTACCGCAGAATCGCTGAGCCCTCAAATCTTCGATACCTTGCTAACGCTTGATCCTATGACTTATCGACCACAACAGAACTTGGCGACAAGCTGGTCTGTCGATAAATCAGGTACTGAGTACACTTTCACACTGCGCCCTAATGTTGAGTTTCAAACCACAGATTGGTTTACTCCAACTCGTAGCATGAATGCGCAAGATGTGGTCTTTAGTTTCGAACGCATCATTGATAGCTCGAACCCATTTCACTATGTGGGTGGCGGTCTATACCCATGGTTTGCAGGTATCGATTTCAAAAACCTGATTGTCGACATCACAGCAGTCGATGACCTGACGGTTAAGTTCCAACTAAGTCGCCCTGATAATTCATTCCTCAACAACATTGCCACCAGCTACGCGGTCATTCATTCCAAAGAATACGCCAATAAGCTCGTTGCTGCGGATGAAAAAAACCAAATTGATTCTAAGCCAGTAGGCACTGGTCCTTTCTACTTAGATGAATACCAGATCAACGATCTAGTGCGCTTGAAAAAGAACAAACATTACTGGAAAGGTGATGTTCAGATGGATCAAGTTGTGTTCGACACCTCACAACGTGGAACAGGTACGCTTGCCAAGCTTCTTCGTAACGAATGTGACGTACTGAACTCGCCGATTTCAAGTCAGATCCCGATTATTCAAGCTCATGAAGAGTTACAGATTTCCGCAACGCCTGCGGTTAATGTCTCTTTTATCGCGCTTAACACTGAACACCCAGCCTTGCGTGACTCGCGTGTCCGTAAAGCGCTGAACTTGGCGATCAACCGCCAGAACATTCTCGATTCTGTTTACTACGGTACTGGCACCAAAGCTTATACATTGTTGCCTCCAACCTCTTGGGCTCACCAAAAAGACAGCGTTCAAGTTCGTTACGACCGAAACTATGCGGTGGCACTGCTGAAAGAAGCAGGCGTTGAACCGGGGTTGGAACTTTCAATGTGGGTTCCTTTAGAGCCTCGCGCCTACAACCCAAGCCCACGAAAAACAGCAGAATTGATTCAAGCAAACCTGGCTGACATTGGTATCGAACTGAAACTCTATACCGACGACCGATTCGATCGTACGCAGCTGTCATCCATTGCCTCAACAGACTTACTTCTTACAGGTTGGATTGGCAACACGGGCGATCCTGACAACTTCTTACGTCCCCTGCTCTCTTGCAGTTCTGAACGCGCAGGGTTAAACGTCTCTATGTGGTGTAATTCAGACTTTGACTTCCTTCTGGATTTAGCTTTAGAGATCAATCAACAAAGGCACCGAGTGAACTTGTATCGACAAGCGCAAAACATTCTCAACGAAGAAGTTCCCGTAATTCCTTTGGCGCATGGCGTGCAATTCCGTGTTCACGACCGTTCGCTAACCGGCTTTAAACAGAGCCCATTCAATGCCCAACCTTTTGATCAAGTCAGAAGAGAGGTGCGCTGATGTTTTGGTATACATTAAGACGTATAAACTTATTCGTGATTACCCTAGCGATTCTGACTCTGGTTGGTTTTTCATTGCTTCGACTCGACCAAACCTCTCCTTGGGCAATTCAAGATTTCTGGCCCGGTTGGATTAGCTATATCACTGAGTTATCAACGTTGAACTTCGGTTTGAGTAAACACGGTGTGCCTATCATTGATGAGCTGGTCGTTGTGTTCCCTGCGACTCTAGAACTGTGCTTCTTCGCTTTTGTGTTAGCTCTCTTTATTGGTATTCCTTTTGGAACTATCGCGGGCATGAGGCAAGGTAAATTTGTCGATACGACTATCTCGTTCACCTCAATGGCGGGCTACTCGGCACCTATATTTTGGGTCGCGCTGTTGATGATCATGGTGTTTTCACTGCACTTTGAAATGTTCCCTGTTGGCGGTCGATACGACCTACTTTATGAGATTGAGCACGTGACTGGCTTTGCGATGATTGATGCTTTTTTTGCAGAAGGACGCTACCGAGCACATGCACTGCAAAGCGTTATCGAACATATGGCACTGCCTTGTCTTGTTTTAGCTCTCGCTCCAACGACTCAAGTTATCCGACTCATGCGCGCGTCGGTAGCAGAGGTGATGACTCAAAACTACATCCGCGCGGCACGAATAAAAGGTCTTTCAACAAGAGAGATCATCACTCAGCACGTGTTAAGAAATGCGATTCCACCAATTATCCCTAAGGTCGGTGTTCAGCTATCGAGTATGTTAACGCTCGCGATCATTACCGAATCGATTTTTAACTGGCCGGGCATTGGTCGCTGGTTATTAGATGCTCTGTCTAATCAAGATTATGTGTCAATTCAAGCAGGCGTAATTGTGGTGGCAACTCTGGTTTTGACTGCGAACATTCTGTCCGATCTCTTGGGCGCGATGGTCAATCCACTGGTAAGGAAGGAATGGTATGCTAACAAATAACGTCTACCAAGAAGAACAGATTCCAACCCAGTTCGAGCGTTTCTGGCGAAGCTTCCGTGCCAACAACCTCGCGATGTTTGGCCTGTGGTGTTTGGTGCTTATCATTCTAGTTACGGTTACTTCACCATGGCTTGCTCCGCACGACTCTCAAGAGCAAACGGGGCATCTACTAACACCGCCTTCTTGGGATCCGGCAGGAACGGTTGAGTACTTCCTAGGTACCGATGATTTAGGTCGAGACATTCTTTCTCGTCTGATTATTGGCTCTCAGCTTACCTTTGGCGCTGCAGTTGTTATCACCTTTATCGCGGCCGTGATTGGTTGCCTAATTGGCGTACTTGCCGGTATGACTCGCGGATTGCTATCAAGCACGCTCAACCACCTGCTTGATACGGTTATGTCGATTCCATCGTTGCTACTAGCGATTATCTTCGTCGCCTTTCTTGGCTTTGGTGAATTTAATATCCTGCTTGCCATCTGTTTGGCTCTGATACCGCGCTTTATTCGTTCGGTATACATAGCCGTACATGCTGAAGTAGAAAAAGACTATATTCTCGCTTCTCGCCTTGATGGTGCAAACGACTTTTACCTGTTATGGAATTCGATTGTTCCCAATATTCTTACCGTAGTTGCACTAGAAGTGACACTGGCATTATCAGTAGCGATTCTGGATATCACAGCCTTGGGCTTCCTTGGTCTTGGCGCTCAGGCACCAAGTACAGAATGGGGCTCAATCTTGGGTGATTCCGTAGAATTGATTTACCTAGCACCATGGACAGTAACCTTACCCGGCTTAGCTATTATGTTTACAGTGATCGTGATTAACCTTGTCGGTGAAGGTGTTCGCCAAGCGCTAAATGCAGGAATCGAATAATGCCGTTACTTGATATTCGACATCTAACCATTGAGATTGAGACTCCTCAAGGGATGGTTAAAGCGGTAGATCGAATGAGTATTACCCTCAATGAAGGGGAAATTCGTGGCCTAGTAGGCGAATCAGGCTCTGGTAAGAGTTTGGTTGCGAAAGCGATCGTTGGTGTTTGTAAGGAAAACTGGAAGGTTTCAGCTGACCGAATGCGACTGGGGAACGTTGACTTACTTCAACTGACGCCTAAAGAGCGCCGACGCGTTATTGCTCGTGATATCGCAATGATCTTCCAAGAGCCGTCGACGTGTCTTGATCCTTCCGAAAAAGTGGGACACCAGCTGATTGAAGCGATTCCTTCGCATGCATTTGAAGGTCGTTGGTGGCAACGATTTAAGTGGCGTAAGAAGCAAGCGATAGCACTACTGCACAAAGTCGGTATCAAAGATCACTCTCGTCTAATGGACAGCTACTCATATGAGCTGACCGATGGTGAGTGTCAAAAAGTGATGATTGCCATGGCGATCGCTGCCAAGCCAAAAGTCTTGATTGCCGATGAACCAACCAACGATTTAGACCCAATTACACAGTCTCAAATACTGCGTTTATTGAGTCGAATGAACCAGCTCAATAACACGACCATTGTTCTGATCGGTCATGACTTAACCACCATTACCCAATGGGCGACTCGTATTACCGTGATGTACTGTGGTCAGTCTGTTGAATCGGCTGACACGCAAAAACTCTTGGATGCGCCGAAACACCCTTACACGGTCGCCCTATTGAAAGCGATGCCAGATTTTAACGACTGGATCCCTCACAAAGAGAAACTGCAGTCGCTGCCGGGGTCGATTCCTCCGCTACAGCACCTTCCCATTGGTTGCCGATTGGGACCACGTTGCCCATACGCGCAGAGACAGTGTGTCGAGATCCCACACACCAAACGCATCAAAAACCACAAGTTTAACTGTCACTTCCCTCTGAATATGGAGAAGAAAAAGAAATCATGAGTGCATTATTAGAAGTCAGTGATCTATCTAAAGACTTTACGACTCGCTCTGGTCTTTTCCGTAAAAAGATTCATCAAGCCGTAAAGCCTGTGAGCTTTAGTCTTGAAGCCGGACAGACGATTGGTTTTATCGGCCAAAATGGCTCAGGGAAATCGACATTAGCGAGAATGCTAGCAGGCATGGTCGAGCCAACTGCGGGCGAAATTCGTGTGAATGGTGAAAAGCTAGAACACAAAGACTACTCGACTCGCTGTAAGCTAATTCGCATGATCTTCCAAGATCCGAACACATCGCTTAACCCACGCATTCAGATTGGTCGCATTCTTGAAGGCCCATTGAAGCGAAACACCAACATGCCACCAGAAGCCCGTATGCGTCGTGTGAAAGACACGTTGTTACGCGTGGGTCTTCTACCGGAACATGCTTACTTCTACCCTCAGATGCTTGCTGCGGGCCAGAAACAGAGGGTTTGTTTGGCTCGTGCCTTAATACTTCAACCATCGATCATCGTTGCTGACGAAGCGTTGAATGGTTTGGACATGGCAATGCGCTCGCAAATCATCAACTTGTTCCTAGAGCTACAAGAAGAGATGGGCGTATCGTTCGTTTACGTATCTCAACACCTTGGTATTGTTAAGCATATCACCGACAAAATCATCGTGATGCACGAAGGTAATGTGGTTGAGAGTGGTGAAACGGATCAAGTGCTGACCAACCCAACTCACCAAATCACCCAAAGATTGGTTGAGAGCCATTTCTCCAAAGCACCAAACCACTAGACTGGTTTCGCTTTTTCACTCGCCACTAGAGGGGTAACGCATGCTAACAAAAGCTTCAATGCTTCCCCTCTTGCTTGCGGTTGTCTCTTTTCATGCCGCAAGTACACCACTCACTTGGTTAGATAAGTCGTTCGTAGAAACGGCCTTCTACAACGTGGCGCTGCAACACGAATACTCTCAAGGCAATAAACCACTCGCTAAATGGAAGCAACCGATCAAGATATGGGTTGATCACCGAGTCGACGACAAAGAACTCCATCAAGAGCTCACAGAACTTCATATCCAGCACTTATCCGAAGTGACGCAACACCCTATCAAAATCGTCAACACAGAGTCCGAAGCCAACGTTAAATGGATATACACAAGGCAGAGCAACTGGATAGCGGAATCTAAAACCATACTTAGACTTAAATCAACACAGCACCTAAACAGCGCTATCTGTACCGCCGGTTATCGAACTAACTCCAAAGGTGAGATTATTTATGCCGGGATAGTTATCCCCGTTGATCAAGCAAGGTCGCGAGGCAAGCTTGTCGCCTGTATCGTAGAGGAGATAACGCAGGTGCTAGGGCTGCCGAACGATTCCGATAAAGCCTACCCTTCTATCTTCAATGATCACACACCAGAGGACTTGTTGTCGCCATTAGATGTGGTACTACTCAAGATGTTGTATGAACCAGAATTGAAAGCGGGAATGACCAAAGCACAAGCTAAGCCTGTGGTAAGAAAGATTCTAAAGAGATACAGCGAGACAGGCGTACTTCAACGAGCAACAAAAGATGCACAACAAGCACCTTTGTATCAGTTGATTGGATACTAATTAGAACGTGAGATAGTGATTTTGTTGTTTGGGGAGAGCTGAAAAGACAAAACAGAACTAAAGCAGTAAACAGGACTAAAGCGCTGCCTAGCAGAAGGCAACGCTGATATATAATGTAACGAGAAGATTAGCGCTTAGCAGCTTGCTTCTTCAGTTCGAAGTCGAACTCATCAGGAAACAGAATAACGCCTTCTTCTTGCTCGTTCGGGAATACAACGACAGCAAGTTCATCGTCTTCTAGGCCGTTAGTCCAGCGACTGTGCCATTTGTTTAATGAGATAGACTCAGCTTTACACTCAGACCAATCGCCCGTTGCCCACGACTCCGCGAACTCTTGGTTTGGCCATACTGGAACACAGTCTTCGTCTTCCGTATTCAGCATTACACAACCGTGTTCATCGGTTAAGATCCATACTTCACGGTTTGCTACGATTTCTTTCACACAGTATTTAAGGCGTTGCTCACCCGTATACTTATTAATTTCAGCGATTTTTTTATCGTCTAGCTGTGTAGTCATCTTAATTTCCTACGTTAGTCAGTAACTTTGTTCATTTTATGCTGAGTAGTATTAACTTCAAATATTTCTATTGAGAAGAAAGGCTACTTCAAAGAAAAACGCCTGCTAAATAAGCAGGCGTTTATTATTTAAGTGACTTGATTAAACAAGCTCACCTTGTAGCCAAGGCCAGCCTTGCTTCTTACGGCTTAGTGTATTTTCCATCATCAATACGCCGTCTTTCTCGTGCTTAACCAATTTCTCAGCCCACTCACCTTTGTAAAGAAGGCGAGTTTGCGCAGTAGTGATGTCAGTTAGCATTACCGCAGCAAATGCTAGACCGTCTTTCTCACAACGCTCTTCAAGATCAGCTTCTAGAGCTTCGATCATGCCGTCTACTTGCTCAAGAGTTGCAAGCTCAACTTGACCAACAACAACATCGCGACCGTTGAATGGGTAGCCTTTAAGGTCTTTTTCTACTAGCTGTGCAGCAGATAGGCCTTCGATGTTTGTTTTAGCGATTAGAAGTGCTTTGATGAACGCATCAACGTCTTCTACACCTGCGATTTCAGCAAGTTCAGCAACCGCGTCTTTGTCTTTTTGAGTACATGTTGGAGATGCGAAACCAACTGTGTCTGAAAGAATTGCAGACATCATTAGCTTAGCGATTTGTTGAGAGATAGCGTGACCTTCAATCTTGAACATGTTGAAAAGTACAGTGTTTGTACAACCAACAGGCCAGATCCAAGCTTCCATTGGGTTTACTGTCATCACGTCGCCTAGACGGTGGTGATCGACAATACCTACGATCTCTGCATCAGCAACATCGTCTGGTGCTTGTGCTAGATCTGAGTAGTCAACTAGCCAGATTTTCTCACCAGCAACAGAAGTACGAAGCTCTGGCTTTTCAGCACCAGCGACTTCTAGAATGTGTTGAGTTTCGCGGTTGATCTCGCCTTGGCGAATTGGTGTCGCTTCCTCGCCACGAGCTTTAAGAAGCTCTGTTGCAACTAACGCACTACAAATACTGTCACTATCAGGGTTTTTGTGACCAACAACTAAAATCATGTTTCTTCCTATTACACTAACAATTATGACTCTACCTTTAGAGCCTCTCTTTATTAGCCATACTTTACCTCATTTTTTTAGATTGGTCATGTTTCCTAGGTTTAGCCAATAGTAACAATAGATAAAAAACAACAAATGCAATTGATAATTATTATCATTCGTATATATTTATCTTAAGCCACTAATTTTGAGTAACACCTATGGATCGTCTAATCTCTTTTTTGCCAAGCAGTCGTGCTTCGAAAACAACTCAGTTTTCACTGTCATTTAAGCGACTGCTATTACCTATCTCACTTGCCGCTCTTGTGGCAGCTCCCGCTACACGTGAATTGACGGTGACCACTCTGTCAGACGCGTTCTGGGCAGTGTCTTGCTATGTTGCTTTAACCTTGGCGATTTACCACTGGTTAAGCCTTTACATCAACAAAGACAACGTATTCAACAAGCTTGTGCATCAGTCTCGTTCAAACCAAGTGGTGTTTGCTGCACTCATGGGCGCTTTACCCGGCTGTGGCGGTGCGATTGTGGTGACCACACAATTTATATCCGGCAAACTCGGGTTTGGTGCGGTTGTGGCCGTGCTGGTCTCCACCATGGGCGATGCTGCCTTCTTGTTGATAGCAAGTGAACCCAAAACCGGTTTAGCTATGATGGCGATGGGTGTGATTGTGGGTACGGCGTCAGGTCGAATCATTAACCTATTTCATGCGGATGACTTCTTACGTCCAAAACAGGCTGAGCAAAATGAAGCAGTTCGCAGTTGCTCATCTCAATCCCAAGACAAAGAGTCCGTATCTAAAAAGGCGATCAACCTGCAAGGTTACTTGTGGTCTGTACTGATTATTCCCGGTGCTGCAGTAGCCCTACTTGGTTCTTTTCAAGTAGATGTAAACGAGTTACTCGCGTTGCCTGAAATGTCGATGGAATGGGCGGGAACAATTTTATTGATTAGCTCGATGTTTCTATGGGGCCTCACTCGAGAGATTGAAGATTACAAATCAGCCGTAAGTGAAGATGAGAAATGTTTAGGCTCTCATCCACTACAAAAAACCGCTCAAGACACCAACTTTGTGACAGCGTGGGTTGTGGTTGCCTTTCTTTTCTTCGAATTTGGTTCTGTGCTAGCAAATGTGGATTTTGCGACGCTTTTCTCAAGTTGGGGGATCATGCTCCCCCTGGCGGGCGTGTTGATGGGTTTGCTACCTGGCTGTGGTCCACAATTATTGGTCACTAGCTTGTACCTGTCAGGTGCGCTGCCACTTTCAGCTCAGGTTGGTAATGCGATTTCAAATGATGGTGATGCGCTATTCCCTGCAATTGCCATGGCACCTAAAGCAGCGCTTGTCGCCACATTGTATTCGAGTGTGCCCGCTTTGCTCTGTGCATACGGTTATTGGTTTATGTTCGAGCTTTAGGCTTAAGTTTCTATTCAAAGCTTAAGTTTTTATTCAAGATTTGGCCTCACCCCATAGGTTTCTAATCGGCCGGTACTTTGTATCGGCCTTTTTGCTTTCGACGACTTCGCTCTTAAGAGAGCCCCTTCAAAACACCCTCTTCCTTTGCTCCATAGCTGTTACCACGTTACTTGTGCAATTTATCTCAATCCATACGTTATAGCTCCCCCGTAGAAAGCCTTTATAAACGCGACTACAAGACTTAATTAGAAGTCTCTGTACAGATATCAGAAATACAAAAAGCCCCTGTAAGAACGCTTACAGGGGCTTTAATTTAAGCTTTAATCTCAGCTCTTGAGCGAGAGGCTTAAGCTACTTCGATTGGACCACCGAATGAAGTTACTGGAGGCAGTTTACCTTGGAACTTCTCGAAGTTAACCAAACATGTGTTTGCTGACGTTGCTTGAGCAAGTTCAGACGTACCGATATCTTGAGTTAGTGTGTTTGGATCGCCGTATGTATCTAGCGCGCCCACTTTCTCGTTGATCGGGCCGTACCAAGCACCTTCTTCGATACGAACAACACCAGGAGCGTAGCTATCCATCAGAACAGCACCTGCTAGTAGTTGGCCACGGTCGTTGAACACGCGTACTACATCGCCATCTTTGATGCCTTTCTTCTTAGCATCTGTTGGGTTGATGTAGATTGGCTCACGGCCTTGTACCGCGTAAGTCGCACGCCACTCTTCAGATTCACACATCTGTGAGTGAAGACGCTTGTCTGGGTGACAAGATTGTAGCCAGTACGGGTGTTTGTCAGAACCTGGACCACCGTGTGAACGTTCAGATTTCTCGAACCACATTGGGTGTTCTTGACAGTGCTCGTAGCCCATGTTGCCAACTGTACGGCTTGTGATTTCGATGAAACCAGAAGGTGTACCTAGTGCGTTGATCTCTGGATCTTCACGGAATGAAGCGTGACGAGTCCATGGCTTACCTTTACCGAAGTCTAGGAAACCTTTTTCCCAGAACTCAGCGAACTCAGGCATTTCAAAGCTGCCTTCGTTTGAAGCGCGACATTCGTCGTACAGAGATTTAACCCACTGCATTTCGTCCATACCACGCGTGTAATCGTCGTAACGACCCCAACGCTTAGTCAGGCTAGACATGATCTCGAAATCAGTCTTAGACTGGAACAGAGGATCCACTAGCTTGTGCATTGCGATCAAACCACGACCAGAGTATGCACCGTAACCGTCAATATCGTTACGTTCCCACTGAGTACATGCTGGAAGCACGATGTCAGAGTGACGACAAGTTGCAGTCCAAGCGAAATCAACAGCTACTACAGTTTGTAGGCTCTTGAATGCTTTACGCATCTTGTTGCGATCTTGGTGGTGGTGCCACGGGTTGTTACCACTGAATACCATCATCTTGATGTCAGGCAGTGTCACTGTTGCGCCGTTTGCTTTGATCTTCTTACCAGGCTCTAGCAAGCTATCTACCCAACGAGCAACTGGGATTACGCGGCTGTAACCGTTGTAATCAGTGTTGGTGTGCTTAGGCGATTGACCTTGGTCGATGTTCAGCGGGAATGAACCCGGAGCAGCGAAGCCAGTTGAAGATACACCGATACCAGAGTAGTGGTGACCGTAAGAGATACCACCGCCTGGAAGACCAATTTGGCCAACCATTGCTGCGATAACTGCACACATCCAGTAAGGCTGTTCACCGTGCTCCTGACGTTGGATACTCCAACCAACAAGAATCTGTGTACGACCGTTAACCAGCATCTTAGCAAATTCACGGATTGAGTCAGCGCTTGCACCACAGATTTCTGCAGCCCATTCTGGTGTCTTCTCAACTTTATCTTTCGTTTCACCTTGAACGTACTTGATGAAGTCTTCAAAACCTAGACAGTAAGTTTCGATGAACTTCTTGTCGTATAGGTCTTCGTTGTAAAGAACGTGAGCAACACCCAGCATGAACGCCACATCAGTTTGTGGGTTGATGTACATTTGCTCGTTTTCTAGGTAACGACCTGTTTTGTTCTTAACAGGGTCAACAGAAACAACGTTGATCTCTTTCTTAGCAACTTTTTCTTTCAGCTGTTCTAGGTATGCGAACGACTCGTGCGTCTCACATGTCCAACCTACTTGCAGGTTTTTCACTGGATCGTTACCCCAAAGAACAATGTTGTCACTGTTTTCTAGGATAAGTTCCCAAGATGTACCTTGCGCGTAAACTTCAGTAGAACCTAGTACGTAAGGCATGATCGTTTGACCAGCACCTGTTGAGTAGTCACCGATTTTCTTCACAGAGTAACCGTGAAGTGCCATTGCACGTTGCATGTGGTTAGTACAGCTGTGGAACTGACCAGTTTGTCTCCAACCAGTTTGACCGGTGTGAAGCGCCCATGGACCGTAATCTTTCTGTACGCGCTCTAGTTCACGGTAAACAAGGTCTAGTGCCTCATCCCAAGTCACACGAATAAAGCGGTTGTTACCACGCGTATCTGCGCTGTATTTATGCTTCTTCAACCAATCTAGGCGAACCATTGGGTAACGCACACGTGATGGGCTGTAGATAATACCTTTAATACCTTTCAACATCTCAGTTGGGTGTTGATCGATTTCTAGAGGTTTAATTTCTTGTACTTTACCCGCATAAACACGAGCTCGGAATGCACCCCAGTGAGAACCAGAGACTTTCCACGCGCCGTCTGTTTCTGCAGCAGACGCTGATGCCGACGCCAATAAGCTTGGACCGATAACCGATGCCGCACTTGTAGTAGCGACACCTTTCAGAAAACTTCTTCTTGTAATTGCCATTGTGTTACTCCAATTGACGTCTTATTAGTGATGGCCTTCAGAAAAATCTGATGAGTGCTTCTGTAGATACTTAAGAACAAGTGCTTCTGTATCTGTATCGAAGTTAACGAACGCAATCATACCATCTAGCATGCCTACCCAACCGTTAGCGCTGAAGTGAGCTTCATCTGGCTGTGAGTGACACGTTGAACAGTTAGATTGGTACGCTTGACCAGCTGCGTTCCAGATTGGATCGAAGTTATCAACCATAGACTCTTTCTTCATCCAAAGTGCTAGGTTAACTTCTTCCCAAGGAAGACCAGTTAGCTCATCTTCTTTCTTCTCACCAACAGTGATTACGTCACTTTGAGATACTTCTTTCGTCAAGATTGCAGTCGAGATGTTCATACCGAAGTCTTCTTGGATTACACGTCCGAAGCCTTTCGCTTTACGCCAACCGTCGATTTGAATCTTAATCATGTCGCCTTTTTCGTCGATCACTGCAACTTTACTTGCAGGGCTTAATAGACCCGCTTCAACTGTTGCTGTCTCATCCGTATACATTGGTAGGTGACGAATAGAGATTACGTCTGAACCATTTGCGTAAGATGTGCTGCTTGCTACATTTTCTAGCTCGCCAACAATACCGCTTGCTGATGCCATATCTAATGGAAGGTTGTGAGCAATACCTTTGTGGCAGTCAACACAGCTTTGATCACGCTCTGCCGCGTTTTTCATCTGGATACGCGCTGTTGGGCGCATGTTTTCGAAATCCATTGAATCGTAGTTGTGGCAGTTTTTACATTCTAGAGATTTGTTCGAAGAGAAACGATCCCATTCATGCTTAGCCAATTCGATACGACGTGCTTCGAATTTCTCTGGTGTGTCTAGGTCACCAAATACTTGTGCGAATACTTCTTTAGATGCTTGCATCTTACGAGCAATTTTTGCTGTCCATTCATGTGGAACGTGACAGTCAGGACAAGTAGCACGTACACCAGAAGTGTTTTTCCAGTGAATCGTTTCTTGCAGTTCTACGTATACATTGTCACGCATGGTGTGACAGCTTACACAGAACTCTTCTGTATTTGTGTGCTCTAGAGCGGTGTTGAAACCACCCCAGAAAATAACACCGGCGATGAAGCCACCCATTGTTAGTACACCAAGACTGATGTGTACTGCTGGGCGAGTCATTGTGCGCCATAATTTCACTAAAAATGATTTCATGTTTAGCTCTCTTAAATATTGGTTTAAAAAAAGTTGTTACTAGAGGGCATTACATGCCGCCGTGAGCACCTGGAGGTCCGAATACGAATACTTGTAGTGCCCAAACTATGAAGCCGTAACCGCCTACAAAAGCCACACTTAATATTGGAAAGAGAACCACCGCAATGAAGAGGAATGACTTCCACTCCAACGAGCGTTTTTCGCCAGTTTCAATTTTTTTAACATCACTCATACATTTTGCCTATTTTGTATTTAGTAATTTCGAGTAACCCATTCTATGGGGCTAAAGTTCTTGAGTATCTAACAACAAATTTTAGACCATACTCAAAGTAGGGTTCAATCAAATCTCCCCTTATAACCCTTGCTAATCAATACTTTTTTGAGCTCATCCAAACTTGTTTTTAGTTAAACAAAGTTATTAAAAAGTATTAACAAATGTGAAGAATTAAGTATATTTCACAAATGTTAAAAGCTAACATTTATGCAACCGTATTATAACTAATTTTAACGTTTTACCTACTAAGTAGTAGCCAAAAAAGCCTCAAACAACCAATATTTTGTACTTTGCTTGTTAAATAATTGAGCACTTTTTGAATCGACGGGTTTGAAGCTGAAATGCATCATTTGGCACTTTCAGATATGATGGAGGCCTACTTAAAAGGAAGCACTATGCAAGACGTTATTGATATATCTTGGTGGCAGTTGTTGTTCTTCAGTTCACTTCTCTTGCTGCCCATTGCCATCAACCACAAGCTGAAACTCGGCCTTGGAAAAGAAGCCTCTATCAGCATCATTCGCATGGTTATTCAGCTGTTTCTTGTCGGTCTTTACCTAGAGTATTTGTTTACTTTGAATAGTTTGTGGGTCAATTTGTTGTGGCTGTTTGCCATGATAATTGTCGGTGCGAGCTCGATTGTTGAGAAGTCTAGGTTACCAAGGCAGCTATTATTAGCACCTGTTGCCGTTAGCCTTGCCGTAACCTGTGTACCCATCGTCTTGTTTATCTGCTTTTTCATCATTAAACCTACACCGGTTTTCAATGCTCAGTATCTTATCCCCATTGCAGGTATGTTATTGGGTAATAGCTTAAGCAGTAATATAGTGGCATTGCAGAACCTGTTTGGTGCTTTTGAAACGCAGAAATCAGAATATGAAGCGGCAATCGCGCTAGGTGCTTCTCCAACCTACGCTGCTACACCTTTTGTGCGTAACGCGATACAGAAAGCGATGTCTCCAATTATGGCCTCTATGGCGACCACAGGCTTAGTCACACTGCCAGGAATGATGACTGGTCAGATTTTAGGAGGCGCTTCACCGATGATCGCCATTAAATATCAACTGATGATCATGTTGGCTATTTTCGTGATGATGAGCTGCTCTTTGGCGCTGGCTCTGCACCTCTCATTGAAGACTTCTCTGACAAAAGAAGGTCGAGTTCTCGCTCAAATGAAACCGGAAAAATAGCCTCTCCACTCCCCTTAGATCTGGTTACTCACTGAATTTGAGACAGGTTATCCACAGAAACTGTGGATAACCAAATCAATATAGATCCTTTTTTGTCCATTTCGAGCATTCGAAAGATCATTGCTATTGATCCTTGGGTAATTTCAAAGACATATGCACACATGATGATCAACGTTGTTGTCTCTTCAGATGACAAACAGAGCGACAAAAGGAGTGGTTTTCCACAAATAAAAAACGGCCTGCAATGCAGACCGTCTTGTAAGTGTCATATGTCAATTCGATTGTTTCGCTGAGCTTTAACGACTCTCGTCGACAGAACTTGTCACGCAATCTTTGTTGATCGCGTCATCTATATTAATCACGCAGGTAGATTAACCAGTACCACATGCCAACAAAGATACCGCCACCAATGATGTTACCTATAGTAACGGGCAGCAAGTTGTTCATCAGAAAGTCCATCATGTTCAGGTCAACGTAATCCGCAGGGTTAGCGCCCGTCATTGTCCAGAACTCAGCAGGAGCAAACGTCTTGATGCCGATTGCTAATGGAACTTGGAACATGTTGGCAATACAGTGCTCAAAACCCGCTGATACAAACATCGCAACAGGCAGAATCATTACCGCGATTTTGTCGGTCAATGTGCGTCCACTGAATGTCATCCATACTGCGATACAAACCAATACATTACACATGATACCTAGTGCGATCGCTTGGATAAAATCATGGTGCATCTTATGTTGGGAAATCGCCATCGCGTTTAAGCCCACTTGGCCGTGGTCAAACATGTATTGTTTGGTCAGCAACATACAAGCCACCAGCAACAAAGCGCCGATCAAGTTGCCTACATAAACTGTCGCCCAGTTCTTAACCAGTGTACGCCAAGTGATCTTGCCACTTGCGCGTGCCACCAAAGTTAACACCGAACTTGTAAACAGCTCACCGCCAGTCACAACAACGAGGATTAAGCCTAAGCTAAATGCCAAGCCACCTAATAAACGTGTAATGCCCCATGGCAAATCACCAGCACCGGTGGTAACGATGGTGTAGAACACAAACGCAATACCGATATGGATACCAGCTGAAATCGCTAGGAGAAAAGATTTGATTGGATCTTTAGTTGCTTTACCTACGCCAATATCTGCAGCGCGCTCAGCCATTTGTGGCGGTAATAATGAGTCAAATTGGTTTAGATTCATGATGATTTACATTTTGAAACATGTCGTCGGGAGCGCGATAATCCTCTCTTTCATTTCTTAATTCAAGAGCTATTTTATGCTCGAATTTCCTTCAACAACCTAGAAAACGCTAAACCTTCAATGATATTGGAATTTCTTACGACTTTAGTAGTAAAAAGAAAAGTCTGATGAATGAAAGCCAACTAACGATAAAAACAACACATCTATAAATATCAACAAGTTACGTTAAAATCAAAAGAATGACGTACACTATAGACGTGTTTTGAGGGCTTTTATTTTCAGATTTTGACATAGATCAACAGAACGTAAAAAAGCGCCCTAAGGCGCTTTTAAGTCAGTCACAAATAAAGACATTGGTTATGCTAAACCGAAGGTTCAATCACTTCTTCTGATGATTGATCTAAAGCCGCATCTTCGAGGTTAGATTCAACGTTAGTTGGCGTAAGGTCGGAATCGCTTTCATTCGCTACCTTACCACCTAAGCTTTTCAAGCTATCCACCAACTCTTCCAAGCTTTTTATATGAGCATCACTCTTAGTCACCTGCTCATCCAATAGCTGATTGTGTTTGGTCGCTTCAGACAATTGCTGTGCTTGTTGCTGGTTTTCACTTTCAAGCTTAGCTAATTGCTCAGTCAACTTTTCGATCTCTGACTTTAATAAAGAGGTCATGTCTGAGCTTTTTAACGCTTTGACACTCTCTACAATTTTTTGAGACTGAAGACGCAGCACAACGTCACGGTAGTCTTCATCATTCACCATTTGTGAAATACTCAGCAACTGGTTCTCAGCGTTCAATACCGACTGCTCGAACTTGTCCCCTTTCACGCTCGCCAACACTTTCACTTCATGAGCGACACTGCGCACGTGGTTCAATTCAAACTCAGCCGCTTGAACCGCGTCTTGAATGATCGACTTTTCACGCGGGCTCGCTTTCACTTGGTTTTCTGCCAACGTGATTTGAGCAGCGGCCTTAGCAAACGTTAAAGGAACAACATCATCAAAGTCTTCATCTTCTAAGAACTCTAACTCATCCTTCAAAGGCTCGATGTATTTCTTGTGTGCCACTTTCACTTCTAGCAAGCGAGCATTATTGAGGAATTCAACTTGAGCTTCTTGTGCGTCTTCCAGTTCGTCGACTAACACGTACTCGAATAGCTCGCTGTATTCTGAATACAACCTTTTATAGCTCGATGTAAACATGGTGTCTGCACCAAGAAACTTAAGGTAATCCATTTGTACAATCGAATCGGCTAATACTCGATCAGCCTTTTTCTTAAGCGCTAAGATCGAATCATAGTTCGATTTGATCAACGCGATTTTTTCATCAAAAGCTTCAGCGTAAGTTAGGCTTGAAAAAATCGAGTAGCTCTTCGTCAGGCGAGATTCGTCTTTCAGTAAGTCCGCATAAATACTTTCAGCATCATCCCATGCATCTAACAGTTCATTGTAATTCTCTGGTGCATAGAGAGACAATTGAGCATGGTCTTCAAGCTTAGCTTCCCATTCGGAGTAAACGCTTTGGACAGACTGGAAAGAACGGACCTCTAAGGTTGATTCATTGTTGTTCGTGGTTTGGTTCGCGTCTGTCTGCTCTGAGGGTGTGCTTTGACAACCTGAGATAGCAAATAGCATACTAATAACTAATGCTACTTTGTTCGCTCTCACTGATGCATTTCCTTTTTTATTCAATATTAGCTGAATGCAATATATTTCTAGTCCCACAATATATTACAACCACTTAGCAATAAACATCATTCGCAATTTAAGTGGGTGCAAATCACCCAATCTAACCAAAATAAACCCATCATACGTCGATTAATCATTCAATTTGGTATCACTTATCAATTCTATTTATTTGCTATTGCCTGAGTTGTGAATGCGCACTAAGGTGAAGGTAGAGAACGTTATGAATATATAGGTTAATTATGAAGTACAACGCTGAACATATTGCTGATTTAAACCTCCTTCTTCAATTTGATGTAAGTAGCGCTGCTACGGGCATTAAAGTTCATCAAGAGGCTGCTCAAGAAACTCAAGACGCTGTTAAGCGCCTATTCGAAAAGAACCTTTGTACTCAGCCAGACGGTGGTTACCTAACAGATGAAGGTATCGAGATGGCAGAGCGCGCAGACAAACTACTTCGCGTACTTAAATAAAGCTTCATTGTTCTAGTAAAAACTCCACTCGCTTCGGCCGTGGAGTTTTTTCATTTTTGGGCAAAGGTTTGTTAGGCTTATTCTAAATCCATAGCTTGTCGTTGTGAGGTACAGATGGCTTCTATATTTATTATCGGTGCAGGATGGGTAGGTGCCCCTTTATCTGAGCATCTAGAGAGACATGGTAACCGAGTGGTCGTCACCAAGACGACCCAAGCGGGTGCAGACACCATCAGTAATGAGCGTATTCCCTGTGAAGTATTCAGCTTTAACGCATCACAGGCTGACCAAACTATCGGGCAACTCTATTCGCTGTTACTCGAAAACAATGCCGAGATTGTAATAGGCAGCTTCCCTCCTGGTTTTAGAAAAGGTGCAGGCCAAGAGTATGCAGCTTACTGGCAGCAGCTAACCAGTGCTTGTCAGAAGGCGAACGTTAAGAAGCTCATTATGGTTAGCTCAACCACGGTTTATCCAACTAAACCCGGTGTATTAAATGAGCAAAATGCCTCTCTTCTCCTCTCCACCTCAGATAAAGAGCACGCATCTTCATTTTCCGATAACGCGCGTGTCATGCTGCAAGCTGAGCAGTTGGTGATAGATTCAGGTATCGATTACACCATTCTTCGTTTTAGTGGCTTGATTGGCCCAAGTCGCCACCCATCAAGGTTTGCAAGTAAACTGAAGCAAGTGAGCACTCAAGCTCCGGCTAACATGCTTCATCTTGATGATGCCATTGGCGCAGTCGACTTCGCTATCAACCAACTACACAATGAAGTGGTTAATGTGACCACCCCAAACACCGTAAGTAAGGCGGAGTTTTATGCCGCTGCACTGAAAAGTGCTAATAGCAGCGAGCCTCTGCCACCAGTTGTTGATACACCAGACAAGCTGATCTCGTCGAAAAAGATTCTCGACTTAGGTTATTCGTTTAAATTCGAATCCACATTGGACGCACTGCATGACTGAACAATCTATAGCTAACAAAGAGCCCAACATTAAGCTACACCGCGCGATCGACACCCTTTGGAACTTCATGTCTATGGGTCACAAGGTTGCCCCCTCAGACTGTATTTTTGTGTTGTGTAGCAACGATACTCGTGTTGCTGAATACGCTGCCGAGCTCTACCATCAAAAGATTGCGCCATACATCGTTTTTTCTGGTGGTGTCGGACGCTTTACCGAAGGCAACTTTGAACGCTCAGAAGCAGAAACCTTCGCTGCTATTGCCCGCGACTGTGGCGTGCCAGATTCAGACATTATCATAGAGAAACACGCGACTAATACTGGGGAGAATGTCCGCTTCACACACGAGTTGCTGACGGAGCGAGGGTTATCTCCCAAAAGGCTAACCCTAGTGCAGAAGCCTTTTATGGAGAAACGTACTTACGCGACCTTCAGTAAACAGTGGCCTGAAGCGGCGACAGAAATCACCGTGACATCAAAGTGGCAAGATTGGGTCGATTACTTTAATGAAGAGTTGCCATTGGATAAGGTTCTAGGCGCGTTGGTTGCCGATTTTGAGCGTATCAAGTCCTACCCTGCTCAAGGCTTCCAGATCGAAATGCCGATTTCCGAGGAAGTTGATCACGCCTATTTAACGATTAAGAAGCTCGGCTTTGAATAAATAGCGATGACCTATCAGAAAACAAAAACGGTGGCACTTGGCCACCGTTTTTTATTTTACTGCTTCGCTTTGTCATCTATTGCCAAGGCAATTAAGAAACGTTTATTTACCTAACGCTTCTTTATAGTGAAGACGACAAACAGACACATATTTGTCGTTACCACCAATAGCAACTTGGTCACCTTCAGCAATCGCAACACCGTGCTCATCAGTACGAATCACCATGTTCGCTTTGCGACCGCAGTGACAAATCGTTTTGAGCTCAACTAGTTTATCGGCCCAAGACAACAAGTAACGGCTGCCTTCAAACAGTTCACCCAAGAAGTCAGTACGTAAACCGTAACACAGTACAGGGATATGCAGCTTATCCACTACTTCTGTTAGTTGGTAAACTTGCTCTTTCGATAAGAACTGACACTCATCAATCAAAACACAATGACGCTTCTCTTCGTCGTTTAGCTTTTTGATCGCATCAAACATGTTGGTGTCATTTTTAAATAGTTGCGCTTCAGATTGCAGACCAATTCGAGAGCTTACTTTACCGATACCATAGCGATCATCCAATGCAGCCGTGAAGATCACTGGCGTCATACCGCGTTCTTGGTAGTTGAATGACGATTGAAGAAGCGTTGTTGATTTACCCGCATTCATTGCCGAGTAGTAAAAATACATCTGAGCCACAGAAATATTCCTGTTAAATAAAATTGAATATGAAAAGGTGAAATTAGAGAATTTTTGCTAGAAAAAAGGGCTGAAAATCAGCCCTTTTTATAAGATTTACTTACGACGCCAAGTCGTGCCTTCTGGGCCATCTTCTAGAACGATGCCCAACTCGTTGAGCTTGTCACGTGCAAGGTCGGCATTTGCCCAATCCTTAGAAGCTCGAGAATCGTTACGCAATTTGATCAACGCTTCGATTTCAGCCACTTCGTCATCGTTACCTGCCGCATCGCCTTGTAGGAAGGCTTCTGGCTCTTGGTGAAGAATACCGATGATGTCTGCTAGCTCACGCATCAATGCACCAAGTCCGCTTGCTTTTTCAATGCTCTCAGGCTTGATACGGTTGATTTCACGCGCCATTTCAAACAGCACGGAGTAAGCTTCAGGCGTATTGAAGTCGTCATTCATCGCAGTAGAGAAGCGAGTTACGTACTCTTCGCCACCAGCAGGAGCCGCTGTAAGGTCTAGGCCACGAAGTGACGTGTATAGACGCTCTAGCGATGCGCGAGCTTGGTTTAAGTTGTCTTCACTGTAGTTCAGTTGACTACGGTAGTGACCAGACATTAGGAAGTAGCGCACTGTTTCAGCATCGTAGTGTGCTAGCACATCACGGATAGTGAAGAAGTTACCTAGTGACTTAGACATTTTTTCTCTGTCTACCATCACCATGCCACTGTGCATCCATGTGTTTACATAGTCAGTGCCATGTGCACAGCAAGATTGCGCGATTTCGTTCTCATGGTGTGGGAATTGTAGATCTGAGCCGCCACCGTGGATATCGAAGTGGTTACCTAGAATAGACGAGTTCATTGCTGAACATTCAATGTGCCAGCCTGGACGACCTGGGCCCCATGGTGATTCCCATGTTGGTTCACCTGGCTTAGACATCTTCCAAACAACGAAATCTAGCGGGCTACGTTTTGCTGAGTCTACGTCAACACGAGCGCCAGCTTGAAGCTGATCTAGGTCTTGCTTAGAAAGCTTACCGTATTCTTCGAACTTCTTAACTTCGAACATTACGTCGCCGTTACTTGCAACATATGCGTAGCCGCGTTCAATCAGCTTTTCAACAAGTTCGATGATTTCAGTGATGAATTCCGTTGCACGAGGTTCAACGTCTGGACGCTTCATGTTCAATGCATCGAAATCAGCGTGCATTTCGCCGATTAGACGCTCAGTCAGAGAGTCACAAGACTCGCCGTTTTCGTTAGCACGCTTGATGATTTTGTCATCGATATCTGTGATGTTACGAACGAAGTTCAAATCGTAACCAAGGTAACGAAGGTAACGAGTTACTACGTCGAAAGAAACGAACGTACGACCATGACCAATGTGACAGAGATCGTATATGGTTACCCCACAGACATACATGCCGACTTTGCCAGCTGTAATTGGTTTGAATTCCTCTTTCTGTCTTGTGAGCGTGTTATATATCTTCAGCATGATCTCTATCTATTTTATGGATTAATCAAAAATAAGATCGCAGTATAACAAGTCATACCTTAATAGGTAATCCCCAAAAGCAGGAATTACTTTAAACATCTGAGTTAAGTGAATGATTTGATGATTTGAAAGTCCGCCAACATGCGCTAGAATTCGAACTTCATATTAAAAAGACAGTAAGGTAACAATCATGATCATCCTTCACACAAATTTTGGTGACATCAAAGTTCAACTAAACGAAGAAAAAGCACCAGAAACAAGCGCAAACTTCCTACAGTATTGCCGTGACGGTTTCTACGACAACACACTATTCCACCGTGTTATCGATGGTTTCATGATTCAAGGCGGCGGCATGACTTCTGGCCTTAAAGAAAAGGCAACTCGTGCTACTATCAAGAACGAAGCAAACAACGGTCTAGCGAACAAAGTTGGTACGCTAGCAATGGCTCGTACTATGGAACCGCATTCAGCGAGCTCTCAGTTCTTCATCAACGTTAACGACAACTCTTTCCTAAACTTCCGTAGCGAAAGCCTAGACGGTTGGGGCTACTGTGTATTCGCAGAAGTTGTTGAAGGCATGGACATCGTAAACAAGATCAAAGGTGTTAGCACTGGTTCTATGGGTATGCACCAAGATGTACCTCTAGAAGAAGTGATCATCACTGGTACTACAATCGAAGCTTAATTACTTGCTTTCGATTAGGGCGTATTGACCTTTTGAGCTGATTTTTGCAGCGAGTTGCTGGGGATTTATACAAGGCAGAGGCTTTGATGTGTAGCTAGCCTACATAAAAAGCCGATAACGCAGTAGAAATAACCAGCAAACGCTGCCCAAAGGGTTCGGCTAAAAGCGTTTTACTCTTTGTTGAGGGAGATTTGCTTAGAATAACTAGGCTTCCTATCCCTCGCCTCGATTAAAACGCTTTTATCTCGAACAAAATTTAACCGCCAAAGGTCAACACGCCCTAGTATTAATAATTGATGAGCCGATAAAATCAGGATATAGGGAGCGAATCGCTCCCTTTTTTTAGACCTATGAAAACATATTTTATATCAGACCTGCACCTTGCTCCGTCACGACAAGACATCACTGACTGCTTCCTAACCTTTATGAAGAATGAAGCGGTAGAGGCGGATGCACTTTATGTGTTAGGCGACCTTTTCGAATTCTGGATTGGTGACGACGATAAGAGTGAGTTCGCGACCTCTATTCGCCAAGCGTTTATTGATTTGGTGAAAACAGGCGTACCTTGCTACTTCACTCAAGGTAACCGTGATTTCCTTGTCGGCAAAAAATTTGCTAAGCAAACCGGCGTGAAACTACTAGACGAAGTATCGACAATCGATATCTACGGCCAAAAAGCGGTTGTGTTACATGGTGATACCCTATGCACCGAAGATGTAAAATACCTCGCTTTCCGCGAAAAAGTGCATCAACCGTGGCTACAATGGGTCTTCAACAGAATTCCATTTTTCATCAAGAAGAAGATCGTCTCGAAGGTTCAATCTGATATCAAAGATGACAAACAAACTAAGTCTCTCGATATCATGGATGTGACACAACAAGAAGTCGAAGATGTGATGGAACGAAACAACGTTGATCTAATGATTCACGGCCACACTCATCGCCCTGACATCCACACTTTCAATGCTAATAATTGCACTAAAACCCGTATCGTACTTGGCGATTGGTATACGCAAGGCTCAGTGCTGGTGTTCACTCCGCAAAGTTTTGAACTACAGAATCGAGAGTTTAGCAATAGCTTTCAACATCAGTCTTAAACTTTCACTTTGATTATTATTGTCGGTCAGACTTTCTTAGATTGTGTATGGTAATTTCCACTGAATTAGCTATTATCTCTCTATCAGAAATAAACCGAACACAGTACCAAGTTGAAATATTCATACGTAGCGCGTCAACCAATACTCGATACAGATAAGAAAACCATAGGTTACGAGTTGCTATTCAGGGATGGTCCTAAGAACACTTTCCCTGAAGTAGAACCGGAGCTCGCTACTAGCCGTTTGCTTTCCGACCACTTTTTATCAACCCACTATAATACGCTGGGTGATAAGCTGGGGTTCGTGAACTTTCCTTATGCAAGCCTGATTAACTTGGTCCCTACCCTATTTCCAAAAGAAAGCCTCGTAGTCGAGGTTCTTGAAGACTGCGAACCAACAGACGAGCTACTTGAAGCCATCAAAGCTATCTACGATGCGGGTTATACCATCGCATTGGATGACTTTGTGCCAAGCAAAGCGTGGAAACGTTTCTTACCTTACGTCTCTATTATCAAGTTTGATATCCGTTTGATCTCTATTGCGAAAGCTTCGATGTTCATGAACTCTCTCAAAGGGCTAAATATCAAGTTCCTTGCTGAAAAGGTCGAGACTTACGACGAGTACCAAGAAGCGAACCAAGCTGGGTTCTCCTACTTCCAAGGCTACTTCTTTAGTAAGCCGGAAATGATTCAAACTCGTGCGCTCAACCCTGCGTTTTTGACCATTGTTCAACTGTTGAAAGAGATAGCTAACGATCCCATCGACTTTAGTGAAGTAGAGCGTCTGATCACTCTTGATGTGACCTTGTCTTATAAGTTACTCGCTTACGTGAACTCAGCAGGCGGATCAGCCACGACCATTCGTTCATTCCGCCAAGCTCTGATTTACCTTGGCGAACAGAAACTACGTAAGTTCGTTTCACTTGTAGCGATCGCATCGGCGAAAGAAGATAAGCCAGATTCACTCTACGGTTTAGCGGTATTGCGCGCACGTCAATGTGAGCTATTAGTCGAGAAGATGAATGTGAAGGTTGAGCCCGGACAAGCCTTTCTAACTGGCATGTTCTCATTACTGGATTCACTGTTTGACCAACCGTTGAAGCAAGTATTGGACTCAGTGCCAATCGACGACGAGATTAAACAGGCCCTTATCCAACGCAAGGGCGTGTTAGGTGCAATTTTGGCTATGGTTATTGCTTATGAGCAAGCTCGATGGGATGAAGCAACGCGCATTCGTAAACTTCTCAAGCTCAGCGAGGCTCAACTAGGCCAAGCTTACGATGAAGCGACGACTTGGGCACAAGAGCTACTGTCACCAGCATTGAGATAATTCACTTCTTATAATCGCTTCAATAGAAACTAAGCTTTGGTGAGCAATCGTTTCTTGGTAAACTCCAACGCATTCATTTATGGCCTCTTAATAGAGGCCATTTTTACAGGATTTGACTATGTCTTTATGCCCGTGCGGTAACAAAAACTCTTACCAACAATGCTGCGAGTCAGCGCACCTTAATCACAGTTCAGTTGAAACACCTGAGCAATTGATGCGCTCACGTTATTCAGCGCACGTATTGGGGTTAGTTGATTATGTTATTGCGACTTACCACCCTAGCTGTAATGCAGAAGCTCAAAGAGAAGGTATTGCAGAGTCTATCGATAGTGATTGGGCTGGCTTAGAAGTCATTGATACCGCAGCTGGCTCACACGAAAACGAAGGCTTTGTCGAGTTTAAAGCCTACTTCAATGAAGACGGCGCACAATACTGCATGCAAGAGCGCTCGCGTTTCGTTCGTGAAGATGGCCTTTGGTTCTATATCGATGGTGAGTTCCCAGAGCAAGAAAACAAACATGAAGAGCTAACAGAGCCAGAGATTGACCCTCGCCTAAACCAAACCGTAGAGAGCTTCAAGATAGGCCGCAATGACCCGTGTATTTGTGGTAGTGGTAAGAAGTATAAAAAATGTTGCGGGTAATACTGAGATTTAGGTAGCTAAGCGCTGAAATAGATCCCTGATGCCGCTTAGGCTCCTCGGAATGACGAGGTTCAGTGCTTTTTAAGTAGATTAATATCTTAGATAATTTAAAAGCCCCGTAAACATGGTTGTTTACGGGGCTTTTGTTTGTCTTTTGTGTGGTTCTATTAATCTAAAGAGAACTTACTTATGGCGCTCTTTAAGTTTATTCACTACGTCGTTCATCGATAGGCCTTGGTCTTGAAGAAGAACCATTAGGTGGTAAATCAAATCTGCTGATTCACACACTAACTCCGCCTTATCGCCCGACGTCGCCGCAAGCGCGACTTCAACGCCTTCTTCGCCCACTTTTTGCGAAATACGCTTGGTGCCACGGGCATATAGACTGGCAGTATAAGAAGACTCAGGATCTGCGTCCTTGCGGGCAGCCAGTAGCTGCTCAAGTTGATGAAGCCACACCATCTGGGTCTCTTC
Organism: Vibrio sp. Isolate33; assembly: GCF_022397895.1. Lineage (NCBI taxonomy): Bacteria > Pseudomonadati > Pseudomonadota > Gammaproteobacteria > Vibrionales > Vibrionaceae > Vibrio > Vibrio sp. Isolate33. The sequence continues at coordinate 235,239 of NZ_JAKEUP010000002.1, forward strand.
TTGCGGATCGACATCCCAACATGTGGTGTTACCCAAATGGCACGTTGGACCAATTGGATTCACTTTTACCAACAAGGTGTCATTGTCGCAATCAAGTGACATGTTCACCAGTTGCAGAACATTGCCTGAGGTCTCACCTTTCGTCCACAAACGCTCTTTAGTGCGCGAGAAAAAAGTTACTTGACCCGTTTCACCCGTTTTCTCAAGTGCTGCAGGGTTCATGTATCCCATCATCAACACTTGGCTCGATTGGTAATCTTGAACAATAGCTGGCACTAAACCATCTACTTTTTCCCAGTTAATACGCTCTGATAATGCGCCTACTGCTGCTTTTGATAAGCTTGCGGTTTCAAAACTCATAGTCGCACCTCTACATCTTGTTGTTTTAAATACTGTTTAAGTTCACCAATATTGATGACTTGTTTGTGAAATACCGACGCCGCAAGTGCTCCGTCCACGTTGGTCTTTTTGTAGGCTTCAGCAAAGTGCTCCATCGCGCCAGCACCACCAGAAGCAATCAGTGGCACGTTACACACTTCGCGTACCATGTTGAGCTGCTCGATGTCGTAACCGTTACGAACGCCATCTTGGTTCATCATGTTCAACACGATCTCACCAGCACCACGCTTCTGTACTTCCTGCACCCAATCTTTGGTTTCCCATTTGGTCGCTTTGGTACGCGCTTCATCACCAGTAAATTGGTAAACCTGATACTTGCCTGTTTCTTTGTCGAAGTATGAGTCGATACCAACAACGATACACTGCACGCCGAATTTATCAGCAAGGTCAGTGATCAGTTGAGGGTTAGCCAGTGCAGGCGAGTTGATCGATACTTTATCAGCACCAAACTCAAGAATGCGCGCTGCATCTTCTGCTGATTTAATACCACCAGCTACACAGAAAGGAATATCAATCACTTCTGCGACACGTTTCACCCAGCTCTTGTCGACGACACGACCATCGCTTGATGCTGTGATATCGTAAAATACTAATTCATCAGCGCCCTCTTCCGCGTAGCGCTGCGCTAACGGAACGATGTCGCCAATGATTTCGTGGTTACGGAACTGAACGCCCTTTACCACTTGCCCGTCACGGACATCCAAACAAGGGATTATTCGCTTTGCCAACATGCAAAAGCCTCCTCTGCGGTAAACTTACCATCCAGTAACGCACGACCAACAATCACACCAGCAACACCGCTGCCTTTTAGAGCTTCGATATCCGCTAGGCTGCCGATGCCGCCCGATGATTGGAATTGAACCTGTGGGTACTGTTTACAAAGGTCAACGTAAAGCTCTACGTTTGATCCTTCTAGCGTGCCATCACGTGAAATGTCGGTACACAGAACGTGTTTAAGACCCACTGTTAGATAATCTTCAATCAGCGCTTCAATCGTCACGCCTGAATCTTCTTGCCAACCTGAAATCGCCACTTTACGTGTGCCGCTTTCGTCGATGTTGATATCCAGCGCCAGTACAATTTTCTCAGCGCCGTATTTTTCCATCCAACCTTTCACAAGCTCAGGCTGCTTAACTGCCGTTGAGCCTACAACTACGCGCTGCGCACCAGCTTCAAGTAGGTCGACCACGTCTTGCTCGTTACGAACACCACCACCAATTTGGATATTGGCAGGCGTGCTAGCAAGTAGCTTTGCGATTAGGTCAAGTTGACGAGCGGTTGTGTCTTTTGCACCCGTTAAGTCAACAAGGTGAAGCCAGCCTGCGCCAGCTTGATGATACAGGTTAAACTGCTCTGCAGGATCTACTTTGTATTCTGTTACTTGCCCGTAATCACCTTGGAATAAGCGAACTACTTGGCCTTCAATTAAATCTAATGCGGGAATAATCATTTACATTCCTTATATGGCAACGTTGGCCGTTGCCTAATCCTTATTACAATTCCAAGAAGTTCTGAATCAGCTTAGAGCCAGCTTTTGAAGAACGCTCTGGGTGGAACTGAACACCATAATAGTTACCACTTTGCACCGCCGCTGTGAACGGATTACCGTAATCACATTGTGCGATTGTGTAGTCACCCACTGGCATTGCGAAGCTGTGAACGAAGTAGAAGTACTCGCCTTCTTCAATGTCTTTAAACAAAGGGTGGTTAGGTGTCGAAGTTACTGTGTTCCAACCCATGTGTGGTAGTGGTAAATCGCCCGTTTCAAGTAAACGCACCTCACCATCACACAACCCTAGACATTCAACTAGCTCGTCCGCCTTTTGGCCTTTCTCTTGAGATAATTTGCCTAACAGTTGCATACCTAAACAAATACCCAGCAGAGGCTTCTCTACTTTCTTCACAAGAGAAACAAGGTCACGCTCTTGTAGGTTCTTCATTGCCTCACTTGCTGTACCTACACCCGGTAGGAAAAGCTTGTCGGCGGCAAGGACCACTTCTGGTTCTTTTGAAATCTCAACTGCGTAACCCAAACGTTCAATAGCAAATTTGACCGAAGAAACGTTGGCACACCCAGTATCAATAATGACGACTTTTTGATCTTTCATTGTTTTTCCTTGCTAACGTTAGCCTTACAAGACGCCTTTGCTGCTTGGTAACTCATTACCTTCAACTTTGATTGCTTGGCGAAGAGTACGACCAAACGCTTTAAACAGGCTCTCAATGATGTGGTGATCATTATTGCCATCAGAAGAAAGGTGTAGCGTACAAGCCAGTGTGTCGGTTAGAGAGCGGAAGAAATGAACCACCATCTCGGTTGACAGATCACCTACTTGCTCACGGCTGAATTTCGCATCGAACTTCAGGTATGGGCGACCAGAAAGATCTAACGCACACTGAGCTAAACACTCATCCATTGGCAGGCTAAAACCAAAACGGCCAATACCACGTTTGTCGCCTAGCGCATCTTTCAGAGCTTGGCCTAACGCAAGTGCTGTATCTTCTACTGTGTGGTGATCATCAATGTGCAGGTCGCCTTTCACAGTTAGGTTCATTTGGAAACCACCGTGTGTCGCAATTTGATCAAGCATGTGGTCGAAGAAACCCATACCTGTGTCAATCTTATTACCGCCGGTTTCATCAAGGTTTACGGCTACCTTAATGTCGGTTTCTTTGGTGGTACGAACCACTTCAGCAACCCGAGCGTTAACCGTCAGATCTTTAACGATCTGTGGCCAGTTAAGCGTGCCTTCTGTTTTTGCATCCGGGCCATATTGAATACCGCGAATTGCCATGTTCTCAGCTAGTTGCAGGTCAGTCACTCGATCGCCAATTACAACAGAGTGTTGGAAGTCAACTTTACCGCCCTGTAGATATTCTTTAACCATACCTAGCTTAGGCTTACGGCAAGAGCAGTTGTCTTCGTCAAAGTGAGGACAAATAAGCACGTCATCAAACTTAACGCCTTGAGATTCGAAGAACTCCATCATCATGTTATGTGGCGCATCGAAATCTTCTTGAGGATAGCTATCGGTACCTAGACCATCTTGGTTAGTCACCATCACTAGACGGTAACCAGCATCTTGCAGTGCAAGCAGGCTTGGAATCACTAGCGGTTCAAATTTTAGCTTGTCTAAACGGTCTACTTGAAAGTCGACTGGCGGCTCAACAATTAAGGTGCCGTCACGGTCTATAAAAAGTATTTTCTGTTGTTTACTCACTTGAACTTCCTTTTAATTTTAAATCTGGTGGTCTAGCTAAAATCAAACGCTAACCCAAAATATTGGTTTCATTTGTCAGCCTATGATTAATCAACTCAAGACTGACAAATGTTATTACTGGTAAGCCTTTCGTTACTGAAAAAAGTTACGAATGAATCCAAGTGTCTTTTCGCACTCTTCGCGGTTACCAATACTAATGCGAACACAGTCTTCGATTGGCGAGTTACGTAAAATAATGCCACTGTCCCATGCCGCTTTAAATAATTCGTCGCCGTTAGGGAATTTAACCAATAGGTAGTTACCCCAACCATCAAATACTGTCACTTGAGGTAAGCCCAATAAACCGGCTTGTAGATAAGCGCGATTCGCACTTAAATCCAGAACCTGAAATTTCGCTCTTGCAAGACCTTGCTCTGAAAGTGCTTGAACAGCGATGTCAGCCACTGGGATTGGTACTGGGTATGGTGCAATCACCTTCAACAATACATCGATAAGCTCTTGGTTCGCTAGCGTAAAGCCACAGCGTAAACCAGCTAATGCAAAAGCTTTAGACAAGGTACGAAGAATCGCTAGATTCGGGTACTGTGCAAGCAAATCAACGGTTGATGCTTCAGGGCAGAAGTCGATGTACGCTTCGTCCATCACCACGATCGCTTTGTCTTGAGTCATTTCAAGCAGCTTAATGATGTCTTTACGATTAACCAAATTACCGGTTGGGTTATTTGGGCTACAAACAAACACCACTTTCACGTTGTCTAGTTGCGCTTCAATCGCAGGAAGATCCAGTTGCCACTCAGCGGTTAGAGGCACAACTTTACGCTCAACACCGATCGTCTCTGCACTGATAGCGTACATACCGTAAGTAGGTGGGCAGTAAAGAGTAGCGTCTTCGTTCGGCTCACAGAAAGCACGAATCAATAACTCGATGCCTTCATCAGCACCACGAGTCGTCAGTGTTTGCTCTGGTTTCACACCTGCATATTGTGCGTAAGCGTCAATCAACTCTTTAGGCTGACATTCGCTGTAGCGATTAAGACGAGACAGGTTTAGGCTGTACTCGTTATCAAACGGAGATTCGTTGGCGTTTAGCCATACATCACCCGTCCCGCCAATGCGTCTTGCAGACAAGTAAGGTGTTAGAGCCTGAACTTGTTTTCTTGCTAACTTTTCCATGCCCTACCCTTATTTCGCTTTATTTAACTTTTCAACTCGGATAGTCACAGCGCGTTTGTGTGCATCCAAGCCTTCGGCTTCCGCCATTGTTACTACAGTTGGCGCTAGGCCTTTCAAACCATCGGCTGTTAGCTCTTGTACCGTCATGCGCTTAGAGAAGTCAGCCAAACCTAGGCTTGAATACGTCTTCGTGTAACCGTAAGTCGGTAATACGTGGTTTGTACCAGACGCATAATCACCTGCAGATTCTGGAGACCAGTCACCAAGGAAGATTGAGCCTGCATTGTCTAACAATGGCAGCAGTTCACGTGGATTCTTGGTTTGAACAATCAAGTGCTCAGGACCGTAGAAGTTCGAAATCGCAATCGCTTGAGTGATCGATTCAGCAATGATAATTAAGCTTGAAGCCAATGCTTGCTGAGCGATGTTCGCACGAGACAACTCTTTCAGTTGTTTCTGAACCGCTTCTGTTACTTGGTCAGCAATCACTGGAGATGGCGTGACCAAGACCACTTGAGAGTCAGGACCGTGTTCCGCTTGGCTCAACAAATCCGCTGCGATGAAATCGGCATCAGCTGTTTCATCAGCAATCACCAACACTTCAGATGGGCCAGCAGGCATATCGATCGCCGCACCGCGGAAGTCATTGCTTACTTGGCGTTTCGCTTCCGTTACGTAGGCGTTACCTGGGCCGAAGATCTTATCGACTTTAGCAACACTCTCGGTACCGTAAGCCATTGCAGCAACCGCTTGACCACCACCAACGTTGTAAACTTCATCGATTTTACAAAGCTTAGCGACATACAAGATTTCATCAGCGATTGGCGGAGGTGAACAAAGCACCACCTTACGACAACCTGCAATTTGTGCAGGTACACCTAACATAAGAACCGTTGACGGAAGTGGCGCGCTGCCACCTGGAATATAAAGGCCAACAGTATTAATAGCGCGAGTCACTTGCTCACACACAACGCCCGGTTGTGTCTCAACCTTAATCGGTTGAGGCTTTTGAGCTTCGTGGAACTTAGCAATGTTGCTATAAGCTTGCTCTAGCGCTTGCTTCATTTCTGGTGTTAGACGAGCACACGCCTCTTCGATTTCATTTGAACTGACTCGAATAGATTCAGGAGTTACACCATCAAACTTTGCAGTCAGCTCTTTAAGCGCGGCATCGCCTTCATTTCGTACTTTTGCAATAACATCAGAAACAGTCGCTGTGATGTTTGCACCTTCAGTAATAGCTGGACGCTCTAATACCGAGTCTTGCTGTGATTCACTTAAAGATTGCCAAACAACGGTTCTCATCGTCACTACCCCATCATTTTTTCGATTGGTAATACTAGAATCGAGCTTGCACCCAACTCTTTAAGCTGTTCCATTGTTTCCCAGAACAAGTTCTCTGTACTTACTAGGTGCACGGCAACTTTGTCTTTGTCTGTAGATAGTGGAAGAACCGTTGGATCTTCAGCACCAGGCAGTAGTGCTTTGATTTGCTCTAGTTGAGAAGTTGGCGCGTGAAGCATGATGTACTTCGACTCTTTCGCTTGTTGAACACCCTGCATACGAGTCAGTAGTTTTTCAATCAGTGCGGTTTTGTCTGCGTCGAAATCACCAACACGTTGAATCAGTGTTGCTTTCGATTGGAAGATAGCTTCTGCCTCTTTTAGGCCGTTCGCTTCAAGCGTTGCACCTGTAGAAACTAAATCAGCGATAGCGTCTGCTAAACCAGCGCGAGGCGCGACTTCAACCGAGCCTGTTAGCATACAAGTGCTGAATTCAACACCCTGCTCGTCCATGTAGGCTTTAAGTAGCTGTGGGTAGGTTGTCGCAATTCGCTTGCCCGCTAAGTCTTGTGGGCCGTTGTATTCTTCGTCTTTGTTGATAGCGATAGAAAGGCGGCAACCACCGAAGTCTAAACGACGTAGTGTGCGGAACTCTGAAGGCTCTTTAAGAGCAACACGGTCTAGACGAACTTCTTCTAGCTCATTTTCACCGATGAAACCAAGGTCAACTACACCATCCATGATAAGACCGGGGATGTCGTCATCACGAACGAGTAACAAGTCGATTGGCATATTTAGTGAGTGAACCACTAGGCGCTCACCCATAATGTTAAATTTAACACCACATTTTTTAAGTAGGTCTTGGCACTCTTTACTTAAGCGACCTTTCTTTTGAATTGCGATTCTTAGGCGTTGTGTCTGCATTGCTGTATCCCTGTGCAAATATTTGAATTTATTGATTATTTAAAAGTACTAAAACTAAAAAACCCTCGGAGACTTTGTCATCCCGAGGGTTTAAATCTAAATTCTTTTGACTTAACCTCCGGGAGTAATCTTGCTCCCGGGTATACGTAAATCTCCCCGAAAGACTAGATAGGGTGATGATGGTGATGAATGTTCATTACTAATTTACGCATACTTATCAGCTCTTAGGTTGTTTGCTGTCTTGTCTCCACACTAACTAAGCTGACATCCTTTTTCAACCATTTATTCGAACTTTTTTCACGAAACTTAAAATTAAATTAACAGGCACAAAAAAGGGAGGCAAACGCCTCCCTGATAGTTTACTGATTAACTTTCAGTTTTAGCTTTTGCACGTCGCCATTTTGCAGCGAGAGAAGTACGCCAATGCAAAACATACAGCAACAAACGTTAGAGACGCTGCGCCAAATGCGATGCCAATTGAAGATGTCATACCTAGAGTGATGAAACCGATGCACGATACGAACGCTACAGACAACGCGTATGGAAGCTGAGTCGATACGTGGTCGATATGGTTACAACGAGCACCAGTAGAAGACAGAATCGTCGTATCTGAGATTGGAGAACAGTGGTCACCAAATACTGCACCCGCTAGAACCGCACTTAGCATAGGAAGAATCAGTGCGATATCCGATGCTGCTGCCATATCACCAGCTATTGGTAGCATGATGCCGAATGTACCCCAAGATGTACCTGTAGAGAACGCCATAACGCCCGCTAGAAGGAACAACATAACCGGTAGCCAGTGGTAATCAATGCTGCCTGTTACTAGAGACGATAGGTAAGAACCCGTTTTCATGTCGCCGATTACAGAACCGATAGTCCATGCAAACACAAGAATCAGAATCGCGCCAAACATAGAGCTAGCACCGATCCACATTGTTCTTGCGATATCAGCCATAGATAGCTTTTGCTTGAATACTGTCGCTAGTGCTACTAGTAAGCCGATAACACCACCGTAAACAAGAGACTTACCTACATCCGTGTTTTCGAATGCACCTAGAAGGTTGAATGCTTGGCCATCAGCAGCCAGCGCTTGGCCACCTGTGTAAAGCATTGCTGCCACTGTCGCTACAATTAGCGATACGATTGGCATAACAAGATCAGAAACTGAACCGTTTTCGCTCTCTTCGATATCTAGCTCTTCGTTTAGATCGTGAGCTTGCTTTTGATCGTTGTCGCCTTCAAAGCCACGGCCTTGAGATGCTTCGATTTCATGCTCACGCATCTTACCAACATCTAGACCGAACCATGCCACTGCGAACACCATTAGTAGTGCAAACACAGCGTAGAAGTTCATTGGAATAAGACGAACGTAAGCACCCAGTGCTGAATATTCAGTTACACCGTGTGTTACTAAGATGCCACCAATAATAGTAATGATGTAAGCACCCCAGCTAGAAGCCGGCATGATCACACACATTGGAGCAGCAGTAGAGTCGAGAATATAAGCAAGCTTAGCGCGAGATACGTAGAAACGGTCTGTTACAGGGCGAGAGATAGCACCTACCGCTAAGCTGTTGAAGTAGTCATCAACGAAGATGAATACACCTAGGAAAGCAGCAAGTAGCTTTGAACCACGTTTGCTTTTAACGCGAGACTGAGCCCACTCAGCGAATGCACGAGTACCGCCAGACAGTGTTAATAGTGCAGTTGTCATTCCAAGAATAATTAGGAATGCGATGATGCTCATGTTCCAAGTGTTGATGCCACCATCTTCGATGAAAACACCAGATGCTTTAGTAAACACGTAGCTCGCTGCATTACCTACTGAATAGTCAGCAAGTAAGATAGCACCCATGATGATACCGACACCCAAAGAAACCAATACACGGCGGGTAACAATAGCAAGACTTAAAGCCACAAGGGGCGGAAGCAAAGATAAAGGCGATGTTGCAAAATCTATTAAATTCATGATCTTCAAAAACCAGTTTTTTATTTGGCTAGAGATCTACTGCAGACAAACTTGATACGGCTGTTCAAGTTCATGTTGAACTAAGCGAAAGGGAAGTGAACACTTCACCCAACCCTACAGTAGCGCTCCATAGTTTAAAATTAAGACTATGGCAGTGTTGTACCTATTGAGCACAACCCCAGCAAATTGCTTAGATATACAATTTACTTCGGCAATTACACCTTTCATTCCCGCTCATTGGCATCACCCCAACGGAAGTTACTTTTTATAATTGCACCTCTACGTGCGATAACATTATTAACCGTGTAAACCAGAGTTTAACAACAAATTAACCAACGCATCGCATCAGGTAGCCGCAATTGTACTCATCAAGAGCAACAATGCAACATATCATTCCGAGAAAAATAGCTTTTTGTTAATGAACTAATCAATAGAAGAATAGTCTACACAAGTTAATTACTCCACCTGTCACATATCAGTTTTTCAGATAATCTTAATAATTATTATAAATTCAATAGAAATGTGCCTTTGAAATTTCAACTATTCATCTCACTTTTATATTTAAATATGTAATAGAAGAAATACTATTTGTTTTATTCCTAAGCTCTGTTTATTATTAGGATGATTATTTAGTTTACCTTGATGGAAAATATCATGTCTGAATTAACAAAAACTCTATTAAATATCCGTAGCCTTCGCGCATTCTCACGTGAATTAACTCTTGAGCAACTAGAAGAAGCGCTAGACAAGCTAACTATTGTTGTACAAGAGCGTCAAGAGTCTGAAGCTGAAGAACGTGCAGCTAAAGCAGAACAAGAAGCTAAGCTTTCTGCTATCGCTGAACAAATTGCAAAAGACGGAATTGATGTTGCAGATCTTATTGCAGCTCTTTCTGGCGAAGCAAAATCTAAAACAACTAAAGCTAAACGCGCTCCTCGCCCAGCGAAATACAAATATGTAGACGCAAACGGCGACGAGAAAACTTGGACAGGTCAAGGCCGTACGCCTTCAGCTATCCAAGAACAGCTAGATGCTGGTAAATCTCTAGAAGAGTTTGCTATCTAAGTTAAGCGTTCAGTTTACTGAGTGGGTAATCAATTACACACTTAGCAATAGAATTAATATTTAAGTCGACCAAAGTATTATTTACGGCTTCAATATATTCAGAAACAAAAAAGGCTCCTTTCGGAGCCTTTTTTATATTTTGTTACCCTTTAATGTTCTTTATAAACATAGATGCGCATTTGATAAACTCGTACGCATCGGATAAACAAAGTGTCTTATCTTTCCCAGTACGCTTCTTCTAGGCTATCTTCTCTTTCAGGAAGACCACGAGATAAACGTGGAGAGTGTTGAACTAACACTTCATAGCTAGCACGGTTTGAATATTTACAAACTTGTGAGAAAGAAGAATACGTCAAAAATGAATGTTGGTGCTTACTTGAGTTTGGCACGTTTTCTTTGTGGTACTTATTCGCAGCCATATCATGCAATAAAGCCGATAAAGCAGCATCACCTGCACCATTCGTATTTTTGATTTTTTCTGGGCCACCCATGTATGGCGCAATATGCGAATACACTTTAGTTGGGTTTTCACATAACTCTTTATGTGCAGGACGGCTAAATTCGAAACGGTTAAATTCAGCAATTGAACCAGGAAGTAGAGGCAGTGATGTTTCACGCTTCGCTGCGTCTTCCGTGTAACCCGCCATGAATAGGCCAACAGGGCCGGCAGTACATAGAACTAAGTCCACCCACTCTAGCGCTTTGTCTGAAGCAGCAAGCGGATCGCTTTCACCGGTTAGGGCTTCTGCTTCGTCTTCATTCATTGCAACAACCGTTACGTGCTGCTCTAAGAAGTCTTTCCAAAATTCTGGATCATCTTGAATAACGAACTTAGTACCTAGTGTTAAAACAACAGGCACATCGTATTTCTTCGCGTATTCAATCGCTTTCATTGTTGCTTCAGGCATAGGGTCACCTGGCTTACAACGAACTAAATAAGCAGTTAATACTAAAGCAGAAGCACTTTTGAAGATCTTTTCAGGAATGCTTTCTGGTTTTAGTTGGTTCATTTGTCCTTCGCTAATTGCGAAAGTACGTTCACCGTCTTCTGTAATTAATGCAAAGCAGCGACCAATTGCGCCATCTACCCCTTGTAAATGGTTCAGATCCATTCTGCTTGATGTATTACATAAATAACGGTAACCATAGCTACCAATCTTAATATCTTGGCTCATTACACCCAATAGTGTTGAACGATCGTCCGCCAATACTGAATAGTTGTGTAGTGTATTACCAATTGTGCCACCAGCGTATTCATTGGTAATCAGGCACTGTTCTTTTAATTCTTGATATAAAGATTCAGCGGCCTCGTCACCAATAACCAGTGAATGTCCCTTACTTAAACCGTACTTCTCAATAAGTTCAGAACTCACTTTTGCTTCAATATCCACCAAAGTTTGGTCAATACCGATAATATGAGTGCGTGACATTCTTTTACTGCTTTGAGCTTGGCTCACTAGAGGATCACGTGCGTGAACCGGAAAATAGTGCTTTGATTTACGTTGTCCAGGGAATTTCATAGGGCTAGTCTAAGTCAAGGGGAAATAGGTGGCGGATTCTACCGCGCTATATTTAACGCGGCAATCTTTCAAACTATAGCAAACGTTTGCTAGGGTATTTTTTTATTCGCCTTCCATAAAGCTTAAATCAGGTAGCATGCCCAAATGCTCGGCGTAACGCTTTTGATTAAACTCAGCGCCATTTTTCATAACGTCAAATACTTCGATAGCCAATGCACATGCCATTGCAGCAATCGCCTCTTCACGAGGAGTGCCTGTCATCATTAAACGCATTAGCGTCTCTTTTACTTTTACAGGTTCGCCATCTTCAAGCTGATTTTCAATAATCTCGATCAGCTCTTCTTCTTGCATAAATTCATTTTGTTCAGACATTTTTTTATCTCAGGTCTTGGATTTCGAGCGACTATGCCACATATACTTCTGACATCCTAGCGACTCACCTCGCTCTCATGCGATTCTCTAACAAAGTCAGCGCACTATTTGTGCAAATGAAACTGTGATTCCGGTCTCGGATCTGTCACGGCGTTTCTCTTTCTGTTAGAATCTGCGACCAAGTAATAGTAACGGTGTTTAGACATGTCAGATATCAGCTCTGGAAACAGCGAAAAGAAAGTAATTGTCGGTATGTCCGGCGGTGTAGATTCGTCAGTATCGGCGTATCTTCTTCAGCAACAAGGCTATCAGGTAGAAGGCCTTTTCATGAAAAACTGGGAAGAAGACGATAACGAAGAATACTGCACGGCAGCTGAAGATCTTGCTGATGCTCAAGCGGTATGTGACAAACTAGGTATCCACCTTCACACCATTAACTTTGCTGCAGAGTACTGGGACAACGTATTCGAATACTTCCTTGAAGAATACAAAGCAGGCCGTACGCCTAACCCAGATATCCTTTGTAACAAAGAAATAAAATTCAAAGCGTTCTTAGAGTTTGCTGATGAAGTACTAGACGCAGACTACATCGCGATGGGTCACTACGTTCGTCGTACTTTCCCAACTCAAGAAGAGCTTGATGCTGGCGTTAAACCAGAAATGCTACGTGGCCTAGATAGCAACAAAGACCAGAGCTATTTCCTATACACGCTAAGCTCAGATCAAGTAGCACGCAGCCTATTCCCTGTTGGTGAACTAGAGAAGCCTGAAGTGCGACGTATTGCTGAAGAGCAAGACTTGATCACAGCGAAGAAAAAAGACTCTACAGGTATCTGCTTTATTGGTGAGCGTAAGTTCACTGAGTTCCTAGGCAAATACCTACCAGCACAACCGGGTAACATCGAGACGCCAGAAGGCCAAGTTATTGGTCAACACCAAGGCTTGATGTACCACACACTAGGTCAACGTAAAGGCCTACATATCGGCGGCACTAAAGGCGGCGGCGGTAATGAAGAACCATGGTTTGTTGGTGAAAAAGACCTTAAGCGTAATGTACTTATCGCAGTACAAGGTAAAGACCACCCTCTTCTAAAATCAGAAGGCTTGATCGCATCTCAACTTCATTGGGTAAATCGCACACCAATTACTGAAGTTATGACATGCACGGTAAAAACACGTTACCGTCAAACAGATATTCCTTGTACAATCATCCCAATTGATGATGAGAACATTAAGGTTATTTTTGATGACCCACAAATCGCTGTGACCCCAGGTCAATCTGCAGTGTTCTACCAAGGCGAAGTATGTCTTGGTGGTGGTATCATCGAAAAGCGCATCTAATCAATCAAACGACAAACGATAGAAGACAACTAGGAGTTACTACGTGGCTAATACACTTTATGACCGTACTATTGCTTTCGCCGGAATTTGCCAAGCTGTGGCTTTGGTTCAACAAGTAGCGAAAGACGGCCATTGTGATAAAGATGCCTTCGAAGCTTCACTCAGTGCCATTTTAAATACCAACCCAGCGAATACCGTGGGCGTATTTGGACGTGAAGCGAACCTAAAGCTTGGCCTTGAGTGCTTAGTAAAAGGTATCGATAGTACTCCAGCAGGTAGCGATATCACGCGTTACATCATCAGCCTGATGGCGCTTGAGCGTAAGCTATCTTCTCGCAACGACTCTATGTCTCAGCTTGGCGATCGCATTCAAACTGCAGAGCGCCAAACTGAACACTTTGATCTGTTTGACGAGCAAATGATCAGCAACCTTGCGAGTATCTACCTTGATGTTGTCAGCCCTATTGGCCCACGTATTCAGGTTTCTGGTACACCGTCTGTACTTCAACAGACATCGAGCCAACATAAGGTTCGCGCACTGCTTCTATCAGGGATTCGAAGCGCTGTGCTATGGCGTCAAGTTGGCGGTAAACGTCGCCACCTTATCTTCGGTCGCAAGAAGATGATCGAGCAGGCTCAAATCCTACTAGCTCGAATGTAATTTATTAGCTCGCGCCTCGTCGCGAGCTTGTTTTTTGTATCAACACAACTCTCACGCAAACGATTGCGCAATATGCGTGACAATTGAGATTGTTACTGGTATAAACCTCTCAAAATTTAGAAAACTCAATTCAGGAGAACACCATGGAACTGTCAGCATTGACTGCTGTTTCACCAGTAGACGGCCGTTACGGAAGTAAGACTATTGCATTACGCAGCATCTTTAGTGAGTTTGGACTACTAAAGTACCGCTCTATCGTTGAAATTCGTTGGTTACAAAAGCTTGCAGCTACTGATGCAATCAAAGAAGTACCAGCGTTCAGTGCAGAAGCTAACCAGTTTCTTGATGAACTAGCCGCTAACTTCAGCGAAGAAGACGCTCTGCGTATCAAAGAGATCGAGCGCACAACAAACCACGACGTAAAAGCGGTTGAGTACTTCTTGAAAGAGAAAGTTGCGGGCGTTCCTGAGCTTCACGCAGTTAACGAATTCATTCACTTTGCATGTACTTCTGAAGACATCAACAACACATCTCACGCGCTTATGCTTAAAGAAGCTCGTGACACAGTGATTCTTCCAGAAATTCGTAACGTAATCGATGCTATCAAAGCACTTGCGAACGAGTACCGTGACATTCCTCTACTGTCTCGTACACACGGTCAGCCAGCTTCTCCTTCTACTATGGGTAAAGAGATGGCTAACGTTGCGTACCGTATGGAACGTCAATACAAGCAAATCGAAAGCGTTGAGATTCTAGCGAAAATCAACGGCGCGGTAGGTAACTACAACGCACATCTTTCTGCATACCCAGAAGTTGAATGGCACCAGTTCTCTGAAGAGTTCATCACTGAATCTCTTGGCGTAACTTGGAACCCGTACACAACTCAAATCGAACCTCACGATTACATCGCTGAGCTATTCGACGCGGTTGCTCGTTTCAACACGATTCTTCTAGACTTCGACCGTGACGTTTGGGGCTACATCGCTCTTGGTCACTTCAAGCAGAAGACTATCGCTGGCGAAATCGGTTCTTCTACAATGCCGCATAAAGTTAACCCAATTGACTTCGAAAACTCTGAAGGCAACCTTGGTCTAGCTAACGCTGTATTTGGCCACCTAGCACAGAAACTTCCAGTTTCTCGCTGGCAACGTGACCTAACTGACTCTACGGTTCTTCGTAACCTAGGTGTTGGTGTTGGCTACACAATCATTGCATACACTTCAACTCTGAAAGGTATTAGCAAACTAGAAGTTAACCGTGAAGCGCTACTTGCTGAACTGGACAAGAACTGGGAAGTACTAGCAGAACCAGTACAAACAGTAATGCGTCGTTACGGTATCGAGAAGCCATACGAGAAGCTTAAAGAGCTAACTCGTGGTAAGCGTGTAGATGGCGAAGGCATGCGTGCATTCATCGATGGTCTAGAAATCCCTGCAGACGAGAAAGTTCGTCTGAAAGAGATGACTCCAGCAAACTACATCGGTCAAGCAATCGAGCTAACTGACAAGCTGTAATATTCGAATTTCGAATCGCATAATAGACTAAGGCTTCCCATGTGGAAGCCTTTTTATTGCGTGGAACTAAATCTATAGCCAAAAGAATCGTCAACACAAGAACACCAAGTCTTCTCTAATTGATCGACTCGTCCCCTACTCATTCAATTTAATCACCTAGCGACAACTACACCTCGTATCTCATACTTCATGTCTTAACACTTGTTATCTTAAACGCCAAGAGCAAAAAAGGCCTCCCGAAGGAAGCCTTTAGATTATTCTTATCGACTAGCGATGACTAATCGCATTAGAAATTACATGTTACGTAGAGACGCAATACGCTTATCTAGCGGTGGGTGGCTCATTAGTAGCTCAGTAAGAGATTTCTTACCATTGATGCCAAACGCCATCATAGAACCTTCTAACTGTGGCTCGTGGCTCACTTTTAGACGCTCTAGCGCTGCAATCATCTTCTCTTTACCGACCAAGTGCGCAGCACCTGCATCGGCATGGAATTCACGATGACGGCTGTACCACATCGTAATGAAGCTTGCCAAGAAACCAAATACCAATTCCAACACCATAGACACACCGAAGTACACCATCATGTTGCTACCACCCTCCTCTTCGTTGTCATTCGACGCAACAATGTTCGCGATGAAACGAGAAAGGAAGATAACGAACGTGTTCACAACGCCTTGCATTAGCGTCATTGTCACCATGTCGCCGTTTGCGATGTGGCTAACTTCATGCGCTAATACCGCTTCAGCTTCGTCACGTGTCATGTTGTGTAGCAGGCCTGTTGAGACCGCTACCAATGAATCGTCACGCTTAGCGCCGGTTGCAAATGCGTTGATGTCTGGCGAATCGTAGATCGCCACTGTTGGCATACCAATACCAACTTGTTGAGCTTGACGGCTTACCGTCTCCATCAACCAATGTTCTGTTTCATTACGCGGGCTTTCAATGACCATGCCGCCAACTGAGCGTAGCGCCATTTTCTTTGACATCATTAATGAAATGAATGAGCCGCCAAAACCAAATACCGCAGCCATTAACAGCAAGCCTGAGAGGCTTCCTGGTTGCATACCTGTAACTGCGTATACAATATTAAGAACAACACTTAGTACCAATACAACCGCAAGGTTGGTTGCAAGGAACAACATTACTCGCTTCATTACTTATCTCCGCATGAAAGCTGTTTTTATAAAACTTATTGTTATAGACAAGGCAGACAGCAATTTATTCCAACCTTGAGACTTATACTTACTTATACATATAGTCTTAGATTAAGAAAACAAGGTTAAGCATTAAATTGCAACATTTGATTACGGGAGTGGTTCATTTCTCAATCGTCCATTAGACCTAAGTAGTATGGTTAACCACCAGTGATCCGTTTAGAGTGTCAGTCAATTACTGTATTGGCTAGTTCATGGAACAAAAGGAAAGGATCATGGTTGAAGGTACTAACACTCAAATGGCTATCGACTTACTGTGCTGTCACCTAGGGATTACTGAAGAAGAAGCAAAGAAACAGATCGGTATTCTTACGCCACAAGCAGCGCAAACCAATATAACAGAGACACAACAAGCACTAATGGGACTTACAAAAGAACATTGATCCCAAGCTTAACTCTACCCAGGCTTAAAATAGCAAAAGGGCTGCAATCGCAGCCCTTTTCTTATTTCTCGTATAACTTGAGAATTAAAGCTCAAGCAATGGCTGTACATTAATGTACTTGCCAATATTCTTAGACTTCGCTTTTGGTACGTAAGGGATCTCACCTAACTTTGGCGCACCTAGCTTATCTTCAAGCATCGCAATAATATCAGCGTAATGTTCAGTGCCTGGATTAATACGGTTTGCTACCCAACCAACTAAGTTTAGTCCGTCAGCACGAATCGCTTCTGCGGTTAACAGAGCATGGCTCAAACAACCCAGCTTAATACCAACGGTCAATACAACTGGAAGCTGCTCTTTCTTGACCCAGCTAGACAAGTATTCGTCATCTGAAACCGGTACACGCCAGCCACCCGCACCTTCAACCAGAACGATGTCAGAGTTTTGCTTATGCTCGTCTAGTTTCGCTGATAACACCGCTTCATCAATCACGACACCGTCATGCTTGGCTGCGATGTGAGGTGATGATGGCAGTAGCAACGCGTACGGGTTAACGTCTTCGTAAGCAATATCTTGCGTCGCCGCTTCTTGAAGATGCAGCGCATCACTGTTACGTAACCCTTCAGGGTATTCTTCACACCCTGCAGCAACTGGCTTGTAGCCAATTGTTGATAAATCTTGTGCGGCCAAAGCTTGAAGAATCGCTTTTGAAACCACAGTTTTTCCCACTTCGGTATCCGTACCTGCAATGAATAATGCATCAATCATAATTGAATAACCCCTAAACAAACTTGATATGTTGCTGGTAAGAAACCTTGATGGTTTTTGAACTCTCGATATTCCCGTTCAACAAGCTGCAACATACGGCGACTTGTTAAACCTTGTGAGCGACCACTTACGTGATTAGCGCCGATGCCTTTAAGGTCGCGCATCAGTTCAAACGCAGTGTCGTACCAAACGGTGATGGTGGGCAAGTCTAGTTGATGAGTAGTACAGCTAGATTGCGCTAACGCAATTTTTACCTGATTGATTGTAATAAAATGGTTAACGTGTTGATGTGCATCAATTTTGGACCATGACTTTTCCAGTTCAAACAGTGACCCATCAAGCAAAGTTGAGAAAATCACACGTCCACCAGCCGCTGTAACACGCTTCATCTCTTTCAAAGGCGACGATAAATCATCACACCATTGCAACGCTAAGCTTGAAAAAACAATGTCAAAACACCCATCTTCAAACGGCAACTGTTCAGCGTCAGCTTGTTGATATAAAGCCACCGATGTACCGCAACGTTGTTCTGCCGCTTTTAACATACCAACAGACAGGTCAGCACACACTACCTCAGCACCACGCTTCGCTATCTGTTCGGAGAAATAACCTGTACCACAACCTAAATCGAGTACCTTTAAACCGGAGAGGTCGTTAGGTAAATTATCCAGTAGTCGATGACCAACATCACGCTGAAACTCAGCATGTTTGTCATAGGTTGTTGCTGCTTTACCGAAAGCTTCGGCAATCGCACTCTTATCTTGGCCTACGTAATTATGCACGACTGCTTCTTGTGACATTTACTGAGCCTCATTATTTATTTTGGTGTTAGTTTCACTATTCGATTCAAAGCTTGATTCACTTGATTCAAGATTTGTTTCCACTGCTTGACGTAACGAACGGGTTAACTGAAGGATCTGCTTTTGAGTGTGACTGGCGGTTAACGTAATACGCAGACGCGCTGTCCCAGTCGGAACCGTGGGTGGCCTAATTGCGGTAACCCAAACTTGGTTACGCTTTAATTCTTCAGCAACGGAGAGCGCAGCCTGAGCTTCACCGATCACAAACGGCTTAATCGGAGTCTGAGTATCAACAAAACCTTGTACGCCATTCATTTGCTCTGCATAGATAGCCCCTAACTCGGTTAGCTTCTCGCGACGCCACTCTTGCGTTTGAATCATCTGACAGGCATGAGACAAAGCTACCGCTTGCGAAGGAGGCATTGCCGTCGAATACACATGATGACGAGCAAATTGAGTTAAGTAATCACCCACCTCTGACGAACACAAAATCGCAGCACCAGATAGACCAAATGCTTTACCAAAGGTCACCACCAAGATATCAGGCGTTATTTGCGAAGCGTTGCAGCTCCCTGCCCCTTTATCACCCAATACACCAATACCGTGGGCATCATCAACTGCTAGCCAACTGTCGTATTGATTGGTCAGGTTATATATTTGATTGAGGGGAGCCTGGTCGCCATCCATGCTGAACACGCCTTCCGTCACAACCAAGGATTGTGGAGATCGGCTTAATAACGATTCTAGGTGTTGCGTGTCGTTATGCTTAAAGCGTTTCATTGTTGCAGGAGAAAGCATCCCCGCTTCCATCAAAGAGGCGTGGTTAAGTTTATCTTGCAGTAATGAGTCGTCTTTTTCGAGCAGAGAAAACAGCAAGGCTTGATTAGCACTGAAACCAGAGCTAAACAGAATGGCACGTTCAAAGCCGAGCCATTCACACAGCTGAGCCTCTAGGTTTTGATGAGCAGGACTAAAGCCAGTAACCAATGGCGATGCCGCACTTCCAGCACCATATTGGGAAAGACCCGTTTGCCATGCATCGACCAGTTCAGGATCGTTCGCCAGACCTAAATAATCATTACTCGAAAAATTGATGAAACTAGAACCTTCACTATTCAGCAAAGGTCCATTGCTGTTTTCGAGCACCTTGAGTTGGCGAGTCAGCCCTTGCTCATGGCGATGAACAAGGGCTTCTTTAATGCGAGCTTTAAACCGTGGCATCGTAGAACATGTCATCTTTAGTTGGACGAGCCGCAACGCGCTCCACCACTTGATCTAACAGTTCGTTTTCTTGAATTTCATCTGGTTTTTGAGCCACTTCTTGGCTGTTGATACCCAGCTTCTTAAACAACTGCATATCCGTGTCTTCATCTGGGTTTGGCGTAGTCAGTAGCTTACAACCGTAGAAGATAGAGTTCGCACCCGCCATGAAACACATCGCTTGCATCTGTTCGTTCATGTTCTCACGGCCTGCAGATAAGCGAACCGCAGACATAGGCATCATGATACGAGCAATCGCAATCAGCTTGATGAAGTCGAAAGACTCAACATCATCGACGTTTTCCATCGGTGTGCCTTTCACTTTTACTAGCATGTTGATTGGTACACTTTCAGGGTGCACTGGAAGGTTCGCCAGCTCTACAAGAAGACCTGCTCGGTCATTGGTGCTTTCGCCCATACCGATGATGCCACCAGAACAGATCTTCATTCCGGCATCACGCACGTGAGACAACGTGTCTAAACGATCTTGGTAAGTACGAGTAGTAATAATGCTGCCGTAGAATTCTGGAGACGTATCAAGGTTATGGTTGTAGTAGTCCAAACCTGCGTCGGCTAGCTCGCCTGCTTGATCCGGCGTTAACATGCCCAGTGTCATACAGGTTTCTAGCCCCATGCCTTTCACACCTTTGATCATGTCAGTCAGGTGAGGCATATCGCGTTCTTTCGGGTTTTTCCATGCCGCGCCCATACAGAAGCGAGTTGAGCCTGCATTCTTAGCTTTTTGCGCCGCATCCAAAACACGCTCAACTTCCATTAAGCGTTCTTTGTCGACATCCGTTCGGTAGTGAGCACTTTGAGGACAGTACTTACAATCTTCAGGACAAGCACCTGTCTTTATCGATAAAAGCGTACTCACTTGCACGTGGTTGTGCTCTTGGTACTGTCTATGAACAACTTGAGCTTCAAACATTAAATCCATAAACGGTTTTTCAAGCAGCGCTGTTACTTCAGCAACTGTCCAGTCATGACGAACTTCCACGTGTCGATCCTTTTTATTTTTTTGATGTTACAACTCTGTGTCTAGAGTTTGCATTTATGCTTGGCTAGTCTACCGACAAGCTTTAGACTGTCAATACATTGATAATATCAAAGTTTACATCTAGTTATTTTTTAATCACACCAAGAATGGAAGTTACTATGGATCTCGCCTTTGATCGCCAGCATATCTGGCATCCCTACACATCAACGTTAACACCTCTGACCTGCTACCCAATTACCAATGCTGACGGTGTTTACTTAGAATTAGAAGGCGGAAAACGAATTATTGATGGCATGTCGTCTTGGTGGTCAACCATTCACGGCTACAATCATCCAGTTCTGAATGCCGCTGCTCATAGCCAAATAGATAAGGTTTCACACGTTATGTTTGGTGGTATCACCCACCAGCCTGCCATCGATTTATGTAAGAAGCTGCTGAAGCTCGCACCAAGTAATCTTGAACATGTGTTCTTGGCCGATTCAGGCTCAGTAGCCGTAGAAGTGAGTCTTAAAATGGCGCTTCAATACTGGCATGCCAAAGGACAACCTCGTTCGAAGTTCCTCACACTCAGAGATGGCTATCACGGTGATACCTTTGCAGCGATGTCAGTGACCGACCCTGACAACTCGATGCACAGCCTCTACAAAGGCTTTTTGCCTGAACACATTTTTGCCGATTCACCGAAAACAGGTTTTTGGGAACAATGGGACGCTAACGACATAAACAGCTTCCGTGAAAAGCTCGCAACACATCATCAAGAAGTCGCTGCCGTGATCTTAGAGCCGATCGTTCAAGGCGCTGGCGGCATGCGTATCTATCACCCTGAATTTCTGAAACAAGTGCGCTTGCTGTGCGATGAATTCAACGTATTGCTGATTTTGGATGAGATTGCGACCGGATTTGGCCGCACAGGGAAACTGTTCGCGTGTGAACATGCCGACATTCAACCGGACATTCTATGCTTGGGTAAAGCGCTGACTGGTGGCTACATGACCCTTTCTGCAACGCTGGCGAGCAAAGAAGTCGCAGACACGGTATGTGGCGGTGAAGCGGGCTGCTTTATGCACGGGCCAACCTTTATGGGTAACCCATTAGCTTGCGCGGTCGGCGCGGCAAGTTTATCCATCATAGAGCAAGGCAATTGGCAAAATCAGACTCAGCAGATTGAACAACTTTTCTCTGAATTGCTGCCACCTTTACGAGAGCATGCACTGGTTAAAGACGTTCGCTGGTTGGGCGCTATTGGTGTAGTTGAAACCCATTCACCTGTGGATATGGAAACCATTCAAGCTCACTTTGTTGAACAAGGCGTTTGGATACGCCCATTCGGCAAGCTGATCTATATGATGCCTCCTTTCATTAGCAAATCTGAACATATTGAGAAGCTCGTTTCAGCCATTGATAAGGCACTTAATCGTCCTGATTGTTTCCAAGAGACCTAATTATTTTAAATAAGCCTTAATGTGTTCAATATAAAAATTACCGATTCAGCCTGTGAAAAACAGGCTGAATTATTAAAATTAAGCCTCTGTTTAAGAAGGGGTTTATTAAAAATATAATCACAATTCTTATTTACCCTTTCGACAAAAATAAATTCAAAAATTGTATTAGCGGCTGAATAAAATGTCGTCATAGAATGCGGGACTTTTCATCGCTCGCTAACTTTATGAAGACCCTGTTTCTCTTATTAATCGCTCTAACTTCACTCTCTTTTTCCAGCACAGCTGAAGAAACCACATTAAGTGCAGCCCAGCATAACTATATCCAAAATAAACAGAAGCTAGTCATTGCGAAACCTATGTACCTGTTTAATCAAGTTTGGGAAGACTTTGTCGTCAATCGCAATCAAGACACGTGCGATAGCGTCCAAGATATGCTTAGGGATTACTTGAATGTAGAAGTGGAAGTAAAAGAGTACTTCTCTTCCAGAGCCTTATTATCTGCGATTGCTAGCGGTGAAGCTGACTTAACCATTGGCTTTGCGGAAACACGCAGAAGAGCTGAACAATTTGAGTTTTCAGACAGCTTATATGACATTCAAAATGTTTATTGGTACAGAGATGACGTCGCCAAGAATACGCCGCACGACCAATTAAAATGGGTATGCATTAAAAGCTCACTGTTCTGCCAACTGCTCAATCAGCAGGGGGTGTCTGATCCTATGGTTGTGAATAGCACTTCTGAACTTTTACCTGCGATAGCGAATGGCTTTGCCGATGCGACGATTTTAGATCTGACATCAGTACAAAGTTACTACTCAGTCATGACCCCGGGCGAATGGCAAGGTGCACTCTCGTTCAGCCAAGATCTGCCCAAATTTCCCGTTCAGATCATGATGAACCAGAATGACAGCGTAATGCACAGCATCATCGAAAGATTCATTCACGACAAAGAAAACGACATTGCCAATTTGTCTTCAGAACAGTTCTATCATTTTTACGATGATCTCGTGAACCAGATAATCCAAAGCCAATATGGCAAACGCCCTATTCGCTTTACTGTGACGGAAGGAATCTACCCATATTCATATTTTGATCCTACTACTCAAGAGGCTGTGGGGTTTATTCATGATGCAATAAAGCTGATTTCGAGAAAACTCGGATTGAAATTTGAATATGTGCCACCAGAAGGCAAAAGCATCATCGATATGCTCAAGAATGGTGAGGTTGAGTTTTTACCAGGCTTCGATGTGGAGAACGTAGATTCGACTCAGTTTATCGCCAGCAAACCCTTCATGACATTCGAATGGGCGCTGATTGAAACTAACCGCGAGTCTGAAAATAAAAAGACCGCGATTTTGGATCGAACAGGCTACTTCATTCCAAAGTCGAGTTTAGAAGATCATTTAGCTGATGCTGTGATTTACAAAGACATGGACTCAATCATTACCGCGATGAGCAACGGTCAGATTACGCATGCCTATATCCCAAAGAGTATCGCTAACCTATACATTTTTAATGGTTACGATGCGCTGTTTAACATCGTTCCGCAAACATCCGAATTTTCACTGCAACGTAAAATGGGCGTCATTTTAAATCCGAGTTCGTCGTTCTTACAAAGCGTGATCGACTCAGCTATTTCAGTCACAACACAAAATGAAATTGATCTTCTAACGCTGAAGCATCACAACATCGTTGCTCAATACGGATTCAGTGAAGAGCGAATTGTGGCGTATACCTTAGCGATATCTGGGGTGATATTCGCTTTGATCACGTTTGGCTTAATGAAGACTCGTCGACTGTCTCTATCGCTGTCACGAGCTCAGCAGTCTGAACAGCGCAGTTATGATCAGATCCAATGGCTAACGACCTTGCTAGATAACTTACCTAGCCTGATTGCGATTCACGATAAAAGCGGTCAGTTGGTGCTTTCTAACAGTGCTTTTGATAAGCAAATGGCCCACTGTTTTACACAGCAACATGATGAAAACCCAGAATTTTGTTGGCTTAGAGATAACGATGAAAAATCAGGGAACAAATTAGGCGTTTGGAGCACCATCAAGTGTGACTGCAGTGGCGGCGAACAGCACTTTCGTGTGATTCGTCAGTGTTTGGCCAACGCATCAGAGAAAGAACCTTACGTAATCACGGTGCTTGATGACCTCACACGGTGGGAAAAACAACAACGTGAACTTGAGATATCTAACAAGAAAGCGCAAGAAGCGATCAAAGCTCGAGATCTATTCTTAGCCATCGTCAGTCATGAATTACGTACACCTATCGCGGCCATGATTGGCCTGATGGAGCTGCTCAGTACAAAGATAGAAAACAAAGATGACATGGAGCTTCTTAGTAATGCTCAATTGTCAGCAGAACGTTTGAAACTGCTGGTCAGTGACATTCTCGACATCTCAAAAATGGAGGCTAATCAGCTTCATTTAGAGTCGAAGATAAGCAATATCTATGACGAGCTATGCCCGATATTTAGGACATTTGAGAGCAATGCTCGACTCAACAATCTTAACTTTAAATTAGATTGGAAAGTCGACTCGATATCCAGAGCAAGCTTGGATTGGCTGAGAGTCACGCAGATCCTTAATAACCTATTGAACAATGCGATTAAGTTCACCGAGAACGGCTTTGTGTTAGTTACGGTAAAAACATCGAACGAACAACTGCAGCTTTCTATTACGGATACAGGTTGCGGTATGTCTGACCAACAGATCGCGCGTGCGTTTCAACCTTTCGCACAAGGCGACCGCAGTATTAGTCGACGTTACGGCGGCACAGGACTGGGGATTACGGTGGTTCAACGCCTAGTCAACATGATGGACGGTGACCTAAAAATTGAAAGTAAGTTAGGTCTAGGTACCAAAGTAACAGTGAACTTACCAATTAAAGGAACAGCGAGCCCAGTTAAAGTGGTTACGCCGATGCACTCTGAAGACAGAGAGATCTTAGCGTGGTTTAAAGCTTGGAAAGTCGATAATCAAATGAATGATTACAGTCAGGCTATTGAGCGCTCCACACAGTGGCAGAACCTGTATCCAGACCTATTGCTGAGCGATATCACGGCTCAAGGCAAAAGCGTGACTCATGCTCCGGCGTCAGAGTACCACTTTACCGGAACCGTGCTTATCGCCGATGACGACCCAATCAACCGCTTGTTGTTTGCAAAACAGCTTAAGCGCTTTGGTTTAAAGACGGTCATCGTAAAAGACGGTCAAGAAGCGATGGAAGAATTAGAAAACAGCGAAACACTCGTCGACATCATCATCACCGATTGCCATATGCCGAACATGGATGGCTATCAATTGACGGAGAAGATTCGTTCACTCGACAAGCTGAAACACTTGCCAATTATTGGCTGTACAGCCGAAGACTCGAAGCTGGTTATTGAGAAGGCTGAACGTGTGGGTATGGATCAAGTGATCTACAAGCCTTACTCGTTTGAAGAGCTCGCATTCGCGATTGAAGAATTACTGCCCCAACAAGCGGTAGAAACAACCCAAGCAGACCAATCTTGGGCACAGAATTATAGCCCAAAAGAGCAGCTTCAAATGGCGACTGTTATTTTGGATTCATTCAGCTCAGACAAAGCGATGTTGCTAGAGCCTAATCCAAACATTAAAGCGATAGCACACAGAATCAAAGGATCGGCAAGCCTACTCGGCTTAGATTCTCTCAATCATGCAGCAAAGGATTGCGAGAAAAATGCAGATGACCCTATGTATTGTCACAAGTTAATCGAAGAGCTGGATTTAGCGATTGCCTCAGCTCAAACGGTTATAAACAGGTTAGATTCACTATGAAAATTCTCATCGTTGAGGATTCATTGTTACAAGCAACACAAATTCAGATCCTACTTAAACGCTACAGCGTGGACGAGGTTTATACCGCTTATAACGGTGAAGATGCGATAGAACTATGCAAAAAACATCGCTTTGATATTGCGTTCTGTGACCTTCAATTGCCACAGATTGATGGTGTGTCGTTACTGGCATCTTCGGAAGCTCAAGGTTCAATACAAACTGTCGTCATCTTGAGTGCGATGGCTGATGCTGCGTTGGATTCAACCAAAAGCATGTGCAAACTCATTGGCTATAACGAAGTCGAAGCGATACCGAAACCGGTCGATGAAACGCATATCCAGCGTTTGTTGTCGTCGTATAAACGAATCCAAACCGCTAAGTCTATTCTGCCGACCGAAGTTAAGTTAGATGAACAACAGACCATTGAAGCCTTTGAAAATGGATGGTTCACCAATGCTTATCAGACGCAACATGACGTTGAACAATCGACATTGGTGGGTGTTGAGGTACTTGCTCGCATCATGCACCCAGAATTAGGGTTGCTCACACCTTTCCATTTCATGGACACATTGCGTCAGCTTGGGTTGATGGATCGACTTTTCTTCACCGTGCTTGAGCTGGCTCTGAAAGATATCTCGTCGATGCGTAAGCCGATCCATTTTGCGATCAATATTGAGCAGTCAACATTAAAGCTTGAGATTGCCGACCAAGTCGCAAGCTTATGTGACAAGTACAAAATTGATCCGTCACTGCTGACACTAGAAATTACAGAGCATGAAACGATCCTACTAGATGCGCATTGCTATAAGAACATCGCAAAACTCAGCATGTTGGGGGTTGGGTTGTCGGTTGATGATTTCGGGACGGGTTATGCGTCTTTGTCTCAGTTGTCGAGTTTGCCGTTTACTGAGCTAAAAGTAGACCGCAGTTTTGTAAACAACATTAGCGAAAATAAAAAGAATCAGATTCTAACGAAAGCTTGCATCAATTTGGCAGAAAACCTTGGCCTTTCTTGTATTGTCGAAGGTGTAGAACAGCAGCAAGACCTTGAATACTTAAAAACAATTGGCATGACCAAATATCAAGGTTTTATTACTTCAAAGCCTGCAAGCTTTTCGGAATTCACGTCAGTAAATAATTTAAAATAAACATGAAATTAACTCAATTAAATGCACTTATCGTTGATGACTCAGCGATAGTGTTATCCACTATTCGCAATATGCTGGTTCATATTGGCTTTTCAGAGCGTTTGATTTCAATTGCTAAGTCACCTCGTATAGCAATGGCTCTCACAAACGACACAACCTTTGATGTGATCATTTGCGATTATAATTTTGGCAACACCATCAACGGTAAACAGCTATTTGAAGAGTTGAAGCAATCCAAAAGATTAAAAGACGACGGGATATTTATCCTAGTAACAGGCGAGAATTCGGCTTTGTCGATCCGCCCTATCTTAGAGCTTCGACCAGATAACTACCTATTAAAGCCATTCAACCGAGAAACGTTGAAGCAACGTATTACCATCTCTCTGAAAAAGAAGTTGGTGTTGCAGAATATCTACAAGGCTGAAAGAGAGAACAACTACCAAGCGGGTTTAGAATTTTGCGAAGAGTTAGTCGCATTCCATCCAGAATATTTCGCGACGATTCAACAGTTCCGTGGAAGCTTTCTATCGAAACTTGAGCTCTACGACGAAGCTAAGCGTGTTTATGAAAAAGCGCTTGATGAAGGCAGTTTCGATTGGGCTCAAGCTGGACTAGCGAACAGCCTTGCGAACTTAGGTCAGCTTAATGAAGCACAACGTATGATCGAAAGCTTGATTGATTCAGCGCCCACTAGCACTTTGTATCGAGACCAAGCCGCTCAGGTCAATCTAATCAGCAACAAGGTTCCTGCGGCGATTGCACACTTTAAGTTGGCGAGCGAACTCACCCCTGGAAACTCAGAGCGAGAGTTGGCAATCGCGAATCTATGCTTGTCGGTAAATGACTCGAGAACAGCACTGATTCATTATCAAAACTATGTGCAGATCAACAGAGACACCTTCCGTGACAACTTGTACATGAAGTTGAGTCATATTCGATTCTTGCTCTACTGCACGTCTGATGGCATTGATAAGCAAGCGAATTTGGATCAGGTCAATTACCTGATTTCTAAGATCCCGACCGAGGCAAGATCAGGGCTTCAAACAGACTTGGCACTTATCGCGGCTCACATCGCGATGGAATCCAAGCAGTATCAAAAGGCGGTGACAATTTTGACCGCACTGCACGACAAGAATGACTTCAACGCATTTCCTGTGATTTATCACCATGCATGGTTGTTGGATAGAATGAGTTGTGAGAACGAATTCAAAGTCGCTGAGAATCGCTGCGGCATTTTGATCATCAAGACAGCAAACGAAACCGTTGTGTCGAGTCAGATGACCATGTGTGCTGAGATGAAAAATCGCAACACAGAAAAAATGACATGGCTTAAAGAGAAAAACATCAGCATTAAGCAAGGCCAATCAGATTATAAACTGGTGCTCGTGGCTTACTTAGATATTCATAAGCGTTGCCCGATGATCAAAAACGTCTGTATGAACATCGTGAAACTGCTTTCTGTGATTTGGCCAGATTCTATGGGTGCTAAGCAAGTGCTCACTATCATCAAGCAATGTGATGAAGTGATCACCCAGCTTTATACCATTGATGAGCTGACAAAAAACAACTATCAAAACTACTACCGAAAGGCGCTTCTAGCGTGTAAGCAAGCAGACGCTGCTGCTAACGCCAGCTTCTCGTTTATGTAACGGTTCTTTGAATTTGCTTCTCTATATAACTGTCGCATAAAAAAATAACGCCACATATAAAAAAGGCTTTGCCATTACAGCAAAGCCTTTTAAATAATCTATTTCGCGCGAGGCGCTAAATAATTAGATTAACCGATGTGCGTTACGCCGCCCATGTATGGCTGAAGTACTGCTGGGATAGCAATACGGCCGTCAGCTTCTTGGTTGTTCTCAAGAATAGCAACCATAGTACGACCTACAGCAAGACCAGAACCGTTTAGTGTGTGCACAAGTTCAGGTTTCTTCTCGCCTTTACGACGGAAACGAGCTTGCATACGACGCGCTTGGAAATCCCACATGTTTGAACAAGAAGAGATTTCACGGTAAGTCTCTTGTGCTGGAACCCATACTTCTAAGTCGTAAGTTTTCGCAGAACCGAAGCCCATATCGCCCGTACATAGAATCACTTTACGGTAAGGAAGCTCTAGAAGTTGAAGTACTTTCTCAGCGTGACCTGTTAGCTCTTCAAGTGCTGCCATAGAGTCTTCTGGCTTAGTGATTTGTACTAGTTCAACTTTGTCGAATTGGTGCATACGGATAAGACCACGAGTGTCACGACCGTAAGAACCTGCTTCAGAACGGAAACATGGTGTGTGAGCTGTCATCTTAAGTGGCAGTTCAGCTTCATCAGTAATCGTGTCACGAACCATGTTCGTTACCGGTACTTCTGCAGTTGGGATAAGCGATAGAGTCTTAAGAGGTACGTCACTTACTTGCTCAGTTAGCGGGCTTGTGTGGAACAAGTCTTCGCCGAACTTAGGAAGTTGACCAGTACCGTAAAGGCTATCGTGGTTCACTAGGTACGGTACGTACATTTCTGTGTAGCCGTGCTCATCAGTGTGAAGATCCAACATGAACTGAGCAATAGCACGGTGTAGACGTGCAAATTTACCTTTCATCACGATGAAACGAGAGCCAGAGATTTTAACTGCGCTAGCAAAATCAAGGCCGCCAGACATTTCGCCTAGGTCAACGTGATCTTTTACTTCGAAGTCGTAAGTCTTAGGTTGGCCCCAACGAGAAACTTCTACGTTATCGTCTTCATCTTTACCATCTGGCACTTCTGCGTCAGGAAGGTTAGGAATAGACATTGTGATCGTTTCTAGCTCAGATTGAAGGTCAGCCAATGCTACTTTAGCTTGGTCTAGTTCTGCGCCTAAGTTGCCTACTTCTGCAAGGATACGCTCAGCTTCTTCATGGTCGCCTTTTGCTTTCGCTTGACCAATGGACTTCGATCGAGAGTTACGTAACGCTTGCAGCTCTTCAGTTTTCATCTGAAGGGACTTACGTTTTTCTTCAAGTTCACGAATTGTCTCTACATCAAGGGCGAAGCCTCGACGTGCTAATTTTGCCGCTGTTTCATCCAGCTCAGCTCGAAGTAATTTAGAATCCAGCATTGCTAATCCTATGCTTTAGTTATTTGAATATTCAGTAGTTTGCTACTGAATCACTGCTAAACCCCTAAAATTGGTGCTATTTCGACCAACTTTTAACGATTTAATATAAATTTTATGACTAGGTAACGATATCCAAAAAAGACTACTTTTCATAGCGTTTTTGTGGGCTTTTTGCGTCCAAATCCGCCAGATAATCTAGCTTCTCGCCAATTTTGGTCTCTAAGCCTCGTTTTGTTGGGAAATAGTATTGTTTCTCTCCCATTTCAGGAGGCAGATACTTTTCGCCAGCCGCATAGGCACCCGGTTCGTCATGAGCATAACGGTATTCTTGCCCGTAGCCCATGTCCTTCATCAAAGTTGTCGGTGCATTTCGTAAATGATGAGGCACTTCGTACTCTGGAAGGTTATGCGCATCGGTTAATGCTTGCTTCCAAGCGGTGTAAACGGCATTACTCTTTGGTGCACAAGCTAAATAAACAACCGCTTGAGCAATCGCACGCTCTCCTTCAGCAGGGCCAATACGTGTGAAGCAATCCCAAGCCGACATAGCGACCTGCATTGCCCTTGGGTCGGCGTTACCAATATCTTCAGAGGCAATCGCCAGTAAACGCCTTACGATATACAGAGGGTCACAACCCGCGGCAATCATTCGCGCCGACCAATACAGCGCCGCATCCGGATTTGAACCACGAATCGATTTATGGACTGCAGAGATTAGGTCGTACCAAATATCGCCCTTATTGTCGAAACGAGCGACCTTCTCACCTGCCACTTCAGCAAGCAACTGCAAAGTTATCGCTTTCTCGCCTTTATCGTTGTCTTCTGCCATGTCGTACAGCAGCTCAAGATAGTTGAGCGACATGCGCGCATCACCGTTCACCAGTTCAGCGAGACGGTCTAAGACGTTATCAGCGAAGTCGGCAGACACATCACCCAACCCACGCTGTTTATCTTCAATCGCTTGGCGAATAACAAGGGAGATGTCGTCAGTATTGAGAGAAGTCAGTTTGTAGACACGCGCACGTGACAACAAAGCGTTGTTCAATTCAAAAGAAGGGTTTTCTGTAGTCGCGCCGATAAAGGTAACCGTGCCATCTTCAATATGAGGAAGAAAAGCATCTTGCTGGCTCTTATTGAAGCGATGGACTTCGTCCACAAACAGAATCGTTCTACGTCCTGCTTGTTTGTTTTCTCGGGCTTTCTCAATGGCGATACGAATGTCTTTCACACCCGATGTTACCGCTGATACACGCTCCACTTCTGCATTGGCGTAGTTTGCAGCCACTTCCGCCAACGTGGTTTTACCGGTACCCGGAGGCCCCCATAAAATCATGGAGTGAATATGGCCCGCTTCCAACGCTCTGCGAAGTGGTTTACCAGGACCCAATATATGCTGCTGACCGATGTACTGTTCAACAGTTTCAGGTCTCATACGAGCAGCAAGGGGACGAAAATCTTCGTCCCCTGCAAAATCTAAGCTGTAATTACTCAATTGCAATCTCTTGATTCGTTGATGGCATAATGCCTATCGACTTACGACCAAACGATCTGCTTGTTTAGATCAGTTTCTTTGGTCGTCGACCTCGACACCTTCTGGCGCCACAAAAGTAAAGCGGTCTGCTGATGGCTTACCTAAATCAACATTACTGAAAGTAAACTCACCTTTCTGGCCATCTTGTTCAATCACGTTAAAGCCCTGAACAATACCCTTTTCAGTGATGTTAATCTGGAAATCACCTTGGTTAGAATCCACTGCCGTTGGCGTTAGCGTAAATTGGTTACCCGTTTGCGCGACGTTGTAGTTATCCCAATCGCTTTCTTGGTTGCGAGTCAGCAGTACGAAAGGCGTTTGCGATGTCGCTTGTTCTTGCCAGTAAATGCTCACTTGCTCAATGAACGGGCTGTAGTACCACAAGCTTTGACCATCAGATACCAATAGGTTTTCATCAGGGAACGTGGTTTCCCAGCGGAATAAGCTAGGGCGCGCAATCTCTACAGTACCCTCGCCTTCCATCACCACATCACCATCAGGGCTGGTCACGACTTGTTTAAAGTCAGCACTAAAACCTGCGTTCAATGCCAAACGGCTACTCAGCTCTTCTTTCGGAGAAGCAAACACTGAGAAGCTCATAAATAAAAGTGCGAATACTTTTTTCATCAATAATCCTGTTAAAACATAAGTCGGTCATATTCTCGATTTGACCGACTTAATGGGCATGAGTTCCTAGTAGAACTAATCTTTTGGTGGCGCTGGTGCTAAGACTTCTCGGTTACCGTTATGACCCGGCGCACTTACGATACCTTGCGCTTCAAGTTGCTCGACAATACGTGCTGCACGGTTGTAACCGATCTTGAATCGACGCTGTACGCCAGAAACCGAACCACGACGTGAATGAACAACGTGTTCGACTACTTGATCAAACAGAGGATCGACCTCTTCATCGCCTTCCATCTTCTCGCCCGGAAGCAAGGTTTCAGGAGTTTGTTCACCGTTGGTGATTTCATCAATATAGTTAGGCTTACCGCGCGCCTTCCAGTTGTTCACTACCGCGTGTACGTCATCATCTGACGCAAAGGCACCGTGAACACGAATAGTATGGCTAGAACCCGGTGGTAGATAAAGCATATCACCCATACCAAGTAGCGATTCAGCACCACCTTGGTCAAGAATGGTTCGTGAGTCGGTTTTAGTTGATACGGTAAAGGCAACACGCGTTGGGATGTTGGCTTTAATCAAACCAGTGATAACATCTACCGATGGGCGTTGAGTCGCAAGAATCAAGTGAACACCCGCTGCACGAGCTTTTTGTGCCAAACGCGCAATCAGTTCTTCAACCTTCTTACCTACCACCATGATTAGGTCGGCAAATTCATCGACGATAACTACGATGTAAGGCAGCTTCTCGAGCAATGGGGCTTCTGGGTCCATGCTATCGCCCGGTTTCCATAATGGATCATGAATTGGGTGACCCGCATCAGCGGCCATCTTAAGTTTATCGTTGTAGCCTTTAATGTTACGAACACCTAACGCCGACATTAGCTTATAACGACGTTCCATTTCGCCTACACACCAGCGAAGCGCATTCGACGCATCTTTCATGTCAGTAACGACTTCAGATAGCAGATGAGGGATACCCTCATAAACTGATAGCTCAAGCATTTTCGGGTCAATCATGATGAAGCGAACATCTTCTGGAGATGCTTTATATAGCATACTCAAGATCATCACGTTCACGCCCACCGACTTACCTGAACCAGTCGTACCGGCAACAAGAACGTGAGGCATTTTCGATAGGTCAGCAATCACAGCTTCACCTGCGATGTCTTGTCCTAGAACCACTGTCGTTGGTGATTTCGCCTCTTGGAACTGAGTGCTACCGACCACATCAGAGAAGAATACCGTTTGACGACTCATGTTAGGCAGTTCTAAGCCCACATAAGGTTTACCTGGAATAACTTCAACCACACGTACCGCTAATGCAGACAGTGAACGCGCCAGGTCCATAGAAAGACCTGAGATACGGCTTACTTTCACACCTGGAGCCAAATCTAACTCAAATCGAGTGATCACAGGGCCTGGGAAAATGTCGACTACGTCTGCTTTAATCTTGTAATCCGCAAGTTTCGACTCAACCAGACGAGCAATCGCTTCTAGTGCGTCACGGTCAATGAAGGTTTCACGCTTTTCAGGGTGGAACAACAGCTCAAGTGTTGGTAGAGGCTCTGCAGGCTTCGGCAAGTTAACATCTTGCTGAACCAA
Organism: Vibrio sp. Isolate33; assembly: GCF_022397895.1. Classification (NCBI taxonomy): domain Bacteria; kingdom Pseudomonadati; phylum Pseudomonadota; class Gammaproteobacteria; order Vibrionales; family Vibrionaceae; genus Vibrio; species Vibrio sp. Isolate33. The sequence goes on from NZ_JAKEUP010000002.1 coordinate 269,356, forward strand.
GAACGGGTTCTGTGCCGCCGCCATATTCGCTTGCGCTTCAGAGACAATGCTTTGGAATGCTTCTACGTCTTTATCTTGGTTCAGAGGCTCATCTTCTGTTACCTCTTCCCAAGGAAGATCAATCGCTGGCTCTAGGCTTTGTTCTGTTGGCTGTGAATCTTCTTCTTGGTAAGAAAAAGGTTCAAATTGCTCATCAGCTAATTCTGTTTCAGCTTGCTCAGTTTCAGTCTGTTGAACTGCAGGAGCGAAAACCTGTTCGTCACTCTGCTCTTCAACTGCATCAAACGGTGAAGCTTGTGCAGAGAAATCTTCTTGTAGCGTATCTTCTGGCTCACCCATTGGTGAAGCGTATAGAGGTTCAGGCTGAACATCTTCAGCATCGAATTCACTCGTTACTTCTGGCGAGCTATTGATTTCTGGTTCTGCACTTTCAAGAGCGGTATCTGCAGGAGCCGCGTCCTGTTGGTCATTCTGCATGTATTGCTGATACGCGACCTGAGATTCATGCGCATCAACCTGCTCTTGCTCTGCAAGGTCATCTTCATACATAGCGGCGTTTTCTAGCTGCTCGATAGTGGCATTGAGCTGCTTAGAACGCTCAACACCTTCTTCTAAAGGCTCTTCTGGCGCTTGGTAAACCGGCGCTACAGGGATCGACTCAGGTTCAACTTGAGGTTGACGCTGAATCTGAGGTTCTTCTTGAGCTGAAGCTTCTTGCTTCGCAGGTGCCTCAACGGGCATGTGAATGTTGTAATGACGCTTCGGTGTCGCAGCACTCTCTAGCGCATTTGGAACTACATCAGAAGAATCATTGGTCGCAGAGAAGCTCAGTGTAGGATCAAGCGGGTCTTGCTCTGTTGAGTATTTGTTGTCTTCTATAGCAGGAACGTCGCGGTAAGTAGGCTCTTGGTGACGCTCTTCGATTAAATCACGATCTGCTGACTCTCTTAGTTGAGGTTCAAGAAACTCTTGGTCTTGGCCGCGCGCCTTGTTTACAACAGACGTGAACAGCTTGATCGCACGTTCACCCAACCATTCAACAATGCTTAACCAAGAAATACCCGTTAGCAGAGTAAAACCAGCGCCCCATAAGAAAAGAAGAACTAACGTACTGCCTAGAACATTCAGAGTTGGAAGTGCAAGGCTAGTTAATACATCACCTACAACACCACCTGATGAGAAGTACCAGATGTCATCAAAGTTGATATCCGCTAAACCACAGCTAGTCAGAATCAGGACAGTAAGGCCAAGTAAGCGAGTGCCCCAAAGCATAAAGTCGATCTGTTCATCTTCATTACGCTTGCGAAACAATACCCACGCGGCAACCGTGACTAAGATAGGCAGAGGGTAAGCAAGAGAACCAAAGACAAAGAACAGCGTATCCGCTAACCATGCACCTAGGTAACCACCGGCATTCTGAATGTCACCACCCCACGCCGTTTGCGACCATGAAGGGTCTGCAGGGCTAAAGGTTAATAACGCAACGGCAAGTAGAATAGAGAAGAGAACACCCAAAATCAGGCTGCACTCTTTGAGACGTTGAGAACCATTCAAACGAGGAGACTGAGGCTCTTCACTCGTTTTAATGATTGTTTCTACTTTATTACTGCTCTGCTTGAACATAAACCAACTTAATAATTAAACGGGATAAAAACATAGCGAGCGGCACACGCCGCTCGTTTCAATGAAACTACTGTTGATTTAACCATATCAAACCGAAAAACCCAATTCCAGAAAGCAAGAAAGCGGAACAAAAGTCCGCTTTCTTTCATTTCACCAATTGTGATTAACGAGTTTTAATCACAAGTTGATTAGTTTGTTTCACTTCTTCCATTACAACGTAGGTACGAGTGTCGTTTACGCCTGGTAGACGCAGTAACGTATCACCCAGTAACTTACGGTAAGCACCCATATCCGATACACGCGTTTTTAGAAGATAGTCAAAATCACCCGACACTAAATGACACTCTTGGATGTCATCAAGTTTCTGAACAGCGGTGTTGAATTGTTCGAACACATCTGGCGCACCACGGTTCAAAGTAATTTCAACAAACACTAAAAGTGAAGCATCAAGGTACTGTGGGTTCAGCAACGCTGTGTACCCAGTAATGTAACCTTGACGTTCTAAACGACGAACACGCTCAAGACATGGAGTTGGAGAAAGTCCTACTCGTTTTGAGAGTTCAACGTTTGAGATACGACCGTCTTTTTGCAACTCATTAAGAATGTTGCGGTCAATACGATCTAGTTCCTTGGACGGCTTCTTATAATTGTCTGCCATTTTTTATTCCACCTTATTACTTCCTTGCAAAAAAATATACTACAACTTTTTAATATTCAGTATCAAATTTTATCTGAACATATCTATACTAGATATTAATTCGACAGAATTACCCTACACATAGATAAAACAACCAAAATAAAATGAGGAGTCAGGATGATCATTGGCGTACCTAAGGAAATCAAAAACCACGAATACCGCGTTGGTATGACCCCAGCTAGCGTGAGAGAACTAATCTCACACGGCCACCAAGTTTTTGTAGAAACCAATGCCGGTACTGGTATCGGTTTTTCAGACGATGATTACATCGCTGTAGGCGCATCCATTCTTCCTACTGCTGCTGACGTTTTCGCGAAAGCAGAGATGATTGTAAAGGTTAAAGAACCTCAAGCTGTCGAGCGAGCTATGCTTCGCGAAGGGCAAATATTATTTACCTATTTACACCTTGCACCAGATTTTCCACAAACTGAAGAGCTGATCAAGAGCAAAGCTGTCTGCGTAGCCTATGAGACTGTAACAGATAATATGGGTCGCTTGCCACTATTAGCACCAATGTCTGAAGTCGCTGGTCGCATGTCTATTCAAGCAGGTGCACAAACATTAGAGAAATCTAACGGTGGTTGTGGTCTTCTTCTTGGTGGCGTTCCTGGCGTTGAACCAGCAAAAGTTGTTGTTGTTGGCGGCGGTGTTGTAGGTGCTAACGCAGCACGTATGGCTGTTGGCCTTCGCGCAGATGTTACAATTCTTGACCGTAACGTAGATACACTTCGTCGCCTTGATGAAGAATTCCAAGGTCGCGCAAAAGTGGTTTATTCTACTGAAGACGCTATCGAGAAGCATGTTCTAGAAGCAGACCTAGTGATTGGTGCAGTACTAATCCCAGGCGCAGCTGCTCCTAAACTTGTTACAAAAGATCACATCGCTAAGATGAAACCAGGTTCAGCGGTTGTTGACGTTGCAATTGACCAAGGTGGTTGTTTCGAAACTTCACACGCTACAACGCACGCAGACCCAACTTACATCGTTGACGATGTAGTTCACTACTGTGTTGCTAACATGCCAGGTGCCGTTGCTCGTACTTCAACTTACGCACTAAACAATGCAACACTTCCTTACATTGTTAAGCTAGCGAACAAAGGCTACCGCGAAGCACTTCTATCTGATAAAGGCTTCCTAGAAGGTCTAAACGTAATCCACGGTAAAGTGACTTGTAAAGAAGTTGCAGAGAGCTTTGACCTAGAATACGTAGACCCAGCAGAAGCTATCGCAATGTTTAACTAATGATGTAGTGACTAACTGAGCGTAAAATTTTCTCGTTGAAGCGTTTAGTTACAACACACATTAAAAAAGCCAGTCCGACATTTGTTGAACTGGCTTTTTTTGTATCTATAGCACTATTTTTCAACAGCGATGATCGACGCTCTTTCTTGAACTCGTGAGATTTATCGGTCGCTCTTTACACCATGAATCAACAGATTTCGAGGCGTGACACTGCGCTCACAAAACTCTTCAATACTTGCCTCATAGCCTTGTTCTTGCAAGTAAAGAGCACGATCCAAAGCTAGCCATATCTCTAATGGCCGTCTGAAAACTTGCTGAACTAAGCTCAGCTTCTCCATTTCCCAGAAAAGTTTCTCGCCTTGAGCAAAATAGAATTCAAAATCGATATCCGAACCAAGTGGTAACTCTTTCACTTCAGATGCCCACTGACAAAACGATTCAAACCCTTCAGATAATTCTGATTTTTTGATGCTCGGTACTGGGATGTATTCATCGATGTTTAGTTCAGACTTAAGTAGTTGGCTAAAACCCAAACGATAGCTCATCTCTAACTGACGATGTCGCTTTACTCTTTCACCACCAGTAACCGTTTCTTGAAGTGGGATTCGTAAATCACTCTTGCTCAATGTTAAAGCCGAACTTTTCGCAGCCGAAGACATCGGTTGATAGTTTTCTTCACGAATAAGGTGATAACAACAAGGAGAGATGGTGACTGCTGGCAACCCATGTGACACAGATTTTTTAACTAACTCAACATGAAGATCGCCACAGGCGTGCAGTGCCACAGCGTGTTGGTTTGAATTAAATACCTCATCTGCACCTTCGGAAAACGCATCACCTTGAACAAACGTCATTTCTAGACGCTGTGCATCTGCAATCTTTTGGCCGCTTTCGCACAGCGACTGTTGCCATTCGAAGCTGGTCACTTTTTGCTTCGATTGTTGAGATAAAATTCGGCCGAGAAAACCCTTTCCAGAACACCACTCCAACCACTCTTTGCCATGATGATGTTCAAGCGAAGCCTCGCCCATCGAAACAATCTGTTGTAGCTTTCTTCCCGGAATACCCTCTTCGGTACCTCGTGGAAGTGTTAACCCTTTAAGAGCGGTGGTAGTGAACTGAATGCTTTGATTCGCCTCCTCTAACTCGGGAAGAAAACGAATAAGCTCTTCTACCAACACTTGAGGCTGCTCTTTTAGAATCTGAATATTCTCAATACTCAATCTATCCAACCAATCGACAAGCGGGCGATTCTCGTCAGCCCAAGGTTGCTGCTGAGTTTGGCATAGGTGGAAAGGCTCTGAACGCCAATAAACTTGGTGCTCTAACAAGAATGAGTCGAGTATTTTAAATCGTGAGTGCATGCTTCCCCCTATGGTGCGAGGATTGTAGGGGTAACAAACGGAAATGGAAAGGAACGATATAAAAGAGAGCAGTAAAGAGGGTTCGAAATCAGAAAGAAAAACGGCCTGTTGATACAGGCCGAATAAGAATCTAGATTTGCACGATGAGATTAACGAACAGGTAGCTCGATATCTTTAAACATCTCTTCAATCTCTTCATTCGATTTCAAAGAAATAGCCTGCTCAACAACAGGACGAGTTAAGTGCGGTGCAAAACGCTCCATGAAATCAAACATGTAAGAACGTAGGAAGGTGCCCTTTCTAAAGCCGATGCTTGTCGTGCTCGCACCAAATAGGTGGCTTGCATCAATGGCAACCAAATCAGTATCTTGTTCATGGTCAATCGCCATACTCGCGATAACACCAACACCAATGCCCATACGAACATAAGTTTTGATTACGTCCGCATCTGTCGCGGTAAACACAACGCGCGGTGTTAAACCAACTTTGTTGAACGCGGTATCAAGCTCAGAACGGCCAGTAAAACCAAATACATAGGTCACTAGAGAATAAGCGGCTAGATCTTCAATGGTAATGTTTTGCTTTTGAGCAAGAGGGTGATCTTTGGTTACTACGATTGAGCGATTCCAGTGGTAACAAGGAAGCATGATCGCGTCTTGATAAAGGTGAAGTGCTTCAGTCGCAATCGCAAAGTTTGCAGTCCCTTTCGCAACGGCCTCAGACATTTGGCTCGGTGTACCTTGGTGCATATGAAGCGAAACTTTAGGGTAACGTGCTGTGAAACCTTTAATCACATCAGGAAGTGCGTAACGTGCTTGGGTATGAGTCGTTGAAATGTTCAATGTACCCATCTCTGGATGAGTATGCTCACCTGCTACCGCTTTAATACTTTCAACACGAGCTAAAATCTCTTGAGAGATACGAATGATATCCTCACCAGCTTGAGTCACCTGCGTTAAGTGCTTGCCGCTTCGTTCAAAGATCTGAATACCTAGCTCATCCTCAAGCAATCTAACCTGTTTACTGATGCCAGGCTGAGATGTGTATAAACTCTCTGCGGTCGCAGAAACATTTAGGTTATGGTTTACAACCTCAACAATGTACTTCAGTTGCTGTAACTTCATATCTAACCTCGTAATCCTTTACTCATTTCTGTGCTAACTTATTTGCAAAGAGAGCGTTATAGTCTCGTGTAATATAATTAATAGTTATAACGCTTCAAGCACAAAAATGACAGAAAAATTGAGCTTTTATAGCTTAACAAACAAAAACATCACTAACGCTTTGCAACCCACTCCTCATTCTCATACATTAGTTGGTAAATTTTGATTGCCGATTGCGCTCAACAAGAGATAATCAGAAATTGCAATTTACGAGTGCCGATACATAATGGAATCGTGTATCCTCTCCAGTTAGCTATAGAAAACAACAAGCAGACACAAATATATGAATATTGGTTTAATAATCGCCTTAGTAGCCGTTCTTTTGGTGTTGGTTTTAGGCTACAACATCATGCTTCAATACAAAGTTAAGGTAGAAACAGCGAAGAAACAGGAAGCTTCTCGTTATCTAACCATTATTGACGGAACTGAAGAGCTGATTGGTAATGCTCACCACATGCCGTTTAGCCAAGATCTTCTTGTATGCTTAAATAATCGAATTCTTGATGCATTAGAAAACATGTATCAACTCGACCCTAAAAATAAGCAACTCGCTCAACGTATCGAAAGCGTAAAGCAGCAAATCACTCAGCTTAAAGAGAACTACCAAGGTGGCGAAAGTACAGCTTTCCGCGTGCCAAGCAGTGATAAGCAAGCGATCATGATGCTTAAGCTTGTCAAACGTCTTCGCGATACGGTTCGTAATGAACACAACAAAGGTCGTTTTGAAACCCAAGCTTATGTGGTTGAGAACGCTCGTCTCGAGACAATTCAAATTCGTATTAACATCGAGAACGTTATCAAACGTGCAAATGACTCAATTTCACGCGGCCAACCAGGTACAGCAATTCAGTTACTGCGTAAAGGCATTGATGCGTTAGCAACCAAAAACGACTCATACTCTAATCAAGCAAAAGAGAAGCTTCAGCAGATGCTTAACGATCTTGATCAGAAGCGCCAAGATAAAAACGCGCAAGATTTGCAACAGATGGAATCTAAAGAGCGTGACGACGATATGGATGCCCTATTCGGTCAGAAAAAGAAATGGTAATCGTCTAACCCAAACAAGAAAAGGCCGCCTTATTTACTTAAATAGGCGGCCTTTTTTGTACCTAGTTAATTTCCTTTCTCCGTATAGGGAGATCTAGTGAGCTGTGATAAAATCCCGCATTATCAACAAACTTGCCCCGACCATGTATCAAGAACTATTAGCTCCAATTCACTCCTTTCTTAAAGCCGAAACGCCAGATTCATGGATCGATGAAGCCAAAAAGCCAGAAAACCTTCACATCATTCTTCGTGATCACATGCTTTGTGAGCTAAAAGCGGCTCAAAGCGCTCTGTTCCTTATCCGTAAGTACGCGGTTGATAAAGACAGTGCCAAGCAACTGAATGAGTGGATCTTGCCATACGAACAGTTTGCTTACCGCCGTATCGGAGATCTAGAGTCACTTCGTGGTAAGAGCAACGTATCAAAGCAAATCACAGCGAAAGAAGGCTGTAATTACGGTACTGACCTTATCGACAAAATGGTTCTACTGATTAAAGAAGAATTGCACCATTTCTATCAAGTGATGGAATTGATGGAAAAGAAAGGCGTGACTTACCAACCGATTGAAGCGGGTCGTTACGCGAAAGGATTGATCAAGCAAGTGAAAACTTACGAACCAGATGCTCTGGTTGATAAGCTGATCATCGGTGCGTTTATTGAGGCTCGTTCTTGTGAACGCTTCGCTAAATTGGCTCCTTTCTTAGAAGAAGACATGGAGAAGTTTTACGTGTCTCTACTTCGCTCAGAAGCGCGTCATTATCAAGATTACCTTGAGCTAGCAGAGCAGATCGCAGGGAAAGATATCTCTGAACGTATCGCACACTTTGCTCAAGTAGAAGCTGACCTTATTACTTCAGAAGACAGTGACTTTAAATTCCATAGTGGTGCGCCGGTTTAAGTTAAGTCAATCTAGCCCGAACAAACTCTGTTTATCGCAAACAAACAAGAAGGCCAGCAATTTGCTGGCCTTCTTTATTTGTATCGCTAGCTATAAGAGAAACTTAAGCTAGAGTACCGTTAATCTCAGCAAGAACCGCTGCAGGGTCTATAGCTTGAGTAATTGGACGACCGATAACTAGGTAGTCAGAACCTGATTCAATCGCTTTAGAAGGCGTCATGATACGCTTCTGGTCACCAACAGCTGCACCTACAGGGCGAATACCTGGAGTCACTAGTTTGAACTCCTGACCAAGTGCACCTTTCAACAATGAAGCCTCTTGTGCTGAACATACCACACCGTCTAGACCAGAGTTTTTAGTAAGAGAAGCCAAGCGCATTACTTGCTGTTGTGGCTCTAGGTCTAAACCGATACCCGCTAGATCAGACTGTTCCATACTGGTTAGTACTGTCACACCAATAAGCAGCGGACGATCTTTACCATACGGTTCTAAGATTTCGCGAGAAGCCGTCATCATGCGCTCACCGCCACTTGCGTGTACGTTCACCATCCATACGCCAAGTTCCGCGGCAGCACGCACTGCTTTTGAACATGTGTTAGGAATGTCGTGGAATTTAAGGTCTAAGAATACTGAGAAACCACGCTTATGTAATTCACGAACAAACTCAGGGCCAAACAAGGTAAACATCTCTTTGCCGACTTTTAAGCGGCAAGATGCTGGGTCAATACGATCAACAAAGGCTAACGCATCCGCTTGGTTGTCATAATCCAAGGCTACAATGATTTTTTGGTCGTTCATTTCATCTCCTAACGCAGTTAACTTTCTACAAAATATTTACTCACCTACACATAGCGGGTGATAAACAACAGTCATAAAAATGCAGCCCGAAAGCTGCAATTAAAAATTTGGTCTTAAAATGACCACAAATCTATTCACCATCAAGCCCACGAATAGGCTTGATCGTCCCCCACCCTTTACATGAAGGGCAGTGCCAATACATTGAGTGCGTTGAGAAACCACACTGGCGGCAACGGTAATGAGGCTTAACTTTAAGCTGCTCACCAACCATGGATTGAAGCGTGGTTAAGCTATCTTTAGCTCGACCTTCTTCTGCTTCTGCGAGGTGATAATCGATTAATCGATAGAAGCCTTTCATGGTTGGGTTTTTAACAAGTTGCTTGGTCAGTAGTTCTTGAGCAGAGCCAACATCTTCATGGTGAGCAACCAATTGAGCAAGCATCAGTTCCGCAGATACGCCGGCTTTCTTCTGAATACACGCTTTAAGGAATTCGACCAGTTGAGCTTCTTGTCCAAGCTTGTGGTAACACTCTGCAAGTGTTGGCAACACTTCACTAATGAAGTCGATATCTTGCTCGAGTACCGATTCAAGACAATCGATGGTCTTTTGGTAATCTTCGTTTGCTAAATGGAACTTACCTAAAGCAATGCTAGCACGAACACATTTAGGGTCCTCAGACAGAGCCTTCTTAAAGTGTTGAAGCGCCTTAGAGCGGTTACCGTCGGCTTGTTCTTGCATCGCAAGCTCACACCAGAAATGCGCGACTATGGCACGCATCTTCATTTTCTTCTTACCGAGTTTAACTAAGATATTTCCGTAATGAATCGCTTTGTTCCACTCACGTGTTTGCTGATAAATAGCAACCAACTGTTGCAGAGCACCCTCTTTATGGTCGGGTTCTTCTACAAGCTGTTCAAAGATTTTTTCGGCGCGATCAAGAAAGCCAGAGACCATATAGTCTTTAGCTAATTGTTGCAGTGCGAGGTTTTTCTGATCGAGCGTTAATCCCGAACGAGAGATAAGGTTTTGGTGAATGCGAATAGCGCGGTCGACTTCGCCTCTTGAACGGAACAAGTTGCCCAAAGCCAAGTGAGTATCGATGGTTTCATTGTCTACTTGAAGTAGCTCTATGAAGTGATCAACCGCTTTGTCAGATTGGTCTGACAGTAATAGGTTCAAACCCGTCACATATTGACGGGAGATCTGGTGTGATTGTTTTTGTTTTTCTTGCTGAGCGTTACGATTACCCATATACCAACCATAAGCGGCTGCGATAGGCAAAAGTAAGAACAGTAACTCTAACATCAAATATAGCCTTTAAGCTTTAGTATCAGCAGCGACCTGCTTTGATTGCTTATTGAGTTGCTTCTTCAAGCGATGAATTTTTAGCTGAGACCGCATGTGCATGTTACCAAAGACCAACCAAGCAAGGCCAAAGCCAGAAACGAATACAACACCTAATAAACTTGATAAGTGGAAGTCACCTTGTGCAAGCAGATAGTTGAAATTCACAGTTGTTTGGTTTTGAGAGCCTAAAGCCAGTGCAATTAGGAAAAGTGCGATAACGGCGACTATTTTTATAATTTTCATAGTTCATCACTCATTGGTTGGTTAGCTGTACGATTATGCAGGAAAATTACTAATCAGACCACCATATTATGGTCATAAAAAAGCGGCATACATTATAGTATGCCGCTTTTCTTAATTCCGATAAGTAGGCTACATTCCTGAGTTTACTCGTTCACGCAGCTCTTTACCTGGTTTGAAGTGAGGAACGTATTTACCTTCTAACTCTACTTTGTCACCAGTCTTTGGGTTACGTCCAACACGAGGCTCACGATAATGCAGAGAAAAGCTGCCAAAACCGCGAATTTCGATTCGATCACCACTTTCTAGTGTTGAAGCCATATGCTCTAAAATGTCTTTTACAGCGTCTTCAATTTCTTTTGCAGAAAGATGCGTTTGCTCAGCGCACAGTCTTTCAATCAATTCAGACTTAGTCATAGTTACCCTCGTTGGTTTTCTTTTTAGAAATTATAGACCTATCGGAAAAATAAGCAAAAAAAAAGGAGCCTTACGGCTCCTTTCTTGGCTAGATAGCTATAATTCTCTTAATGAGAAGCTATTATTCGCCTTTAGCAGCTTTGAATGCGTCTGCCATTGCGTTACCGAACGCGCCTTCTTCAGACTTGTTCAGTGAAGCCATTGCTTCTTGCTCATCAGCTTCATCTTTAGCTTTGATAGATAGGTTGATTACGCGGTTCTTACGGTCTACACCAGTGAACTTCGCTTCAACGCTGTCGCCAACGCTTAGGATTAGAGATGCATCTTCGATACGGTCGCGAGAAACTTCAGAAGCGCGGATGTAACCTTCAACGCCTTCGATTAGCTCGATAGTAGCGCCTTTCGCGTCAACTGCAGTAACAGTACCGTTTACAAGAACACCTTTCTTGTTGTCAGCAACGTATGCGTTGAACGGGTCGTTTTCCATTTGCTTAACGCCAAGAGAAATACGCTCACGCTCTGCATCTACTGCTAGAACAACTGCTGAGATTTCGTCGCCTTTCTTGTACTCACGTACAGCGTCTTCGCCAGCAACATTCCAAGAAATGTCAGATAGGTGTACAAGACCGTCGATACCGCCTTCTAGACCGATGAAGATACCAAAGTCAGTGATAGACTTGATCTTACCAGTAACTTTGTCGCCCTTAGCTTGCATTTCTGCAAATGACTGCCATGGGTTAGCTTTACACTGTTTCAGACCTAGAGAGATACGACGACGTTCTTCGTCGATATCAAGAACCATAACCTCAACTTCGTCGCCAACATTAACAACTTTAGAAGGGTGGATGTTCTTGTTAGTCCAATCCATTTCAGAAACGTGTACTAGACCTTCAACGCCTTCTTCGATTTCAACGAAGCAGCCGTAGTCAGTTAGGTTAGTAACACGACCAGAAAGCTTGTGACCTTCTGGGTAACGCTTAGCGATTGCTACCCATGGATCTTCGCCTAGTTGCTTAAGGCCTAGTGAAACACGAGTGCGCTCACGATCGAACTTAAGAACTTTAACTAGGATTTCGTCACCAACGTTAACGATCTCTGATGGGTGCTTAACGCGCTTCCAAGCCATATCTGTGATATGTAGAAGACCGTCAACACCGCCAAGGTCAACGAATGCACCGTAGTCAGTAAGGTTCTTAACGATACCTTTAACTTCAGTACCTTCTTGTAGAGTTTCAAGAAGTTCGTCACGCTCAACACTGTTTTCAGATTCGATAACAGCACGACGAGAAACAACAACGTTGTTACGCTTCTGGTCTAGCTTGATTACTTTGAACTCTAGCTCTTTGTTTTCTAGGTGAGCAGTGTCACGGATAGGACGTACGTCTACTAGAGAACCTGGAAGGAAAGCACGGATACCGTTAAGTTCAACAGTGAAACCGCCTTTAACTTTACCGTTGATGATACCAACAACAGTTTCAGCTTCTTCGCAAGCTTTCTCAAGTACGATCCAAGCTTCGTGGCGCTTAGCTTTCTCACGAGAAAGTTGAGTCTCACCAAAACCATCTTCAACAGCGTCTAGAGCTACGTCTACTTCAGCACCAACTTCAACTTCAAGTTCGCCAGCAGCGTTCTTGAATTGTTCAGCAGGGATAGCAGATTCAGACTTAAGACCAGCGTCTACAAGAACGAAACCGTTCTCGATAGCTACTACAGTACCTTTAACGATGCTGCCTTGTTGGAATTCTGTTTCGTTTAGAAACTCTTCAAAGAGTTGAGCAAAAGATTCAGTCATTATTTAATCTTCAATAATTAAACGTCCATGGGTATCCTACCGCATGGGGTTGATAAATTCGCCGGTCATCATCCTTGCGACCAACGTTCTTGCCAGCCGGGTAGAATTACCCAGCTAGTTTCGATTCAATATAGTGTAGTGCTTTTTCTACTACCTGCTCAATATTCATTGAGGTGGAATCAAGCACTAGAGCATCCTCTGCAGGGCGAAGTGGCGCCACAGGGCGATTACGATCTCGGTCGTCCCGCTCTTGGATCTCGCTCAAAAGGTCGTCAAATTTAACATCTAACCCCTTCTGTTGCAACTGTTTAAGGCGGCGACTCGCACGCTCTTCAGCACTTGCATCTAAAAATATTTTCGCTTCAGCTTCAGGGAACACAACCGTTCCCATGTCACGGCCATCAGCCACTAGGCCAGGCGCTGCACTGAATGCACGTTGACGACGAAGCAGAGCTTCACGAACGCGAGGTAAAGCAGCAACTTTTGAAGCCGCCATGCCAGTCTCTTCTTTACGAAGCTCACCAGACACGTCTTCGCCTTCTAAGATAACCTTAACTAGGTCGCCTTCAGCAATAAACTGTACGTCTAAGTGAGTTGCAAGAGGTACTAAAGCATCTTCTGATTCAGTATCTACACCGTGATGAATTGCCGCTAACGCCAGTACGCGATAGATCGCACCTGAGTCTAGAAGATGAAAGCCTAGCTTATCTGCTAGCAACATACACAGGGTACCTTTACCTGCACCACTTGGTCCATCAACCGTAATCACTGGGCTTTGAGAAGGCATCTTTTACTCCACGTTTTGTCGTAAGTTTTATTCTGTACTAGCGATTCGCCACTACTTTATAGGCGGCATATTATAGAGAAAAATTGGAAGTCGAGCGAGGTAAATCTCAGATAATTCAGAGTTGATGATGCATTGGCGAATGCGACCGACTCAATATCCACCAGCTTAGGTCAATAAGACACGTACACATTTTCTACAGGCATAAAAAAGCCTCGCGATAAGCAAGGCTCATGATTTTGCAATTCGTAGCGTAAAGAAGTGTTAGCTCAAAGAGGCTTAACCAATGATGGCGCGAACCGCTTCTAGGTCTTCCGGCGTATCGACACCCGCTGCAGGCGCTTCAACCGCAACGTCTACGTGGATCTTCTCTCCGTACCAAAGTACGCGAAGTTGCTCTAGGCACTCAATGCGCTCCAAAGTACTCGGTTCCCAATTGATATACGTATTGATGAAACCCGCTCGGTAAGCGTAGATACCAATATGACGAAGCAAAGGAGATTCCGCAGCTGTACCGTTGTTCGCGTAAGCATCGCGATCCCATGGAATCGTCGCACGGCTAAAATACAATGCGTAACCGTCTTTATCCGTCACAACTTTTACAGCGTTAGGATTAAACACTTCATCAGCGTGAGTAATTTCTACACCTAACGTTGCCATTGGTGCCGTGCTATTTGCGAGGTTATTCGCCACCTGATTAATAATAGCAGGTGGGATAAGCGGTTCATCACCTTGAACATTCACGATGATGTGGTCATCGGGAATCTTCATTACCTCAATTACTTCAGCTAAGCGTTCAGTACCAGATTCATGGTTCGGTGATGTCATACACACAGTCGCGCCGAATGCTTTCGCCGCTTTTTCAACTCGAGCGTCGTCGGTAGCGATAATAACGTTATCAGCACCTGCCTTCATTGACTGTTCGTATACCCATTGAATCATCGGCTTGCCACCAATGTCAGCCAGAGGCTTACCTGGCAAACGGCTCGATTGGTATCTTGCCGGTATAACAACCGTGTAAGACATTACTTACCCTCGTCCATTGAAAGAGTGCGAGCTTCAGGTTCAAGAAGAACAGGAATACCCTCTTTGATTGGGTAAGCTAGGCGATCGATTTTACAAACAAGCTCTTGCTTATCCTTGTCATAAGTTAGTTTACCTTTACATACAGGGCAAGCAACGATCTCAAGCAGACGGTGATCCATAGTATTCCATAACCTCATTTATTCTTTTTAAAATTTGCTGTTGCGAATCTTCGTCGAACTGCGCAGAAACTGGAAGATACCACCAGTTATCTTGAGCATATTCCCCGCATTTAACAGCGTCTTTTTCTGTCATAATCATATTCATACCTTTCTTTGCTAAGGTATGAAGTTCATCTTTATCAAAATCCTGATGATCAGCGAAGCTTTGTGTGAAAACCACATCACCATCAAGATCATCTAATGTTTTAAAAAAGCGTGGCGGGTGACCGATTCCTGCAAAAGCCACCAGCTTTGGTAATTCAGCGACCGATACTTTCTGACCCGTTTTTAGGTTCACAGCTTGGCTTGGTTGCAAAGACATTGAGAACTCTCGACCTTGCGCCTTTCCGCCATTGTTAATCAAGAAATCAACATCATCTAAACGTGATACTGGCTCTCGTAATGGACCAAGTGGAATTAGGCTCTCATTACCGAAACGTCTTGCACCATCGATAACTGAAAACTCAATGTCGCGTTCAAGTGCATAATGCTGCAGACCGTCATCAGTAATAATGACATCCACGCCTTGATTCAATAAAGCCTTTACTGCATTCGCTCTTACCGGGTCAACCGCTACTGGCGCACCAGTTCGCTTTCGAATCAAGCGGGGTTCATCACCCGAATGTTCAGCGGGCGTGTTCTCGTCCAAAACTAGAGGGTAACTCGGCGCTTTCGCACCGTAACCACGAGAAACCACACCAGGTTTAAAACCGTTGGCTTGAAGCATCTCAACCAGCCAAATCACAACAGGGGTTTTACCATTCCCACCAGCGGTTATGTTTCCAACAACAATCACTGGCAGAGGTGGTCTATAGGTGTCTTTTTTACCAGAAAGGTACGCATCTCGACGTTGCCCACTGATCATTTTGAACAGCTGACTCAGTGGCCACAGAAGTGGCCAAAGTAGATATTTCAACGGATGATTGTTAAACCAAATCTTTTCGATCACAACAAAGACCTAATCTTATCCGCTGAACTGAATTCGATGCAGCTGCGCGTAAGCACCATCATGTTCAATAAGTTCTGCGTGTGCGCCTCTTTCTACAATTTGGCCATCATCAACCACTAAGATCTCATCGGCTTGCTCGATAGTCGATAAACGGTGAGCAATTACCAACACAGTCTTATCTTTTTGCAGTTCTTCCAATGCAGACTGAATCGCTCTCTCTGATTCAGTATCCAATGCAGACGTCGCCTCATCAAGAATCAGCACAGGCGCATCTCTTAATAGAGCACGTGCAATTGCAATACGCTGTCTTTGACCACCAGAAAGGCTTGCGCCATTTTCACCAACAACGGTATCGATGCCATTTTCCATGCCTTCGATAAACTCACTCGCATGAGCAAGCTTGGCTGCGTGTTCAATCTGTTCGCGAGTATATTGCTCTTCTGCAGCATACGCGATGTTGTTCGCGACCGTATCGTTAAAAAGGTGAACATTTTGAGAAACAAGAGCAAAGTGTTCACGTAGATTTCTCAATTCGTAATCGCGAATGTCGTGTCCATCCAATTCGATAGAGCCCGAATCGACGTCATAAAAACGAGTAAACAGGTTAGCAATGGTACTCTTACCCGAACCTGAACGGCCGACAAGTGCAACTGTCTTACCTTTCGGAATATTGAAGCTCACCTTATCAAGTGCTGGTTTCTCTGCGCCATCATAAGTAAACGTCACATCTTTGACAGCAACCTCACCAGTCACCGTTTTAGGCTTCAACGTACCTGTGTTTTGCTCAGTATCTAGATCCATCAAGCCAAATAGCGTGGTACTTGCTGCCATACCGCGTTGGAATTCAGACGTTACGTTAGTTAGCGCTTTTAGTGGACGTAACAAACCAAACATTGCAGAGAACACAACAGTGAATGTACCCGGCGTTAGTTCTGCTTTAATAGAGTCGACACTCGCCAAGAAAAGAACCACCACAATCGCAACTGATGCGATCATTTGAATGATCGGGTTCGCAGCGGCTTGAGCGGTGATTAACTTCATGCTTTGTTGGCGCATCTGGTTACTTACTTTGTCAAAGCGGTGTTTTTCTAGATCCTGACCACCGTAAGTAAGAACAACCTTGTGGCCTTTCAACATTTGTTCAGCAGAAGAAGCAACGTGACCCATGCTGGTTTGCATGTTTTTAGAAATCTTTCTGAATCGCTTCGATACGATGCTGATCGCCCACGCAACAAGAGGAGCAACCGCGAATAGAACCAAAGACAACTGCCAACTGTTCCAGAACATCAAGGTCAATAAACCAATGATGCTTGCACCCTCACGTACAATGCTGACTAGCGCTTTACTCGTCGCGGCAGACACTTGCTCTGAATCGTAAGTAATTCGAGATAGCAACGCACCTGTCTGTTCTTTATCGAAGAAAGACACAGGCATATGCATGAAATGACTGAAAATTTTGCGACGAATCTCCATAACCACATTGCCAGAAACCCAGCTCAAGCAATAGGTTGAGACAAAACCACTGACACCACGAATGAACATCATGGCAAAGATAATGATTGGAAGCGTGCGTAAAAAGTCAGATTCAGCATTACCAAAGCCTTCATCAAGTAACGGCTTTAGTAAGGAAATCATATAGGTATCAGAGACGGCATTTATAATAAGCGCAATAACCGCAACACCAAGGCCAGCCTTATATAATCGAATATAAGTCCAAAGTCTTTTAAACGTGACCCAGGTAGTTTCATCTGTTTGTGTTGACATAGAATCGCTTAATTTTCTCACAATAATCTATCTATTCTACTCCCTTACGGAGCATCTGCCTATACCACTGCCTGCCTTGTTCCTCTCTAATCGTATGATATTGCCAACCTTCTTGAGTGAGAGTGATGGTTATTTGTCCGCTTTCTCCTGTATCAAGCCATGTGCTCCCCACTTCTTGATAGCGTGCAATCACAGATTCGCTCGGCATTCCCCATTGATTCCCTTTAGCTAGAGAAGCTATCGCCAACTGAGGTGACACAGCCTCAATAAACGGCTTGATAGATGACGAACCACTACCATGATGCGGAACCAACATAACATCACTCCTGAGTCGTTCACCTTGACGAGCAAGTAACCACTCACTTACCAGTTCAATATCACCCGTTAACAGCATCGAAAACTCTGAGTCTGGTTCATATAGTCTGACAACACACGAATGTGGGTTATATGCCCTCTTCACTCGTTGAGGAGGCCACAGCACCTCAAACTCAATACCCTGCCAGTCCCAAGCCTCTCCAATAGTACATGCTTGAATATTAGACTGAGCTTGAGTGGTAGATTGGGTTTGTAGGTTAATGTTCTGACTGGTTCTTACCCACTTAGGATCGTAACTCTCAAGTAATGCCGGAAAGCCACCGGCATGGTCAGAATCAAAGTGGCTGATTATCACACCTTCGATACCTCTTATGCCTCTACTGTTCAATGTAGGGATCAGCAAAGATTCGACAATCGACCCTCCCGGCCATGCATTACCAAGGTCATAAACCACAACTTGATTGTTCTTTTCTAAAACCAAAGACAGTCCGTGTCCAACATCCAAGACATCGATGGTGAAACTATCTTGTTTAGATTCGCCAAGTTCCCACCACAATACAAATACCGAGACGGTTAATATGGATAATTTCGATTGGATATATCGGCTGACAAAACCGAAAAACACGATCAGGAATACAATTAGCTCACTCGTGTGGTTATCCACCTGAATCCAAAACTGTTCAGAGAAAGGGAGACTAAAAACCAGGGGTTCAAGCGACAAATCAACCAGCTTCCACAACTTAGAGGCGATGCCATAAGTTAAAGTGCTCGCTCCAAACAAAAACTCGGTGAACAAGCTCAAAATCATCGCCAGAAACAGCAATGGAATTGTCACCATAGATACCCAAGGCAACAGAAGTAAGTTGTAGAAAACAGAGACCAGACTCACCCCTTGGAAAAACAACATCGAAAAAGGAGCAATTAATAACGTCAACATGAACTGTATCTTTATGAGCTTAAACACTCGGCCAATAAGGGTGGAGCTTGAAGAAGATGGGTTGTTGTTCAAAGCAATATGGAGCACCGCGCCCAACGCACCAAAGGATAACCAAAAGCTACTCGATAATGCTGAAAATGGCCAAATCAACAAAACCACACATAAGCTCAATGCCACGTAGCGAATCAAGCTGATACTTTGCCCACGCCACAAAAAGTAACTCGCGAGAACACACATCACCAAAGCTCTGAGTGTCGGCAAAGTAAATCCTGCAAACCAACTGTAGAAATAGGCCAAACCAAGACCAAACAGAGTGGGTAACCAAATCAATGAAGGTGACACTAATCGAACTACCTTCCCCAATTGATAACCGATGCCAAAAGCAATTCCAATATGGAGCCCTGAAATAGCCATCAAGTGGATTAGCCCGCTACTTTTAAGCAAATCCCACCTCTGAGGATGAATGAGCTCTCGATAACCAAAGCTCAGTGCCACAATAAGATCGGTGTTGGCCAGCCTATTTAGCCTTTGTAGGCTGCTCTCAAACCACTGAGAGCGCAAGTTGGTGCTAGAGTGAATCCGATATCCAGTACCTGCTCGGTAAGTGACATTAGCCACAACCCCCTCACTGAACAGATACTTTTCCAGATCAAAGCCCGCCTCGTTGAGCTTGCCCCAAACGGGCTTTATTGAAGCCGACAAACAAACTTCATCTCCGAGCGTCAACTTGAAAGGCGTAAACAACCGCAATTTTATCAATTGAGGAAAGATTAATTTTTCGCCGCCAATTGATCTGACTACTATTACGCTTTCAAAACCGTGGCTATTTTCACTAAAAAGGCTAACAACCGACGCATTTATGGTAGTATTCTGCCCTGATTGGAATAATCGATTCGTTTGTATTTCAATTGCATTCCCTAGGCAGATAACTAGTATCAATGCAGTTACTGGACCTCTTGCACTCCGGAAAACGCTATACTTTATTGATGCTATCAGTAACAACAGCATCAATGGTGCCCAAACCCAATGTGGCATCACAGGCCAAAAGCTGGCAGACACAACTGTCGCAGCGAATGAAATCAAGAACCAAGTGTTAAACAAGAGAGTAGCTTCCTCCTATGCCAAGAAAGTTTATCAAACGATTTATGCCTGACCATGAGCTCATCAAGCGTCAGAAAGCATTGAAAGTTTTTGGCAATGTTTTGTACAACCCCAACTTATGGTGCCTTAATCGTCGCTCTGCGGCTGGCGCGTTTGCTGTTGGGTTATTCATGGCGTTTGTCCCTCTACCAAGTCAAATGATTATGTCTGCAGGCCTCGCTGTCGCATGTGGCGTTAATCTACCGTTGTCTGTCGCTCTTGTTTGGATCAGCAACCCGGTCACCATGCCTGTACTCTTCTACTTTGCGTATAAAGTCGGGGCGTTTGTTATGCATGTCCCACCTCAAGCCTTTCATTTTGAGCTGTCTTGGGACTTTATCTTGGCGCAAATGAGCACGATAGGACCTCCATTCCTATTAGGTTGTCTGATTTGTGGCGTGGTTTCAGCGATGATTGGCTACTTTGGTATTCGCGGCTTATGGCGTTACTCAGTAGTGAGAAGCTGGAAGAAACGAAAAGCAAGGTACTAAGCGACCTACTCTGTTTTTAGATCTACCCTTGAATACGATTCAATTGAAACGTAAACGAGCAGAAATCAGATGAACTGCTTACCTTTAAAACATTTGCATGTAAGAAAAGTCGTAAGAAACGCAGTTTGAATTCAATAAAAAAGGATCCCACCAGGGATCCTTTTTTTACATCTAGAGAAATAGGTCTTGTTGGTTATTAAAGACCAATGTGATTTAGAGCTCCCATTATTTAGAGCTTAACACCGAGGCAGGGTTCAGCTTCGCCGCTCGTGATGCTGGGTACCATGTCGCCAATAAGCTTAAAACAATCGCAGTACCAGACACGACAATAACATCTGTCATATTCAGCTGTGATGGCAGGAAGTCGACAAAATAGATATCGCCCGATAGGAACTGATGATCAATCAGCTTCTCAAGCCCCTTAATGATCGTGGTTAGATTAAGCGCAACCAAAACACCTATCGCACTACCGACTAGACTACCTAACACACCGGAGAACACACCCTGCCAAACAAAAATGCGTTTTACCAACCCATCGGATGCGCCCATAGTTCTTAGTATCGCAATCTCTGATGCCCTGTCTTTTACTGCCATCATCAAAGTCGAGACAATGTTGAAACAAGCCACACCAATTACCAACACCATTACTAGGTACATGATGGTGCGAACTAGCTGAATATCTCGGTATAAGAAACCAAACTTCTGTTGCCAACTGCGCAGGTACACATACACATCAAGCTGATTTCCGACTTCACGCACAATCGAGTTGGCATTCAGTACATCGGTTACTTTCAAAGAAACCCCTGTCACCGCTTCACCTAGGTTTGCGTAAACCTGAGCATCACCAAGAGGGATCAAAGCCAAGCTGTGATCAATCTGGCCATTAAGAGTCAGCAGACCAACCACTTTGACTCGAACTCGTTTTGGCGCTTGAACCTTCACCGTTCCATTCACAGTTGGAATCATCAGGGTTAAGTAATCGCCGACTTTTGCGCCAAGCACATTCGCGACACCTGAGCCCAAGATGATCTGCTGTTGCCCTGCCTTAAATTCACTCCAAGCTTGTTTGTCGATGAAGTTAGACAAGCTTGATACTTCTTGCTCACGCTTAGGGTCAACGCCGCGCACTTCGATCGCTTTCAGCTCTTTGCCCTTTTCAGCGAGCGCTGTAATTTTCACATAAGGCGCTGCTGCCACAACCTTGTCGTGTTTCTCAGACTGTTCAATCACATGTTCCCAGCGAGTGACTGGTTCATTCACGCCCTCAAACTCACCGTGCGGAATAACCGAAAGCACGCGTGATTCGAGCTCACGCTCAAAACCATTCATGGCCGACAAACCAATAATGATCACCGCCACACCAACCGCAATACCGATCGTCGAAGACAAGGAGATGAAAGACACCATCTTGTCTCGTTGTTTAGCACGACTAAACCGGCCGCCTATCAATAAAGATAAAGAAGAAAACACTTAGCTCTCCTCTTTTTCTACGTTAACCAACAAGCCATCTTGCATATGAAGTTGACGATCCATCTTGCCTGCAAGTTCACCATCGTGGGTTACCACCAAGAAAGCAGTATCGTATTCACGGTTCAACTCACGCATTAAGTCGTAAATAGAAAGCGCTGTGTTGTGGTCAAGGTTACCCGTCGGTTCATCAGCCAGAACTAGAGCCGGCTTGTTTACTAATGCGCGAGCAATTGCCACACGCTGTCTTTCACCACCAGAAAGCTCTGAAGGTCGGTGATCAACACGATGACTCAGTCCGACTTTATCAAGTAACAGTTGTGCTTCTTGTTTTGCTTTCGCAGGTTTCTCGCCGCCGATAAGTAACGGCATAGCTACGTTTTCTAGCGCAGAAAAATCAGAAAGCAGATGGTGGAATTGATAAACGAAACCTAGATGTTGGTTGCGCAGCTTGGCTTGCTTGTTCGAACTTAAAGACGCTAAGTCTTGACCAAGAAAACTCACACTGCCCGCAGAGGCATCATCTAAAGCGCCTAATATATGCAGTAGCGTACTTTTACCTGAACCAGAGGTACCAATGATCGAGACCAGTTCCCCTTTCTCGATCTCAAAGCTGACACCTTTAAGGACTTCGGTATCCAACGAGCCTTCACGGTACGTTTTACGGATATCATTACATTGAAGAAAATTACTCATAACGAAGGGCCTCAGCAGGTTTCACAGATGATGCACGATAAGAAGGGAAAACAGTGGCAATCAAGCTAAGTGCAATAGCCAGAACCACAACAACTGCGATTTGAATTGGGTTAATCATGATTGGCAATTGCCCACCAAACGAGAACAGAGCAACACCCATCGCCTCTAAAATAGTATTCAAGTTCATAGCCAAGACAACGCCTAACACGCCGCCCGATAGCGCACCAATCACGCCGCTACTCGCACCTTGAACCATAAAGATACCCATCACTTGACCATCGCTCATGCCTTGGGTTTTAAGAATCGCGACTTCAGATTGCTTCTCCATCACCACCATTATTAGCGCAGAGATAATATTGAATGCAGCAACACCGATGATCAGCCCAAGCATCAAACCCATCATGTTTTTCTCCATGCGCACGGCTTGAAACAGCTCACCGCGTTGGTCACGCCAATCACTCCAAAGCCAGCCATCTGGCAACGGTTGATTTGATAGTTCCGCGACCTCAAACGGGTCATCAAAAAACAGTCGCCAGCCTGAAATCGTGTCTGACTTGTAACGCATCAAACGTCCTGCATCTTGAATGTTGCTCACCATGAGCTGAGCATCAATATCCGAACCCGTATTAAAGATACCGGCTACGGTAAAATTTCGTTGGCTAGGAATACGCCCCAATGGTGTGTATTGACTCGCGCTGGTCACCATTAAGCGAACCTTGTCGCCCATGGATACTTTCAAGTTTCTCGCCAAAGTATGACCAAGGAACAGTTGATATTGCCCAGCTTTGAGTGAAGACAAGCGACCTGCAATTAAGTGGTCTTGAAGAGGGTCATCGGAATTTGGCTCGATACCGATTAAAAGACCAGCTGACAATTGAGCCGGGCTCTGAATCACCGCCTCACTGCGTACAATCGGTTCAACGTGGCCATTAAGCGAAATTTGTTCTGCGAAACTTGGGGCTTTTTCAGAAAGCGAGGTCGTGCCTCCTTGCTCGTAAACCACAGCCTGAGGAAGAACGCCGAGGATTCGGTCTTTTAACTGCGCTTCGAATCCATTCATTACCGATAAAACAGTAATCAAAGACAGCACACCAATGGTGATACCTGCCGTCGACATGTAAGAAACAAAACGGCTAAAGCGATCACCTGAACGGCCTTTCAAATAACGCAGGCCAACAAACATTGAAATAGGATGAAACATACTTTGAACCATCAAAAAGGGATGCGGGTTAATGTAACGGGTATTGCTGTTACTGTGTAGGGGTTAATTGAAAATATAGAGTGAATTAACTCAATTAGTTAGGCTTCAAAAACAGAACCTTGTCAAATAGCGATATTTCAAACAACTATTTGAGACTTTCAATTAACTGACCTTGATTACTGCGGCCACATAGCGATAATCAATAGATCACTTCAAGGAACTAACGCATGACAGAACAAGAGTTTTTCACCGTTCACCACAGCCTTACCGCTAATATAGAACCAATGGAAAGTAACTTCACTTTACCTTCTCAAATTCAGTTCGAATCCGAGATCCCTGCCCCTTTCGTTGTGGCGAGTGAATTTAGCCAATTGGACCTGTTAGCCGACAGTGCTCGCGCTGAACTGAAAAACAGCGACTTGAAGAATGTCACCAGTTTATTGGATGCACAAAACTCTAAATTAAACCTGTTGTTGAGCTTTATGTTATCGCAGCAAGATGAAGAGAAGTTTCGTACTCACACCTACTCTTTCGGTGCGAGTCAATTTTCCTGTTTTTCAAAAACAGATATCGAAGCGGGACGTTTGGTAAAAGCTAAACTGTTCCTAGAACACCCTGCCGCGGCCATTTATTGCTACGCAGAAGTGTTTGCAAGCCAACCTAAAGATTCAGGTTTCGAAATCAACTTCAAATACGCTCATCTTCGCGATACCGACCAAGACCTGCTAATCAAAGCGGCACTTCATCAACAACAGAAACTTTTGCGTCAACGCTCTCTAGAACGAGATAACAAGTAAATTAACATGACCAAACAATCTATTTTTACACTACCTACACTCAAAGGAGCCGGTGACAAGAAACACATCGGTAACCTAGTTGGTTCGTCTCTCGCTCTGGCCATTGCTAAACTCGCAGAGCAGCATAACAGCCATACCGTACTTGCAGTGCCAGACCCACAAGTCGCACTTAAGCTACAATCTGAAATTGAACAGTTTACGGCACATGAAGTCGCACTATTCCCAGACTGGGAAACACTGCCTTACGACAGCTTTTCTCCACACCAAGAGATCATTTCAGATCGTATTGCACGCCTTTATGCCTTACCGACATTAAAAGACGGCATCACGATCGTACCGATCAGCACGCTACTTCAGCGTCAATCACCGCGTGACTTTTTGCTGCAACACACCCTAATGGTGAAAACAGGCGATCTTTACTCTTTAGAGAAACTGCGCCTGCAACTTGAAAAGTCTGGCTATCGTTACGTAGATCAAGTGTTTGGCCCAGGTGAATACGCAAGCCGTGGTTCGATTCTCGATCTGTTCCCGATGGGCAGCAAAGACCCGTATCGTATCGACTTCTTCGATGATGAGATCGATACCATTCGCACCTTCGATCCTGAAAACCAACGTTCTATCGAAGACATCTCTGAGATCCGCCTGTTACCTGCTCACGAATTCCCAACCTCGGAAACGGCAATTGAAGATTTCCGTATTCGTTGGCGCCAACAGTTTGATGCCCGCCGCGAACCAGAATCGGTTTATATGCAGGTATCTAAAGGCACATGGCCTGCTGGTATCGAGTATTGGCAACCGCTGTTCTTCGATCACACAGAAACGCTTTTTGACTATGTTGCCGATGAAGCGCAACTCTTGGTTCTTGGTGACGTAGAAACCGCGGTTGATTCATTCCTTGCTGATGTCGCTCACCGATACGAGCAACGTGGGGTTGATCCATTAAGACCACTGCTGACGCCTGAGCAACTTTGGTTGAAGAAAGACGAACTATTCGCACACTTCAAACAGAAGCCACAGGTCAACCTAAGCCTAGATTCGATTGAAGAGAAAGCAGGCCGCACTAACTTACCTGTCGTGTCATTACCTGACCTCAGCGTTCAGCATCAAAATAAAGAACCTTTAGCCAACCTAAGAAAGTTCACAGAGGCCTTCGATGGCAAAGTGGTATTTTCGGTTGAATCAGAAGGTCGTCGTGAAGCGCTGAGTGAGTTGCTTCGCGGTATTAAAGTACGACCAAGCGAAGTTGAAAACCTCGATGGCGCAATTAAAGCGAAAGACAAGTTCAGCCTCATTCTTGGCTCAGCTGAACACGGCTTTATCCATGAAGAACAAAACATCGCGCTTATTTGTGAAAGCGACTTACTTGGCGATCGTGTTGTTCAGCGTCGTAAGAAAGATAAGAAAAGCGTCAACAGCGACACCGTAATCCGTCACCTTGCGGAACTTAAACCGGGTCAGCCGGTTGTTCACATTGACCACGGTATTGGTCGCTACATTGGCTTGCAAACACTCGAAGCCGGTGGCATGAAAACCGAATACGTAACACTTGAGTATCAAAATGATGCCAAGTTGTACGTGCCTGTTGCTTCTTTGAATCTCATCGGACGCTACTCTGGCGGCGCTGAAGACTCTGCACCACTGCATAAGCTCGGTGGCGAAGCATGGCAGAAAGCGCGTAAACGTGCCGCGGAGAAAGTCCGTGACGTGGCCGCAGAATTACTGGATGTTTACGCCAAGCGTGAGCTGAAACCGGGCTACAAATTTGTATTGGATCGCGGTCAATACGCGACCTTCAAATCTGGCTTCCCGTTTGAAGAAACCGATGACCAAGCAATGGCAATCAATGCGGTTATGTCTGACATGTGCCAAGCAAAAGCCATGGACCGCCTAGTGTGTGGTGATGTTGGTTTTGGTAAGACAGAAGTGGCGATGCGCGCAGCGTTTGTATGTACCGATAACAGCAAACAAGTAGCAGTGTTAGTTCCAACCACCCTACTTGCTCAGCAACACTTCGAAAACTTCCGCGACCGTTTCGCCAATTTGCCAATTCGTGTCGAAGTTCTGTCTCGATTCAAATCAGCCAAAGAACAGAAATTAATCATGCAAGATGTCGCCGACGGTAAGGTCGATATCTTGGTCGGTACTCACAAGCTGCTTTCTAGTGATATTAAGTTTAAAGACCTTGGCTTGTTGGTTGTCGATGAAGAGCACCGCTTTGGTGTTCGTCAGAAAGAAAAAGTAAAAGCGATGCGTGCGGATGTCGACATATTAACGTTAACTGCGACGCCTATTCCACGAACACTAAATATGGCGATGAGTGGCATGCGAGACTTGTCTATCATCGCAACGCCGCCAGCTCGACGCCTAGCAATCAAAACCTTTGTACGTCAAAGTGATGATGCCGTGGTGAGAGAAGCGGTACTTCGTGAAATCATGCGTGGTGGTCAGGTTTACTTCCTACACAACCAAGTTGATACGATTGAGAAAACCGCTGAATCACTGCAAAAGCTGATTCCAGAAGCGCGCGTGACGGTGGCTCATGGTCAAATGCGAGAGCGCGAACTAGAACGCATCATGAATGACTTCTACCACCAGCGCTTTAACCTTCTGGTGTGTACAACCATCATTGAGACTGGTATCGATGTTCCAACGGCGAATACCATCTTAATGGACAGAGCCGATAACCTTGGTTTAGCACAGCTACACCAATTGCGTGGCCGTGTGGGTCGTTCTCACCACCAAGCTTATGCTTACTTGTTAACACCACACCCTAAAGCAATGACCAAAGATGCGATTAAGCGATTAGACGCGATTGCCTCTCTGGAAGACTTAGGCGCGGGCTTCACACTAGCAACTCACGATTTAGAGATTCGTGGTGCAGGTGAGCTATTGGGTGATGAGCAGAGTGGTCAGATCCAATCAGTCGGCTTTACCTTGTACATGGAGATGCTTGAACAAGCGGTTGAAGCATTGAAAGAAGGTCGCGAGCCTTCACTTGATGACCTATTACGTGAGCAAACTGAGATAGAGATGCGCTTGCCGGCTCTATTGCCAGATGACTATATCCCAGACATCAACACACGTTTATCAACCTACAAACGTATTGCGAGCGTGAGTGACACCGATGAATTGGCAGAGCTTAAAGTTGAGTTGATTGATCGCTTCGGTATTCTTCCTGATGCCACCAAGAACTTATTGTCAGTTTCTGAGCTTAAGTTAGCGGCTGCGTCTATTAAAGCGAAGAAAATTGAGGCTCACGATAAGGGCGGATTCTTAGAATTCTACCCGGATGCTGACATAAACCCGGCCTACCTTGTTAAACTGTTGCAATCTCAACCGCAAAAGTTTTCAATGGAAGGACCAACTAAGTTCAAGTTTACGATACCATTGGTCGACAGACGGAAACGAATTCAATTTGTTAGTGATTTATTGGGCGAATTCAGACAGAACTTGCTGCCTTCAGCATAAGACCCAATACACTTGCACATATAAATTATCCAGCCGGTAGTTCGGCTGGAAGACGGAGTAAAAATGAAAAGACTGATCCCACTGCTACTATTGTTCGTCTCACTGCCAAGTTTGGCGCAGAGACAATTTGATATAGAAGTGATCATTTTTAAGCGCGCTGTTGATGCAGAAAAAGTAAATGAATCTTGGCCAAACACACAGCCTAAGATTTCACTTGAGCGCGTTGGTTCATTTCAAGATACCCAATACCGAGCGAAGAAAGGCGTGCAGATGCTTCCTTACTCGGAATACAAGTTAACACCTCAGAAAGACAAGCTACGTAAACACGCTGGCTTTGAAGTTCTGATGCACACTGCTTGGCGTCAAGGTGACCAAGGTAAGAGCTCAGCACCTGTTTTCCACATTCAAGCAGGTAAAGATTTCTCAAAACAGTTCAATGCCGACGGCTCTGAGAAGGGCGCTGTGACTGCTTCAAATCCAGATGGCTTCCAAGAAGAGACCATTGATAAGCCGCTTTACGAATTAGATGGCAAGCTGCAAATCTACGTACAGCACTATCTATATGCTGAAACGACGCTGGATTTGAAAGCGCCAAGCGTTCGTGAAGTGACGCTTCAAGAACAGCAAATCGAACTAGACTCGCCAGTAAGTGGTGCAGAGAGCAATGTTCAGGTGGGTAACCTTACAGAGATCTCTCCGACCGTTGAAGTACAAGAGTTCCTTAAGAGCTACCGTATGGAGCAAAAACGTCGCATGCGCAGTACAGAGACTCACTACCTAGACCACCCGCTTCTTGGCATGGTGATTCAAGTACGTCGCGTCGCTCAATAAGCCACGTAATCAGTCTTCAGCTAGCAGCTCAACTATCCTTATAGAAAGTGGAACTTGATATAAAGAATTGAAGTTGTATTAAGCATTGAATACGCCCTCCATTGTGAGGGCGTTTTATTAGTCATCACATGTTATTTGGTGCGTCCTATGAGCCCAGACTTTCAGATCAATACACAGAATCTAAGCCTTAAAATCATTGAAGCCTCAGATGCTCAAGAGTTTGCTCAGCTGATCAAATCTTCACCGAGCTTATTACCTTGGGTAGACTGGTGTCATGATGAGTTTTCTATCGTCGAAGCCGAAAAGTTCATTCTGGCAACTCGCCTGAACTGGGTCAAAGCCGATGCATTTGGTTTTGGAATCTTTGAGCGAAAAACCGATAAGCTGGTCGGAATGGTGGCGATCAATGAGCTTTACCACACCTTCAATATGGCGAGTTTAGGTTATTGGGTCGGTGACGAGTTTCAAAGGAGAGGCATTGCCAAAGAAGCGATGCTGACTTTGTTTGAGTTCTGCTTTGCTCAGCTTAAGCTAACGCGCCTAGAGATCGTTTGTGATACCGAAAATCTACCAAGCCAAAAGCTGATAGAAAAGTGTGGTGCAGAGCGAGAAACCATCGCTAAGAATCGATTTCTCTTTAACGGAAAACCGAAAGATGGCGTCGTTTACTCGGTATTACCGCCAACGGCTTAACCGCTACAACTCAGTGATAAGCGCAAATATCACTAAACTGGGTAAATATCACTTAACTGGCACGATCAAAAAAGAGCTCCGAAGAGCTCTTTTTTATTATCAGCGTGAAGCCATTTATCAGGCTTAGCTGATTAGTGAAGCTTTAGGTTTGGACGAAGTACACGGTTAATACGACCAACCAACATCATCAGTGATGTTTTGATCAAGCCGTGAAGCGCCATCTGGTGCATGCGGTACAAAGAGATGTAAACCACACGAGCAATACGACCTTCAACCATCATCGAACCTTTAGTCAGGTTCCCCATCAAGCTACCTACAGTAGAGAAACGGCTTAGTGAAACCAGTGAGCCTTTATCTTTGTAGATGTAGTCTTTCAGGTCACGACCGTTCAGCTTAGCAATGATGTTGCTGAATGCGCAGCTTGCCATTTGGTGAGCCGCTTGTGCGCGTGGAGGAACAAATGAACCATCCGCTTGTGTACATTGTGCCAAGTCACCGATAGCAAAGATGTTGTCATCCAGTGTCGTTTGCAGCGTGTTTTTCACAACCAGTTGGTTGATACGGTTAGTCTCAAGACCACCAATATCTTTCATGAAGTCTGGCGCTTTAATACCTGCTGCCCATACCATGATTTGCGCAGGGATCTTGTCGCCGTCTTTGGTTGTTAGACCATCAGCATCAGCTTGCGTCACCATAGTATTCGTACGAACGTTAACACCAAGCTTTGTTAGCTCAGAGTGTGCTGCGCTTGAAATACGAGGAGGAAGAGCAGGAAGAATACGCTCACCCGCTTCAACTAGGTTTACGTTCAGCTTGCTTGAATCTAGATCACCGAAACCGTAAGTACGAAGCTCTTTGACTGCGTTGTGAAGCTCAGCAGAAAGCTCAACACCCGTTGCACCCGCACCAACAATAGCGATATCTACCGTACCTTGACCGTTCTTAGCGTGAAGCTTTAAGAACTGGTTGTTCATTTCAGTACGGAAACGGTGTGCTTGTTCTGGGCTATCAAGGAAAATACAGTTGTCACGAACACCTGGAGTGTTGAAGTCGTTCGACGTTGAACCTAGTGCCATAACAAGAATGTCGTATTCAAGTTCACGGCTTGGCATCAGCAGTTCACCGTGCTCATCTTTCAGTTCGCTCAGTGCAATCACTTTACGTTCACGATCGATGTCGTTCAGGCTGCCCATTTGGAAGTCGAAGTAATGGTTTTTTGCATGTGCGCGGTAGCTTAATGCATCAACACCTTCATCCAGTGAGCCAGTTGCTACTTCATGAAGTAATGGTTTCCATAGGTGGCTTGCTTTACGGTCTACCAGAGTGATCTGGGCACGTTTCTTACGACCTAAAGTTCGGCCTAGCTTAGTTGCTAGTTCTAAACCACCAGCACCGCCGCCTACTACGATAATTTTTGTCACAATGACAATCCTCTACAAAATGAATAAATGGGGTTCGGTCCGATTGCTCCAACCGATAAATTCTATGTATCTACTCGGCCTTGTTGATAAGGCTGTGACATATTGGATAACCGCGAAAAAGAATAACGACAGCTCACCGAGTAGTTAGAGGGATTACAAACAACAAACATTCGTTTGTCGCTCTGCTCACATGGATAAAAAAGGCGTCTACCTGAGAGATAGAACGCAAATTATGGGCAAGTTTTTCACTCGCTCTCAATTTTTTTTGATATTTGTCAAAATATTTTGCTTGGGAACATTATATATAGCAAAAAGATGACCGCAACAAAAATCCTTACCCGCAATGAGGATTCGCGGCTAATTAGTTAACGTTTGCGCAAACTTATCTATAAATGCGCAAACCGACCGATAAAACATATACAACTGCTTTATCAATACCAATCTCTAAGATTCAGATGTGAAAAAGCAGCACCCAAATGAGCACTGCTTTTATAAAATAACAGGAGTGATTAGGCGTTCTTAAACGCTTTCATTGCCTGAAGGTGCTGAGAGATCTTTTTGAATTTATGACTCTCTTTCTCGTCCCAGATTACGTCGTAGTAATCTTCGAGCGCAGCGGCTGTTTTACTATTGTCATGAATCTCATCTTCACGAGAAAGCACCACTAAACAACGACCTTTGTTCTTCATACGATATTGAGCGACACACTTAGTAGCGATGTCTTCGTACTCTTCTGGGCGGTCAATGCGACCCACCATGTTGTTCTCAGGGTGCAGATTCGGGTTGAAGACCACCTGCTTAATGCCACATAAGAAACCAATACGCTCAGACCAAAAACCACCTAAACCAACACCACAAATAATTGGATGCGGATCATCGGATTGTTCTATCACTTTATGCACTTCTTTTAGCAAATGCTGCATATCGTGTTTTGGATGCAAAGTACTGTAGTTGATGAAACGAACGTCATCATCAATGAATTGCAACTGCAGTATTTTTTCGTGATTGCCCGGGCTTGTTGAGTCGAAGCCATGTAGATAGATAATCATTGTACCTCCCCCGTTGAATATTGGTACGTTTTGATCAATCTAACACGAAAAACAAGGTTTTAAAGGGAAGACCACCGAAATTATATTTTTCACTTCCTAAACGTGATCCTAGCTACATAAAGTGTGACTTAGAGCCTCTGCTTCGCGCAGGTAACTTTCATCACCCCATAGCTGGTGAGCGAGCAAATACCACAGCATCGCCATCATTTGGCTTCTTGGTAACCATGCTTCAACCCCATCGAGCCAAGGCTGAACATCATGAATGCCTCGCAGCTGACAATACTTGTTAACCGCTTGCGAAACTGGCGCACTTGCAACCGCAATGGTTAAGGTTAGATCAAGCCTAGGGTCTGCTAACGCTGCGTATTCCCAATCAATAATCTTAATCTCGTCGCTGCTTCTCACTAGGTTGTAGCCACCTAGATCAAAATGGCACAAAGATAGGTCAACGCTCGGAATACTTGGAGCGGTTCGCCACTCTTGATAAATTTTGGTACACATTTCTGTTTTATGAATCGCATCAAGCTGCAGCCAGTAATGGTCGACTCTCGCTGTAAAACTGAAAGGTTGGAGCGGCAATCGCGCAGTGTTAACCAGATGCACAGAGATCAACGTTTTCAACAGGTCTTCAATGTCTAACCCTTCATAAAGAGTCTCACCATCAATCCATTCAACCAGTAGCCCTTGCTCATTCACTACCATCGGGCTTGGGCCAATACCAAGACGTTCAATCGTCGATAGCACTTGATACTCTTCATGACGAGAGATAAAGAAGGCTTTGGTGATCGGTGTGATTGGGCGCCACACATACGCTGTGCCATCGGCTGAAACCAGCTTCCAACATCGATTAGTCAAACCGCCTGTCAGAGTCTGCGCCCTAACCGGTGATTCAGCAAAGTAACCATCAAGCGAACTCAAACTGGTATCAAGAAGCTTAGCCTCAGACCAAGAAAAAATTGCCATTGCTCATTCCCTATAAACGTCTTTGTTTCCCTACAAAAAAGACACTGACCAAAAGCCAGTGCCTCTTAATTCACAGCACATCATGTACTGCATTGGCGTGTGACCAAGCTATGCACTCTCAAGATTAAGCACCGTCAAGATCAAGTACTTTCAAGAGTAAGCGCTGTCAAAACTGGCGGCGCATAGTTGGCAAGTAAGCGAAATTAAAGACCCAGTAGGCTCTTAGATTGTTGCTTACGGATTTCAGTCTCATCAGCCCACTCGATCAAGCCAGACTCAAGATCCATTAGACGCATAGTCATTTTGTAGTATACGTCTTCATCGCTACCGTCTTTCTTCACGATGCTAGATAGGTTGCCGTACAACATGTACTGAGCACCAACCATTTTACCGAACTGGATTGCTGAGCTTTGGTTTACTAGCTCATCATTGTTTTGGAAGTTCAGTTGGTCACGAACAGACTCTACACGATCCATATCAACGAAACGGAACTTACCAGAGTTCAGCATCTTAGTACTGATTGTGTCAGTGATTGACTCAGTATCGATGTGCTCGCTTGTTTTGTTCTTGATACGCTCAACGAACACGATTGGACGCTGTTCACGAGTAATGTAAGACACTGAACCAGAAGCCATCATGCTATCGACCATTTCACCCGCAATCGTTTGAAGGTCAGTTGAACCGAAATCGATTGTCGTGGTTTCTACTGCTTGTGCATCACCGTAGCTTACCTTGTTCGAACAACCGCCTAAAATAACCGCTAAACCTAGTAGCGCAATGACACTCTTTTTCATTTTGTTTCCTCAACTTATCACTGAGTGGGGTTACCCACACTCTTAAATTCTTGTCTGTGCGAATCAATGAATCCGCTTTCTGAAACTCTAGTCGATGTTAACTAAAGCCAGTTGTCACTAAATCTATTCTAATCGGGCTTACTGCTCTCGGAACTGAACTCGGAACTGAGTTGCCTTCGGGTTTACCGACACTTCCGACAACGAAAGACTTTCAAAGCCACGAACAATCGCTTGTTTCCAAGGGCCTTGTTTTAGGTTGACCTCAAGCCCGGCATCGTCGTACCAGTAAAAACGATAAAGGATATGTTGGTCGCCCTTATAGTTACTGTTTAAACGTACGATTCCTCGCGTATGACCGTCGACCAGATCGGTGCGGATATCTTCAACCTGTAAGCGGCTACCCAATACTTTGTCACCAAAGAAAACGTTCTGAGTCAAACTATCAACCCTTACGCCAGCTGTATTATCAGCACAACCAGCCAGAGCCATAACCGCTGCTAAGCTCACTAACCACTTTTTCATTACAGCCTCCCTAGCTGTTTATGCCACATTGTTGCGTTATTCCCTTGTCGAGAAATCCAAACCAAGGTGGTCTGCCCTTCTCGAATATCAAAGTCATACGTTTTAGCGCCCGCTTCTAACGTATATTGACCGCTATTTGCTACAAACGTGCTGCTCTTAATCTCTGCAGGCAAAGATTGCCAACTGCGCGTGTCTGGCTGCTCTGTCAGTGTGTTCCACACATTAAACAAGATATTACCGACATCATCGCCCTTGGTTGCTTCTTTACGAATGCGATCTTTCGCGACCACACGCAGCGCTTGGCGAATAACAATTGTCGTCATGCGCTCAGATAAATCGTTCTGAGCCATCGCGTTTACATCCGTAATCAAGTGTTCTTGTAACGGTTGTCCGCTGATTCGTAACGCAGAAAAACGCTCTACGTTTTGGCTCGGATAATATGGCAGCGCAAGAGAATATATTGCCCCTTGATCGCGACTGTCATAAACAGGTAAATCCAATCGCCAACTGTCCATAGCTTGAACAGCGCTTTGCTCTTGAAGAACAATCACACGGCCTTGACCGCCGCTAAGCTTAGACGATTGCTTGTAACGCTTTTCAAGTGTCTCTAAATCTTGTCTCATTCCTAAACGAGCGGCTGTCGCCATCGTTCTATCGATGATCTCTTGGTTTTCCGGCATAACCGCCAGAGCACGTCGATAGTCGACATATGCGCTGTTTAAATCGTTCGACGCTTCATATAGCAATCCCGACAAAAACATCAAATACGCATTCTGAACTGACTGTAACTTCTTACCCGCATCCGGATAATTGGCAAGGATACTACCGACATTGGCAGACAAGCCCTGCTTCTTCGCATCATTAGCGGCTCTTTCTAGCTCAGCTTCACGTTGCTTCTTTGCTTGTTCTTGAACTTGATTGGCGCGACGCATTTCAATCACCGCACCTTCTAAATCATTTTTCTTGAGGTAGTTCAAACCGAGATAGAGATGAAGAAAGCCTAACTCGTAATCGGGCGGCACATATTCGGTAATGTTGTCGTTAACAGCCAACGCACCTACGCTGGTTGCACTGTCTGAAATAGAGATCACGGCTTTGTTTTGTTGATCTTTTACGGCCTGATCAGCCAGTTCAAACGAAGACTTACTCTCAGGGTACTTTTGATCCAGCAGGTTAATTCTGCCTCTTTCAAAGTTATCAAGGATGTCGCCTGCTGCGTAATCTGGTAACTCTTGTTGAGCCTCTGAATAATCTCCAGATTTCACTGCTTGATAGATAGCTTTGTTTTGCGCGCTGTAATGACTGAACAGGCTGCCTGCAGACATACTCGCACAACCCGCGGTCAACGCCGATAACAGGGCAATGGAAGCGAATCTAAACTGTTGCTTCACTTATCGTCTCCGTGCATGTTTAAAATGCCAACTTTGTTAGGGTCTGTTGACCATAGTCTCGTTATCAAAACGAAACGTGTTGTTAAAAGGATCTTAAGCAAGTGGATACCTTGCTTTTTAGGCTCTACCTAATCGATGCCGATATTCAGACAACAGATAAAACTTAAAGTTGGCATACAAACTACAAATTTTCCAACTAGCTCTTTATGTTACTTAACTCGTTACCTTTTCGGGCTAGCTCATTAACTAACGCACTAGCTCATTAGCAGAGGACCAAGCGGACGACCACCCACTAAGTGCATATGAATGTGGTAAACCTCTTGGCCGCCGTGAGAATTACAGTTCACGATAAGACGGTAACCATCTTCTGCGATGCCTTCTTCTTTAGCTAACTTACGCGCAACGGTAAACATACGTCCCATCATCGCTTCATCTTCTACTTCAACATCATTGGTCGTTGGAATCAGCTTGTTCGGGATGATTAGGATATGACTAGGAGCGCGAGGGTTAATATCGCGAAACGCCGTTACTAAGTCGTCTTGGTATAGCAGATCTGCAGGAATTTCTTTATTGATGATCTTACTAAAGATGGTTTCTTCAGCCATGTTTTTCTCCGATAAAACATTTACTTTTTAATGTTTTGAGTATGCGCTATGCCGCAACAAACCACAATAAATCCGCTTTAAAGCATAATAAAAAACACCGTTCAAATCAAAGAAAACCAGTGTTAGCTCTCAAGAATGGCATGTTGATTATAACTGAGGGTTATTTTTGCCGTATGCGTCATAAAATGCGTAAGCGGAGCTCAATAGAATGCTGACAATTTTGTTAGTTTTACTTTGACCTGACATTAGGTCTGCATTTTTATTAGGGAGAAAGCCATGAAGGGATCTGTGATCAAGCGTATGTACGCTGGTTTCGCACTGATCATCATCATGTTCGCAGTCACGATAACCATCATGATGAACAGCATGAATCAGATACACAGCAATTTTGAGAGTGTCTCAGAAACCTCATTACCGCTTGTTGCGCTTTCAAATCAAACAAGTGTTCAATTGCTCTCTGCTGACAAGTCATTCAAAGACTTCTTAACCACACAAAACGCTGAACGCATGTCTGCAATGCGCACAGAGTTTGCTGCATCACAAAACTCTTTTTCTGAAGTTCTAAGCAATCTAGAAGCGGCAAGCCAGAACGACGCCACACTCATAGAACGCATCGCACAATTGCGAGCGATGGAAGAGCGCTACTTTACTGAAGCAGACGAAGCGATGAACAACTACGTCGCGATGTTTGAAGCACAAGAACAAGTACAAAAAGCATCACGTGACTTCCAACGCCTGCATTCAGAATTAACGGTTGGCATGAAAGAGTACGTTGCTGACCAGAAAAGTATCTCTGTAAAAGTGATGGCGAAGAGCTACTTCATCAAACTGCAAGACGCTGAGGTAATCACTTCAGATGCACTAGCAAGCTCTGATGTTGCCTTCGTACAGAAAGCCGTTAACCAAAACAAGAAAGCAGTGACTCACCTAAACTACGCATACCGCGGCTTGGCAACACAGCTTCCTGCACTTAAAAATGTCTTCGACGAATCGGTTCAGAAATTCACTAAAGACGTTGGCCAAAAAGGCGGCGTGTTAGACAAACACAACAACTACCTACAAGCGAAACAAGCGCTGTACGTCAACATCGCAAACCTAGCGGTTGAAGTAGACCAAGCGATGGCGGTATTAGATTCATTCAACGTAACGGCAGAAGAGCAACTTAACGCTTCACTGGCAGACGCAAGCAGCATTTACGACAAAGGCCTATTCAACGCAATTGCGATTGGTATTGTTGTAACGGTATTCGCTGCTGCAATCGGCTACCACATTGCACACAGTGTAAGAGAGCCACTAACTCGTATTCTAGGGACATTAGAAGGCTTAACCGAAGGTGACATGACTCAGCGTATCGACATTCGTTACGACAACGAATTCAGCCGCGTGAGCCGTCACATCAACACCTTGGCCGACAACCTACACAATATCCTTGTGAAGTTGAATGACGCTTCAGATGACTTGACTAAGACCGCAAGCGTAAACCAGAAGACCTCTTCTGAAACGCAGGCTCAACTGAACAGCCAACGTGAACAAACCGCTACCGTTGCAACAGCAATGACAGAGATGTCTCATTCTGTGCAAGAAGTGGCGAACAGCGCGCAAAGCTCATTAACCATGGTTCAACAAGTGGAATCAGCGTCTGAATCTGGTCGTCAGATCATGAACACCAACATCAGCACCATCAACCAACTAGAGGTTCGCTTGAACGAATCTGTAGGTGCTGTGGGTGAACTGCAACAGATGAGTAGCCAGATTGGTTCAATCCTAGATGTGATTCGTGGCATCGCGGAGCAAACCAACCTACTCGCGCTGAACGCAGCCATCGAAGCAGCGCGTGCTGGTGAGCAAGGTCGTGGGTTTGCGGTCGTTGCCGATGAAGTTCGAGTACTGGCACAGAAGACAACGCAATCGACGTCTGAAATCGAAACCATGATTAGCAACTTACAATCAAGTTCGAAGACAGCAAGCAATGTGATTGAAAGCTGTATGAGCGATATGGACATGTCGGTTCAACAAGCATCCAGTGCAAACAGTGCGATGGAAGAAATCCAAGCATTGATTCTAGAGATCAGTCACATGAGTACACATATCTCTCAAGCAGCCGCTGAGCAGAGTGAAACGTCTGGCGATATTGCACGCAACATCGAAGACATCAACCACATCGCAGATAAGAGTTACCAAGCGATGTCATCAATTGCAGAAGCGAGCCAAAACCTAACGATTCTGGCAAATCAGCAAGGTGATTTAGTACATCAATTCAAACTATAGATAAATGAAGAATCGATAGATATTTAGTGAGATTCTTGAGACTTCTTACCCAATAGTGGTAACTAATTGAGCTAGGGCAACTTTTATCAAGGGTTGCCCTTGTTTTTTATGAGCTTTGTCATTATATGATTATTAAGGCTTGCTGCTTCCCGTTTTTTCTTTCACCTTTATGAGCGAGCCGCTATTAAGGAATTTATATGGCTGTTCATGTTGGCATTATCGATCAAGACCCCATTCGCTTGCTCACCCCTTTACTTGATAACCGAACGGTCAGCACTCACATCGTGTTTATCGGCGACAAAAATCAAGTCAGTATGTACAAACGTTTAGACAGCGTTTTGCAGAAGCGCGACATTACCAGTGAGTTTTTCGAAATTCCGACCATCGTAAACACGTCCGTTATTAAAGAATCTATCCAAACTCTTGCCGAAGACCTCAAAGCTCGCGGCCAAGAAGTGAAGCTCAACGCAAGTTGTGGCCTACGTCACCGCCTACTTTCTGTTTACGAAGTATTCCGCACTTACCACTGGCCAATCTTCGTGGTTGAACCAAACAGTGACAAGCTTTGCTGGTTGTACCCGAATGGCAAAGAAGACGCGCAAGTTCAAGACCGCATTACTATCGACGACTACCTAACGGTATTTGGTGCTCGTGGTGAATTCAGCGATGTACAACTATCTCCTCAACTTGATCAGAAACTGTATGAACTGGGTGAACGTTGGGCAAGTAACGCACTCGAATTAGGCCCTGGCCTTGCGACATTGAACTACCTAGCAACGACTTGCCGTAAAGAACAGAAACTTGATGTTGGACTATCTGAGAAGCAACAAGGCTACCGTGAACTGAACATGCTTTTAAGTGATTTGGTTGAAGCGAAGATTGCGACTTACGACAACGGTATTTTGACCTTTGCCAACGAAGACGCGCGACGCTTCTCAAACGGTGAATGGTTAGAAACTCTGGTTCACAGCACAGTGAAACAAATCCAAGATGACATGCCGACTATCCAAGACCGTTCGTTGAATGTTCAGGTATACCGTCAACTTGGTGAGCGTGAGGTTCGAAACGAGCTTGATGTTGCATCAGTGGTGAACAATAAGCTGCACATCATCGAATGTAAGACCAAAGGCATGCGTGATGATGGTGATGACACCTTGTACAAACTGGAATCGCTGAGAGACCTACTAGGTGGCCTACAAGCACGTGCAATGTTGGTCAGCTTCCGCCCGCTTCGCCATAACGACATCACACGAGCAGAAGATCTTGGCCTTGCACTGATTGGCCCTGACGAACTGAAAGATCTTAAAACACACCTAACAGCATGGTTTACGGCTGCGGGCGGTAATGAAGATTTAGAGTACTAACAACCAATAGACTCTAAGAGCCAGACTCTCTTAAGCAAATCTAAATAAGGCGAATGACCATTAAGTCACTCGCCTTTTTTGTTGTCTGTTTTCTCTATTGATTACTTTCAGACGGCACAAAAAATGGCCGCATCATTCGATGCGGCCATTTTCAAAATTTAATGTCACTTGAAGACTTAATGCTCTCTAAAACTCAGAGCACTTTAATACTTAAAGCATTTTACGAGCAGCTTCTACAACCACTTTGATTGAACGTGCTTCAGTTACTTTTAGCGTGTCGTGATCAGGCGTCTCTTTTTGAGTACGGTTGATGATTACACCCGCAACACAACCTGCTTTCAGACCAGAACTTGCACACATAGTTAGCAGTGTTGCAGATTCCATCTCGAAGTTTAGAACGCCCATGTCTTGCCATTCTTGCATAGAACCTTGGAAACGCTTAACAACGCGACCAGAGAACGTATCGTAACGCTCTTGACCCGGGTAGAAAGTGTCACTTGAAGCCGTTACGCCCATGTGAACTGCAGCACCAGACTCTTCAACGGCTGCTTTCATTGCTGTTGCCACTTCGAAGTCAGCAACTGCTGGGAACTCCATTGGAGCAAAGTGCAGGCTAGCGCCGTCTAGACGAACAGAACCAGTTGAAACAATCATGTCACCCACGTTTACGTGAGGCTGGATAGCACCAGTAGTACCAACACGAAGGAAAGTGCGAACACCCAGTTGAGCTAGCTCTTCTACAGCGATAGAAGTAGATGGACCACCGATACCTGTAGAACATACAACAACTGGCTTGCCGTCTAGTTCTGCGCGGTAAAGTGTGTATTCACGATGGCTAGCAAGAAATACTGGATTCTCCATCTCTTCTGCAATTTTTTGTACACGAGCAGGATCACCAGGGATGATCGCAAGAGTAGCACCGTTAAGATCTGCTTCAGTAACACCTAAATGGAAAACAGCTTGAGACATAGTTCGCTCCTTTTGGCTTATTGGGCTTTTTACCCTTATTTAAGCTCATAGTAAATTCGTGGGGTACGAACACACTCTAACCAAGCTCACCACAAAATGAAGTGACACCCGTCACATGAATGATCGCAACAAGATTTCAAGTTTCACGAAAAACCGATTGGCATCACAAAAATACGCAATCCATACGCCTGTGTTGCATACTAATGAGACAAAAAGCGCCTTTAACGTATTACCGCTAAAGGCGCTTTGTATATTAAGAATACTCTATGTCGGTGAGCTCGATTTAATCCGCTTTAGATTTGAATCGCAGCAGGCGCAATGCGTTCAATGTGACCAATGCAGTTGCACCACTATCGGCTAACACCGCAACCCACAGGCCGGTGATACCTAGCAAACTCGTCACCAAGAACACACCTTTCAAACCAAGCGCGAGAGCCACGTTTTGACGAATATTGTTCATGGTTGCTTGCGATAGCTCAATCATCGCTGGCAGTTCCGTTAAGCGGTTATGAGTCAGTGCTGAATCCGCCGTTTCCAAGGCGACATCAGTCCCTCCGCCCATCGCGATACCCACGTTGGCAGTTTTCATCGCTGGCGCATCATTGATGCCATCACCGACCATCGCAACGTGCGATTGTTGAGAAAGCTCTTCAACATAAGATACTTTGTCGCTTGGAAGTAGGCTCGCCTTGTACTGCATACCAATCTTGCTACTTATAGCAGCCGCACTGCGTGGGTTGTCACCCGTCAGCATGATAGATTGAATACCCAAATCGTTAAGTCGTTCAATCGCAACCTTAGCGTCACTGCGTAACGTATCTTGCCACGCAATCAAACCAATCGGTGTAACTTGATCTACTGATTCTTCTTGATGCTTAAGCTCTAAAGCAATAACAACCGTTTTACCCTCGCCTTCTAGAGCTTCTACCTGAGACACAACATCAGTATCAAGATCAAAAGTCACTTTAGAAGGTGCTAGAACTTGGTATTTAACACCATCGACATCGCCTTCCACACCGCTACCAATCAGCGCTTTCTTGTTGTGCGATTCTGGGATCTCAATATTCAGCTCGTTTACTTTCGCCACTAGCGACTGCGCCAATGGATGAGTAGAGCCGACTTCGATAGCACCAACCACACGAAGCATCGCGTCTTGTTGCCAACCCGATAGTGTCTGAATATCGGTTACCTGAGGCTTACCCTCAGTCAGTGTACCCGTCTTATCAAAAGCGATGGTTTGAATCTTGCCAAGCTGCTCTAGTGCTGCGCCACCTTTAATTAGTGCGCCACGTTTCGCTGCTGCCGCTAGACCAGAAGTAATCGCAGCAGGTGTCGAGATAACCAAGGCACACGGACAAGCGATCAATAGTAGCGCTAGACCACGGTATACCCATGTTTCCCAAGGTTGAGCAAACAACAGTGGCGGCGTGATGATCACCAACAAAGCAACCAACATCATTAACGGTGTGTACCAACGGCTGAACTTATCAAGGAAGCGTTCCAGTGGTGCTTTACGAGATTCCGCCTCTTCAATCAGGTGAAGAATACGGTCAATCGCATTCTCACCTTGCTTAGAGGTGATAGTAATACGCACAACTTTATCGACCACCACAGCGCCCGCCATGATGCTGTTACCTTCGATGTGTTCAACAGGAACAGACTCGCCCGTTAACGCGCTTTCATCAAAGCTCGCTGCATCAGTCATCAGTTGACCGTCAGCAGGCAAACGAGAACCCGCCGCCACTTCAATGACATCACCAGGAACAAGTTCGCTTACCGCCACTTCAACACGTTCACCGTTGATAATTTTGGTCGCGTTCTCTGGCACCAATGCCATTAAAGCTTGGACGCCACTTCTTGCTCTTGATGACGCAAACGCTTCTAGGCGCTCACCAATCAAGAACAACAGCAACACCATCGCCGCTTCCGCGGTTTCACCAAGATACAAAGCACCGAGCGCAGCGACACTCATTAAGGTTTCGATGGCAAAAGGCGTACCCGAGCGAGCCAATTGCACGGCTTTCTTAGCTACTGGGTATAAACCGAGTAAACAGGTGACAGTGAATAAGCCTTCACTTAATTGAGGAGAAGTGCTTTTCAGAAGCGCAGCGAACAGCATTGCGGCTGCAATCGCTATGATCTGTAAATTGGGTTGAATATGAGCTTGCCAAAAGGTCTCTGGTTGTTGTTTTTCTTTCTTAGAACCCACTTCCGTTAATGGGAAGCCAGTTTTGATAGAGACTTGTTCAATGATGTCAGCAAGACTTTCATTATCGAATTTCACAACCAGTTTTTCGGTAGCAAAGAGGACCTTCGCTTGAATCACACCGTCAATGTTACTGATCGCGTTTTCTATTTTTCTTGCACAAGCTGGGCAGTCCATTCCTGCAACCAACCAACTTTTGGAAAATTGGGCATCGAGAGATAACGTTGAGGACTGACTGTCTTCTTCTCCACTGTCCGATCCACAGCAATCATCTCCAGACGACGATGACGCCGCTGCAGAAGAGCTGCAACATCCTGACGAGGTGCCAGCTGCAGTGATGCTTGAAATTTTAGGGCTAGAGCAACCGGCTCCCACCGCTTGAGGTTGAACGTCCACTTTTGCTGAGCGGCACGCTGCGTGTTTTGCGCACATAATGTATCTCCTTAATACTCAAAAGCCTTGAGGCCGTTGTCGTTTAAGCACAACAACGGAACCTTAAGTTCATCGAAAGTATAAACCTTGGAGGTAGCTCCAAGGTCAAGGAGAAGTTATCGTTTAATGCAATTTATTTAAGAGTCTCAACCAAGTAGGTCGCTCTTACTGAGGCTTAAGCTCGGCACACTCTTCTCTATTCGCGGATACATCATCAATCAGAACGGCATCGTGTGAACAGAAAGGCTGTGTATTCAAACTCACAATAGACACATCATCTTCAACAGGGTCGACCTGAGATCCTTCCATCAACTCTGATATATGGTAACGAAGCACCAAGATACCCAACAAACCGAACAAGATATTACCCAGCGCTTGTCCGTACAGCACGCCTAACGCGCCATACCATTGTGAACCCAAGTAAACGAATGGCAGAGTGCCCAGTGTCGCCTTACCTAAGTTCAACGCCGTTGAATAAAGAGGCTTACCTAGATTATTGAATGAAGTGTTCGCGACAAACAGTGCGCC
Organism: Vibrio sp. Isolate33; assembly: GCF_022397895.1. Taxonomy (NCBI): domain Bacteria; kingdom Pseudomonadati; phylum Pseudomonadota; class Gammaproteobacteria; order Vibrionales; family Vibrionaceae; genus Vibrio; species Vibrio sp. Isolate33. The sequence goes on from NZ_JAKEUP010000002.1 coordinate 313,276, forward strand.
GTTAAAGGTGAAGGTCAGCGCTACATAGGTACAGAATGCAGCAACAATAACGGCCGCATCACCTTGCAGGCTGAAACCTTGAATCACATAACCTTGCATGAAGTACAAAACAATACACACAGCGATGGTGTACACCGTGGTCACTAACAGCGAGTTATTGAGCGTCTCTTTAACTCTGTCCATTCGCTCAGCACCGAAATTCTGACCAATGATTGGCCCGACTGCGCCAGACAAAGCAAAAATCACAGCAAAACACACTGGCGTTAAACGGCCAATCACGGCAAAGCCTGCCACGAAGTCTTCACCGTATTGCGCAATACCGGTCGTCACAATCGCATTACCAATCGGAGTTGCAGTATTGGTGATAATTGCGGGAATAGCTATGGCCAGAATTGGACGAATATTGATGCGCCACTGCACCATTGAGGGCGGAGCCACCAGCTCATGGCTGCGAATCAAAGGATAAAGCGAGAAGAAGAGAACCGAAAAACGCGCAACGACAGAAGCAATAGCCGCCCCTTCGATGTTCCAACCAAAGCCAAAGATGAATAGAGGATCCAAGATTGCATTCACAATACCGCCAGACAAGGTCGCCCACATCGAACGCTTTGCATCTCCGGCCGCTCTTAATCCGGCACCCGCCGCCATTGCCAAGGCTAGGAATGGTCCACTAGGGAGCAAAATCTGTAAGTAAGCTTGTGCACGTTCTGCCGCCAAACCTTTCGCACCAATCGCCGCGAGCAGTTCAGGGATATAAGCGTACATAATTGCGGTAACCGTCGAACTGATCACAAACGCGGTTAACATGATACTGGTGCTGAGGTTTCTTGCGTGGTCTCTGTCTTTAGAGCCTATCGCCTTTGAAACCAACGCGCCCATTGCAATAGAGGTACCGATCGAAACGGAGGTAGAGAAGAAAGTGAGAGTACCTGCAAAACCGACTGCGGCGGCCAATTCAACTTGTCCCAACATACTGATAAACAGCATGTCGAGTAAATCGACCACAAACAGTGCCATCAAGCCAACAGAGCCAGCCCCCGACATCACCAAGATGTGGCGCATCGTTGAACCTTCTACAAACTTTGCAGTTTGGTTTGACATGAAACCTCCAAAAACTGGAACACCACAAGTCAAAGCTTCGCCGTTTGAGCTCTATGACAACAGATCTACAAAAACTCTACGAAGAAAAAGGCGCTAGTGCGCCTTTTGTCATTTATGGGTGTTGAGAAAAATAATCGTTCTTAACACGCCACTATACAGGATGTTTGAAGCATTCATCTAAGTTCTTGCCAATTGCTCTTAAAACATCTGTTCTGGTGATAATTCCGACCAACTTTCTATTGTCGATCACAGGGTAAGCTTTCGGTTTACCCACTTGCATCATGTCTGCCAATTCAATAATGGATAGATCTGGCGATACCGATAGCACCTCTTGGTACATGCAATCGCCAACAATGTGTGTGTCTTGACAGAAGTAACTTACCTTAACCAATTTTTCTAATAAATCTTGCTCTGAAAGGAAACCAATTACTTGTTCATTATCATCAATAACTGGGCCGCCCATGTGATGGCTGCGCATCACTTTGTCTAGCGCTAGACTTAACGGCATATCAGGAGTGAATGTCACAACCTGCTGCGTCATGTAATCTTTCACTTTAATTGAATGCATTGCGTTCTCCCTAAATACTTTTCGTGATGTCTTTATCTATCTCGTTAACTTAATTGTTGTCTAAAATCTTGATTTTACTAAATGGATTTCAACAATTTTATTGATAGGCAAAACCTAACAAGCCTTAAAAACGAGACAGTAAAAGGCTCGGGAGAGTTTTTGTGGCACAGAAAAAAGAAAAAAAAGAGCCCTTACAAAGCCTTACTTTCTCTTGCTTAGCCTTACTTAGCCGAACTAGCCTGAATAGATAAACCCTGTAACCTTCACCACACTAATAATTAGAAAGTCCCGATTTAGGTAGTTTATGCAACACGACAACAACATGTACGCGTACGTTTATTCAGGTAACGACGGTACAGAAAACACACTCATCGCCACTGTCGATAACCAAGAGCAGCCACTTATCTCAAGCTGTGTTCACGAGATAAAACGCATGTCGAGCTTGGCGATTGATTTGGCTGCGCAACACAACCTGAAAGTGAAGCTCATCAAATATCAGAGAGAACAAGAGATCGACTTCAGTCTCTTCGTAAAGTAGTCCGTCAAAAGCACAAATTTGGTGGAATGATCATAGGCAGTCGCTCTAGTCGCGTTCAAGCATTAGCCGTAATAGCGATAACAATGGTGCGATAACAATGGCTGCCTAATTCGATCTGACAATCTTAACTGTGAAGCGTTATAATAAAGACAACGGTACCTTTGCCGCTTTCCATTGTCTCAACACGGTTCACTATGCCCTCTCCAAGCTCAAATCAAACCTATGTCGCTAAGTATCGCTCAAAGTTAAAGGCCTACTTCAACGAGTTATTGGATTTCCAATCGCGTATTTGGGTGGTGCATATCTTTGAAGATTCCATCACTGACCAATCATTTGTGATAAACGAAGATGGTTTTAAAGAGCCGTTAGAGTGGATGAAAAAACGTGATTACCAAGCCAAGATGCTTGATCGTGTTGATAAGATGAAAATCTCACAAGTGATTGAGATTCAATTTGAAGATAAGATGCACCGACTGATGCGAGTTAAATAACCTCTAGTCTCGGTTCATTGTAGGTAATGCCTATATCAGAAAGGTGCTCACGACTCATCAGAAACAAATGAAGCAGTCACAAATGAATCAGATACAAAAAAGGCCAGCATTCGCTGACCTTCTCTAATGATTTTTCGAACCGCTTTACACTTGTGGTCAAGTGCTAGCGAGCACAGTACGCATCCCAAAGACGGATAGCTTTTGTGTAGGCTTCGGTTTTATCGTGCGTTTCAGCGAAAAGAATCGCCGTCATGCTGTCGACAACAGTGTTTGCCATCAATTCCATCTCATCTTCCGGCGTACCCAGTACACATTCATTCGGCAATGAAATATCAGAGTTCATCATCTCTTCCCAATAAAAAGATTCAACCTTGTCAGGAGAACTCATCCACACCGTTTGGCTAACCTTAGGGTTGTATTCCGATTCGCCGTTCATGCCTTTAAATGAAATCACCGAGTGGGATTTATTGCCAATCACATTCTCAACTTCGGCATGAAGTTGTGGGAAACCTGGGTGGAAACTGCCGCGCAAACCTAAACGACCGCCGCCAGGGTTTAATGCACGAACCACAGTGTTGATTGGCGTACGCAAACCGTAACGGTGTTTCCAACCAATCATAGTTTGAGCTTCTGGCGCAAAGTTAGCGAGCGGCAAGTAAGCGATACCATCCTCTTCTAGAATCTGTTTGGCCTCTTGCGGATCAGCAGCACTACGAACACCGACAAGATCGAGGTGAGTCTCTACGTGTGTGCGTCCACTTGGCTTATCCATGTAGCCATGCATCAATACCTTGTAACCATCGTCAGCCAGTATCTTCGCTGCTAGCAAATTCCAAGGCTTACCACTCGCGTTATCATTACGCTTACCCGCGTAGCAAGGCCAGTCAATGTCGGCACCTAAGTCAGGCACACGAGATTGAAATGCTTTTACAAAGCCTGCAATTTCTTCATTGGTTTCATTCTGCACACGAATCAACATAAGTAGCATTGCCATTTGGTCGTCACCGACCTCACCGCTTAAATACTCATCCATGATGCGATAGGCTTGTTCGAACGATAAAGGCTTGCGCCCCCTTTCCCCTCGTCCAACAGTACGAATACACTCTAAAATACTACTCATTGACTATTAATTCTCTTCCGTAGACATCAATAAAATTTAATACCTCTTCGATTCTATGACACCAATAGCGCGTTGCATAGCGATTCAAGTACTTCTCATCGCTATCCCACTCCACTTCCTCAATCTAAAGGCAACTGAATTCGGAGGAGAAAAGGAAACGGACTGCGGTTCTAAAAGTAAACTTAGTGGTGTAAAATTGGCGTATGCAATACTAACCGCCAGATTGAGTAGTACCCAAATGACTGTCAAAAAAACACTGAGCCAGAAGAAACGTGAATCTATCGTTGCTGCCGCTATCGCAGAGTTTACCGAGCGTGGTTATAAGGCCACCAGCATGGATAAAATCTCTAGCCGAGCCGAAGTATCGAAGCGCACGGTGTATAACCACTTCGCCAGTAAAGAGTTGCTACTGGATGAGATATTAGACAGCATTTGGAGCACAACGCTCGCAGCGACCCATTTCCCATACCAAGCCGAACAACCACTGGCCGAACAGCTTGCGTCTATTGCCAACCAAGAGCTTGAACTTTTGGAATCCGAAGGCTTCATCGACTTATCTCGTGTGCTGTTCTCTGAGTATTTCCATAACGCTGAACTTGCTCATCAAGCGATGGAGAAATACTCCCAAGCTGAGAGTGGCCTGACGATTTGGATCAAAGCCGCCTTGGCTGATGATCGTTTAGTCGAACTCGACCCACTGTTTGCCTCGACTCAATTCATCGCTTTGCTCAAGTCGTTCGCCTTTTGGCCACAGATCATTGGTCATGCTCCGTCACCGGACGCACAGCACAAGCAAGTGATCATTAACTCAAGTGTCGAGATGTTCCTTAAACAGTATCAAGCGTAATACTGGCGGTTAATGGGAATTCAACCACAATGAAACCATCACTGGTATCCGTGGTTATTTTCCCTATACTGCAACCCAATTTCGTGACTCACGATTCAACAAATTCAAACTTTAGGTAGCCCTATGATTACTTTCACCACCAACTTTGGCGATATCGAGATTGAACTCAACCTTGAGAAAGCACCTGTAACCTCGAAAAACTTCCTGAAATACTGCCAAGATGACTTTTATGAAGGCACCACGTTTCACCGTGTGATCGAAGGTTTTATGATTCAAGGTGGCGGCCACACTATCGACATGACAGAAAAGCCAACGCGTGCCCCTATCGTGAACGAAGCGAACCGTGGCCTAAAGAACGTGATTGGTTCTGTAGCTATGGCTCGTACCGACGCACCACATTCGGCAACGGCGCAGTTCTTTATCAACCTTGATGACAACGATTTCCTAGACCATACATCGACCACCAACGCTGGTTGGGGTTACGCTGTGTTTGGTAAAGTATCGGCAGGTATGGATGTGGTTAACAAGATTGCTGTAGCTCCAACGACCACTCGCTGGGGACATGAAGATGTGCCATGTGAAGACATTGTGATCTCGAAAGTCACTATTAACGACTAAATCAGATTCAATAAGCTACGAGCTATAAGTAGCAACCAAGAAACAACCCTCAAATGGTGGGAGCCCTTCTCACCATTTTTACTGTCCATGTTATCAATTGCTCTTATTTCTATACGGTATATTTCCAATACCTACCATTCCCCTGCTATTAATCAGTATTAATGACGTGTTATTATCGCCGCTCGCCGACTATGAAAGTTGAATGCGATTCACTATACATTGGACGTAACACCAACCATGACTCGACACTCTTTTCTGACAGCAGCCTTCTCTTGCTCTGTTGCCAGTTTCTCTGTATCAGCCTTTGAAGTTGATACCCGAGAATCACAAGAACCTGAACTGGATGACCAATTTCGTGTCATTGCGATCCCCTTTTACGATCCAAGTGTCGATACTGGGCTTTCTGTTATTCCCATCTATAACTTCTATGCAGATGGTGAAACCAAAAATGCATCAACGTTATCAGCAACACTGACTTATACCCAGAACGACAGCTACTACATCAAAGCCAACGCAGACCTTTTATTGAACGGTGATTCCCTGCGCTTTACTGGTGAGATGGGCTTTTCTAGCACCAACATTACCTTGGTCGATTTGGTCGATACTAACCACCAAGAGTACAGTTTCGATGGTGACTTCTACTTTAAGGTTTACGACAATATCTACCTTGGTATGGGTCTAGACTACTCAACGGCTCGCTATTTAGCAGATACGCCACGCGACAAGCTGCTGCTTAAGCTCACAGGGTTCAGTGAAGAGTATGAAGCGGACACGGGTGCCAAGCTTTCATTCTTATGGGATGAGCGAGAGCATTACTACTACCCGTATCATGGCTTCTTATTTGAGCTGACGTACGAAAACCACGGCGCGTGGCTTGGAAACGATGAAGATGCGACCTACTCTTCGCTATTCACTGACTATCGTTTTTTCTACAGCTTGACCCACAATGACAACCACATTATCGCTAGCCGATGGGTAACGCGTTACCTGCTTGATGCCGAAAATGCCCCAAGCAGTGCCTACAGTACCTATGGCCGACAAGGACGAAACGTTCAACGCGGTTTTGTTGCTGGTGACCATATCGCCTCGCACATGACCAATCTTGAAATGGAATATCGCTACTCGATTTCTGGCTCGTCTATTAACTTCTTGAACAACGTAGCCGTCGTTGGTTTAACGGGTGTAGGAAAGGTGTTTGGTGAAAGGCTTAACCCGAAAGACCCTTATCATAGCTTTGATGATGGCGACCTTCTGACCATGGTTGGCCTCGGGTTACGCTATCGATTAATGCGCCAAGAACGCATCAATGTACGTATGGACTTCACCTACAACAACGAAGATGAAGTGTTAGCGTATTTTAGTTTGGGTGAGAACATTTAACCCAGCCTAGCTAACCTAAGCTCTAGCGTACTTGCTTACTGATTTGCATACCGTACCAAGCCTGTCGCGATTCGATTCGTACAGGCTTGATGTTTTTAAGCCTCTCAAAATGACTTACCAACGCGAACGATAAGTACGATGGCATGCTCGGCATGTGTTGTTGGCCGCATCTAAACCACGTTTAGCCTTGCTAAGGTCCTGCTCAATACTCGCTTGTTGTAACTCCGTAAAACCTTGATTCATCTGTAGCATCAGCTGATTGAATTTCTCTGGCTTACTCCACACCGTTTCTTTTGCCTTACCACCCGTGTCACTCTCAGCAAAACTGCTGTTCAGTACAATTCCATGCTCAACCAAACTCTCACTTAACTCCCCAACCTTTTTCCAATCTGTATTTCGGTTTCCTAATTCTGAAGACACTTGTTTATTGAGTTTTTCAATGTAGCTGAAAGCCTGTTGACGATTATTCACAACTTCAGTTGCAGCAAACGCCATTACAGGCACGGCGATAAGCAAAGCGATAATCAGTTTTTTCATAGTGTTATTCCTATTCATTAGTCAGTTGATTTGTTGAGCTTTCAATCGGGAATCGATGAGATGCACTTAATTTACACAACAATAGTTGCATGAGCAACTATTGTTGTGTAAATTAATCTCACTTTGAAAAATGACAAGCAGGAAACTGAATAATGAAAATCTGGGATCTACCAACTCGACTCTATCACTGGCTGCAAGCCGCTCTGTTTATTGGCCTTGCTGGATCAGGCTTTAGTGGCAATGGCCCGCACATTTATCTAGGACTCGCACTGTTTAGTTTGATTCTGTGGCGCTTGGTCTGGGGAATGATTGGTAGTGATACCAGCCGGTTTTCGCAGTTTATGAGTTCTCCTCGATCTGCTTGGCAATACCTACGAGGCCAAGTTCAACCTAAGCCGGGGCATAATCCTCTAGGTGCTTGGATGGTTGTGGGGATGATTACAACCTTATTCGTCCAGTGCATCACTGGCCTAGCGATAGCGGGGTTCTTCGATACATTACCGTATTCAGAAGTCATCATCACAGACGCTGTTTTTGACCTTCTCGTCACCGCTCATGCTATTGCCGCACGTATGTTAATCGCTTTTGTAGCACTGCATTTATTGGCTATCTTGGTCTACAAACTGCGCTCAAAGCCTTTAGTGCTCGCTATGATCACAGGCAAACAAAATCAATCGTTATCTACCGCTCATTTCGGAAATGGCACTCAATTGGCTTTTTCATCAAATAGAAAAGCATTGTTGGTGCTAATTGCGTCGGTATTAGTTACGATGGCAATAGTTGTTATGTCATAAGAATTAGGTACTAACGAATGCCAGAAGAGTTTGATAGACAGAATAGTTTTGGATGGATGATCAATGTGATCGCCAACAAAGCGACCAAAGATTTCGATCTTGAGCTAAAGAAACACGGCTTAAGCATCGCATTGTGGCCAACCCTGATGTGTTTATGGGAAGAAGAAGGCGTTACCCAGCGTGATATTGCCGCTAAGTCGAAAGTAGAAAACTCAACGACAACACGAACATTAGATAAGTTGGAAAAGCTTGAACTGGTAGAACGCAGAGCTGACCCACACAGTCGCCGCTCTTTTAGAATCTACCTAACAGAGAAAGGCAAAGCACTTGAAGAAGTGTTAATACCCATCCCAGTTAAGTTGAATGAAGAGCTAATGGCAGCACTTGATGCAAAAGAGCAGCAACAGATGATTGGTTTACTTAAAAAAATGGTCGCCGCTGTCTAGCTCAATAGCTCAATAGCTCAATAGCTCAATAGCTCAATAGCTCAATAGCTCAATAGCTCACGCTAAAGTAACCACTTAGAAACTGAATAAGACCCTCGCTCTAAACGAGGGTTTATTTTTTTCGCGACCATTTGATGTAGCAAAACAGCGAAGCAATGATCACCGCTCCACCGATCAGTTTTTGCATCTCGACCGTTTCACCTAGCATGCTCACACTGAGTAGCAGTGTCCATACTGGTTCTAGAATCATGATCAGTGCCGCCACTTCCATGTTCACTGAGTGCTGGCCTACCGTTTGTAATAGGTAGCGAATAGACGTCGCAACAACCGCCGACACGATGAACCAGAACACCAACGTTTTGGTGATTTCAAATTCCGGCTGTGTCGTCATAGACGCAAACGCCAAACCACTGACGCCGACTACGAAAAGCTGAATACAGATCGAAGCAATTGGTTTGATGTTCGTGATCACACGCTTGTTCATCACAAAATGAATCGAGAGCAACATCGACGCTAACAAGAAGTAGATCTGGCTTTGCTCAACATGCCAACCGTTGGTGAGAGTAAGCAGCAACATACCAAGGATTGCGATAGGAAATGACATCCAGAATGCACGATTTGGCTTCACTCGAAATAGAATCCAAGAGACAAACGGCGCAATGATCATCGCCAAGCTCATGATGAAAGCCCCTTCCGATAAACTCTCCGTGACCGAAACAGCAAACACCCACACCTGAAGTGAAGCAGACAAGAGTAAACCGACACCACACAATGACAGGATCTGCTTAAATGACAGCTTGCGAATATGATGAATACAGAATGGCAGTAGAATCAGGCTCGCGACAACAAAACGCACACCAATGAACACAGGGCCCGGCATTTCCATGACCACCAGCTTAGATGCAATCCATCCTACCCCAGCCAGTAAAGTGGCACACAAGAGGTAAAGCTCGCCACGCATCGCTTTTACGTTCAGCATTTTTATTCGTTCCAATAACAAAAAAGCAACCCGACTCTGCAAGGTTGCTTTTTATAAACTCTTAACAGGATCGAGATACTATCTTAATACTCTGTTTCAGGCAGCAGTTTTTAGCCTGCGTATTCTGGGTAATCCGTTAAGCCTTTTTCAGCGCCGCCAAACAGCGTGTTTGGATCGTGCGGAGCTAGAGGGAAACCATGTTGAATACGAGCAGGTAAGTCTGGGTTTGCTACGAATGGACGACCAAAGCCAACCATATCTGTCACGCCTTCTGCAACTGCTTGCGCGCCACGTTCACTGTCGTATTTACCTGCGTAAATCAGTACACCTTTGAATGCTTCACGAACCGCAGCTTTGAACGCTTTTGGCGTTTCAGGCGCATCGTCCCAGTCTACTTCTGCAATGTGCAGGTAAACGATTTTGTATAGGTTTAAGTACGCAGCTGCCGCTGTGTAAGTTTCAACTGGCGTCGCGTCAACCGTACCATTTAGCGAAGTAAACGGAGCAAGACGAACACCAACACGGTCAGCACCAATCGCTTCAACCATAGCTTCAACCACTTCACCTAAGAAACGTAGGCGGTTTTCAGTTGAGCCACCGTATTCGTCGGTACGGTTGTTTGCTTCAGAATCAATGAATTGGTTAATCAGGTAGCCATTTGCAGCATGAAGTTCAATGCCATCAAAGCCTGCTTCGATTGCGTTAAGTGCTGCTTGGCGATATTGCTCAACCACTTCTTTGATGTCTTCTTTGGTCATTTCACGAGGTTCAACCACGTCAACAAAACCCGGCTCATCAGTGCCGTTATCGATGAAGACTTTTACGTTTTCCGCTTTGATAGCAGAAGACGAAATTGGCTGTTCACCACCGATGTTATCTGGGTGTGTTACACGACCTACATGCCAAAGTTGAGCGAAAATAACGCCGCCTTTTTCATGTACTGCATCGGTTACTTTTTTCCAACCAGCAATTTGCTCGTCAGAGTAGATACCCGGTGTCCAAGCATAACCCTGACCCAATGGAGAAATCTGTGTGCCTTCTGCCACAATCAAACCCGCAGAAGCGCGTTGAGCGTAGTAAGCCGCCATCATTTCGTTTGCTGAGTTACCAGGTTGCGTTGCACGAGAGCGAGTCATCGGAGGCATAACAATACGGTTTTTTAGTTCGATATTACCAAGTTGAATTGGTTGAAATAGTGCGTTTGTCATTGTCATTTCCTCGATTAACCTAGTTGAATCAGTTCGATTTGGTAGCCGTCTGGGTCAGTGATAAAAGCGATGTGTGTTGAACCACCTTTTACAGGGCCCGCTTCACGAGTCACATTACCACCCAGCAATTTAATCTTGTCACATGCCGCGTAAATATCTTCCACACCCAATGCCAAATGGCCAAATGCATTGCCCATTTCGTACTCGCTGGTATCCCAGTTGTAAGTCAGCTCGATGGTTGTGCCACCTTGCTCATAACCAACAAAAACCAATGTGTAACGGTAATCGTTATTGTCATGACGCTCAAGCTCTTTCATACCCAATACCTTGGTGTAGAACTCAATAGACTTGTCCAGATCAGCAACTCGAATCATTGTGTGTAGGAATTTCATATTTCACCCTTTTTAAGCCCAGCAACCTGAGCCGATATAATCGTGAGCGGAGGTTATCCACTTCTTTGTTAGGGTTAATATACGATTCGGCAGCAAATAAATGAAATTATCATAAATTCTCATTGTGATAATTTTTTGTTATGACGCGCCTGATATAGATGGTTTGTTATGGAGATATTTGGCAAACAAAAGATAGGGCTGAAATCAGAAAGCGGAGCGCCAACTGTTTAGCGATTTAGACATGTCATTCGTCGTATTAATGATCTGCTCTCTGAACCACTTATGTGCCGGGTCGGTGTTCTGCTTTTTCAACCAGATAAGATAATGAGAGATAGGTTGGTAATCGAAAGGCGGTTTGAACAACTGTAAACCAAGACGTTCCTGAAACTGGATCGCCATAGAAAGCGGCGCAACTGTGATGTAATCAGTCTGGCTACACAGCATGAGATTGCTGGCCATAGAGCTGCCATGGATTACAATCTTACGCGAGGATAAGTCTAACGAAGTATAGTGAGTCAAACTTCTTACTTGACGACGTGTTCTGGCCAAAACCGCATGTTGCTCACTCAGATATTGCGCCTCGGTGATCTCACCTTTGATCCTAGGATGTCCATTTCGGCAAACGATCACAAACTCACTGTCGTAGAGCTTTTCGCTCATCATGCTTGGATGCTCAGGCAACACAATGTCGATCATCAAATCAAACTTCTGAGTTAATAGATCCTCATGGACTTGATCATCACTATCTGGTTGGTCATACACCTCAAGAGATAAGCCTTGGTTAGGTAACTGAGAAAATCGATCAAGCAACATCCACTTTAAATGCTCGGGAACCGAAGCCACAAACCTGCGCTCCGTGCTCGCTTCATCAAACCCTGCCATACCTTGAAACACGCCGTTGAGCTCGTGTATTGGCGCTTTGATTTGCTCATAAAGGCTTTGCGAATACGCGGTAGGCACAACCCCTCGCCCACTACGTACAAACAACTCTTGGCCAATTTCATTTTTCAGTCGACCGAGCGCAGTACTGATCGTCGATTGATTGGTATTTAAATGATCGGCAGCCTTACTCAAACTGCCCTGCTCCATCACCGCTGAAAATACAGCCAATAAGTTAAAATTAGGAATGTCATTGCTCATGATTCAGTGCTCATTAGGCGATAGATATAATTATCTTATCGTAAAACCGATAGAATGAAACGACAGATGCTCATTGAGAAAACAAAACTGAGAAGGAAGCATCATGCGGTAAAGATCAGAAATGTAAGAACCACCCACTCTTCCAAATAGTTGCCACATTCGTCAGGTTGGAATCTAACACTCTTCGCTGTGCCAGTAACGCTTAATCCATCCAAATCCCACCTTAGACTGGTCGGAGTATTCAATATTTCTTGCCTGCCTTATTGATACTTTTATAGCCACTTCTATGATCCAGGCTAATTAAATAGACATATTTTATAAGCCGAGTTTGAGCCTGTTCAAATAAACCCACCTCACCTTTAAACAACCACTCAATTCATCGTAATTACGATAATTCAATATCGCAATAATGCGTAGATAGTACCAGTTACACTTCCTATTATTTCGCCAACAAATCAATTCTTAACCTAAACAGAAAACCTAAAAATGTGTAGATGATGGTGTTGCACACATCACGGACGACGGCCTTAAAACCCAATGCAGCAAACGAACCTATCAATGGTTGACGTTACTTAAGAATGATTTCGCCAGGTGTTTTTAACACTCTATTCGCGAGAATGCGTTGTCTACGTGGTCAAAGCGATTTTTAATTGTCATCTAGTACTTTTGACTCAGTAGGTCTATACGGTTACGTGAGTTCAACACCTCTTTCAGATGTCATCTAAAAGTCTTGTACCAAGGCTGCACTTTCTCTCTCCTTATTTAGGTTGAGATATGAAATTTCTTAAAATTGTTCTGCAGAAAGTTGGGGCCGTCGCGATGGTTCTCATCAAATTCTGTCTATTTATGGCACTCATGCTAGCGGGTGCGTGGGCACTGGCTCCGATGGGTAAAATCCACTCCAAAGATATCGATCTTTCTCAGTTCAATAACCATCCGAACGAAATGATGATGAACTTCTTCCAAACCGAGTTCTTCTCTGGCTACCTTTTCTCTGTAACGCTCGCTGTTGTTCTTGCTGCGATATATGGCATGTGGCAAGTCCATGAGTTGGGTGTTCATAAAGCAAAAGAACACAAAAGTGCACACGTTCAAATCGTCTTCGCACTCTCTCTTTGTGGCCTATTCATTAGTAAAACCTTCTGGGTTATCGCTCTGGTTATCGCCCTTGCCAACTGGAAACACATTGGTCAATCGATCAGTGACGTGATTCGTCGTGGTATTCAACCTAAGTCTTCCGAAAATGAGTCTTTTCAGAGTGAAAATTCGTCCAAGGCAAGTGATGAACACAAGGTAAATAACGAGCAAGCAGCAATCGACGAGCAAGCGACAGAAAAAGCAACGTCTGAGCAGGCACCAACCAAACACGAGGCCGCATAATGAAAGAGATGATGATTCCATACATTCTGATTGTATGGTCCCTATTTGCGACTGGCGCATTAAAGAAGACGATTAAGAACTACACTTGGGCTGCCATTGGCGGAGCTGTGATTCTTGGATTATTGGCTATCGTGTCTCGCCTGTGGGCACCGGTTGATATGACCAACTCATCGACAGTGAAAGCACCGCATGCAGTGATGTCTCCAATCTTTGGCCAACAAATCGATAAAGTGTTTGTCGACCACAACCAAATGGTGAAAGAAGGCGACATCATCTACACACTCGTTGATATCGATTCTGCTGCAGACAAAGCGAAGATCGAATCTTCAATCGTGCAGAAAGAAGAAGAGATCAAACAGATGACTCGCGATTTAGACCGCGCAGAAACATCGCCAGAGATCTTCAACATGCGCGACGTAGAGAAATACAATTCAGACCTTCGTGTCATGCACGCTGAACTAACGTCATTAAAAGCCGACTTGCAGAAAGTTAACTGGGCACAAGAGAAGAAAACCATTCGAGCTGAATTTGATGGCCAAGTCTCTATAGTGAACATTGCAGAAGGCTCTGTCATGGGCAACATGCACCTTTACAACACCAGTAAAAAGTTCTTAGAGATGCGTATCTCAGACCAAACATACGGCTATGTTCAAGTTGGCGATTTTGCAGAGTTCTTCGTAGACGCTTATCCGGGTCACGTGTTCCGAGCAAAGGTACACAGTTTTACCGCGGGTACGGGTGAGGCAAGCATTTCACCACTTCAAGGACCACAAAGCGTTGGCCAACACGTCGTGCAAAATGGCAATGGCTTAGGCCGTACTATCGTCCTCGAAATCTTTGAACCAGAAGGTTACAACATCCCGATTGGCGCAGCCGGTTCGGCTTGGATTTCAGCAGAAAAGCCGCATCCATTCTGGGGCTTCATTGACGTGATTGGCGCAGCCACCGTTCGTCTACAATCGTACAAGTCTTACCTAGGCGCTTGGTAAACAAGCTACGCGTAAGAGTTAAATGGAAGACAAACAAAAATACCCCGCTCGTCGGGGTATTTTTATTGCAGCAGCGCATAACTCTCAAGATTAAACAAACTAAGAAACAGCACACCTCTCCTTTAAAAATACACAGTTAATCGACTCCTTCCCCTAAAAATGCGCTCTTAATCAAGTGCTTCTCACACCCAAACTCAATAGCCATAAAAAACAAATCACAATTACCAAAAAGTGGCAATAAAACCAACCGCCTATTTATGGGAGCAATGTTTTAATTTTACCGATAACCTTGCAATTTCCGTTCAAAAAACAACCTCATTACAAACAGTTACAAAATACGCGATAAAACTGATGTAAAAACGAACTGTTTCATCTAATCCCACATGAAAAGTGTGATTTCCTGCCATTCTTTGAAATAAATTTGTGATTAAATACGATAAATATCAATTAGAGATGGAGGAATAACGTGTCAGCAAAAGCGTTCGGTGATTTTTATTGTTACTTACATTGCCTCAATTTGCTTTCAATCAAAGAGCAAGGAATAACGCCAAAAGAGTACCTAGATGATGTGCGAAAACAGCCTTTTTACTACCGTGGAGATACCTCTAAAGAAGCCCAGCAAAAGTGGGCTGAACGCATCTTAGATTCGATCTACAAGTATCATGGAGATCAGGGAGACGGACCAAACGGACACAATGATCTTCTGGTTCGAGAAGGAATCGCATCAAAAGCTCGCTATAAGGTAAAAGAAGGCGCGGAGTTCAATGTGAACCCAGGGCTAAATGAATCGATCTCGATCCTAGGTATCATAGGTAGCCAAGTACTTGAGCGTATACTGCCGTCCGCAGGAACGAAACTAAGTGAAGCGTTAACACTGCTTTCCAGAGCAAAGAACGTATCAAACTCGGCACCTTTTAAAATACAGGTCAGCAGTTACGATGTTGTTGCTCCCAAGGCCGATTACACAGTGCTAAGCAAGCTCGAGAGTGCGCTAGAAAATCGCAAAGTGGTCTCATTTGAATATGAAGGAAGCCGTTGCGAAGTCGACCCTTATGCCTCTTTCGTTTACCAAAAAGCCTTTTACCTCGTTGGATTAGAGCGTTATAAAAAAAATGCTGAGAGCAGTTCAATGCCTGGTAAATATCGCACCTACACGGTGCATAACATTAGCCATGTTGAGCTTCACTCAGGTCAGAACTTCTCTATGGGTAATCAAGAGGTTTTTTGCCTCACAACTTACCTCTCAACAAGCAATGGTAAAACGGTCAACGGTGGTGAAACCTGTGAAGTGCTTTTAAAAATGACAAGAGATACTGATGGCAAAAACCGATTTGTCGACGAGTACAAACTCAGTGAATGTCAAAATATAGAAGAGACAGCTCACAGCCACTACATCGTAAAAGCCCAAGCTCAAGATAGCGTCGATTTCAAAAGATGGCTTATTAACAATGCCGATTGCGTTGAAATTCTAAAGCCAAAGCAACTACGTACTGATGTAATACAAGATATTAAACACGCAATGAACGTCTATGCAAATTAAGTTCAAACACCACCACATATGAAGTTCAATATTGGCTCCACCCAATATTAAAAACCATTATAAATAAAACATCATCCAGTTATAAGAAACACAAATACATAACAACGAACAATAGCGCTCTAAATACTACTCGATAATATTAAATTCAATAACTTTTGTTGTTTTAGACAGAAAATGTCAGATTTTGTTGCCACAATACTATCCCAAATAAAAATACAATTAGGCTTAACCGTGATAGACAATATAAAAAGATCATTTATTGATGAGCTTTATCACCTTAATTATAAATCAAACAGCTTAGTACATCGTCTTCCTTTTTATTGGTATCGACCTTTAAAAATATTTAGCCGACTGCTTGCGTTACCTGTTATTTTATTCTTCATGGTGTAAAAGTAATGAACCGTAATTTATCAAAGGTAGAATGGATTCTGCTGGCAATAGCTGCGATTTTTCTAAGCTTAAGCTTATTCCTCTACTACTCACTCTGTAAAAATCTATTCAATGGTGGCTTCAATGACATCATTGAAATCATTGTCGTTTTAGGACTATTTTACTGCTCGTTTGTTGCCGCGAACTACAGTATCACCATACTTGCCGAGAAGTACTGCAGCAGGAGAAACCGTCATGAAGAGCTTTAAGTTACTTCTATCAATGTCGACTTCGCTTGCGTTATGGATATTCGCGCTATTTTACTTTTTTTCTAGCTCGATCAATACCAATACGGGATTAAGTATGGCGCCAACCTTTGAGGGTAAATACTGGACAACGGTAAGTGGCGTTCGACCGGGGCGATATACACCAGAGTATGGCGATGTCATTAGGTTTCGACATCCACCTAAACATCGAAGTGAAAATATAACCTTTAGAAAGAGAGTGATTGGAATACCTGGAGATACTGTCACATTAGACAATGGTGATCTTTATATCAATGATAATAAATTATCCCATGGTGTCACAAAAAAAGAAAATGGGTTTGTTTATATAAAAGAACAAATAGGTAATAGCCAATATAATGTTAGGTATCTCAAAGAAGATTCAAACATACTTGAAAACAACATTACTTGGCATGTACCAGAAGGAAAGCTATTTGTTCTTGGCGACAATAGAGACTACTCATACGACTCAACCTATGAGAGCTTTGGTTATGTCGATATAAATAGCGTTAATGGTGTCTATAACAAAGTTCTACTCAATGTTGCCAATGGAAATCGCAAGTTCAATTGCTCCTTAACCATGGTCGAGAGTTACTCGCCTTTCCAAAGAACATGTTAGAAAGCGCAGATATTAAGTACACACCAAGCGCTTAGCGCTGATCAATAAGCAATAAGCTGAAAAAGAAAAACCGAGCTATTCAATATAGCTCGGCTTTTGTCATACTCGCGATTTGCCTTACGAAAAAGGCAGCGGAATCAGTTCTAGCCCGAGTACGCCGCTGATGCTCATCACCACCAGCAGAGAGACCTTGAAGACGGTCTTTGACCACTGAATGTAATTGAGGCAATCGACTTTACGGAATGTCACTTTAGTCCACATAAAGCAAACGGCCGCCGACACCGCTAGATATTCATAACCTGCCTCTCCGAGCAAAAATAGACCCAGAGCAACCGCGCCAAACGCGACTACATACGCTTTCATGTGCTGATGTGCTTTGTCGACACCCTCTTTTACCGGTAACACAGGAATGCCTGCATCGCGGTAGTCTTGAATGCGGAACATCGCAATCGCATACGAGTGTGGCATCTGCCATAAACAGAACATGATGAACAATAGAACGGCTTCTAAGCTCAGGTAGTTAGTCACGCCAAGGTAGCCAACCAATGGAGGAACCGCGCCAGAGATGCTTCCCACGAAGGTGCCGTAAACCGAATTACGCTTGTACCACATGGTGTAGAAAAAGACGTAAAACACATAGCCAAGCAACACCACCACCGCAGACATCGGATTAACGAATTGAAACAGCAGCGCCGTGCCTGCCAACAACATGACTAACGCATATATAAACGCCACGTCTGTGTTGATGTTGCCCTGAACCAATTCACGGTTCTGGGTACGTTTCATTTTCTGATCGATATCTCGGTCAAAGATGTTATTCACCACGCAACCTGATGCAATCACAAGCCCTACACCCGCTAATGTCGTCAGTAACAACATCGCACTGGCTGGTTCTGTTTTTGCAGCGAGGAAGAACCCCGCCGCAACAGAAATCAGGTTGCCGAAAATGATGCCCGGTTTGGTAATAGACAAATAACTTTTCAGCATACCCTAGCCTACAACTTCATATTGACGTTCATGTTGTAGATGATCCATACCGAGCCAGCGATAAGAATCAATACAACAATGGCGGTAAACATCAGTGACACCAAGTTCCAACGCCCATCGGACGATTTCGCCTCCATGTGCAAGAAGTACTTAAAGTGCACAAAGATTTGTACCAACGCACAACCGAACAAGATCACGTAAGTTTCAGTGCTTGGCAGCGCATGTGCCCACACGATGTAGAACGGAATAATGGTTAGAATCAGTGACGCAATAAAGCCTTTCACGTAATCCGTTGCACCGCTATCTAGATGCTGTTCCATTACATCACCCCCATTAAGTACACGATGGTAAATACACAAATCCAAACGATATCAAGGAAGTGCCAGAACAAGCTCAAGCACTGGAAACGCATCGACATGTTGTCGTTCAAGCCTTTGGTTGAAAGCTGGTGATACGCCACTGCCATCCAGATAAGACCGAACGTTACGTGCAAACCGTGTGTTCCAACCAAGGTAAAGAACGCAGAAAGGAACGCACTCTCTTGAGGACCATAGCCTTCTGCAATCAGGTGATGGAATTCATACACTTCCATACAGATAAAGGCTAAACCCAATACAAAAGTCACTTTTATCCATCGCTTCAGTCCTAAAACATCTTTGCGCTTCATTGCAATCATGCCAAAACCAAAGGTGATACTACTGAACAACAGCATCATGGTTTCGACAAACACGAACGGCAGTTCAAAGATGTCTTTACCTGTCGGCCCAGCGATAGAGCCACTCTCAAGCACGGCATAAGTCGCGAAAAGCGTGGCAAACAGGACACAGTCACTCATCAAGTAAACCCAGAAGCCAAACAACTTGTTGCCCGCAGCTTCGTGGTGATGATCATGCGAGTGTGCAAGATCATAAGTGTGTGACGGAGTATTAGCTTGCATACGTCGTCTCCAAATCATCTTTATTTTCGTTGTTATCACTGTCACCGTCAGCGCTGTTACCACGACCAGAGTTGTCGCCTTTCACTGACTGTTTCTTCGCTTCTTCAAGCTGTGCACGTCGAGCTGCTTCAATCGCTTTGATCTCTTCAACTTCCACGTAGTAGTCCACATCGTCGTTGTAGCTGTGTTGAATACACGTCACCACGATGCCCACTAAGCTTGCAGCGGCTAGCCACCAGATGTACCAAATCATTGCGAAGCCAAATGCCAACGCCCATGCCGAAACATAAATACCTGTTGGTGTGTTCTTTGGCATATGAATACGTTCGTATTCTTCTTCCTGAGTTGGGTCAAACTCACCACTTTGCTTTTGATACCAGAACGAATCGATCTCATCGCCCTTAGGCAGTTTTGCAAAGTTGTAGAACGGCGGTGGTGAAGACGTTGCCCATTCAAAGGTACGTCCGCCCCACGGGTCACCGGTTAGATCTCGGTTTTGGTCGCGGTCACGAACACTCACGTAAATCTGCACGAACTGACACACCACACCCATCGCAATCACACCCGTACCTGCAGCCGCAACCGCCAGTAGAGGGAAGAATTCAGGGTTGATGTCTTGGCTCAAACGACGCGTCATGCCCATAAAGCCCAGAGCGTAAAGCGGCAAGAACGCCATCAAGAAACCGATGATCCAGCAGTAGAATGCGCGTTTACCCCAAAGCTCGTTCAGAGTGAAACCGGTCGCTTTCGGGAACCAGTAACCAATCGCAGCGAAACAACCGAATACTACACCACCGATGATTACGTTGTGGAAGTGCGCAATTAGGAATACTGAGTTATGCAGAATGAAGTCTGCACCCGGTACTGCCATTAATACGCCCGTCATACCACCAACGGTGAAGGTGATAAGGAAGCCAACTGTCCACAGCATAGGTGTTGTGAAACGGATGCGGCCTTTGTACATGGTGAACAGCCAGTTGAAGATCTTAACCCCGGTTGGGATAGAGATAATCATGGTTGCGATGCCGAAGAAGGCGTTCACATTGGCGCCAGAGCCCATGGTGAAGAAGTGATGCAGCCAAACCACAAACGCTAAAATAGTGATAGCCACCGTCGCCCAAACTAGTGAGGTATAACCAAACAGCTTTTTGCGAGAGAAGGTTGCAGTCACTTCAGAGAACACACCGAAGATAGGCAAGATTAGGATGTACACCTCAGGGTGTCCCCATGCCCAAATCAGGTTCACATACATCATCACGTTGCCACCAAGGTCATTGGTGAAGAAGTGCGTACCGATGTATCTATCCAACGTCAGTAGCGCGATGGTTACCGTTAGGATTGGGAAAGAGATGATGATCAGGATGTTGGCACACAGAGACGCCCACGTGAATACTGGCATCTTCATCATAGGCATAGACGGCGTACGCATGCGCAAAATGGTCGCGAAGAAGTTCACACCCGTTAATGTGGTACCAACACCGGATATTTGCAGCGCCCATATCCAATAATCGACACCCACTCCCGGGCTTGCCTCAATGCCAGAAAGCGGCGGATACGCCAACCAACCCGTACGGCCAAATTCACCTAAGCCCAATGACATGTTGGTTAGGATGATACCCACGACAAACAGCCAGAAGCTCAGGTTATTCAGATAAGGGAATGCCACATCACGAGCACCGATTTGCAGCGGCACGATGATGTTCATCAAACCAATAACCAAAGGCATCGCGACGAAGAAAATCATGATCACGCCGTGAGCCGTGAAGATCTGGTCGTAGTGATGTGGCGGTAAATAGCCCGTTTCACCAGCTGCAGAAAGCAATTGCTGGCTACGCATCATGACCGCATCGGCAAAGCCACGAACTAACATCACCATCGCCACAGCAATGTACATGAAGCCCAATTTTTTGTGGTCTACAGACGTAAACCATTCATTCCAAAGGTATTGCCACTTACCGGCTTTGGTTACCGCGTACACCACTAAACTGCCCACTAGAGCGATCATGGTCAACGTGACCAAAATAATGGGTTCGTGGTAGGGAATTGAGTCTAGAGTTAATCTTCCAAACATGACGATTATCCTTGGGTTTCCGGCAAACAGTTCATTGAACCAGGGTGCTGGGTCACGACATCGGTGAATAAAAATGGTGGGATACTGGAGAACAGAGTGACGGGTTCAGCCACACTTGGCGCAGCCAATGAACGGAATTGCTCCCAATCTTCAATGCGGTCTGGGCTTGCTTTCACTTTTTCCACCCAGTTTAGAAATGCCACTTGATCAGGCATGGCTGATGCAGTGAATTTCATCTGCGAGAACCCTTTACCACTGTAGTTCGATGCAAAACCTTTGAAGTCACCTTCATGGTTAGCAATCAAGTTCAGCTTGGTCACCATTCCCGGCATCGCGTAGATCTGCGAACCAAGACGCGGGATAAAGAACGCGTTCATGATGTTGTCTGAAGTTAGCTTAAACGTCACCGGTACATCTTTCGGGAACGCAACATAGTTAACCGTCGCAATGTTTTGCTCCGGATAGATGAACAGCCACTTCCAGTCCAGAGAGACCACTTCGATCACCATAGGTTGCACATCACTTTCCAGAGGCTTGGAAGGCTCTAGTTCATGTGTTGTTCGCCAAGTGATGGTGGCAAGAATCGCGATGATGATGATTGGAATCGTCCATACCACCACTTCGATCTTGGTTGAGTGCGCCCAGTCAGGTGCATACTCTTCTGTGGTATTACTTTCGCGGTATCTATAGGCAAAGTAGATGGTCATCAGAATCACGGGGATGACGACAATCAGCATCAGCAACAGAGCCGTGATTATCAGCTCCTTTTCCTGAACGCCAACGCTACCTTTTGGGTCGAGCAATGCGGAGTTACATCCTTCGAGCATCAGGACGGTTCCCACCAAACCAATCCTCGACAGATTTGCTCTCGATAAAATGCGTTTATATCTTGAAGCTTCCATTAACTTTCTCGATGGTTATCCAGCCTCAGAACGAACGCCCGAGTACTGGTTGTCATGGTCATTAGAATATTTATGTGTTGAGCATGTGAAACGACGCATCTCAAAGCGAAACTGAATTAAACCCATCTCTGCATAGTTAAAACTGCCAAATTAAAACGACAGCACAGCGCAGCCGAAACATTGCCGCGCGGTTAAAACCACACAAAAAATATGACTTAATTGTTACACTTTGAAATACATTGTTACATTTGGCGCATTATGAGGAGTCGAAATTGAAAGCTCACCAAACAAACTTGGAAACTAACCTTCCAGTTATGAAAGTGAAACATGGAAAACAGAGAGAAAATCAGCCGCACGACATAGGCGTGCTACACATGTAAAACCAAGGCTGATAAGGGGTGAGTAAGAATCTGAGAAACTAGTGACCAACAATGACGAAGCGAAGTGATATTTGGGTACATTAGAAAGAGCGAATTAAACAAAGTGTGACAATCGTCAAATTTATGAATTCACATGGGATTTTAATGGTATTTAGAAAAGATATTACTCTGACCAACAACTCATTAACCACTCGAATAACACACTGCTTTTCATTGATAATAATGCCAGTTAGGTGTCGAGAATTAATGACAAAGATCGACCTAAAAAGCCGATTTGATAAGTATTTTGACCTGTTTTAAGTGGGAATTACTCCCCTCAAAAGAGAGGAGTAATCGTCATTAAGAGAGGGATTATGCTGTTGCTGTGACGACTTTCTTGCGCTGGTTTTTAGTCATTAAGTGATAAACCACAGGCACAAAGTAGAAAGAAATAAGCGTGGTTAATACCGTTCCGCCCACAATCGCAACCGCGAACGGAGGCCAAAAGCCACCACCAGCAATGATCAGTGGCATAAAGCCGCCAACGGTTGTGATCGTGGTTGAGCTGATATGTCGAGTACATGACATCACGGCCTCAACGACTGCATCCACATTGCCTGATGAAGCTTGTTCATCCAGTTTCAATTCCGTCAGAATCACGATGGCAGCATTAATCGCTAAGCCCGCAATCCCGAGCATCGCGATGATCACCGTAAAACCAAATGGATACCCGAAAATCCACACCGATAGCAACCCTAGCCCACCAGCCAATCCTGCCACCATGAAGATGATGCTACTCATTCGGAACGAGTTGAACGACATCACCACCACCAATACCATCAATACCACCACGACAGCGACATTCGAGATCAGGCTGTTGACTGAATTGTCACGCTCAGCGGATTCACCACCAAAACCAATCGTATAACCCGATGGCATCTCATAGCTTTCTAAGCGTTTCTGGAACTCATTAAGCACGGTTTGAGGTAAAACACCCGCTTCAATGTAGCCTTCAATGGTATTCACTCGTTGTCCGTTACGACGAGTAATCGCACCACGACTGGTCGTCAATTCAAGCTCTGCCAGAGTTGAAACGTTAATCCCCGTTGAGTAAACATCAGAACTGATCGGCAAACGAATATTGCTTAAGTGCGCCAAGTTTTCACGCGCATCATCCGCAACACGAACACGGATTGGCACCGATTCACTGCCCTCTATCACAGACCCACTTTCACGACCAGTTAGTGTGGTTTGCAACATGCCAGCAAACTGATTGAGTGAAATACCGTTAAGTTTCGCGGTGTCTTCATCGACCTTCAACCACACCTTAGGCGTACCCGGTTGCAATGTTTCTCGTGTGTGAGTCACATGAGGAACACCTGCCAGAATCAGTCGAACATCTTCACCAATCGCTTTTAATGTATCGAGGTTTTCACCATACACACGCAGCTCAACTGGCGCAGTAAATGGAGGCCCTTGATTAAGCTTCCGTACCAAGATTTGTGCTTCCGGTACCTCGTTATCTAACACCTTTTGCAACTCAGGAATCAGCGCATTCGCTTGGTCAAAGTTCTCTGTTTTAACCATCGCTTGTGAGAAGTAAGGCGCGTTGTTTTGCCTTGCCTGCAAGTTGTAATAGAAAGATGGGAAGTTAGCGCCCACTAGCCAATCAATACGCTCCACTTCTGGATAGCGATGAATGATGTCGTCTATTTTTTCAGAGGTATTTTTCGTCGCATAAATGCTAGCTTGAGGCGGCATGTATACCTGAATCTCAAACATGTCTCTATCTGATGGCGGGAAGAACTGCTCAGTCAGCTGGGACATACTCCAGTAGCCAGTAAACGGAACCAACAACACCAAAGCAATAGTGATGATTGGGTGCGTGACACCAAAACGAACAGAAGATGAGAACCAACGTGTTAATGCGGGAATTCTCAAGCCTGTCATGTACCAGTGATGTTGACCTTTCTTATCCACATCACTGAGTTGTTTCGGCAGTAGCTTGGTCGCTAAGCCTGCGATTAAGGTATGCGAAATCACATAAGAACCGATCAATGAGAACGACACAGTAATCGCAATACCACCGACAAACTCACCCGATGCACCCGGCATCAAAATGATCGGCGCAAACGCCAATACCGTGGTCAATGTTGACCCTAGCAAAGGCACCCACAAGTGCTTCAACGCATTCATGGTCGCTTCCGCTCGCTGTTGCCCTTTCAAGCGATATGCCTGAATGGTATCAACCATCACCACCGCGTTATCCACCATGATCCCGAGCGCTACGATTAAGCCGGTCACCGACATCTGGTTGATTGGCACGCCCGTCATTTTCATGATCGACAACGTAAGTAATGAAGTCAGTGGTAGAGAAATCGCCACCAATATTGCGGCGCGCACACCTAAAGTCACAAACAGCACAATCAAGATCAAGCCAAAACCGATCATCAAGCTTTTGCCTAAATCGTCTAAACGAGTTTCGGTATAGCCTTGTTGATTGAACAACACGGTGACATCGATATTGCTTGGTAGCTCTTGTTGAAACTTCTCAATCAGAGCATTCGCTCGTGATGTCCAATTATCGACACGAAGATCAGGGTGCATTCTTGCAGCGACAATCACACCCGGCTCACCATCAATAATGGCAATCTGATCTTGAGGCGTTTTCTCACCACGTTTCACCGATGCAATGTCTTCCATGCGGATGATATGACCATTGCTGTCAGTCGCGATTGGGACTTGTTTAATGCGTTCAATGGAATCCAGTTCCGATTCAATCTCTAAACCAAAACGAGAATAAGCACTGACCAATTCACCCGCCGAGTTCTTAGCGTCTGCCCCTTCTAACGATTCGGCGATATTAGCACTCGAACGCCCGAGCGCTGCCGCATCTGCAGTTCGTAGACTTATCTGGATTTCTTCTTGAGGCATCCCATATTCATCAACGAACTCAGTACCTGAAAGAGTTCTCAAACGCTTAGCCAGTTCTTTGGCATATCGCCCGAGCGTTAGTCGGTTCGCCTCGCCTGCACCAGACCAAGTTAGGGATGCGATGGTTGTAAAAGCGTAGGTATGGTCACTGTCGAGATCGGGAGAATGCGCACCCGCAGGTAAAATGGATTCGATATCAGACAGTTTGTCACGTGCTTGTGACCAAACAGGTTCGGGCTCGGTGATGGTGTCGTTAAGTTCTAGCGTGACAATTGATACGCTCGGCCTTGAAGTTGAGCTCACCAGTTTAACTTCACTCAGCTCACGCAGCTTGTTCTCGATCACCTCTGTGACCAAGGTTTCTACACGTTCGGCACTTGCACCGGGAAAGCTGGTTGTGATGTTTGCATAACGGTTGATGATCACTGGATCTTCTGCGCGAGGCAGCGTCATGAAGGCAGAAATACCACTCACCATCAGCAGCGCCGTCATCAAGATCAGCAGTCGAGTATTGGAAATAGTCTCTATGATTTTCATACTATTTCCTATTCAGCAGCAACGCTGGCTGGCTTCACGGTTTGCCCGGGAACCAAACGATGTAGACCACTCGCGATCACCTGTTCGCCATCCTCGATTGCACCACTCACATACGCTTGCTGATTATTAGCGAAAAGTACCTGAACACTACGGCGTTCAACCTTATTGTCTTCACCCACCACAAAGATATTCCACACACCGCGCAGGCCATCAATCAAACCCGTTAATGGCACCCAATAACCTTGGTCGTCGATTTGCTCGTCAAACTTAAGGTAAGCAAGTTGACCTTCTAAAACAGTCGCTTGCTCAGGGAAAAGATAACGTAAAGCGACACTGCGGGATTGCGTGTCGACCATGGCACCCGGATTCAGCAGCGTCACTGCATAATCATCTCGCCCAACACGAATGCTTGGCGAAGAGAGTGAGGTTACCTTTATCATTTGATGGGCTGGAATACCGATAAAGGCTTCTTTGCCTTCCGATGCGAGCAATGTAAGAGTTGGATTGCCAACATTGACCACATCGCCGAGCGACACAAAGCGCGTTGCGATAGTGCCCGAATAAGGCGCAAGGATTGTCGATTTCACCAGTTTGAGATCATTGCCTTTTACCGAGGCATCAATGCGCAGTAAGTTAGCTTGCAACACGCGCTGTTCACTGGTTAACGAATCAATTTCTGCTTCGGCACTGAAGCCTTTTGCTTTCAGTGAACGCTGACGTTTTAAGTTCGCCGCAACAAGACTCAGTTGAGCTTTCACTTCTTCGGCTTGTGCTTTTAGTTGGCTAGATTCAGTCTGTAACAGTTGAGTGTCTAATCGAATCAGGGGCTGACCTTCGGTTACTGTGTCACCGACATCAACCAGAATCTCATTCACTTTACCCGCCAGTTCGAAGCCTAAATTGGCTTGCTGACCCGCTTTAACCACACCAACATATTCACGCTGCACGGCATAAGAGGAAGACAGCGCTAAGGCCATCGTTTCTACAGTTAAAATAGTTTGGACGCTCGAAGCCGTTTGATTGGTTGAATCAACCGAATCTTGGGCTTGTTCCTTTTCGCCACATCCAACAAGAAAAGCCGATAGAGACAACGCCACCGCACTTCCCTTCATCAATTTATACATACTCACTGTTCCTATGCAGTACTCAATCATGTTCTTTTTTTAGACTAACCAAACCAAACTAGACTGTCTAGTTTGATTATGTTAAAAATAAGTTTCATCGTTAATGATTGATAAAACCATCACAAAAAGCATAATGCTTAGCGCAAAACCAAATGCATTCAGCTGAGCAACACCAAGTACCAAGCAAGTAACGAGAAGCAGCACGTGACTAAAATCATCAAGAGTGAACAGAAGAGATCGCAGATCTTAACCGCAGCAAGCCAGCTTTTCTCTGAGCATGGCTTCAAGATCAATATGGATCAGATAGCCAAAGCGGCGAACGTTTCTAAGCAAACGGTCTACTCTCACTTTAAAAACAAAGACGAACTTTTCGAAACCTGCATGCAAACCAAGTGTGCAGAGCGCGAACTTAGCCCTGCTGCCTTTGATATGAATGCGGCGGTGGGTGATGAGTTGGTGAAATTTGGTGTGAAGTTTCAGGATTTGTTACTTGATGAGCAGTCTCGACAAACCTTTCAGAACGCGGTGAGTCAATCCAACACGCATCCAGAAATTGCCTCTATTTATTTAGAAACGGGACCACAGAAGACCACTAAATTACTCGCCGATTATTTGCAGACAAAGATAGAATCTGGCGATTTAACGCTCTCTTCTACAAGCTCGCCAATCATAGCGGCGCGCCAACTGCTGCTGATGTTTCATGGCAAGTCGGCGTATTGGTCATTCTTCGGCCACGATAGCGGCGAGTCAGAAGAAGAAAGGCTTCACTACACTCGTGAATGTGTCGCGCTATTCTTGAATGGCAATCAGCCTCGTTAATAGCTCATAGTTAATAGATCATAGCTCAGTTTCTCATAGCACTTAGTCCGCATTCTGGGCTGATTCAAGAAGCAGTTCATAGAAACGCTTTGCGGCTGGGCCTGTCTTCGCACCTTTCGGCAGAGTCAGATGCAGCGGCACTTGGTAGCCACTGCCATTTTCCACATTTAACACAGTGATCTTGTCACTTCCTCGGCTATCGACAATATGTTTAGGCAGCCTGCAATATCCTACCCCCTGCTCTACCGCTCCAAAGGCATGGTCGAAATTATCGACCGTAATACGCTGGCTCGACTTCAACCACCCCACATCCTTCTTCTCCCCCAACTTTTCAACCGAGCCTAAATCTCTCACCACAATTTGTGGAAGCGACGACAGCTGATTGAGCGATATCGATGACATGGTAGCCAACGGATGCGAACTTGCTACAACGGGCTCCATCTTGGTAAATCCAAAGGCTTCTGCCGAGTAATTGGTAATTGGCAGGTTAATGATGGCAACATCGGCTCGTTCTTGAGTGACCATTTCAGTGGTCTTCGACAATGATGTTTCTACCACTTGGATTGAAGTGGTGTTGTTCTCTGCCATAAACGCAGCCATCGGCTTATAAAGACGCTCAAGGCAGCATAGGTGATCAACCGCGACCACAATTTCAGATTCCACACCCTTTGCTAACTGTTCACTGATCAGCTCAAGCTCTCGCGCTTGTTCCAGCATGCTGCTCGCCCTACGCAATAAGGCTTTGCCATCTTCCGATAACACAGCCCTTCGACCTTCAACCTGCACCAAAGGCACGCCCAATTGATCTTCCAGTTTTCTCAACGCATAAATCAACGTGGTGTGGCTCTTATTCAATTGCAGTGCCGCCGCCTGAATGCTGCCAGCACGGTCTATTTCATAGAGTGTTTGCCATTGGTCGAGGGTGGTCTTTAATCTCATCGGTCTAAAATCCTGACAGTTAATGGCAATATTATGAACTTTTCTGTCTGTTTTTTACAGGTAATATCTATTTCAACAGGCAATATAAATCTCAACAACAAACGAGAATGGCTTGTTTGTCTTAAACACCTATTTTTCAGCGGATTTTGTTACACGAAATTTGTAAAACGGAGAAACACCATGAAACTACTACAAGTTGATTTTGAATTTAACGGCCCTTTCGGTGAAGAAATGTCGAACGCACTCGTAGACCTAGCCAAGTCCATCAACAACGAGCCGGGCATGATCTGGAAAATCTGGACAGAAAACCAAGCCGAAAAACTAGGCGGTGGTGTCTACCTTTTTGAAGATCAGCTCAGTGCTGAAGCTTACTTAGCTATGCATGCCGCTCGCTTGAAAGAAATGGGCGTAGAAGAAGTTCGCGGCGTGATTTTTGACGTAAACCAGCCATTAACTAACATTAACAAAGGCCCAATCAACGGCTAATAGAATGAATCAAGAGTTAGCGAAAGGCACGAGATAGAGAGATAACAGATGAACAATAAAACGTTTTTAAGCCTACACGGCATCATTTACGCAGGGTTTGCCTTCGCGTTGTTTTTCCTACCAACGGTCATGTGGCCTATGTACGGCGTGGAAATTAATGACAAGTACGCTTACTTTCTCTCTCAACACACCAGTATCTTCCTTGGTGGTATTGCTGCGATAACATGGCTACTGCGAGATATCGAAGCGGGAATCAGTGCAAAAAAGCTCATCCAAGGCTTGGTTGTCACCAATATGCTGGGTGCGATCATCACACTGTATGCCGCTTTCACCGGTATCTTTGTTGGCTTTGGTTGGAGCGACCCTGCGTTCTTCCTTTCGCTATCAGTACTGAGCGTATTGCAGGTTCGCAAGCAAGCTTAGTGCGTATGATTTGCAGGTAGCACAAACAAAAAAACACTCGGTATATGCAGAGTGTTTTTATATTCATCTTTCAACCAAGACCAAAGTTAGGTTCGCTAAATAAGAGATAATCTTGATGTCTGATTTTGCTATTTGCTCGCAGACGATGAACGACCAAGCATGCGGCTCAGTGTGCCATCTTTGTCGACTAATTGGTGTTTCAATGCACCCAAAACATGCAGGGCAAACACCACTATAATCAAGTTCACCGCATTAACGTGAACGAAAGAAGCCGCAGACTGCAACCATTCCGTTTTCTCACCAGCAGCAATCAACTCAATGCCGAATAGCTCTAACGATCGCCCACCAGCAACACTCATTACGGCACCTGAAATTGGCATCGCTAACGTCACTAGTAACAAGAAATGATGAACGCCTTTCGCAGCAAGCTCTTGTGCTCTCGTTAATACAGCCACACTCTCAATTGCCCCTTCTTTCAAACGCCATACAAAGCGTGAAAGTGCGACAACTAAAACAATCAAACCCAACGATTTGTGCAGCCCCATTAACTCGCCTTTTTCGGGACCTCGAGGCATGCCTTCGAATTGAAGTCCAATAACAAACACAGCGATAAACAAAATGCCGGTAAGCCAATGGAAAATAACCGTCTGTTTCGATAATGATTTATTCATAATGACCACTCTATGTCTCTGACCTAGGTGTTATTTTGACTCATTATCATTACACTTAACATGGTCTTTACGTAAAGTTACGTAAAGACCAAGAAACCTCTACATACCGTTATTTTGAGTGCTCGACGTAAATCAATTCATCGGTATTGAAGCCACGCTCTTTAGACATCGCTTTGAACTTCTCCATGACCTCAGATGAGACTTCCGGAGTTCGAGAAAGCAGCCATAAATAATCGGTATCTGGGCCAGAAACAAACGCGTATTGGTAGTTCTCTTTATCCAGCTCGAACACCACATAAGCGCCGTAGAATGGACCAAAGAACGACACTTTCAGATAACCCTGATCGCTGCCTTCGACAAAGTACGCCTTACCTTCCGCCTCGTTCCATTCGCCATCTTCATCCGAATAGCCGCGGTTAATCACCTTCACGCCACCATCATCACGCAGGCTGTATTCAGCGCTGATACTATTGAGGCCACGCTCAAACGAGTGGTCCAAACGAGCCACCTCGTACCATTTGCCTAAGTATCTATCCAATTCAAACTGTTGAACGGGCTTTACTGTTTCGGGCATGCCTACGCATCCACCCAACAGAATGACACTCAGCAGCAATAATATTTTCTTCATCCTAACCTCGACTTGTTTTCTTAGTATTTCGAGTAAGTCATGTGAGAGCCTTAACTTACATCCTTGGTAATACGTTAAATCCATTTTTATAGTTCATATAACAGTAAATTATTCAGAAGCTTATGGGAATTGTTTCGTTGGTGAATGAATCAATGATGCTTCATTGCCGCGCGATATTGAGTCGGTGTTACCTGCTTATAGGATTTAAACTGGCGATTGAAATTAGCTTGGTTGTCGTAACCCACCTTCTCCAGAATCAAACTAATAGGCAGTGATGTGTTGAGCAACAAATCACACGCCACGTTGAGCCTAATTTTCTTTAACCGCTGGCTAAAACTCTCATTGTAATGCTTTTGAAAAAGCCGCCTAACACTGCTCTCACTGATATAGAGATGCTTGGCTAAATCGTTAACTGAGATATCTCGAATAAAGTTATTCACCAAGAAGGCTTCTACCTTGTCCAACTTATCGCTAGCCTCATCTTCATCATCCGAATTAAATACAGGGTTTATCAACTGCACCACTTCTTGATCCTCAAGCAATAGCGCAAACAGAGAGAACAAGGTAAGCAGTTGTTGATGTGGCGACTGATCCATCACCTTGTTTAACAGTTCCGTCGCTTTCTCTGCAGTAACAGGCGAAAACTGCAGACCTTTCTTTGAATCCTCTAGCAAAGCACGCAGCGGTTCGAGCTCGCGACAGCACGCGATTAATTGCTCTATCCAATCTTTGCGAAACCAAACCACATGCGTTTCACATATTCGTGAGTTGTCTGCGCTCTCTTCTGAATAAATAGCATGAGGCAAATCTGGCCCCACCAAAATCATGTGATTGTGAAACACATCGCTTTGGTGATGCCCGATAAAACTATGCCCAGTAAAGTGACGATGTATCGCTATCTCATACTCTTCATGTCTATGCCAACCGTAGCTTTTACTGTTCTCGACAATTTTCTTATAGCGCCATGATGTGCCAATTCGTTGTGGCACCTTTTCTAAGTAACCCTTCATTGCGGTGCTCAGTGACCTTTTAATATTGAAAGTATACGCATCAAACCATTCAAATGAGCACATTGACTGAAAAGTATTGAACATTGCGCTAACGATACTCATCTGGTGGTCACCGCTAAATATACTGCAGGTGAACTTAATCAGGAGAGCAACTATGGACACTTTATTATTAAAAATCCGCGCTATGATTCTTGCCACACGTCAGCAGTGGATCGGAGAGATCACCTACAACCACAACATTAAGGGTGATCAGACTTGGAAACTCTATGGCTATAACTCTTATGAGGAATACAAAAAAGATCTGCGTAAAAGCCTAAGGCAAGAGTCGTAATTAAAAACTCATTAAAACGACAGCTTGTTGATTAAACGCTGTTTTTATTTGTCATTCATGTAGAGTTTCACACTGGCCACTCGCTTTCTATACTTATTAAACAGTGGAACATGGAATACATAAGAATGAACAACAAGCTCACTTTGCCACGCACTGCATGGATCGCTTTACTCGCCAATTTAGGCGCTGTTTCGCCCGTATTTGGACAAGACAACACCGTTGTGCAACAAAAAACAGCTGTCCAAAGCCAAACTGCTGATCAAATCTTTACTAATGCCGACATCTACGGGCATCGTGAATCTGACTCGATCGTTACTCACAAAGGTAAGATCATTTTCATCGGTGACCACTCGCAAGCAAAAGCTTTTCAAGGGCAAAATACCGATGTCATCGACTTAGAAAATGCCTTTGTTCTTCCGGGCTTCATTGATAATCATAACCATGTTTTCGAGGCCGCCTCCGAGCTGGGTGGTAATTGCGAACTGGATTCTGAAGCCACACTAGAAGAACAAATCCCCTACCTAGAAGCGTGTAAGATCAATGCTGATACCGATGGCAGAGGTTGGCTAATGGGTTATGGTTTTTCTTTGGGGCCGACACTCGACAGCGATTCTGAATACACACCACTAGAGATCATCGACAGTGTCTTCCCAAACCGCCCCGTAGTCATCATGGAGCAAACCTCACACTCGATGTGGGTCAACTCTAAAGCACTGAAAATCGCACGAATCAGCCAACAATCTCCAGACCCACAAGGCGGTGCATATCTAAAAGCTCCTGATAGCGGAAAGCTTAACGGCATATTATTGGATAATGCTGGTGACCAAATCATGGAGATGGCGTGGAACAGTCAAAGCGAGCTCTTTGAACAGAGCTACCAAGGCTTAATGTACGGTCTTGAAGAAGCGGCCGCGCACGGCATCACCACCATAGGTGACGGTCGGATGTATTGGAAACGAGGTTGGTATGACGTTTGGCTAGAGGCAGAACAAAACCAAGATTTAACTGCGCGAGTGTCATTGCGCCCTTGGGTGTATCCATCGATGGCGATACCTTCTCAGCTCGAAGTATTCGAGAAGATGTATTCCGATGACAAAAACCGTCTGCTGCTGGTCGATCAGGTAAAAATGTACAGCGATGGTATCTTCATTAATGGCACAGCAAAAACACTCGCCCCCTACTTAGATACTTATCGACCACAGTCGCCGAACGGCTTGAACTACATTCCACCAGCACAGATGAAAGAGTGGCTCAGCGCACTCGATAAAATCGGTTTTAGTGCGCACATTCATGCGATTGGTGACGGTGCAGTTCGTGAATCCCTTGATGCAATAGAAAGCGTGCGTAAACAAGGCTCGCAAAAACCTTACACCTTAACCCACGTTGAATTGATCAATGATGAGGACGTTCCCCGCTTCAAGCAGCTCAATGTCTCGGCGGATTTCCAAGTCGGGTCTGATTACATTGCAAGGCATCAACACCAATGGGCCGAAACCTTCCTTGGTGCTCGCCGCGCCAAAGCCATGATGAACCTGGACGCAATACTCAAAACCGGCGCCAATATCACCCTAAGCAGTGACTGGAATGTACACGACATCAACCCGTTGGTCGGCATCGCGAACAGCTTAATCATGGGTAAAACAGGCCTAACCGATATCTACACAGCCATCGACGCTTACACCCTCAATGCAGCCAAGAGCCTTGGAATTGAAGACGTAACAGGTTCTATTGAAGTTGGAAAATCGGCTGACTTCGCTATTCTCGACCGAGACATCACCACCTTGTCAGCAAGAGGCATCGCCAAGACTCAGGTACTGATGACGGTGCTGCGAGGGGATGTGATTTACGAGAAGTAAAGCCAACAAGTGTATCGAATAGATCAAGGTTATACGCCACACAAACGAAAACGAGCCAGCAATTAGCTGGCTCGTTATTTATGTCAGTCTCGATTGGGCGATGGACTCGCCTTCAATTATGATTGCGCTACTGGTTTGTCTTCAGCGGCTTTATCATCAAGTGCAAAGTAGATCTTCGATACAACCACTTCAGCAATCAGAATCGTAAATACCACTGCGAAGAACGCTACTACACCATTCCAAGGGCCAGTAAAGCTCACCTTCTCGCCGAACAATAAGTTAATCGCTTCAAGCATTACGAATTTTGAACCCACCAAAATGATGTAAGTAGTGATTGCTCGGTAAATCTTAGGTGCTGTACCCGGCTTACTTTTGAAGTGCTCGGCAATCTTATGTTCCAAACCAATAGAGAGCTTCAACAATAGCTGTAGCAGCAACGCCGCTATCAAAGAAATAGTGAAAGACTCAATGTTCACGAAGTCCCAATACTCATCGAAGAAGTTAAGGACCACTAAGTCCACCAGCACAGCTAACGTGTAACCTACGAATAGACGTTGTGGTGTGTTGAATCCGTAAACTTTGTCTGATTTAGTCATTCTGTTTCTCTCTAATTGGATAAGTAGTCTCGATTTGAAATACATCTTAGCGTTCGAATCGGAGCAAAACTTACCATTTGATGACACCACAACCATTCCATTCTAAATTATTAGTTTTCATCGATTGATCATTTACCACACCGATAATTCGCTTCCCGCTATAAAGCAATTTTCAAAAATATAGAAAAGCACCAAAAGATAAATCTCATCATTGCTTGTCACCAAATGGCCATTTTTCAAATGCTGCCCGCCATAAGATAACTCCATCAGCGACACACACTCATTTCCAAAAGGTGCAGACTATGAAAAAGCTAATCACTAACGCGAACGTATTTAACGGTGTTGATAACAACCTAATCGAGAACGTATCACTTCTTATTGAAGACAACTTGATTACACAAATTGGCGAGGTTGATGCAACGTTAGCCGATGAAATTATCGATGCTCAAGGTGGCACGGTAATGCCAGGTTTGATTGATGCGCACGTTCATATCACGCTATCTGCACCTTTCAATGTGATTGATACCATGACACGTGAAGAAGTGGCGATTCGCTCAGCAAAGATTTCAGAAGAGATGCTGATGCGCGGCTTTACCACCATTCGTGACGTAGCGGGTAACACGCTTGGCCTTAAGAAAAGTATCGATAACGGCTACGCAACTGGTCCACGTATTCTGCCTTCAATGGCAGCGATTTCACAAACCAGTGGCCACTCAGATTACCGCCAGAACCAAGCGCAAGAACGTTTGGCTAACGGGCATGAAGACTCACCAATGATGAAGCTTGGTGCAATGCGAGTGGCTGATGGCCGTTCAGAAGTATTGAAAGCGGTACGTGAACAACTGTTTATGGGCGCGTCACAAATCAAGATCATGGCAGGTGGCGGTGCATCATCAACCTTCGACCCGCTAGACACGTTGCAGTTTACTTCTGACGAAATGGAAGCCGCAGTACAAGCCGCTTCAGACTATGGCACTTATGTTGCTGCGCACATCCACACTTCCGATGCGATGCGCCGTGCAGCGGAAGCGGGCGTGATGTCTTTCGAACACGCAACCATCATGGATGACGACATAGCCGAGATCATCAAAGAGAAAGGTATTTGGGTGATTCCGTCTTACTTTACCTCTTCACTGATTGCAGCGCGTAAGATCCCGCTACCAAACGAAGAGACATACCGCAAAACAGAGCGTGTAGGTAAAGCCATGTTCAAGTCGGCAGAGCTTATCAAGAAATACGATATCCAAAACATCGCGTTTGGTACCGACTGTGTCGGTGAAACCAATGTGCATGCAACACAATTGAATGAGCTTGGTGCAATTGAACAAGTATTCGATACCATCACGGCACTTCGCATGGCGACATCAAACTGCGGACGCTTGTTCGAGATGTCGACTTACCAACACCCTTACCAAGAAGGCAAGCTAGGTCAGATTGTTGAAGGTGCGTATGCCGATCTATTGATTATCGACGGTAACCCACTGGAAGGTGTGGCATGTGTAGCAAATACAGAGACACAAAAGCTGATCATGAAAGACGGCAAAGTGTATAAAAACAGCCTTTAATCGAAAGTCTAAAGATTAAAATAACAGCGGTGCTATGGCGAATTCGTCATGGCACCGTTTTATTTAAAACTCATCGCTCAAAGCCGTTCAATTCTTGATTTCCCCCCTGATTATCCCGCGGCACACTCACCCGAATAGATCCCATCATAAACCGCCAAGATTCACCAAACATAGCCACCAAATTTAGCTCATTTGACCAAGACGATACAGCGCCTAAAAAGACGAAGAAATTGCCCGTCATTCTGAAAAATGGCTGAAAAACACACCCGGAAAAGCGCCCGTTTCTTTATTTGAAAATTAATTGAGATTTTTTACCGTCTTTTTTTATCAAGCTCCGTCTTACAGGTATTCCTTCACTGGACAACGCTTCAAACCTTGTGCGCCTTTGGTAAAAACACCTCACACACATTCTGCGCCTCGATCTGGTGATTTTAATTAGCTGTAAATAATAGGAGCTGAAAATGAGCTTAACCTTACTGGCACTGAGTGCCATTTTCCTCGGCTTTTACGTCGTGCTATCTCGCTTTAAAAAACAGAAGAAAAGCTTCAACTTCCGTGTGCTTAGCGCACTGGCTGGCGGCCTTCTTTTTGGCGGCATTATCCAAATAGCACTAGGAACAGACAGTGCGGTTGGCCTGCAGTTCTCTGAGCTAATTTCTCTGTTCGGGAATGGCTACGTCAAGCTGCTGCAGATGATAGTGATTCCACTGGTGTTTGTTGCGATGACAGCTTCTGTTATGAACGTAGAAGGCACCAGCGCCCTCTCGAAAATCGCACCGAAAGTCATCGGTGTGTTGATTTTCACAGTGGCTATCTCGGCGATCATCGGTATTGCGAGTATCTACTTATTCAATATAGACGCGAACAGCTTAGTTTCTGCAATGGGGACTAACACCGCCATTGAAGCGCGCAGTGATAGCTTGCTTTCGACTCAAGAACTGATGTCGAACAACACCTTTACTAGCTTGGTGTTGTCTATCATCCCAGCCAATATTTTTGAGATGCTGACGGGTGCAGAAAGAACCTCAACACTGTCGACGGTTCTATTTGGTATGTTCCTTGGCTTTAGCATCCTACAAGTGAAAAAGCGTAAGCCAGAGAAAGTACAAAGTTTTGTTGATTTCATCAATGCAGCGAAAGAAGTCGTACTATCGATGGTGCGAGAAATATTAAAGCTTACCCCTTATGGCGTGTTCGCTTTGATGACCAAATTCATGATGAACAACGATTTGTTCGCACTCTCAGAAATGGGGCGATTCGTTATCGCAAGCTACGCAGCAATCGCAGTGATGTTTGTGGTTCACCTTGTGCTTGTAAGCTTATTTGGTTTGTCTCCAAAGATATTCGCGAAAAAATCTTGGCCTGTATTGGTCTTCGGCTTCGGTTCTCGCTCAAGCATGGCCGCCATTCCACTAAACGTAGAAACACAAACTCAACGCCTTGGTGTGGATGAAGAAACAGCCAATATGTCGGCAACATTCGGTACTAGTATTGGCCAAAACGGTTGTGCAGGTATTTACCCAGCAATGCTCGCCATCATGGCAGCGCAAGTAATGGGTATCCCAATTGACCTGAGCTTTGTTCTGCAACTTATCGCCGTGATTGCCATTGCTTCATTCGGTATTGCAGGGGTCGGTGGCGGCGCAACTTTCGCAGCGGTTGCCGTGCTAACCATCATGGGACTAGACATCACAATTGTCGCGATACTGGTCTCGATTGAAGCCTTGATTGATATGGCGCGTACCGCTCTCAACATCTCAGGTTCGATGTTGTCTGGCGTGCTGACTGCCAAAACTAACGGTTCATTAAATACAGAACAGTACAAAGCACAATCCCCGTCGAACACAGCCAATAACGAGATTCCTGCTTAACGCAAATCACTCAAGTTATTCAAATTCATCCAAATGAACACTGGGTGCGAATGCCGCGCCCTTATAAGAGAAGTACCACTATGAAAATCGTAATTTTAGGTGGCAGTGCCGCAGGTATGAGCTTTGCTGCCAAGTACAAAAGAAACCAACCGACAGATGATGTTATCGTGATTGAAAAACGCAGCTACCTTTCATTTGGTGCGTGCGGCCTACCCTACTTTGTTGGTGACAAGTTTCAAACTACAGAGCGCATGATCTCTCGCACACCACAGCAAGCCATCGATTCAGGGCTCGATGTTCACATCAATACAGAAGTGATCGCGGTGAATGCGGCCGAGCAAATCATCACAGTCAGCACGCAAGGCGAGTCACAAGATATTCCATTTGATAAGTTAATCATTGCGACAGGTGCGCGCCCTTTAATTCCAGATTTCGCGACCTCTTTTCGTGTGGGTAATCATGAGCGTGCTGATTCGAATAGCACCGAACACGTTTACACACTCACTAGCATGGAAGATGGCGTTGCCGTGAAACAAGCCATGCTCGCAGTAGATAAACCTCGCGTTGCAATCATTGGTGCAGGTTTTATTGGATTAGAGATGTTCGATGCGGCACATGACTTAGGAAAAGACGTCACCATTATTGAGCGCGAAGCGCACATCATGAGCCGCCAATTCAGCCCAGAGATGATCTCCGACGTCGAAGATGCCATTCGTGACTCAGGAACCAGTCTGCTGACCAATACCCAAGTCGAACACATCGAGCGTTTTGCTTCAAAAGACAGCGGCGAAGGAAATAATAAGAAAACGAGTTATCTGCTTACGGTGAGCAAAACTCAATCCACGACCAATACCACCAACGAAGCCATTAGCTATACGGCAGAACCTGAATACACCACGATTCAAGCCGACATCGTAATTCTGGCGCTTGGCTTCAAACCCAATACCGAATTGTTTGATGTACCAAAGCTCCCCAACGGCGCTTTGTTAGTCGATAAGTTTGGGGCGACACCCGTAGCCAATATTTACGCCGTAGGTGACTGCGCGACGGTTCATCACTTAGCGCTCGATCAGCCCGTGTATTTGCCACTTGCCACCACAGCCAATAAACAGGCTCGAATGATGGCCGACAAATTAGCAGGCAAAGAGACCTTCCTCGATGGTTTCTTAGGTTCATCGTCTTTGAAAGTGCTTGATTACGAGCTTGCTAGCACGGGCATTTCTCATTGGATGGCAAACCAATATGCAGTGCCAACCAGTACCTCTGTCATTAATGACAAGAACCAAACGGATTATTATCCCGGCCAAGAAGACATCAAGATAAAACTTGCTTACGACCCTGAATCTAAACGCCTTTTAGGTGGAGAAATTGTCGGTAAGAAAGGCGCTGTGGGTCGGCTAAATGCATTAGGCGTTGCGATTACTGCAGGCATGACGACTCAACAATTGGGTTACCTTGATTTCAACTACGCTCCTCCTTTTGCACGAACATGGGACGCGCTGAATGTGGCGGGCAATGTTGCGAAATAACTGTCATCTAACTTAATAAAATGCACTTAATTTAATCACCATCACCCAATTTAATGAGAGAGAAAACCATGGCACAAACCATTACCAAAGGCATTAAAGCCCTCAAAGAAGAAGCCTACCAAGTCGTTGAAGATATGTCGGTAGAAGAAGCAATAGCGCTATTCAACAGCAGCGACGACAAGCAAAACACACTTGATGACTACGTGTTTGTCGATGTGAGAGAAGCCGAAGAAAGAAACAAGCTTGGCATTATTCCCGGCGCTTTTACTTGCCCAAGAGGCATGCTGGAATTCTTGATTGATCCAGAATGCCCCGTTCACAATAAAGTATTCAACCAAGACAAAACCTACGTGTTCTATTGTGCCCACGGTTTGCGTTCTCTTTACGCTGCCAAGATGGCCGCGGAGATGGGCTTAAAGCCTGTTAAAAACCTCGCAGGTGGCTTTGCTGCTTGGGCAGAGCAATCAGGTGACATTGAAATGCCAACTCAATAAACATCCAACTCAATAAAATCGTACTGAGTTAAATCGAGCGTAGCGCTCAACTGTCCTAAGCTAATTCCTGCTACTCAGTATGTATTCGAGTATCGATCCTGCCCGGTGATACTAGACGTTATATTCTGTGCTTGCCTCGCATTCACAGAATGTAATTCCCGAATAACCCACACATTCCCGCTGTCTCATTATTATTTTTCAAATAACTTGTCTTACTTTCACCCTCTATCCCTCGCCTTACATGAATAATTTAAGCTATTGATTTTTATAAGTTAAAAAAATAAAGACACAACTACCCCGAAAGAAAACCATAAACCACAAGCACACTTAACCTAGTTTATTTTCAATTAACTTAAATATACACACTTGCACAATTGTGCATGCGTGTATATGATTCAGCCTCTTTTCACTTGCTAGAGATTCCAATTGTGGATGCTAAATTAGTTATTGCGTTAAATGAGTTCTTTTATGTGGCCAAAGGTCTGGTCGTTATCATCGCCATTGTGTCGGTTCTGACTGGCATCATGCGAGAATATATCCCTCAAGATAAACTCCAAGCGACGCTGACCAAACACGATAAATGGGGAACCTTGTTGGGCGCATTGTTCGGGATGTTGACTCCGTTTTGTAGCGCAGCCGTGGTTCCGGTGACCATGGCAATGGCGTCGATGGGTGCATCATTAGGTACTGTGATGAGCTTCATCATCTCGGCGCCACTGTGTAACTTCATCGTATTGGCGATGGTGTATGCCGCGTTCGGATTGAAGATCACCGTGGTGTACTTCTTGGTGACCTTTACCGCAGCGGTTCTTGGTGGTTACTTGATTTCTAAATCACCTTGGAGAAACGAGATCAAACGTGGTGCTGAGCTTGAAGACACCAAAGGCAAAGGCTGCTCAGGTTCAAGCAATACCAAAAACACAGACAAGACTTGTGGCGCGGCTTCTTCTTCAGCATCAAGAATGCGTAATGCAATGGGTGGAGCTTGGGCTTTGTTCAAACGAATCATCCCATATGTACTATTGGGTGCAGCGATCAGTGGGTTCTCGGCAGCTTACTTGCCTGCAGACTTGGTAGAGAAATACGTGGGTGGTGATAGCTTCCAATCTATCGTGGTCGCTTCATTGATTGGTATCCCGCTTTACCTACGTATCGAGATGGCGATTCCACTGCTTAACGTGTTAATTGCCAAAGGAATGGGCTTAGGCGCGGCATTGGCACTTATTATTGGCGGTACAGGTGCCAGTTTGCCTGAAATCGCGCTAGTATCTGCAGTTCTAAAAAGAAAAGCCGTAATCGCGTTTGTAGGAATCGTCTTAACGACAGCCATCATTGGTGGCGCTATCTTCCAATACGTTGTGTAAAATCGGTTACTCAGAACAAAATAAAACTTCGCGCCGCTCATAGAGAGTGGCGCTACTCAGTTGGAAGGGTAAAACCATGATGGATGAAAAATACATTGATTCGCTAAAAGCCTTATCAGAACCCAATCGACTGCGATTGTTCTGGTTGTTCCTGCATGTGGATGAATGCATGGCAGTGGCTGAAGCAATGGATATCATTGGTGAAACTCAATACAACGTGTCTCGTAATCTAAAAATGCTCTACAAAGCTGGCCTGCTCAACCATGAGAAGAAAGGCAAGTGGGTGTTCTACACCTTAAAAGAGCAAACTGCTCCGCACTGCAAAGCCTTGGTCGATTCAGTAAGACACTTACCTGAAGATGATTTCAAAGAAGTGGTTAAACGCTGCCTGATTCGTTTATCAATGCGAGTTGATGGTGAATGTGTTGTCGGCCCAGACAGCGAGATTTGGCACAGCAAAATTAGCTAGCTCTCGATGCTCAATAGATAGAAGCTCGATAACAAAAGAGAGACAGCGAGACACACAACAAAGGGATGCCCAATAAGTGTCCCTGTTGAAAATGGTGGTGTGAACTATGAATACCTACACTCAGCAAGAGCTTGACTCTATTTTTGAACAACACAAACTGTGGCTAGAAAACCAAGGCGGCGAAAGAGCACAATTACGTAATGCCGACCTAAGCCACTTAGCACTTCAAAACCTAGACCTGCGTTGTGCCAGCCTAATCCGAGCCAACTTTAGTGGCGCCGATTTATCAGGCACAAACATGAATGAGGCTGACATCACTTACGCCAATTTCAGCCACGCGAACCTGAACAACGCGACATTCCGTGATGCTGATTTGCGAAACGCAGACATGAGCCACTCACAAATGCTCAACGTTGATCTGTATCGTGCGGATCTATTCCGTACCGATTTCAGTCACGCCAATCTCGATGATAACGCCCTCAACCGTGTCGACCCAAGCAACACCATCATCAAACTGCGTAACCCAAACCAAGAATGTTTCGCGGCCTCGTTAGGCAAACAATAAACCAACTAACTCCGTTCTATAGCTAAAGAGCCTCCCTGTTCTTTAGCTTGCTACTCCTCGTAAACTTCCGCTCCAGACAAACCTCGAATCCAAACAAAGTGCAGTTCGACGTCACTCTCACTCAAGAAAAACCCGCCAAACATCGATCCTAAACAACGATCTTTAAAGATCTTGCGCCCCTCATTGTTGTTGTATATTATCCGCACCATGAATTACAGACCGGATAGTCGGTTTGTAAATTAATTGAGTGATTCCCATGGACAAGAAGCAGCAAGCAATCCAAGCCGCGATTGAATTATTCGCAACACAAGGCTTTGAAAAAACGTCTATCGCACAAGTATGTGAAACGGCGAAAGTATCGAAGGGTTTAGTTTTTCATCATTTCAAAAACAAAGATGATCTACTAAGACAAGTGTTTGTTCGCATGGCTGAAATCATTAGCGAAGTTGGCGAAAGTGTTGACCAATCGAGTGAAGGAATGTCGGCAAAAGAGAGGTTTGTTAACCTTATCGAGCACATCTTCTTGTCGATGGCCGACCCACAACAAAAGCGGTTTTATCAACTTGATTACCAATTGAAATGCCAGCCCTCAACAAGGCTGATATTGAAAGACCTATTAGATGAACGCTATCAACTGATGATGGAATCTTTCGAAGTGATTGTTCGTGATATTCCAAACACCAACAGCATGGTTGATGGCCACATGTTAATCGCCGATATCGATGGTATCGCACTCAATTACTTGTTCGCGGATGGTGATTACCCGTTAGAACAAATTAAAGAACGCTTCATAGCTAAGTACTTACTGCTGCTGGATTTATAAGTACCTTGCTTAAAAGCTCAATAAAACGTTGTTGGCTATCTAAAGCAATCAGATACCTGAAAATGCCAACGACAAATAATTTAAGTTAGGAATTTTTCAAATGAAAACCCCTTATGAAATTCAATACGAAGCTTTCGCCGCTGCTGGCGGGCTTTATGACGAACGCCATGCAAAACTGTACGCAGAATTTGCCGACGATCTTATTGCCGACGGCAGCTTTTCTATCGTGCATGAAGGCGTAGCACACGCATGCTACACCCCAATCACAATAGACGCAGCACCACACCTGAAGTGTTATGTGTTAGCACCTTTAGCTGTATTGCCAGAATACCAAGGCAAAGGCTACGCGACTCGATTAATGGAAGAAGCCGAGAAACAACTCGACGCTGACGTTATCTTCGTGATGGGCGAACCGTTCCACTACGGCAACCGCTACAACACGCCACACAACGTGCTTCCGCCAGTAAGAACACTTGCACCACTTGAGTGCTGGTTCGCTAAAGCACTGACCCCTGGCGCACTAGACGGCGTGGGTGAATCAACCTCAAGCGTCACAGGCCCTTACGCAAGCGAGCTAATGTGGGGACACCCAAGCGAGCAGGTTTAAGATAAATCAGATAAGAAAAATGGAACGCTCAGGCGTTCCATTTTTGTTTGGGTGGAGCGTAATACTCTAAGTTCTGATGAAAAAATCGAGCTAAGCTATCTTAGATCGAATATGTTTACGCTGCATCTTGGAGTCTTAAGCTTTCATAATAGTCTTCTGCGAGAGCCGTCATTTTAAACTCAGCTTCAAAGCCAGCGATTTTTTCTACAGCTTCTTGTATAGATTCCAAATCAACTTGGAAAAACTCTTTGCGGGTATTAACCGCGTTTACACGTTGAGTATGAAACTCTCTATGTAAAGCAGCCTCTAAAGCAGGAGCATCATCGGCATAAATCATAGCGTGGACATCAAAAGAGAATGGTACGCTTGCATCCCCTAGTTCTTTAACGCGATCCATTGGCTCAAGTCTTCTCGTTAAACCAATTTTATAGACATCTTCACCAAATGAGCCGATGTTACTAATCACGTAAACATGCCCTTTTCTAGTTTGTTCTGCCATGCTCTTAGCTCGTTGTTCTTTAGATTCAGCTTCTTCGAGTCGAGTTTGCAGCTCTGCTATTCGACGCTCCATGAGCTCTTTCTCTTCATCTGAAGCATCATTTAATTCTTCACGTGCTTTTTCAAGCATCTTGCGATACATCTTCTCTTCTTTTTCAGCATCA
Organism: Vibrio sp. Isolate33; assembly: GCF_022397895.1. Classification (NCBI taxonomy): domain Bacteria; kingdom Pseudomonadati; phylum Pseudomonadota; class Gammaproteobacteria; order Vibrionales; family Vibrionaceae; genus Vibrio; species Vibrio sp. Isolate33. The sequence goes on from NZ_JAKEUP010000002.1 coordinate 358,175, forward strand.
GCAATTGCTTTTTGGAACTCCTTTATAGCTCGCTGTTCTTCACGAATCTGCTCTTTAATTAATTTCTGTTCAATTTGCTCTTCTTCTTTCTTGAGCATGTATTGATATTGGAGTTTACACTCCTCAAATTTTAATTCGATATAGTCCAAATTAAAGCCGCATTCAAAAGTAGCACAAAGCTTTTCAATATTATTAGCTAGCTTCTCTATGCGTTCTAATGTTCGAGCAAAGCTACTTGGCGACACTTTTCCTATTAAGAAGTCACATTCTGTATTAAACGCAGTCAGCATTAACTTAACTTGTGCATCTAGGATTTTTCTATTGTAAGCAGCATCATTAGAGATAACCGTGTAGCTTGGATAAATAATCGCAGTTTTATCTTTGATCATCTCTTTTTGAGATAGCCTAACTTCCTTAATTTCTTCAGCAAAGCGAACTGACGTCTCGTACAAATATTGTGGCGTTTCAAAATGACCACATGAAGTGTACTCATCAATTCGAGAATATAAGTCAAGCTTACCCATGAGTTCATCAAGAGCCTTAGTATTCATCTCAAATGAAGAGTTACTATCTACGATACCTAGCTCCACAGCTTCAAGTTCTTTTGTTTTTTGAGCTAAACTCTCAGCAATTGTATTCTCATTTTTCTGAAGAGCCCTCAACGATTCAGTCTCATTAAATATAGAATCTAGTTCTCTCGCGGCTTGTTCGGATTCAGTCTTCACCACATGTAGTTCGTTTTTTATGAGCTTAAGTGCCTCATCGATTGACTTATATTCCGCTACTTTTTTGTTGGCACTATTTTTAGTTAGGATATAGGTCAAGATAATTAATACCGCGGCTGAAACGACAACTATTAGTAAATTATTATCCATTTACTTTAAAACCTCTTTGATAAATTGTTTTCTTAATGAAGAGCGTTCAAGACAGCGCTCGTTGTATTCATCTTTCGCTTCAACCAAGGATTCTTTAAACGCTCTTTTTACTTCTGAGGCTCTCTTTTTCTCAGTTCGTTCAACGTCTTTTAACCGGCGTATCCTTTCACGCTCAACTCGTGATTCTTCACGTTCAGCTGCTTTACGGCGCTTTTCAGATTCCCGTATAGAACGCTTGTTTGCTTTATCTATAGCTTTAACAACTCTAATCGCTGTTCTTAAACCACTACCACGTCTAGCCAAAACTTCACCGTATACCATATAGATGTTGATGACCGACATTAACACAAGTGGACATTTAATCTTTAATACACATCAAGTTTGATATTTAGGCGAACTAAACAATATGGACTCATTATCAAATTAACGTGATTGCTCACATTATAAAAAGATGTGGTTTTAACTCTCCCCAAAACAAAAAGGGATTGGTATCTCTACCAATCCCTCTACCAAGCTCTCTTAATACTTACAAGCTCTCAATTGCCTTTTGAACTGCAGGGCCAATCTGGCGCTTACGTGAAGTGACGCCTTCCAACGTCAGCATGTCGCTGGTTGGTTCAGCATTGAAAGCCGACTTGATGACTTGATAGTCGCTTTCGTCCACCCACAGTAGGTTCGCCTTTTTGTTCTTAGTGTCTGTGATTGAGAAGAACAGATGGTCTAAGCCGTTCTCTTCCTTATAAGACTTCATCGCTGCCAAAAGCTCGTCTTTACGGTCAATCAGTTGTTGAGCCGTTAATGTTTCAGCAACGCCGATGCCCACCTGTTTACCACCGTACTTAAAGTTCTTGTAGTCCAGCGTCAGAATGGTTTCAGAAGAAAGATGGCTAAGGTCTGATTTAGCAATCAACATTTGTTGGCCGAAGTCTTCGATATCTGAAATGCCTGCAACCTTCGCCAGCTTCTCTGCGTATTCACGATCATGATCTGTTATAGTTGCAGATTGGAATACCACGGTATCAGAAAGAATCGCACCCAATCCAACACAAGCGAGGTGTTTAGGTAAGGTCACATCGAGCTTTTCAGCGTTATCCGCCAGAATAGTCGCAGCTGAACCCCAACCTCGAATATCCATCTCGACAATCTGCGGTGTGTTAATCGGTGAGCCACCAATCGCGTGATGGTCGACCACTGCCACAATAGATGCTTGGTCAATGGTTGGCGCTAATTGAGTCACTTGGTTGAAGTCCACCAGCCCTACTCGGTATGAAGAGTAATCTGTCTCTACTCGTGGCGATTCTGCATTACAGTAGTTCAAGATAAACGTCGATTCAGGGTTGATTGGCTCTGGTACTGTCGCCGTACCACCATAAATATGAGCCGCGAGCATTGCAGACATTACCGTGTCGCTATCTGGGCTAAGGTGCCCCGTCCATACGAGATCTTCACTGTTTTCATTGGCAGATTGTTGCAAGCTAAAAGCAAAACTTGCTGAGCTGAAAGACATGATTACGGCGGCAACGACAGGTGTTAGCTTCACGGGTATTTCCTTATTTGGATTCGTTTTAGAACCCCATAAGCTAGCCATCAAAAATTTCAGAACCGTTTCAGCGATGTTTCAGGTTTACTTCAATGAGTAACGAAATGTAATTCGCCTTTCTTTTCCCATTGTTAGCAAAGTTACACATCATTTTGGATTAGGTCAGCTTTTCATTATTTCACAATGAATTTTAATGAAGCTTGGTGAACCGACATTTAAGCCACTGAACTAACTAGATACAAAAGATCCAATTCAAATTCTAAGAATTAAATAATCTAATTAAAAATTAACGCTAGGAAGGATCAAAAAAGGCTGCAAAAGCAGCCTTTATAGAATGTGTATGAATGTTATGCTCTTGCACTTCAAACGGAAAACCGAATGCTAAATAGGTTTAACTTGAACAGTTAGCCTCTGACAAACCAGATTCAGACGTACCACATTCCGTTTTATGAGTGCCGTCTTTATAACTTGTGAAACGCTCCCAGTCACCACTGCTACTATGGCTTGTCATTACTTGAGTTGGATTTGTACCAAACTCATTTTTTGTACGAGACCAGAAATCTGCACCGTGTCCTTCCTCACTATAGAAGTCGGTATCAATCACATTACGAACTGGAGTTAAGTCAGATGCCGTAATGGTGTCGGTCACACCAATTAAGTGACTGAACCCACTATCGTTACCATCGTCATAACTATGATCTGAATAACTAATAAGGTCAGAGCCATCATAATCTTTAGTTACTAAAGCCTGAACCGTGAAAGTATTAGTTAAAATAAGGCTACTACAATCGCTCCAGTCTCCAGCTTGACCATAGACAGTGTTACGAACACCTGACGAATCCTGAGAGATCGTTTCAAGCCACTCACTTACTGAACAACCATAGGCATTACCCGCAATTTCCATAGATATCGTTTTCTCAATATTTACGCCATCTCGAACTGTAGTTTCCATAGTATTCTTATCATGCAGCTGAACTTTATTATTGAGGTCACCCGACATCTCATGAGTTTCTGACTCAAAGTTACCGTTAGACATTTGCACGAATTGGTAGCGATACCAGGCATCCTTATAGTTGTTATTAGAACTATCCCATTTGCCCATGAAGTATTCGACCCAAGCAAAGTCTGCTTCTGGGTATTGATTGATTAGTTCCCGTGTATCTGCATATGACTTTTGTAATCCGGGAACAATATCTTGAGCGATTTGATGCACTTCATCATTGCCAGACTCAATATAATCACCATACAATTCATCTACTGTGATGTTGTAACGACGAGCAACGTGAAGTTCTTGCTCAATTAGACGTTCAGCTATGTCGTCTCTCAGCTCTTGTTCTTCTAGCAAAGACTCACAAGAAAGCTCCTGAGAAGTGCTTTCGCGTAACTCTTTTTCTACTTCATTCCAAACCACAGAGGTTAATGGTGTTAAGTTGTATAGCTCTTCATCTGTACTCAACGCATATTGAGGAGGTATCACCATCGTATAAGCGTCTTCAATTGGAGTATCAGGAAAATCAGTATCGATAGCACCTTCCGGAACATCTACCACAATAGGAACATATTGCGCGCACTCACGATAAGTTGATGGTATATCTAAACTAAAATCGCCCTGTTCTTTAGTGACAACATTAGGTTCATTGGCATCCAACTCATTATTGAAATTCAGGTCGAGATAAACCGTAGCCCCAATAATATAGCCATCAATAACCTTTCCTGAAATAGAGGAAATATTGGAATCTCCCCCACTGTTGTCACTGCTGCTACCACTACTCCCACCGCAACCAACTAAGCCAACGGCAAGCCCACAAAGCACAAGCTTTTTCATTTTCATTTCGATCGATACCTAACGGTTAATATTGTTATTGTTTTCAAAGTAGGCTGACACTTACTCGTGAAGCAATATATAGATTTTCAATGGGACCGTATGATGTATTGATCACATCGCGATAAAAATGAATGTAACTTTATCTAGTGCAATTATCTGTTATTAATCATCTATTTCTTACTACTTGAAACAAAGTTAAGAATGGTCCTAAACAAAAAAGGATTGGCATCTTTGCCAATCCTTTTAGATTCACTCAAGTGAAGACCTTCTCAAAGCTGAATATGCTTAGTACTTATAGAGTTATGTATTCAGTTCCTCCCCTTTCCATTGCTGGTAAGGGATCGGAGATGTAAACCAAGGGGAGGCTAGGAGGGGATTCTAATGCTTGTACCTAAAGGTATTGCTGTCATCAACAATCTCGATATTGACAGGCACGGTGCCTTGTTTAACGTTGCCTATTTTTGCAAATGCCTTGTGCGAGAGGTCAATCACTCGCCCTTTTACGTAGGGGCCTCGGTCATTAATCTTCACATCAACAGACTTATTATTAGCGGTATTGGTCACTCTCACGATAGTGCCGAAAGGTAAGGTTTTATGAGCCGCAGTATTCGCATTCATATTATACGTTTCACCACTTGCTGTGAGCCTTCCATGGAATTTATCGCCATACCAAGATGCTTTACCAGCAAGAGCATGTGACTTGGCATATTCCTTTGTTTTAGAACTGCCGACAGCCGACGTTGAAGTGCATCCGGCTAATATCATAAGAATAAGAGCGGTAAAGATAATATGTAATTTTTTCATGTAATTTGGGGGCGCTAATCTCTGCATGTTTCTCTATTTTCGTTGTTATTGGTTAGCAATATAGTGCTGAGTATAGTCACTGCTCAGCTAAGGCTACCATTCGGTATGATGGCGCAATGTTTTCATGAACAACACTTTATTCCGTCATATTCATGAAAGGTTTTATCGTCAAAACGTCAACTTTAACAACGCCTTAAATCTGTATCTTTCTTAATCACTTTATGTAGATAAGTCACCCAACCAAACATCCAAATACAAAAAAGGGACTGGTATCTCTACCAATCCTCTTTAGGGGGGGGTCTACCTTTTAGAAGGCAGTAACGCGATTACTCGTAATCAGTCGCGTATGTATCTTCGTATGTATGCGAGCAAGGTTTGAATGCTACACCTCATAAGCATTAATTCGGCTCACTATTCTGATCAATAGAGTGCCTAATTAAAATACACTAACTACAGTCCTGCATAATCATCGACTTCAATATCTCTCTAATAGAAGTGAATACATTGTCAATAACACCAACATTCTGAATAATATCAACATTTTCAACCCATCCTAGATGTTCATGTTCTAAGACTAAAGGAACTAATTTCCCTTCTTCAACTGCCGACTTAGCAATAGGTGCAGGCAAAATTGTCCAACCTAAAGAAGCTTTAGCCATCTCTAAGAGAACATAGTAGTTATCGGCATACCAGATATCAGGAGAAATAGGTAACTGTCGAAATTTGTTCTCATTATTCTTAGATTCTATTTTCAGCTGTCTATGTAGCTTTAATGAGTCTTTAGTAAATTGAACACTTCCAGCTAAGGGGTGCTGTGAGCTCACATAAGCCTCGAATTTAATTGACCCTATATTCTCAGAGTTCATTTTATTCGGTTGTAAATGCTGACTGAATACAACACCCACCTGTGCTCGATCGTTAGACACCAGTTCTAAAACATCATGACTATTAGCAATAAGTACTTCGAGTTGTAACTGAGGATAATTGTTAACTAACTGGGGGAGTAGAGCGGCTAGTTGCGTATATGGAGCTCCTTCATCTAAGGCAATGGTAACCTTTTTCGACTCATTTACACCGAGTGCTTCCAATTGCATCTCAAGCCGATTGTGTTGCTCGACAACAGCTAAGGCATATGGAAGCAAGTTCATTCCTGCTTCGGTCAACTGAGGATAGCGACCAGTTCGATTAAACAAGATCTGATTACAATCAATTTCCATATTAATAATATTTTGACTAATTGTAGATTGTGCTTTGCCTAGCTCTCGCGCTGCTTTAGAAAATGAGCCAACTTTCACTGTAGTCGTAAAAGAAAGCAGTTGCTCCAAGTTCAACATATCGTCCCAACCGATGGATTGTAATTTTCATAAAGATTAAAGGTCAGTGATAATTCTTGCAATAGCTTTATCAGACTTACTAATTTTTGGAGAATTAAATGAATGTACTAGGTTATCTACAACGGCTCGGCAAAGCCCTAATGTTGCCTATCGCCACCCTCCCAATTGCCGGGATTTTGTTACGCTTGGGGCAACCCGATGTATTTGATATCCCTTTCATTGCAGAGGCGGGCAATGCCATTTTTAGCCAGTTGCCGCTCTTATTTGCCGCAGCCTTAGCTGCAGGCCTGAATAAAGATAATGATGCAGCAGGAGCGATTGCTGGTATTGTTGGCTACTTTGTATTGACCGAAGCTCTTGCTGTTTTGGACCCGAGCCTAAATCTAGGTGTCTTTGGTGGCGTCATTATGGGTATAACTGCGGGCGAGTTATATCGTCGCTTCCATACTATTCGCCTTCCTGAGTTTTTAGGGTTCTTTGCTGGCAAACGGTTTGTTCCAATAATCACCGGAGTGAGCGCATTAGTGATAGCTCTCATCATGAGTGTTGTATGGCCGACAGTCAGTACCGGTATAGACATCATGAGTAATTGGATGCTTGAGAGTGATATTGGAGGTAAGTTTGGTTATGGCTTCGTTAATAGGATGCTGTTGCCCATTGGTTTACACCATATTCTAAACTCAATTGTTTGGTTTGGTATGGGCGAATATGAGGGTGTTACAGGTGAAATGCTACGTTTTGCTGCAGGTGACCCATCAGCAGGCCTAATGCTATCTGGTTATTATGTCGTGACTTTATTTGCTCTACCTGCTGCCTGTTTAGCTATTTACCAATGCGCGCACAAAGATAAAAAAGCTGCAGTTGGTGGAATGTTAGCCAGTATCGCGTTTACCGCATTTTTAACAGGAATAACAGAACCGATAGAATATACATTCATGTTCTTAGCACCAGTTTTGTACTTCTTCCATGCAATATTAACTGGTCTAGCATTAGTTATAGCTGCTGCACTTAATATTCATATGTCATTTGGCTTTTCTTCTGGCCTAATTGATTACTTCATTTTCTTTAATGCACCTGCCGCCAATAATGCATGGATGCTACTTCCACTGAGCCTAGTGTTTGCACTTATTTATTACACACTATTTGTATTTGCAATCAAACGTTTTGATATCAAGACACCAGGCCGAGAAGATGAAGTAGAAGCAACGGTTGTTGCATCAAAAAATGAAGATGAGTTAGCACAACAATACTTATTGGCCTTAGGTGGTAAATCTAACTTAGAGTCAATTGATGCATGTATTACTCGCTTACGTTTAACGCTTATTAACCCAAGTTTAGTTGACGAAGATACGTTGAAACAACTAGGGGCAAAGGGAGTCGTCAAAGTGGGTGAAAAGAATTTACAAGTAGTTCTGGGACCCCTTGCAGAAATTATGGCTGGTAAAATGAAAAATACGTCAGCTTAACGAATCAAAGGGAATTCCCTCCCCTTTGTTGCACTCTAGTCAAGTGCGGGAGGGCTAATCAGCCCTCCGATTCAGGTGGTCATTTTATGGCCACCTTCTTCACTCTAATATCTTCAAAACGGGACACAAAAAAAGGACTGGTATCTCTACCAATCCTCTTTAGGGGGTGTTTCGGTTTTTCTACCTTATAGAAGGCAGTAACGCGATTACTCGTAATCAGTCGCGTACGTATCTTCGTATGTGTGCGAGTAGAATTCGAATAGGTTGCCAAACGGGTCTTCTAGGTAAACCATTTGTGCTTGTTTTAGTTCGTCTTCTGGGTGGTAACGGTGAATATCCATGCGTACTTTACCGCCAAACTCTTCAACGCGCTTAATAGCTGAATGAAACTGCTCTTTTGGAAGCTGTAGACAGAAGTGGAAGATGCCTAGGCGAGAGAAATCAACTTCGTGACGCTCTTGGCGATCTTTCATTTCGAACAGCTCAACACCGATACCATCAGATGTAACTAGGTGTGCAATGTTGAAGCCTTTGAAGCCTTCGCCAAATACTGCGATACACATGCGGCCGATTGCTGATTCGCGTTCTTCCATCACCTTAGTGTTGTTCATTACAACTCTTAGACCTAGAGCCTTAGTGTAAAACTCTACAGCTTGGTCCATGTCGCCTACCATGATGCCTACGTGATTCATTTTCATAACTTTCTCCAATTCGTTTTTATTCTGTGCTTTTCGAAGTCTAGCTTCGGTATTTCGTTTCGATGGAGAGAGTATAGGGAGACATTTTGATTAAATGAAATTATCATAAATTATATTAATGATAATTTTATGTTATTAAGAGTTCTTTGAATTTTGAATGGCGTTGGTTAACGAGCATGTGCCCTAAGAGCTCTTGCTCTTAGAACACATAGATCATATTGACGATTGTTAGTGGTAATTATTAGACATTAATTCAGCGCTTCGATGAGCGTGATCTCACGTTTGATCTGCTCACTCTCTTGCTCAGTCGCTTGCGTCAGTTTGTTTTTACGTGCCGTTATAGCTGCTTGTTTAGCTTCGTCGGTGTCGAACATCAGACCTTTTACATTGATTGAAGCGATATTCGTGTAGCGACCATCGTCACTTGTTGGGATTGATATAACTTCATCATTGATCAATGATTTTACGATCTCACGTTGTGCGCCGTAGTGACTATCTAAACCAGAAAGTGTCCAGCGCTGTTGAGGCCTGCCTTCATACTGGCCATTCTTTTCTTCTGTTAGATACTTGATGGTCATGTTACGAATTGTGCCCGCTTCCTCACCGTACTCTTCCTCTGTATCAAACAATACAGGGAATGATTCGCCTTCTAGAACACCACCTTTTTTAGTGAGGTGACCCATTCGATAGCTATTCATACCAATACGGATTTCGGTTTCATCTTTAACAGGCGTGCCATCTGCAAACTCAAGGTTAGTAATACGTTTACCTGCGGGCTGAGTTAGGTCAATGGTATAAGTGACTCCTGCAAAGAAATCATTGGTCGAGTATTTGGATGCTCTACGATCTGGATTAAAGCTGTAGGTGACATCTCCAGGTTGTACCGAGTTGAAGTAACCAGCAGACCACTCCATGTAGGTTTTGAGTTCTGCGCCTGTCATTTGATAAACAGTGATTTCGCCACCAGCATATTGGTAGTTGTAAGCGATGTCTTTGGCTTTAATCGGACCAACATCTAGCTCTGCATTGTCATTATCAATTTGGAGTGCGATAACATTAGCTTTTGGCGCATAGAAGAAGCTCGCTTCTTGGTATAACGCACTAATACCGGTGTCTTGAATATGGACTTGAGGGATACCGCGGATTTCATTTTCAGGGACCAAGTCAACGCCAGTTAGCTGAGCCACAGGTCGATTAGCCATTTCTCGAAGTTGTTTGTGATACGGCTGGTACAGCGCATCCATATCCTCATCGGAATCAACGCCATTAATCTTGTAGGTGAAGCTGTCTTTATTCACTAGAGTGAATTTGCCATCGCGCTCTTCAAATTGAAGGTCGATACGAGATAGAGCTCGGCCATACTTGTCAGGCTCGGTAATAATCACCCCGTTCACAACCGCCTTATCAATACGAGTATGCATGTGACCCGCAACAATGGCATCAAGCTCTGGGTTAGCATTCGCAATGTCGGTAACACCTGTATTCGCGATGTCATTTTCGTTTTCAATACCCATGTGTGCAACCAATACGATGGCATCTACTTGGTCATCAATCTCTTTGATTATTTTCTTCACTTCCAGTGTCGGATTAGTGAAAGTGACGCCTTCTAAACGGTTGGTACCTTGTGCAAAGACTTCTGTCATTGGGGTGTCCATTCCTATCACACCAATCTTAACTCCGCCGCGTTCTAGAATGGTGTAACCCGGTAGGAATGGGTTTCCATTTTTGTTCTTAATGTTGCCACCTAAAGACTGACCCTTAAATTGAGTAACGGCTCTGTTGAGCGTTTTAAGGCCGAAGTCGAATTCATGATTACCTAAAACCCACACATCATATTTCATGTGGTTGAAGCCAAGCATCATTGGGTCAACGGGATCATCTTTGAATGTTTCTACGAAGTTACCTTGAATGGTATCACCAGCATCTACGAGGATAATGTTCGACTGCTCTTCGCGGATATCACCCACTTTCGTTGCTATTTGGCTTAAGCTGCCGCGAGTGTTGAGTTTATCTGACGCGTAGTCCCACGCCATAAAATGACCATGGATATCTGAAGTGCCAAGTATCGTGACGTCGTGTATGTCACCGTCAGCGGCAAAGGTAGGAAAAGTAAGAGAAAGTAGGATTGCACTGGATAATAGTTGTCTTTTCATCTGCATGTTCACATAGTGGATAAAGTATGACGCCACCATATAGAATCGAGCCTAGCTCATGGGTGACTAGTGTCATACTTTTAGTAATACAAGCTTTTGATATTTCAAATAAACGTGATTGCTAACAACCTTAAAACAGCTTATGTAACTATGCGAACCACATATCAAGTTATGTGGCTCTGCTTAAACGTCCTAATTTAAACTCTAGTCAAACCACTACGCTTTACTGGTTTGTACTGAATTCGTCATCGGTTTGGTTTTGTTTTCAGGTACCAAAGACATCAACCCGGTAATCACAAGCGCAGCGATGCCCGACATCGTTACTGGTGAGCCAAATATGCTTTGCGCTAGTTTGGGTGCTTCTTTCAATAAGTCAGGCACTAGCATGACTCCAAGCCCTAAACCTAATGAGATTGCGATTGTCATGATTCTTCGGCGATCCAGCTTTTCGTTAGCAATAATCTTGATGCCCGCTGCGGCAACCGTACCGAACATCACCAATGTAGCCCCGCCCAATACTGGCTTTGGAATCGTCATTAATACCGCGCCTAAGATGGGAAATAGCCCTAACAGAAAAAGAATGGCCGCGATGAAGTAGCCAATGTAGCGGCTCGCGATTCCGGTGAAATGAATCACACCATTGTTCTGGCTGAAAGTCGTATTCGGAAAAGTGTTGAAAACAGCGGCAATAAGCGAGTTTACGCCGTCACCTAGCACGCCCGCCTTGAGTCGATTGATGTATTTTGGCCCCTTAACTGGCTGGCCTGAAAACATGCTGTTAGCGGTAAGGTCACCCGTTGTTTCAATAACAGTAATCAAGTAAATAAACGCAATAGGTAGGAAGGCTTGCCAATCAAAAGCGAAACCATATTTAAACGGGACTGGGATACTCAATAACGGTTGAGATGCAAAAGAAACCATGGGTGCTTTGCCCATCAAAATAGCAACGCCCCACCCTACAACCAGACCGACCAAAATAGACGACAGCCTTACCATCGTGTTGTTGCTTAGATTAAGTGCCACGATGGTTCCGAGCACAATCGTACCCAGCATCAGGTTACTTCCTGATCCAAAATCTTCTGCACCAACACCACCCGCAATATCAGTGACGCCAACTTTAATCAAAGAGACACCAATCGTCGTGATAACGATGCCGGTCACAACAGGCGTGATAACGACTTTAAGTTTTTCGATAAAGCGCGATAGGACGATTTCAACAAATGCACCAAAGAAACAGACACCGAAAATCGTGGCGAGCATTTCATCCGGCCCGCCTCCATTCGCTTTAACCAGAAATCCAGCCCCTAACACTGAGCCTAAGAACGCAAAGCTGGTTCCTTGGACACAGATCATCCCTGCGCCAACGGGCCCTATTTTTCTGGCTTGGATAAAGGTACCGACCCCAGACACCATCAATGCCATGCTGATCAGATAAGGAATGTGCTCACCCAACCCAAGCACACCACCAATAATGAGTGTGGGTGTGATAATACCAACGAAGCTGGCTAATACATGCTGCAGCGCCGCGTAACTGGCTGCTCTGACTGATGGTCGATCGTCTAATCCGTAGATCAATTCACTGTTCTGTTCCATGTGACTTCCTTTATGTATTTTTTATTGTATACAATTTATATAAAGGCAATAGAGCAACATATATGCCAACGGTTTAACATCATACTTATCAATCAGTTAAGTTTCATCTCTAGCCATTGCTGCACTATAGAGCAACACTATCGGCTTGTTTTAGTGCAAACGGAGAACACAAAGCACTCCTTTGACCTGGTTTATCCGTAACCTCTACCCCAATATCGCAGACACAAAAAAAGGATTGGTATCTCTACCAATCCTTTTTAGGGGGTGTTTAGGTTTTTTTAACTTATAACAGATAGATAGCGTCTATTACTCGTAATCAGTCGCGTACGTATCTTCGTATGAGTGAGAGTAGAATTCGAACAAGTTGCCAAACGGGTCTTCTAGGTAAACCATTTGTGCTTGTTTTAGTTCGTCTTCTGGGTGGTAACGGTGAATGTCCATGCGTACTTTACCACCAAACTCTTCAACGCGCTTGATAGCTGAATGAAACTGCTCTTTTGGAAGCTGTAGACAGAAGTGGAAAATACCTAGGCGAGAGAAATCAACGTTATGACGCTCTTCACGGTCAACCATTTCGAACAGCTCAACACCGATACCGTCTGAAGTTACTAGGTGAGCAATGTTGAAGCCTTTGAAGCCTTCGCCAAATACTGCAATACACATGCGGCCGATTGCTGATTCGCGCTCTTCCATCACCTTAGTGTTGTTCATTACGATTCTTAGACCTAGCGCTTTCGTGTAGAACTCTACTGCTTGGTCCATGTCGCCTACCATGATGCCTACGTGATTCATTTTCATAACTTTCTCCAATTCGTTTTTTATTCTGTGCTTTTCGAAGTCTAGCTTCGTTATTTCGTTTCGATGAAGAGAGTATAGGGAGAGACCGTGATTAACTGAAATTATCATAAATTATATTAATAATAATTTTTTGTTATTTATGGATTAATAGGAGATCTCAGCTCACTTAAAGAAACACTGTCTACATAGATGTTCACGCTCTACATAGGTACTCACACTATAAATAGACGCTCACGCTAATAGAGATAAGCCAAATGTAGAGGACAGCATAAAGAGCATAGCTCCTCAAATGGGTGAGGCTGATGTTTGATGACTTTTGCTAATCGTTTTTGTTGATAGCTTTTACCGATAGCTTTCTTCTATCAAAGATAGGATTTGCCTATTGAATCTATAGAAATGTCCGATTTCACTAATTTACGGTGCAGATGCAATATATCTCCATCGACGCGGGATAGCGTTAAACACTACAAATTAGAAAGAGAGTCCAACATGATCAACACAGAAATCAAACCATTCAACGCAACAGCATTCAAAAACGGCGAATTCGTAGAAATCACTGAGCAAGACGTTAAAGGCAAGTGGGCTGTATTCTTCTTCTACCCAGCAGACTTCACGTTTGTATGTCCAACTGAGCTAGTTGACCTACAAGAAAAATACGCAGAGCTTCAATCTCGCGGCGTAGAAGTTTACTCAGTATCAACTGACACGCACTTCTCTCACAAAGCATGGCACGATACTTCTGACAAAATCGGCACTATCGAATACTTCATGGTAGGTGACCAAACAGGCAACATCACAAACAACTTCAACGTTATGCGTGAAGGTCAAGGCCTAGCAGACCGTGCTACGTTCCTAATCGACCCAGAAGGCGTTATCCAAGCAATGGAAATTACTGCTGAAGGTATCGGCCGTGACGCTGAAGACCTACTACGCAAGGTTAAAGCAGCACAATATGTAGCCGCTAACCCAGGCGAAGTTTGCCCAGCTAAATGGAAAGAAGGCGAAGAGACTCTAGCTCCATCTCTAGACCTAGTAGGTAAGATTTAATCTAAGCCTATCTAAAAAGAACAAATAAAACGGTTCTACAGGCGCGCTTCGGCCCCCCTCCTAAAGGGCAGTTGCGCGCCACCCTTTCAAACCATCAACATCACAATATTTGCCGACTTGCGCCCCCTTTTTATTTTCCTTTTTCAGCAAGAAGGTATTGGTCAATACCAAGACACAGAATTTAAGAGCAGGCACGATTATGTTAGATCAAGCAATGAAGCAGCAGCTAAAAGCATACCTAGAAAACCTAAAAACCAATGTTCAGTTAGTGCTGAGCCTTGATGACAGCGATACCGCAAACAAACTTCAAGACCTAGCGAATGATATCGCCTCTCTCACAGACAAAATTGAAGTGACTCGAGACGACAGCGCAAGCACTCGAAGCCCTATCATGCAGGTCGTGAACCAAGAGAAAGGCACTGCGATCGGTTTCGCGGGTTTACCAATGGGCCACGAGTTCACATCATTGGTACTCGCACTGCTTCACAGTGGTGGTCACCCAATCAAGCTTGAAGCTGACGTAATCGAGCAAATTAAAGAATTAGATCAAGAACTTAATGTAGAGATTTTCATCTCACTATCGTGCCAAAACTGTCCAGAAGTGGTTCAGGCATTCAACATGATGTCGGCGATTAACCCTCTGGTTAAGACAACTATGATTGACGGCGCTGCATTCCAAGAGGAAGTGAAGTCTCGCGATATAATGGCTGTACCAAGCGTGTTCATTAACGGTGAGCTATTTGGTCAAGGACGTATGTCATTGGCTGAGATCCTTAACAAAGTTGATTCTGGCGCAGCTGAAAAGAAAGCAGCGAACCTAAATCAACAAGCACCGTTTGATGTGTTAGTTGTCGGTGGTGGCCCAGCTGGTTCTTCAGCAGCAATTTATGCAGCACGTAAAGGCATTCGTACGGGTGTGGTGGCTGACCGATTCGGTGGTCAAGTTATGGATACCATGGCAATTGAGAACTTTATCTCAGTGAAAGCGACAACGGGTCCTAAGCTAGTGGCTAGCCTAGAAGAGCACGTAAAAGAGTACGGTGTTGAAGTAATGACTGAGCAGCGCGCTGCAAACATCATTGCTGCAGAAGACACAGAAGATGGCTACATCCACGTTGAGCTAGAGAGCGGCGCAACACTGCGAGCTCGCACGGTAATCACAAGTACGGGTGCACGCTGGCGTGAAATGAACGTTCCGGGTGAGCAAGAGTACCGCAACAAAGGCGTTGCTTACTGCCCACACTGTGACGGTCCATTGTTCAAAGGCAAGAAAACAGCGGTTATCGGCGGTGGTAACTCAGGTATTGAAGCCGCTATCGACCTAGCAGGCATTGTTGAACACGTAACCGTGCTTGAATTTGCAGATACACTGCGCGCTGACCAAGTGCTTATCGACAAAGCGAACGCAACACCAAACATCGAAATCATTAAGATGGCTCAAACGACACAAGTATTGGGTGATGGAAATCGTGTAACCGGTCTGGAATACAAAGACCGTAACACAGACGAACTGAAACAAATCG
Source organism: Vibrio sp. Isolate33 (assembly GCF_022397895.1). Classification (NCBI taxonomy): domain Bacteria; kingdom Pseudomonadati; phylum Pseudomonadota; class Gammaproteobacteria; order Vibrionales; family Vibrionaceae; genus Vibrio; species Vibrio sp. Isolate33. The sequence goes on from NZ_JAKEUP010000002.1 coordinate 373,831, forward strand.
AACTCGCGGGTATCTTCGTTCAAATCGGCCTAATGCCAAACAGCGAATGGTTGAAGGGAACGAAGGTAGAACTATCACCACGCGGTGAGATCGAGATTAACGCTCATGGCGCAACATCAATGAAAGGTGTATTCGCAGCGGGTGACGTAACAACCGTACCTTACAAACAGATCATCATTGCGATGGGTGAAGGTGCGAAAGCAAGTTTAGGTGCGTTTGACCACCTAATCCGTAACTCAGCTCCGGTTAAAGAGGCTGAAACCGCTTAAATCTTTTAAGCAAACATTCCTTAAAACGTTCTTGTTAACTTACGAGTTATTAGTAATTTACTAATTATTGTTAACCACTTAGTCGATTTTTAGACACCACTCCTATGGATTTAGGAGTGGTTTTTTTATTTGTAGCGACGCTTTATGCTGGTTGATAAAGCATAAAGGCAACCACTAGTGCGAGACTTCCGCCCAAACAACGGTTTACCACCATCATCTGTTTTGGTGATTGAAGCAGCTTTTTAAGCATAGTGCCGCAATACGCCCACACCAACATGCACGGTACGCCCGTGATCACCATGCCTGCAATAATGGTCACCACTTGAATCAGATAGTCTGCATTCGGAGTGATGAACTGCGAAAACACAGTTAACGAAGCAATCCAACCTTTAGGGTTCAAAACCTGAACCAACACACCCGACACAAAGCCCGAACGGTTATCGGTGGTACTCTCTTCGATTTGCATATTGGCAATCGACCATGCCATGAACAGCAAATAAGCTGCGCCCGCGTACTTCAAAATGTTGTATAGCTCTGGGTAAAGAGTGAATAGGCTCACCAAACCGACACTGGACCCTGCCAGTACGATGATGATGCCAAAAGCGTTTCCAGAGATAAAAGGCAAAGTTGCAGCAAACCCATAACGACTTGAAATCCCAAGTAATGCGATATTCCCTGCCCCAGGTGTAATTGCAATCGATGTTGAAAATAGCAAGAACGCCAGCATTAATTGAGAGCTCATTTCCTCTCACTCCTAGTAAGTAAAGTATTGATAGGGAGAGAGTTTACAGATTCGACTAGGAATTAAATTGCTATATAGGCTAATATTAATGCAAATTTGAGCAAGATTTTTCTAAAATTACCATGAAACAGAAAGAATCCACCAAAGAAGTATTAGATGACACAGATATCGCCATCTTAGGACATATCCAACAAGACGGTCGCATGAGCAACAGTAAGCTCGCCGAGAAGGTAAACCTCAGCGAAACCCCATGTTGGCGCCGTTGGAAACGCATGGAAGAAACAGGCTATATCGACGGTTATGCCGCCAAGCTCAATCGCAAGAAATTAGGCTTTCATGTGGCAGGTTTTACCTTAGTCACGCTAGGCAACCACGAAGTTGAAAACACAGAACCATTCGAAGAGTTTGTTGCCGTTACCGATTGGATTCCGATGTGTCACTGCATTGCAGGCGGTGCAGACTACATGGTGCAAGTATTAGCAAAAGATTTGGAAGAGTACTTTGAGCGTATTAGCTCAATAAGACGAGTAAAAGGTGTGAGTGCGATTCAATCCAACATCTCAGTGAAAGAACTGAAAAACAGCTATCAACTTCCTCTTGAGGACTAGTTCACTTCTTCTGACTGCCCTGTTCTTTCAGCAAAACAAAAGCCCAACACCCTAGGTTTCTAAAACTTAGGGGCTGGGCTTTGTTTGAAACGAATATCGTTATTTACGCTTTCTATTCACAAGGGTGAGCTAAATGAATCAGCGCTAAACCTCCGAGAGACGTTTCACGATACTTCTTATTCATGTCTTTACCCGTTTGGTACATGGTCGCGATGACCTTATCCAACGAGATCAAAGATTTACTATTGCGCTTCAATGCCATGCGAGACGCATTAATCGCCTTCATCGCACCCATCGCATTTCGTTCAATACACGGTACTTGTACTAAGCCACCAATCGGATCACACGTCATACCGAGTGAGTGTTCCATCGCAATCTCTGCAGCAATGCAGATCTGCTCATTACTGCCACCGCGCAGCGCCGTTAAACCCGCTGCCGCCATAGAAGATGACACACCGACTTCACCTTGGCACCCAACTTCGGCACCTGAAATCGAAGCGTTGGTTTTGTACAAAATACCAATCGCACCCGACACCGCTAAGAAGTCTTTGAGTTGCTTGGTATCCAACTCTTTAATGAAGCGATGGTAATACATCAGTACCGCAGGAATCACGCCCGCTGCACCATTGGTTGGTGACGTCACCACTTGACCACCCGCCGCGTTTTCTTCACTCACCGCAAAGGCAAACAAATTAATCCAATCCATGATTTCCATTGGATCGTTTTCAACGGCTGCATTCGCTTCTAGCTTTTTCAATAGGTTTGGCGCACGGCGAGTGACGTTCAAACCGCCATCAAGAATACCTTCCGTCTCAAAGCCACGTTCCATACAACGCGACATCACGCGCCAGATCTGGTCTGCCTTTTCTGCAATCGCATCAGAATCTTGGAAGGCCGACTCATTTTTCAGAATCATTCCACCTAGGCTCATGCCGTTGTCTTCTGCTTGTTTCAGCATTTCATCGGCATTCTTGAAAGGGTAAGTCACTTCTACCGATTCAGTTTTGGTACCATTTTGCAGCTCATCCGCGGTTGCAATAAAACCACCACCAATCGAGTAGTAGGTTTCATCGATAATCGCATTTCCAGCTTGATCAAATGCGGTAATCATCATGCCGTTTTCATGCAGGGGCAGATTGTCTTCGTGAAAAAGCATGTCGGTTTGGTAGTTAAAGCCAATCGCGTGGCTGCCACTCAATTGCATTTCACCACTGTCGATAGCGCGTCGCATCGCTTCATTAGCGCTGGTGATCTTAATCGTGTCTGGCTTATTGCCAAGCAAACCCAAGATGGTTGCTCTATCGGTGTGGTGCCCTATTCCGGTTAACGATAACGAACCATAAAGATCGACCTGAACACGCACCACCTCTGTGATTCTGTCTGCGACTAATTGAGTGAAATGGAAACCCGCAATCATTGGGCCGTTAGTGTGTGAGCTCGATGGCCCCACACCAATTTTGTAGATATCAAAGATCGATAACATAGATATACCAGTAAAGAATCGGTCAATTAAGAAAGAGCGGCATAAAGCCAATCAGGGATAACAGTACAAGCAGCGATCGTCACAACCGCAAAGACCAACAAGCCGTAATGACTCGCGGTAGGCTTAGCGAACAAGTGCTTTTGCTTGGCGATAAATTCGTGTTGTTGCTGTGTCACCTCTCCCCAGAGACGGCTCACAACAACACCTAGAACTAAGAAAACCACCGTGCCAATTAAGGCAAACCAAGGCCAAGAGATGCCACTGTATTTGGCAATAAATACCACTACGACACTGCCGATACTGCCCGCAATCACGCCTTTTTCATTCGCTTGCTTGAAGAACAACCCAAGGATGAAAGAGCCAAGGCGAATACCAACAAAAATTGAAGTTAGGCTGGCAATAGTTTTAAGCACTGATTCATTAGAGACCGCCAGTAAAGCAGGCACAACAACCGAAGCGGCAGCAACGAGGCTCATCTTTCTTGCCACCGATTCATAATGCGCATCGGAGGCTGTTTTACGGAAAAAGCGCTTATAGAAATCGAATGTCGCCACAGTTGCCATAGAGTTATAAGTAGAATCCAGTGTCGACATCGCCGCTGCCGACAATGCAGAAATCACAAGCCCAACAATGATTGGGTTAGTGTGGTTAAACACGAAATCGAGAATCACTTCATTACTGTTCTCAAAACTGGTGTCTTGATAAAAGACACTCAACAGAACGCCCATCACAGCAAAAAACAGATAGATGAAGAACGCGCCGTAACCACAAAGCAGCATGGATTTTTGCGCTGTCTGAACGTTTTTTGTCGCCAGTGTTCTTTGGATAATCAGTTGGTTAGTGCCATATACGCTCAGGTGCAAAAAGCTCACTGCCACTACACCCGCCCACAACGTGGTGTCGACGCCAAGATCAAAATCTAGGTTAATGATATTCAGATGCTCAGGAGACAACATCTCGCCCGCATCGATTTTCATCAGCAATAAAACAAAGATCGCAATGCTGCCAATAATCAATACTGCCGACTGCAGCATGTCTGTCCATATGACGGTTGAGATGCCCCCCGCATAGGTATACAAGGCGGTAAATAAACTGATGTAGATGATCGCCTCGGAGATACTCACTGGCAGCACTTGCACCAAAATCAATGCCACCGCATACAAAATCACCCCTGCCGAAATACACTGAACCACAATGAACACGATGGAATTGATCGTGCGAGCAACAACGCCAAAGCGGTGCTCTAAGTATTCATAAATCGAGGTCAGGCCAAGTTTGTAAAACACTGGAACAAAGAAAACCACAGCGAAAAAGATCACTATTGGGTAATTCAGATGTACGCTCATTGCTTCCATGCCTGAGCTATAAACCCAGCCCGGCATACCCACGAACGTCATCGCACTGATGTAGGTTGCAAGAATCGACACACCCGCCGTAAACCAACCAAATTGTTTTCCACCAGTCGAAAAATCGCCACCAACGCTATATCGCTTGTTTACTAAGTAGCTGATAAATAAAGTAGTTAATACATAAAGAGCAATAACCACAAAACTTGAGTACGTAACCATTTTTAGATTCCGTTTATTGTATTCTTCTAATCATTCGCCGCCAATATTACTCAAAATTGGATATTTTCCCTCAAAAACCCACAGTAAGTGTGAGTATTGTCACTAATATAGACGAATAAACGCTCAAAACGCCCCAAAAAGCCCAAACACACGATCTAACGGGATCCAGATCACTAAAATACACAAAATGGGTACGCACTCATTTTAAAATTGACTTTGATCACGGATCTAATAACCACAAAAACTCTATTATCTCTCCCGAAACGAAGACGGTGTGGTGAATATCAATAACCACTGCACAATAATCAAAACTAAAACCACCCTATATAAAATAAAGGTTTATCGGTCATGACTACTAAAAAACACATGAGCGAAGTTCCTATGATTCAAAGGGTAGCTGCTTATCTTGCAATTCTAGTGGGCTACTTTTTCTATTGTTATAACTTTGTAATTATTGACTACGTACGCCCATACATCGTTGATGCGTATGATGGTATTAACTTGGCGGATACCGCTCAGTTCTATACATGGCAGTCGGTTGGCGCACTGATTGGTGCCCTAAGCTGTGCATGGGTGGCATCAAACTTTGGTAAGAAATCGACTCTTATTGTCATCACTGCACTAAACGGTGGCGCAACCATCATCAACATGATGTTTACCGACTACGCGATGTGGGCAGCGATGCGTTTCATCATCGGTATTTCTTTGGGTGGTTACTTCACAGTAGCAGTAAGCCTGATGATCGGCCTATTCACACCAACCGTTCGCGGTAAGTTGACGGCATTCGCTTCTTCTATGTTCTCAGTTGCGTTAATGGCAATGGGTGCGTACGCAGCGTTCATTTCTAGCATCGACGCACCTTGGCAGAGCCTAATGTGGGTGGGTGGTATTCCTCCTCTAGTTGCTGCTGCACTGATGATCTTCATCCTGCCTAGCGACAAGAAAGTGATCGCCTACGGTGAAGAAGATCAAGCCGCGGCTGAAGCATCTAACGCACCAGCGAAGAAAGGTTCTTGGGGTGAAATGCTAAGCGCACCATACCGTAAGCTAACGATCACTTGTCTATTACTGGCTGGCCTTAACTTCTACGGCTACCAATTTTTCTCTGGCTTCGTGACAACGTACCTAAAAGATGTTCGCCAATTTGACGGTGCGACCATCGGCATCATCTTCTCTATCTCGGCATTCGGTTCTCTATTCGGTGCTTGGGTATGGGGTGCAATCGCCGATAAATACGGCCGTAAAGTGAACGCGTTTGGTTTCATCCTTGCGGGTGTAATGGCTTCAGTATTCTTTGTCGCACCAAGCGACGTGATGATCGGCAGCCTAAACATGCTGGCTATCCTAGGTCTTATCTACAACTTCGGTCTGTCTGCTTCTGCAGTATGGGGTGGTTACTTCTCAGAATTGTTCCCAGCTCACCTACGTAGCTTCGGTGCAGCTCTATTCCACGGCGGTCGTATCATCGGCATGTGGGCACCAATGGTGTTGGTATTCATTCAAGAGCGCAGCGACCTTGCGACAGCAATGTGGGGCTCACCAATCGTATGGATTGTGGCTGGTCTACTGTGGCTATCACTACCAGAAACATTGAAAGGCGGCATCTTCGACAAGAGCAAAAAAGCGGAAACAGCAAAAGCTTAATCTCCTTTAGTTGAAACCTCAAAAAGTTGAACGCCTCTAAAGACACGAAACAAACATCAAGCCGGCTGAATAGTCAGCCGGTAAAAAAATCCAAATCGAGTCCTGTTCCGAATGTTGACTCGACAACAAAAAGAGAATGAATTATGTCTAAATATCAAGAAGCTAAACGCATTGTTCGCGAATACTTTGATGCAATGGAAAACGCAACTCACGAGAACGTTGCTGAAGTTCTAAAAGCACACACTTCTGAAGATTACTTGTGGCGCGGTGTTTACCCATTCCGTGAGCAAGAAGGCGCACAAGCAGCAGCTGACGTTTTCTGGGCTCCAATGATGAAATCAATGACTCGCATGCAGCGTCGTCAAGACATCTTCATCGGTGGTAACAACGAAGTTAACCCAGATGAGATTTGGGTAATGAGCATGGGTCACTTCATGGGTCTATTCGACGCTGAATACCTAGGCATGCGCCCAACTGGCAAGATCATGAACGTTCGCTACGCAGAATTTAACTGTGTGGTTGATGGCAAAATCACTAAGACTGGCCTGTTCCTAGATCTACTAGGCATGATGGACCAAGCGGGTTGCTACCCACTTCCACCATCAACAGGTAAGCACTTCGTATACCCTGGTCCACGTAACCACGATGGCCTGTTGTTTGAAGATGCAGATCCAGAAGAAGGCGTTGCAACACTAGCGCTAGTAAACAAAATGGTTGATGACCTTTCAGCTCTAAACGACAGCGGCGCGATGGGTTGCCCACCAGAAGTACTAGCGAAGAGCTGGTCAAAAGACATGATTTGGTACGGCCCATGTGGTATCGGTGCGTCTTACACAATTCCTCGCTACCAACAGCAGCACCAACTTCCTTTCCGTAACAACCTGAAAGACAAGAAGTTCAACGGCCACGTTTGTCGTTTCGCTGAAGGTAACTTCTCTTGTTTCTTCGGTTGGCCAAACCTATCAAACACACCAACAGGTGGCTTCCTAGGTATGACTGGCGGCGAAGTACGCGCAAACATGCAAGTGGTTGACGTTTACTACCGTGACGGTGACAAACTGTCTGAAAACTGGGTTCTTATCGACCTTCCTTACTGGCTACAACAGCAAGGTCTAGACGTTTTCGAACGTACTTCAACCATCATGAACCCAACGCTGTAACTGTGTCCTATTGTCTATCTAGTCCATACCTACACTAGATAAACATGACTGCCGAGGGCTCCTTCTCGTCCTCGGCAACTTGCTCCACCCAAGATAACCAACTTGTGCCTAACGGATGGGCACACCCTGCCAAACCATTACCTATATAACGGGCTTGAAAGCACGGCGGCTTTCTACGGCCTGAATAAAGAGAATAACAATGAAAAAGTCGATTCTTTCAGCAGTGATCCTGACAGCACTTACTTCGGGTTCTGCTTTTGCTGCACACACTTTTACCAATGACGCGGGCGACAGCCTGACTCTAGATGGCCGTTTTGACGTTCGTTACCAAGACAAAGGTGGCGATCACAATGGCGAATGGAACAGCGGTAGTTCTCGTTTCGGCCTTAAAGGTCAAATGGCACTAGACAACGACTGGACTGGCTTTGGCCATGCCGAGTGGGGTTACAACTCAGGTGCTAACGGCGACAATATTTACGACCGACTTCTATACGCTGGCGTAGAGCACGAAAAATACGGCAAGATTGCGGCGGGTACTAAACAGTGGTCTACCTTCTACGATGTGGCTTGGTTCACCGATATGGGCCGTGTATTCGGTTCACGTGGTTCTGGCTACTACAACCTATCTGACTGGGGTATTGCTTCTGGTACAGGCCGTGCCGAGAACTCAATTACTTACCGCAACAACATCAACGACAACTGGAAATACGGCTTCACTTACCAAACCACTCGTGAAGATGTTGGCCTAGCTGACGGTTTAACCGCAACGCTGAAAAACGGTATGGGTGCATCAACGCTTTACACTGTGATGGATGGCTTAACCATTGGTTTGGCTTACCACCAGAATGAGTTTGATGATGTTGATGCAGGCGTGCAAAACATCAAAGATGGCGATACACAGCGCATCGGTTTGTTGGGTGTGAACTACACCAATGATGGCCTATTTGTTGGTTTCACTTACAGCCAAGGCTCAAACTGGGAAACCACCAGCCAAGCTGAATTCTACGACCACCGTGGTGCTGAATTCTTCACGTACTACCACTTTGAAAACGGTCTGCGTCCAACCTTTAACGTTAACTACTTAACGGACACAGACAACAACGCTAACGGTTACGAACGTCAGCTGATTATCCCTGGCCTTGAGTACCACTTTAAGAAAAACAAGTTCTTAGTGTGGACGGAATACCAATTCGACAACGGCAACGACAAGTCAGTGGGTAACCGTTACGAAAACAGCGACGACCAATTCGCTGCAGGTATTCGTTACTACTTCTAATGGCTGAATAAGGCGTTAGATAAGTAAGAAGTATTGAACAACACTGTCCAACTAAAGCTCTACAATCTGCTGATGTATGTACGTAGAGCTTTCTTTTGGGTCATACCCAAGATAACACCCAACAACCTCAGTTAGCCCTTATCTTTCATAACATTCTCATGCATTGCTTTTTTGAATACGTACCTATCTATGATACTCTGTAGGCCGTTAAATTGGCTTAAAAGCATGGTCTATGAACTCACCAAAACACTCCACGGCGTCAAAGCCAACCGTTACTTCAAAAGATGTCGCTAAGCTTGCTGGCGTTTCTCAATCTACCGTTTCTCGTGTATTTGTTCCGGGCAGTTCGGTATCTGAAAAGACCAAGCAGAAAGTATTTGAAGCCGCGAAAGCACTCAACTATCGCCCGAATGCCTTTGCTCGAAGCCTAACCACCAACGAGTCTAAATTGATTGGATTAGTCTTCCCTGATGCTGACTACCCAATTCACATGAAAACCCTGCAGCTCATCTCTACTGAGTTACAAAAACAGGGCTATTCTGCGGTGCTTATCCCCTGGCAAGTCGATGGTAATGACAACCACTCGATTCCTAACATCTTTCAGTATCGAGTTGATGGTGTGATTGCCGCTTCTGCGACGTTCAATAAGTCGCTTTATGAAGAGTGTGAAGAGTTCGATATCCCTATTGTTCAGTATGCTCGTGTAGTTGAAGGCACTAAGAGCAGCCATGTGGTGAGCGATAACTATGCAGCAGGGCAAGTTGCTGCTCAGCATTTACATAGCGTTGGAACAAAGTCCGCGGTTTACCTGACAGGTAACGTACCGACTTACACCAATGGCGAACGTGAAGCGGGCTTTTGTTCAGAGTTCGAAGACCTAACAGGCAAGCAAGCTCGTGTTGTTGAAGCGGATTATGACTACCTTGATTCACTGGATACGATTCGCGCTCTGTTTTCCGAGCCGACACAGCCGCAAGCGATATTCTGTGCGACAGATAACCTCGCAATGGCTGTTATGGATGTAGCGCGTTTAGAGTTCAATCTGCGTATTCCTGAAGATCTGCAAGTGATTGGTTTTGATGACATTCCACAGACTCAGTGGTTGAACTACCAACTCACCACCTTCAAGCAGGATTTCAGACGCCTTGCCCGCGAGTCAGTGAAAATTGTCGTTAGCCAAATTCAAGAGCAAGACACCAGCTTGGTTAAATTGATGGTGCCAGTGAAGTTTATAGAGCGAAAAACAACGCTAAAATAGAGCAAAAGTTAAGACGTATTCCAATAAAAATCCCACTCACACAGAGCGGGACTTTTTATGATATTTAACTAATTCCCCACACCTCCGGTTTTCTCAGCCGGAGATTCAGGTGTGACCGGCGGCCACTCTTCGAAGGTTGCTAAGTGTTGCTGAATAGCAGCTTGAGCAGGACCAAATGCCCACATCTTCTGCCCCATCCATTTCAGGTACATGCCTGATTCTTCCGCAGCTCGCTCGTAAGGGTCGCGGCGCAGGTTGAACAGTAGTGGTGCATTAAGCTCTTCTTTAGGACCGCTCCAACCATGATTCTGAACCACGAAGTGCGCTTTCCAATCCCCAACTCGAACGGCTTGTAGCTTGTCTCGCTCGTAGTAGTAAATCTCTTTACGATTCGACTCACCTTTTTCCGTCAACATATCGACTTGGTTGTAACCATCGAGGTGTGCTTTAAAACCATCGTGACCTTTCAACATTTTCTCTTTCAGATCTGTTGGGCCACCCGCCGCTGCAATCAGTGTTGGTAACCAATCCATGCCGTCAAAGATGCCATTGCCGACACTGCCAGCTGGGATTTTACCCGGCCAGCTCACCAATGCAGGCGCACGAACACCACCTTCCCATGTTGTGCCTTTTTCGCCATGGAACGGTGTCATACCGCCATCTGGCCATGTCATGATTTCAGGACCATTATCGGCCGTGAAAATGATGATGGTGTTATCTGCAATGCCGAGTTCTTCCATTTTGGCAAGCATCTCACCAACGTGATCATCGAGATCTTTCATCACCACTTCTTGCAGTCCCCACCCGTTCTGGCCGAGCATGGCTTCATACTCTTCCGAAAGGTGCGTCCAAACATGACCTCGTGATGGGCAATACCAAGTAAAGAATGGCTTCTCCGCTTCAACCGCCCTTTCGATGAAGTTGATAGCGTGTTTATTGACTTCATCATCCAGTGTACGCATACGCTCAATCGACAGCGCACCATCATCCTCAATGGTTTGTCCGCCCTTACCATCCGATCTTGAATAGATCACGTTACGAGGTGCAAAGGCATCGAGCGATCCATCTTTTGGCCAATCCGGGTCTTCGGTGTATTCCATCGCATTCAAGTGATACAACCAGCCCCAATATTCATCAAAACCGTGCATTGTCGGTAGGAATTCATCTCGGTCACCTAAATGGTTTTTACCAAACTGCCCCGTCACATACCCCATGCTCTTAAGCATTTCTGGAAGCGTTGGGGTATCTGCACTCAAACCCACAGGGCCACCCGGTAACCCAACCGAGTGCATGCCCGTTCGTACTGGTAATTGCCCAGTTAAGAAGGCGGAACGACCCGCGGTACACGAAGGTTGAGCGTAGTAATCGGTGAGTAACATGCCCTTCTCGGCAATGCTGTCGATATTTGGTGTTTCGCTGCTCATCACGCCATTGTGATAGGCACTTAAGTTTGAGATCCCCACATCATCAGTGAAGATAACAAAGATATTTGGCTGCTCTTGAGCTGACCATGCTGATAGCGAAAAGCTACTCAACACACTCAGGATAAGAAGATGGAAAATCCTTTTCATAGAATGTCCTTATACTGTTTCAGATTGTTCGTTATGAATCATTTTTAAACCGACTAAGCCAAAGCCCAGTTCCAAGATCAGATAGACGAAAAGTAGCCAATGCGGCATGCCATCCACCACCAAACTGATGACTCGTCCGGCAGCTAAACCCAACATGAAAACCACCAAACTATAGAGCGCTGGCAGCCGATACTTTTTGAACAGTGCGCCAAACACCCAAAACAACGCCAGAGCCAAATAAAGCCCCATTACTGCACGAAAGATATGAGTCACATTGATAGGGCTCGCGTCGATCCCAAAAAGGTAATCAAGAGAGACAACTGGCGCATAGCCGTAAGACAACGCAATGGGTGTTAGTCCCACAACTGCAACTAACAGGAAAATACTTTGTGGCTTCATACCCTTACTCTCAAAATTTGGCTCTTTAAAAAAAACATAGTCTACAATCAGGGATATACAAGTTGCATATAATCAAAGTAACTCAAAGATCTAATCATTCGTTAAGGCGCATTTTCACATCGAATATAGGGATATCAATATGGCCAAGTGGCATTACCTAATCGCACCAATGTTAGTTGTCAGTTCAACCGTTATTGCTCAAGAAGCAAGCTCAGAAACGAGCATGAAAAAATGGCAACACAGCATTGAGATCTATGCTCAAGCTCTGAATATTCGTGGTGATACCACCATTGGAAATCTATCTAGCGATGTGGATGTAGACCCAGCATTCATCATGGATAATTTAGATATAGGCGCGATGCTTCGCCTTGAAGGCATTTATGACAATCAATGGGGTTACTACCTTGATTACAGCTTTATGGATCTAAGTGCTAAGTCCAACTCAGTCATAGGCAATGCGGGGATCCTCAATGGTAAACTTGAGATTAGGCAAGGCGTGTTAGAGGCAAAAGGTTTCAAACGTTACCAATACGATATTGGTAATATTGATTACATGGTCGGATTACGATGGTGGGACAACGATATTGATTCGAAGCTCTATACAAGCAACGGAACAACTTTGAATTCAAGGTCTTTGGAGGAAGATTGGATTGATTACCTTATCGGGGTTCGTTGGACCAAAGCGCTCCACAAAAATTGGATGGTACACACTAGCCTAGACATAGGACTTGGCAGCGATACTGACTTTACCAGCTCTTTATTAACTGGGGTTCGCTATCAAATCAACGATTGGTCAGATTTAAACATCGCGTACAAATCCACTTGGGTTGATTACGAAAACAAAGGCACTTATGAATACGATACAGCGACACAAGGTTTCTTAGTGGGCTGGGCTGCTCACTTTTAATCCAACTTTAGCGGCTGATTGATGAACCTCTCACGCTAGGTTTCGCATGGGGCGTTTAATACTTATTAAAATGTTGCCTCCACATGATCTAAGTTCCAGCGATAGCTCAATCGCTGGGACTCATTTCAACCAATGTGAACTATTCCATTCAACAGAGAAAAACACCTATAAATCAAACACAAACACTCACCAAAACACCAGTCTCAGATCTAAAAAAATATCTTTTTTAAACTAAAAAACCAATCTTCAGATTTTGATTAATTTAATCTTTATTGAATATCTCACACAGCATTTGAACAGTGTTTTTTATTTTCAAAATGTCGCTAGAATCCTCTCCCGAAATATACAAACTTCGGAGAATAATATGAAAAAACTACGCTTAGCAGCACTGACTTCTTTGGTGGCGATGGCAGCCACTTCGGCATTCGCGTCAAATGAGATGTATGTATTAGGTGGTGTCGCGATAGACAACAATGACATTGGTGGCGAATTCACATTCGGTAGTCAGATTGTACAAAGTAACTGGTATATTGAATCATCATTGCTCTTAATCAACGCCAATGACAAATACGGGTATACCAACAACCCAGCAATCACAGTCGAGCAAGATTTAGATTCCTTACTTGTTTCAGTAGCACCTATGTACAAACACAACATCAACAATAATTTTGCTATTTACGGCAAGCTAGGGGCTTACCATATAAAGTCAGAAATAAAATCAACATATGGAGACGGAAGAAGCAGTAAGAGCTCTACAGTTAACTTCGGCGCAACTTACGGGATTGGCGCAGAGTACAAGTCTCAAACGCCAATATTCGGTCACTCTCTATTCCTAGCTCGTGTTGGATATGATTGGTATGAGTTCCGTAGTGGTGACGCTTGGCATAACAGAGATTCAACCTTCGGTATCCAAGCTGGCTTAACCTTTTAAGCGTTATAATACCATTAAGATAAGTAAGCCTTGTGCTAAACAGGGCTTATTTAACGACACACTCTTTCTTCATGATCGTTAAACCAGCATCGAGAGTCTGCGCCCACGCTTGTTCAACTTGATCATTATAGTGCGGGTCGTACTTCTTGACGGTATTCAGTAATGAGTGAAACCACTCGTTGAGCTCTTGTTCTGAAATGTCCATCCCGAGATCTTTGTGTTGCTTACCAAGCCTTTTTACGGAGCTCCGCACACTGGGTAAACCAGAAGAGTTATAAATCAGGATGATTGAGGCTTTGAGCATCTTAGTTTGTTGCTCCAGCCCTATATTTTCAAAACGCTCTGAAAACCTAGGGTTATGCTCACAGAAATCAGCCAAGAATGTTTCTAGGAATTCTTGGTCGATTCTGCAACGCTCAAAGCTCTCATAAAACAGTTCGTTTGGTGTCATCTAGACAATCCTTTGCAATGGTTCGTTCGCACTGAACAACCGAGATGACTTAATTATACGCCACTGTGGCATAAAATGAACTATGCCTTAAACCGAACTGAGGCATAACGTGAACTGAGGATTAAGGATAGCTAAGGCATAAAGTGAGTTGCACAGATCTTGTTTCCATCAGGATCTCGCAAATAAGCCATGTAAAGTCGGCGCTCGTCAGAACCTCTCGCACCCGGGCCATTTTCAATGCTCGTGCCACCATTTTCTACGCCAACACGATGCCATTCGTCCACCAGCTCAGGAGAAGATGCTAGGAAGCCGATCGTCATACCATTGCCATGCGTTGCAGGCTGGCCATCGATCGGTTTGGTTAAACCTAATACACCAGTTTGACTCACGTAAATGCAGCGACCTTTAGGGTCAACAGAACCTTCGCTGTAGCCAAGCACCTTCATGATTGGGTCATAGAAAGACTTCGCGCGTTCAATATCTTCGGTTCCAAGAAAAACATGGCTGAACATAACTAACCTCTTCTTATAGTGAAAGAACATCCTAAACTAGACCCTTAGTTCCGGTTTGTCTAGAGGCGCCTCTACTACAACTGCCGCTTCATCCATTGAGCAAAAACCTGGAACTTGGTGCGTTGTTCCATCCCTTTCGGGCACACCAAATCATAGCCCTTACCAGATTCAATACTCATCAATGGAGCCACTAACAGCCCCTGCTCTATTTGCGGTTTCATGAACTCTAAACGCCCTAATGCGACGCCCATCGACAATATTGCAGCATCCATTGCTAGGCGGTTATCACTGTAGTAGTCGCACATTAGCGTGCAATCGACATCACTTTGCTCTTCAGCTAGCCAGCGTTGCCAAGAGGTGACATCTCCACTATGAATAAATTGCACACCCGCTAATTGTTGGGAGCCCTTATCAAGGTTAAACCTCTTGGCATATTCAGGACTACACACAGGCGTTCTAACCCCGGAAAAAAGCCGCTCGCTGTAATGATTGGGGTAGTGACCCTCGCTGTAAAAAATCGCCACGTCATAAGGTTCAAATTGGAAATCAGATTGGTTCTGTTTGGTTTGCAGTTTCAGGCTTAAGCTTGGGTAGAGTTTTCTAAACTCAGGCAGTCGTGGCATCAACCAAGAAGATGCAAAATAAGGAGAAGTTGCGATATAAAGCTCACCACTCAGCTCACCCGTTTGAATATCCATCAGCTCTGAGAATATCGATTCAAAAGAGACATTAAGCATAGATAGAACTCTTTGCCCTTCGGGTGTGAGTTCCAGCTTGCGAGTTTTGCGCACGAATAAGCTGAATTTCAGCTGCTGCTCCAACTTTTTAATACGATGACTGACGCCACCCTGAGTTAAAAACAGCTCATCAGCAGCTACAGTAAAACTCAAATGTTTGGCAGCGACACTGAATGTGTGCAGCAATGACAGCGTTTGCTGTCTGTTCTCAAACAACCCCATGGATTACTCCTGATAATTCATATGTAGCCAATACTGGTTTGTCGGCTTAGTTACTCATCATATAGATTAAACCAAGTAATCTACAAATCTAATGGTGAAAAACATGAAACAAGAACAGAAATTGAAAGTCGTCGTGATTGGTGGTGGTTCAAGTTACACCCCAGAGCTAGTTGAAGGCTTGTTAAAACGTCATCACGAACTGCCTATCTCGGATCTTTGGTTAGTTGATATCGAAGCTGGATTAGAAAAAGCACAGGTGATTGCGGATCTAACTGAGCGCATGATCAATAAAGCCAACTGTCAAATCAAAGTACATCTCACCACCGACCGAAAGTTAGCTTTGAAAGACGCGGATTTCGTCTGTTCGCAATTTAGGGCGGGTCGAATGGAAGCAAGATTACGTGACGAGAGGATTGCTCTGAAGTATCGCATGATAGGACAAGAGACCAACGGTTTAGGTGGTTTTTCGAACGCCTGCCGCACTATCCCCATTGCATTAGAAATCGCAAAAGAGATGGAAACACTGTGCCCTAATGCATGGCTACTTAACTTTACCAACCCATCAGGCATGGTCACTGAAGCGTTGGTTAAGCACTCAACCATCAAAACTGTCGGCTTGTGTAATGTCCCAGTGAACATGGAGCGCGGCGCAGCCAAAATGCTTGGTGCGAAACGTGAAGATATGACGATGCAAATTGCGGGCTTAAACCACTTAGTATGGGCTCGTAAAGTGCTTCACGAAGGCCAAGATAAACTTGGCGAGCTGATCGAAGAGCTTATTGCGGGAAATGACCAAATGATGCCGAAAAACATCCCACCTTTCGAGTGGGACGGTGAGTTGATTCGCTCACTCAACATCGTTCCGTGTGCTTACCTACGTTACTACTACCAGTCACGAGATATTCTAGACAAAGAGTTTGCAGCTTCAGAGAACAAAACTAACCGTGCCGACTTAGTCGCTGAAGTTGAAAAACAGCTGCTTGAGATCTATCAAGATCCGATGCTAGACACCAAACCTCAATTGTTAGAAGAGCGTGGTGGTGCATACTACTCTGAAGCAGCTTGTGAGTTGATGAGCAGTATCTACAACAACAAACGTTCTATCATGCATGTAAACACCCGCAATAACGGAGCGATTCAAGGCTTGCCGAATGATTGTGCGGTCGAAGTGAGTTCCGTGATCACCAGTAGCGCTATCTTGCCACTGAACGTCGAGCCTTTTGACAGTGATACGCTGCGCTTGATCCAACAAATGAAAGAGTTCGAAACCTTAACAGTGAAAGCCGCCATGACCGGAGATATTGCGTTAGCCAAGCGCGCTCTGATTCTAAACCCTATTGTCGATTCAGGCTCGCACATCGATGAGGCTTTACTAGAAACGATTCGTGAGAACTTAGACTTCATGCCTGCATTTGCTCACCGACTCGCTCAAAGTGAGCAATAACCCAGCCCATATTAGCTCAGTTTACGCTGGGCTAATCTAAGTCGCTTAGCCCAACATAGCCAAAAGAGTCTAACCATGAAACTGATACTCAATGCCGATGATTTCGGCCTCACAGAAAGCGTGAACCTTGGCATCATCGACTGCTTTAAAGCGGGTATGGTCAAGTCCACCACCATTATGATGAACCAACCAGGCACACAACATGCCATCGAACTGTATCACCAAGGTATGGTTCCTGAAGTAGGGCTGCATTTTACAGTCACAGCGGGTAAACCCATAAGCTCACCAGAACTCATACCCAGCCTCGTCGATCATCAAGGGTACTTTTTAGATAAAACAACCCTACTCAACAAATCAGATGTTGTCGAAGAGGAGGTGGCACTCGAGCTTAATGCACAATACCAAGCTGCACTTGATGCCGGTTTAAAAATCAACCATATCGATAGCCATCACTTCGGTGGCGTCTTTCAACCTCTTAAAGCTGCATTTACTCGAACTGCCAATAACATCGGCTTGCCCGTGAGACGAATCGACAATATTGTGAGCGGGCAAGATTCACTATTAGTGCCAACACCAGATGCGTTTGATATGCGATTTTTTGATGACGGGGTTTCACTAACCGGTTTACAAGATTTGCTGTTGAGCCACCAAGCCATGATGCCTAACGGCACAGTCGAATTAATGTGCCATCCCGCGCTTTTTGCCAGTGACGAACTGAGATCACTCTCGAGCTATCTCACTAAGCGAGTGGAAGAACACGCCTTATTGACGAACCCAGCCTTACGACAATGGCTCTCTGACAATAGTATTGAATGTATTGGATTCGATCAGCTTTAACTAAATCCTAAAACCAATCTAATCAACAATACGCTGAGCGCCCTGCCCTTGGTCATGCAGGATGTCTTCAGGATTTAATAGATGGCACTTCTGCATGCTCAAACAGCCGCAGCCGATACAGCCTGTGAGGTTCTCTTGTAGCGAGCGTATCTGTGCCATCTTGCTGTCGAGTTGCCCTTGCCATTTCTTTGCCACTCGCTCCCAATCACGCTTGGTTGCGGTGTGGTTCATTGGCAAGCTAGACAGCTCTTCAGTGATCTCTTCAAGCGTAAACCCTATCGATTGGGCGACTTGAATCAAAGCGATTCGACGCAGCATCGCAGATTGATAACGGCGCTGATTACCATTAGTTCGAATAGAAGCAATTAACCCTTTGGTTTCGTAAAAACGCAGCGCTGAAGGTGCCACGCCACTGCGCTCTGAGAGTTGGCCAATCGTTAAATACACGATGTTTTTCATGTTGTTACTTCCCTTTTCGAATATCCAATGCGTGCTCTAATTTCTGCAATCCAATACACTTAAGAGCACTATACAAAGCTCAGCATATAAAACAGTAGAGTTCACTTTAACTTTAGGTGTAGATTTGAATTTAGGTAAATCTCTCACCGAGAGTTTATAACTGATATCTACAATGATCGATTATGGCTTCGCTATACGATGACCATACATCTCATCAAAGCCCGCAATACCCTGCTCCCAAATTGGCTGTTCTTCCCCGACTATCGATTTTAAAGTATCAATGAACAACTTGGTTTTTATCGGCGCGTCTCGATGAGGATAAACCGCATAGAAGGTACCAAAATCATCCAGTGCCAAATGCGTCATGATAGGCACTAACTCGCCCTTTGATATTTCATCAGTGATCATCTGTGCCGTGACCACCGCTAAGGTATTGCCTGTTAGCGCACTCTTGGGAATCATCTCCACATCATTCACCTTATAGGTCGCGTTGAGCTGAAAGTGCTGTATATTGCCCTCTTCATCGCGGTAAGAGAATTTGTCTATCACCAAGCCCGGTGCAGCATAGATGGTGGCAGGTAATGACTCGAGCTTTTCGATAGTGTCAATTGCCCCGTGCTTTTCAATGAATTCAGGGGACGCGACAATCAAGAGTCGGCTTCTCGCTATCTTGCGACTGATTAAGCTAGAGTTTTTAGGCTTACCAATACGAAAACCAATATCAAACCCTTCTTTGACCATATCAACAATGCGATCTTCGAGTCTCAGTTCGAAATCCACATCCGGATACTGTTGCTGAAACACTGATATTGCTTGCTGAACATACTGCCTGCCAAACATGGTAGAGCTGGTAATTCTTAACAAACCTCTGGGTTCAGAATGGTAGTTCTGTGCCAAGCGTTGTGTGTCATTGAGTAAGGCTCGCAATTGATGGGCTTGGTTGACCATCTCGTTGCCTGCTGCCGTGAGCGACAAAGAGCGAGTGGTTCTGTTCAACAGTCGAACATCGAGTTCTTCTTCAAGACGACTGATCTGTTTAGAGATAACAGAACGGTCAACGTTCCTCTGCTCCGCGACTTTGACGAACGAGCCTAGCTCAACCACTTCTAGCAGCAATAATAAACGACTTGATGTATCCATAATGACCTTTGTTGCATTTAAAGCACCAATTAAGTGCCAATATGACTATTTTTCTCATCTTATTACAAATCTATAGTAGCTGCACATAACGGAGACAACATTCAGTCCCAAATAATTAGAGGAAACAAAGATGACACTACTATCTATTACTAATCAAAATGGCATTGCTACGGTATCAATCAACAATCCACCAGTGAACGTATTAACTTTCGATTTGATTAATGAAATCAATGAGTTTGTTTTATCGCTAAAAGATGACCGTGATACTAAAGTAGTGGTATTCAAATCACTGCATGCTGAGTTCTTCCTAGCTCATTTAGATCTTAATGTGATCAATGGCACTCAAGGTGGACAGGCTGGCTCAATCGAATTCAACCACATGATTGAAAACATCAAAGCAATGAAACAAGTGTCTGTCGCTGTTGTTGATGGTGTTGCTCGTGGGGGCGGTAATGAGTTTGTGATGGCGTGTGACCTAGCTTATGGCACTGAAAACTCAGCGTTCGCACAACCAGAAATTCATGTAAACATCCCGACAGGTGGCCAAGGTGCGGTGCAGTTCGCAAGACGCATGGGCAAAAACAAAGCACTACAAGCCCTGTTGCTAGGTAACGATTTTACGGCGCAACAAGCTGAAAGCCGCAACATCATTACTCAGTTCGTGCCGAAGGCAGAACTTGAAGATTTCTTAGCGGCAACGCTAGGTGTGATCAGCCAATTAGAAGTGCGTGACATCGTGATGTACAAAGAGATCATCGCGACCTCAATCAAAGATGAGCAAGCGGGCGCAGAGCTAGAATTGCGTTACTTCTTAGAGCGTGCAAAAGAGCAAAAAACAGCGGTCATCATTGCTGCATTTCTAAAGCACGGCGGTCAAACTGAACGCGAAGCAAAAGACATTCAAGGCATCTTCGTTGATACCGCCGCTGAGTTATCAAACTAATACAGCACCTAAGGCAGCCATGACGTTATGGCTGCCTTCTGTATTTAAGACCTACCCGCCCACGGCATGAAGCGAATGAACTGAGTGCACTAAAGCCACTTAACCGATCTTTTTCATGATCATCTTAAGATTGTCGATCATCTCTAGGTTGGTCATCTCACCCGTCTCCACATCGAAGTTATCGTAGAAGCTCGGCACTGACATCGACCCTTTTACATCGGCATCGAAGTAAGGTGCAGAGTTAACCGCAGAAGACAACACCGAAGTCGCACCACCCGGGCCCGGAGAGGTAGCAAGCATCACCACAGGTTTACCTTGGTACACTTTCATATCGATGCGCGATGCCCAATCAAATACGTTTTTAAAAGCCGCGGTGTATGAGCCATTGTATTCCGCAAAGGAGATGACTACCGCATCTGACTCTCCAATCTTCTCAAAGAAGCGTTGAGCGTGTTGATGAACCCCTGAATCTTGCTCTCTTTTCTCGCTGTAAATTGGCATCTCGAAATCATTAAGGTCGAGCACCTCGACTTGCGCACCTTCGACTAAACCTGCTGTGTACGCTGCAAGTTGTTGGTTAATTGATGTTGTACTGTTGGTCGCGCCAATCGCTAATACTTTCATTATTTATCCTCAAATTTGGTTAGAAACATTTCTTTAAAAGTGAAAAAGGTACGTTGAGGGTTAGCCCAAAGTAAGTTTGTAGGGCTGCAAAGTAAGACGCCTCATCTTCTAATGACCACTCTTCGGTAATCCCGTTTTTGGTCACTTTGATGGTTTGGTTGAGTAGCGTGACAATCCCACCTTCAATAGGCAGTGCTGCAATACAGTTCGATGTGAAAATCGATTTCGGGCTGTTAGATGTAAAGAAGTTGCTCGACTCTAAGTCGTTCGCGCACACGTGAGTCATGTCTAGGCTGTATACCTTCATCCACTCTTCGCCTTGCTTGATTTGCAGCAGCAAGCCGTACAGATCGTCTTCTATCAAGCGGAAGGTTTGTAAGTCATTAGATTGTTCAAGACCAGTTTCTAGCAGCAATGGAGCTCGAGGTGTAAAAGTGCCAAAACCCGCATCCACCAACCACTGCTTGTCATCAATAGTCACCATGGTCACTCGATGACTGCGCCCTGTCGGCTCGCCAGCTAGGTGGACACGGCCAAGCAGGCTTCTGGCTTCAAAGCCCAAGTGGCTTAATACGTTCAGCAACAATCCATTTAACTCTTGGCAGTAACCGCCTCGCTGATTTACAACCAGCTTTTGATGCAGAGCCTCTGTTGAAAGCTGAATAGGTAAACCCTGAATCACATCAAAGTTTTCAAACGGAATACTTCTGTGTTGATGTTGATGAATCGCCTTTAGGCTTTCGATTGTGGTGTTGCTTGGCTGAGATAAGCCGATTCTTGAAAAATACTCGGTGATCTGACGCTGTTCCATACCTAACCCCTGATTCGTTTTCATCACCTAATGACTGACGTCTTCCAAGCTTACAATGCTCAAAAATGACAAGGTGATTGTTTATGTTTTTCGATTGGGGGGGATGATAAAACCTAAAGTTAACTTGAGGTAAAGCGATATTTTCAAAAAATAGAAAATAATTTAAAAGCGATTATAAAGCAGCTAATTACGATGGATGGAGTATGGCGTTGTATGGCACAGGCAAAAATAAGCACACCCACAAATGCAGTAGGTGTGCTTTATTGAAAGGTTATTTACTTAAGTTTATTTAATGAGCTGAAACCCGAATAAGCAACGCCCGATAGCTCCGCCATTTCACGATTCCATGTAGCTAAATCATGAGGGTTAAATTGATTCAAATGATCATGCCCACATGCCCTCGCCATCACTTGCATTAATTCTGTCGAGGCTTCGAAGAAGTTCTTAAGCTGATTAGATGCCTTCTCAACATTTAAACGCTGGCGTAAATCGGCTTTTTGAGTTGCAATACCCGCAGGGCAATTGTTGGTGTTACACATTCTCGCCGCCACACAACCTATCGACTGCATGGCACTGTTTGAGATAGCGACACCATCAGCACCAAGTGCCATCGCTTTTACGAAGTCCATCGGCACGCGCAAACCGCCCGTGATGATCAATGTGACTCTGTCACTGACCCCTTGTTTATCGAGATACGCTCTAGCACGAGCGAGTGCTGGAATAGTGGGAACGCTGATATGGTCACGGAACATCTCTGGCGCCGCCCCAGTACCGCCGCCACGCCCATCCAAGATGATGTAATCGGCACTGGCATCAAGCGCGAACTGAATGTCTTCTTCGATGTGATTGGCACTTAACTTAAAGCCAATCGGGATACCGCCTGTCACCTCTCGAACACGATCGGAGAATTTTTTGAAATCCTCGACTGTTTTAAGGTCGACAAAGGTGGGTGGGGAAATCGCAGCCGTGCCCGCTTCAATGCCACGCACTTCCGCGATTTTTCCTATATTCTTCACACCCGGTAAGTGTCCGCCCGTTCCGGTTTTGGCACCCTGACCGCCTTTAAAGTGGAAGGCTTGAACGTTTTTGAGCTTAGCTTCATCGTAACCAAACTGAGCACTGGCTAATTCATAAAAGTAGCGAGAGTTCGCCGCTTGCTCTTCGGGCAACATACCGCCTTCACCAGAGCAGATACCCGTCCCTGCGAGTTCAGCACCTTTCGCCAATGAGACTTTTGCTTCTTCAGACAGCGAGCCAAAACTCATATCAGACACAAATAAAGAGATGTCCAATTTAAGCGGCTTCTTCGCTTTGGGGCCAATAATCAGTTCAGTACCAACGGGCACATTTTCTAGCAAAGGCTTGGTGGCCATTTGCGCGACCATCACTTGAATATCATCCCAGTGAGGCAATAGATGTCTTGGCACGCCCATAGAGGTCATAGGCCCATGATGCCCGACCTTGGATAAACCATCACGCGCTAACTGATGAATAAACTCGACGGTCGGTTCTTCTTTGGTTGCGCTCGCAGCAGGAGACAAATCTGGAGCAGCCGCTTGAATGTGAACCTCTGGGCCTTCTTGCCCAACTTGTTCACCAGTAAACTGTTTATGAGTGCCATCGCAGAAAGGAAGGTTGTTGGAATACTTACAGCGGCAAAGGTAGGCGTCTCCGCTTTCTTCGGGGACAAAGCTTTTCGGTTTGAAACCCGTACCGGCATGGGAACCGTCACAAAAGGGCTGACTTTTAGATCGGCCGCAGGTACAAAAGTAATACTCTTCTCCCTCTGTCAGCTCGACTTTGACGGGTTTGTTATCCGCGATTACTGGACTCTTCATAGTTCGTTCACCTTTTCTTTTTTATGATTTGATGACTGAAGCGATGACTTGCTCACAAGAGTAAAGTAAAGGTGAGATACGCGGCTAATTCAATAAATGAGACAGATAGACAAGGTGAGTAAACCGACTAAAAACAGTCATGACCGACTCAACACAAACAAAAATGGCCACCCAGTAGGCAGCCATTATGTGTGAGAGCTTAATCAAAGCTAATGCATGGAGGGTCAATCGAACAGTTCGATAACCAGCTTATTATCTCTGATCACTAGATTCGGTTCCGATGATTTAATCAACGACTCTTGAACCTTGTTGCTGTCGAGTTTGTAAACCGGAGACTGAGACAAAGCAAAACCTATCATCGATACGGCTGGTTTGAGTAGTGTCTCTATTTCTGGCGAAAGCTGTTTGCCCTTTTCTTCAAAGCGCTCTAGTCGCAGCGACTTTAGATATACCTCGCCACTTTCCTTGTCGTATTCAGGAATCGCGCTGAACTCTAGGTCTAAGTCCAACCCCATATTAGGCATATTGAACACTTGAACTTTTGCATTGGTATTTGCCAACACGGACACGCGTTGTTCATCTGCTCGGCCAATTTGTACTTCTAGATCATCCACAGCCACTTGTGCGTACATCACACTTTGTACACCAACCTCTTGTTCGAGCATCACGGAATCTTCAAGGTACTTCGTCATTTCTTGTTCGGTAATGCTGTAGCTAACACAACCACTGAGCATCAGGGCAGTCACAGCTATAATCAAACGGTTCATTAACTTTGTTGTCATTGGAGATAGGCTCTTATTTTTTAAATGCATGGAACGGATGTTACCTCGAGATGATACTGTAAATTAGTTGTCACAATAACAGTGTCGGATAACTGGGCAGAATGATCCACCTAAAAGGTGATGTCGTATCAATGAGAATTGACGAAAATAGTAAGGAAAACAATGACTGCATTAACGATATTTTACGATGGAACCTGCCCACTTTGTGCAAAAGAGATGGCAGCGCTGACTAAGTCTGATAACAAAAATCAGATCCAGACCGTCGATATCTACAGTGAAGCGTTTTCAAACTACCCGCAAATAGATGCCGAGGCAGCCAATACAATCTTGCATGCATTGGACGAAAACGAAAAGCTGTTGCTTGGTTTAGATGTGACTTACCAAGCGTGGAAGCTAGTAGGAAAAGGTTGGCTGTATGCCCCATTACGTTGGGCGATCTTTAAGCCAATGGCAGACTGGTGCTATCTACGGTTTGCCAAGAATCGATATAAAATTTCGTTCTGGCTAACCGGAAAGTCACGTTGCAACGGTAACAGCTGCACTAAATAGTATTGAGTTAAGACATGCCGCTGGCGACTTTGTAGTACACGATGCCAAACAGAGCTGCGAACACCAATATCGTAACGGCCACTTTCAACCAAATGAATTTCATGCTTTGTCCTTTTAATTCTGTTTACTGTTCCACGCGACAAGTTATCACAACAAAACATACGGTTGTGTAATGATTGATAGAACTTTGTAGTGAACCCTGATTCCCAGAGAGAACCTTTATGCCAGCAAAAGAGAGAAACCTTCCCACTCATAGACTTTCTAGATTTAGTAAGTTCGCTTCGCTGGCGACAAGAGTCGCAGGTAACGTGCTAACAGAAGGCACCAAGCAAATTGCACAAGGCAACAGGCCCAAAGCAAAGGATTTGCTGTTAACGCCACAGAACATGGCTCGCCTGACCGATCAGCTCGCGCACCTACGTGGCGCTGCTATGAAACTGGGGCAGATGCTTTCAATGGATGCGGGCGATGTCCTAGAACCTGAATTAACCGACATTCTTTCTCGCCTGCGCTCTGATGCCGATCCGCTGCCAACCAAACAACTCAATCAAGTGTTAGAAAGCTCGCTCGGGAGCAATTGGAAAACTGAATTCCTTTCCTTCAACTTTAAACCTATTGCCAGTGCCTCCATTGGCCAAGTTCACCAAGCCTATAGCGATGCGGGAGACAAACTCGCCGTCAAAGTCCAATACCCAGGTATTCGAAAAAGCATCGACAGTGATGTGGATAACGTCGGCACACTGCTCAACATTGTTGGCTTGATACCAAAGTCGGTCGACTACAAAGGCTTGTTAGAAGAGGCAAAGAAACAGCTCCACGATGAAGCGGACTATGCTCGCGAGGCTGACTACGCGACTCGTTATCATGATGCATTAAAAGCGCACCCTCAATTCGTCGTACCTAAAATTCATCCGCAAGTATCCTCTGAATCGGTGCTCGCAATGGACTTCATCGAGGGCGTTTCGATAGAGCAAATCGAAAGTTACGACCAAAGCACACGTGACTTTGTAATGCACAGCTTGCTCGAACTTTTGTTCAGAGAATTGTTCGATTTCAAGATGGTGCAAACCGACCCCAATTTCGCCAACTACTTATACGTTGAAAACACCCGACAAATTGGCTTACTAGATTTCGGAGCAACCCGTGAATACAGCGACCGCTTCAGCGAGGGTTATCGCTTAGCCTTTTACTCTGTCATTAACAACAATGAGCAAGGGCTCAACCAAGCTTTAGAGCAAATAGGATTTTTTAGCGAGACGATTCTTCCCGATCAACGCCAAGCGATTCTAAACCTCGTAAAGATGGCCTGTGAGCCGATGTTGGTTGACGAAGAATACGACTTCAAAGCAAGTGGTTTAGCGCAACGTCTTCGTGAAGCTGGAACCATTTTGAGCATGGAACAAGAGTATTGGCATACCCCACCCGCCGATGCGCTGTTTCTGCACCGAAAAATTGGTGGCATGTATCTATTAGCGGCACGCCTTGGTGCGAAAGTGAATATCAGTCGCTTGGTCGCTCCATACCTCATCGCAGAGAGCAAAAGCACAACTAAAAACGATAGGGAAAACGACAGTAAATAATGAGTAAAGTGATCATTTCATCGTGCTCAAGAGTAATAACCATTACGCCAACTAAAATGAGCCAAACCTATGAAATGTTCACTACTTTGCTCAACTGTATTGATGACCAGCCTAACAAGCTCTATCGCTTTCGCAGCGAGTTGCCCCGAGATACTTAATGGCAAACAGCGCTTGTTAAACTCAACCGAAGAAATCGCCTTGTGTGATGAATTTCAAGGTAAGACTCTATTAGTGGTTAATACTGCAAGCCAATGTGGCTTTACTCCGCAATTTGAGCAACTCGAGCAACTTCATCAAACCTACAAAGACCAAGGCTTCACGGTTATCGGCTTTCCAAGTAATGATTTTCGCCAAGATAAAGGGAGCGAAGAGAAATCAGCTAAAGTCTGTTACCTCGACTACGGTGTTACCTTCCCTATGATGGCGCGAGCTTCTCTGTCTGGCAGTAGCGCCAACCCAGTCTTTGCCGAGATACAGCAGCAAGCAGGCGTAACGCCCAAGTGGAACTTCTACAAATTCTTGATCAGTAAAGAAGGCAAAGTAGTCGCCACCTTCCCTAGCTCAACATCACCAGTGAGTGCCACACTCAAAAACGCGATTGAGCAACAGTTATGAGGGCAGATTACATGGCGACAACTCAAACCCGTAACACCATGGCCAAGTTGGGGTACATGGGGTTAATCCCTTTTCTATTTGGCTTACTCCTTTCTCTGACCGACAGCCAATTCATCGGAATAAGTGGGGAAACGCTCTTCATCACCTACAGCGTGGTTATCTTGAGTTTTCTTTCAGGAATCTTATGGGGAAATGGCATCGAAAATTTCGAAAGCCAAACCAGTAACAAGGCGCTAATTCTCAGCAACGTGATTGTATTAATCGCATGGTTGGCGGTGTTGCTTGGAGAGCAAAAAGAGTTTCTCACTACCCTGATTCTGATCCTTGGCTACATTGCGGTTTGGCGAGCAGAAAGAGCTATGAGAGAAGAGAACCAGAGTGAAGGCCCTGACGGCTACTTTGATATGAGAACTCGGCTCACCTCTAGTGTGGTATTGATGCACGGTATAGTGATGCTGACCTAGCCCTGTGAGGGTTCGATTGAAGCGTAAGCCTTTAATTTAGTTGAGAGCCTTTGATTAAAACCGTTAGCAAAAATCTAGATGATGAGCTGCATCACCAATCTTGGCTCATCATCACCAAAGTAGTTTTCTTCTTGCTTGATAGTAGCGAAACCCATCGATGCATAAAGCGCACAAGCCGATGCGTTATTTGGATCCACGGTGAGCAATAGCTTAGATTCTTGAGGAAGCTGCGCTATTGCATGCTGCATCAATTTTCGACCAATACCCATCCCACGATAATTCGGATCCACCGCCAATGATAAGATCCAAAACTCATGCTGCTTATCTGTGGTTGTCATCAAAGCATAGCCCGCAACCTTCGATTCTTGTTTAGCAACCAATAAGCCTTTACCCCAGCAATCAAACGCCTGACGAAAGAAAAACTGCGGATAGGCATGGTCGCCAAACAAAGCATGTTCAAGCTGGTAGATATCAGCCAGTTCTTGTTTTTCCGCACAGACAATATTCATAGATAGACCTTTATAGAGATGACTACAACCACCCTACCACTACAGTCTGCATTCAACTAAAGACAACCAAGTAGGTATTTGATCTCTATACCATTGGATATATTTCGAAGCTTGGGGGTAGTTACGCGCGACTAATATATTCGTGACTTCGATTACGATCCAGCTTTTCGCGATGATCAATTGCCTTATTAAATCTTCTCGGGAAATCAAATTGTTATGATGTAGGTAATGGTCAACAATAAACTCATAATCAGACAAGGTTCCCATGCGAGAAACGAGCGGCGCTAAATCGATAGCTGGGCTGCCATAGCCAAAACGCTCCCAATCAAATAACACCAGCTGGCCGTTATCTCTTCTTCCCCAATTTCCCTCGTTCGCATCCCCCGAGAGCAAGGTTTTATGGTCGAACAAAGCACCACTCAATCGCTGAATGCGCAGTAAGCTGTCTTGAGTAATTTGAGATACGCTAATGCAGCTTCAGTATCAGAGCGCTTCCAGCTGTGCTCTTTCACTGCAAAATTCGGCGAGTATTGAGACTTATGAATACGAGATAGTTGCTGATACACCTCAGAGGAGGCTTGAAGCTCACTTAATGTTAAAGAGTGCGGAATTTGCTCGATAAAGAGATCGTTCCCTTTTACAGCCAATAATTTAGGGCTATGTACACCAGACAACTGTTGCGCAGCATATTGATAAAAAGAAATCTCAACCTCACCCGCCCCTTGCTTTCGAATACAAGGTTCACCGTTAAGTTGTTCTATAGATACTCGAGCAGAGCCCATGTTGGATAGGTCTTTGTTACTCATTAGCTCTCCCTCAGATTACAATGCAACGCCTGACCTTTATCGCTTGTTTACCAAATGCGACTCTATCAATGACCATTGCTGCTCAAAAGGTAAAAAGTTCTTGTGAGGTATGAATTTCCGAGCGGCTAGGTTCTGTTTTAAAAAAACCTCTTCCAACGCCCAGATATGGTGGTCAGCAAAAATGCCCCAAGCACAAACTCCATCAGTAATACTCGCTTTTGAAAGTTCATTAATGGACAAGTAACCGCCAACAAATTCGACTGACTTCTTAACATCCATATCAAACATATACATGCAAGCCCGGGCTATTTCATAGGCAGGAGGCATGTATTGAACCAAATCCCAATCGATAATACCGCTCACTTTAGAACGCTTATCAAAGAAGAGATTGTAATGATGGAAGTCACCGTGAATCAGTATTCGCTCGGTTTTGGTCTCATAAGAGTGGACACTTTGGCTACTCGCTAGAAAACTACGTTGCTGTATAGACCTCTGTAGCGCCCATTCATCCTCGACGTTTTGTTCCCCTTTTGATTCGATAGCAGCAATGACCTTATCAAGACGCTGCAGCCATAGCTCTCTGTTCCATGACAACTGGATAACTGGGAACATCTCATTTGGCAATCCATTTCTAGGGTAGAGGCTCAACTGGCGATGAAGCTTTGCGAGAGTAGCACCGGCTTCGAATGCATGCGTGTCTGTCAAAGCGTGCTTCTCAATCAACGAGCCCTGAGCCTCAGGAAATAACGCGTAGTATTCACCTTTGGCCTTAACAAAGCTTTGACCATTTGAAGTAAGACACGGCAAAACCACAGTTGGGACTTTTTGAGATAGAAAGAACAACAGTTCGTGCTCGTTCTTGATACGACTAGCATCAAGAGTCCGGTACTTCCTCAAAAAGAAAGCTGGCTTTGAACCCACCTCATACACCGAATTAGTTGCTCCATGAGTAACCTCAGTTAACGAAGCATGACATTTGGTTTCTATCCAATGAGAAAGTATATCCGCGTTCATCATATCGCTTTATACCTTAATTCGTTACTGTCGACTAACCAACAGATTAGCGCCAGATAATGCGAGAAAAACCGAGCACGCTTTGTTGAAACGCTTAGCCATTTTCGGCTTGGAGAACCAGTTTCTTAGGTATAAACCAAAGGCCGCGTAGAGAGAAATCGCGAGCATTTCTAACACTAAAAATGTGCTTCCTAGGATGAAGAATTGCGTGTTTACACTCGCGGTGACATCTACGAATTGAGGTAGGAATGCAGTGAAGATAAGTATCGCTTTTGGGTTGCCAGCCGCCAGTGCGAACTCTTGTTTAACAAGGCCAAACCAATTCTTATTTAACTCAATGTCCGCGACTGGGCTGGCTTTAGAACGCCATAGATTAAACGCAATCCACAACAAGTACATGGCGCCAAAAAGTTTGATAATGAAGAACAAAGTTTCAGAAGTATAAAGAACAACAGCCAAGCCAGAAGCCGCCAATGCAATCATGCCAGAAAATGCCGTGATTCGCCCTAACCCCGCAACCAAGGCCGCTTGAAATCCATAACAACGGGCGTTGTTCATTGATAACAAATTGTTGGGGCCCGGTGTCATATTGAGCGCAAAACAAGCCGGGATAAACAGCAGTAACTTCCAGATTTCCATTGATGCTTCCTAATTGCCAAATGCCGCGATTATAAAATCCTTAAACAAGGTCTTATCGTTTATAACAGCATTTCATATCTTTTGTAACTGCATAAAAAAGAAGCACCAACTTATGCAGTCACTTTTCAATTAGTTCTCAAAAAACTGCTCGTACTCTGGCGTCGATAAATTTTCAGCAACGCCAATTTCACCGACGAAATAGATAGCACTCGCAATTGTGTCTATCGTTGGATTCGATTCTCGCTCTGGAAAATCGCCAACGACGGGAACAGATTTTGGCGCAGACACCGAACTGCAAACAAGGCTGTTACATACCCTGTTTTGATTTTCTAAGGAGATAGCTTCGGGCACTTCGAACAGGTGCTCCTGTATATCGTGGTTAGACAATTCAGAAGAAGCGTACGATAAGGTTGAGAATATAGCTGAGAGCACAATCCACTTGTTCATGTATCTTTCCGTTGATGGTATTCATTGAATTTATAAATACTATCGAACCTTACACATTATGAACAGTGTTTTATTTCAATTTGCGTGAGACTGCTTTCCCAGCATCAACTTGTCGAGCAGGGCTTGCGGGACAACGATCACCGAGTATTTAACAAAGGCCACCAGCGTGATTACACCAACAGCCGATCCAAGAATAAAGTCATGGACATCAACCAACACCAATCCCAGAAGTTGATCACTCGCTATCGCCACTAATGCGATGCTGACTGCGGTTACCCACTTGCTATGTTCATAAGGTAATTGTTCCATCGCTTGGCTTACAACATACAGAAGCATGAGTCGCACAACATAAGTTGCACAAAGAACCGCGACAACACCCCACACGCCATAAATAGGCGTCACTGTGAAATAACCAATGGCGGCTAAGACCGCACATCCACCTTGAATCCACATTTGAGATTGGCTTGAGTCACCGCTAAAACAACCTAGATTCAAATAATCACCTGCATTTTTGATAACGCTAATCGCAAGCAGCGCAACAACAATGGTCCCCGCGTATTGATAACTGCTCGGTAAAATGAGAGATATAAATCCGGGTACCGTTAGAATCATCAACGAGCCTAAAACAATGGCGAGGTTCACTCCGACTAACGCTCTATCGGCGCACATCTTGCTGCCACCCGACTGTTGAAGCATAGCGACACGGTTTGGAAACCACCAAAGCGCGTAAGGCTGTAGCAACAAACCAAGAATCAACGCAAATTTACCGCTAACCGCATAAATCGCGAGTTCTTCAACACCGACGAAGCTTGCCATCACCCATCGGTCGAGCCCCATGATCATATACATTGATGCCCCGCCAACCAAAACGGGCAGTCCGAATTTTAAGATCTTCGCTGAGTATTTGAAGCAACCAAAAGATCCCATCTCTTGCCATTGATAACGCACCAAGCAAACCATTAGCAACACACTGGATACCGCAGCTGAAATCAACACACCATCTATACCATATCCAGCCTCAAGTAGAACAAAAGTCATGATGGCTTGAACACCGGCTTTCAAAACATTGAGCATGCAAAAACGTTTCGCCATCGCGTTCATTCGCATCAGCGTTAGCGGGATAGAAATCGCCCCATCAAGCATGGTAGGAATAAGCAGAAGCAGTATCTGGTAAGGCTGGAATTCAACAGGCAACATTAAGATTAACAACGGCATACTAAGGGCAATCAAGGCGCCCCCAAGCACGCACACCAACACACTCAATGTGAAGCAGTTCGAGACAAGCTTTTGCTTTTCATCACCTTCCGCGACACCCACATAACGATACATGGCGTCGACAATACCGAAGCTGAACAATATCGTCCCAATGTCTGCCAGCAAGACGATGGCTTCTAAGGAACCATACTCAGCCAGCGTCATGTTGTGCGTAATGTACGGGATCATCACCAACGAGATCCCTTTCATCATTAATATACCGATGGCGTAATAAGCCGACTGCTTTAATGAACCCATAGTCGTCACCTATTCCTTACCAAGCTGGCTTTAGGAAACTTTTACAGTCTCCAATTAGGTGTCGCAATGTGCGTTTTTGAGGTGACATGACCAAAGAACGGAAACTGTAGGCAATAGCCTGTCTGTTCTGTTGTAAACCTCGATAATAGTCAGCGTAACCTTCAAGTATTCTCGCCTTGGCAATATTGAAGCTAGAGCGTGGTAGGTTCCAACTTTCGCTATCATCTTGATAGCGTTGAAGAATGGATTCTATGGACTGCAAGTTCCTAAGTTTGAGATTTTCAGTTTGGGTCACTGAGGTGGCTCTCATCAGGTAACCAACCTGCACTGAGTTCAACACACCTATCTGATGATTTTCACTCATTCTGAGCCATAACTCCCAATCCTCACCGTACTTGATGTCTGCATTAAAACTGTCTGTTTTAGAGAACACCTCAGCCTTGACCATAACGGTCGAGGTCCCTATCACATTGTTTTCGATGATGAACTCTAAAGGGTTTTCTATATTGATGAACAACTCGTCTTGGTCTTGAAATTGTGACCAATAACTGAAGCAATCAACAATGACTTCGTAATCTTCAGTTAGGTGTTCGTAATTGGTAAAGCTCATCGCCAGATCAGGGTATCGCTCATGAAACTCAAGTTGGCGTTCAATTTTTTCCGGGAACCAAAAGTCATCCGCATCTAAAAATGCGATGTACTCTCCGGTCGCTTTCTCAATACCAAGGTTTCTAGCTTGAGGCGCGCCAACACCTAAGGTAGACAACTTAATAATGCGTTCGTCATGTATCGTCGCAAGATAGGTCGATGTCCCATCGTTGCTGTTGTCGTCAATAATAATCAGTTCGACATCTTGATGAGTCTGTTTAAGCACACTACCGATCGCTTTCGGTAGATAGTCTAAACAGTTGTAGGTAGGAATAATGATACTTACTTTAGCCATAATGACGCTCTCGCAGTTATACGTTATATGACCAACATTGCATGTTCTGTGCCGATCGCTTATCTCTACTGGATTGCTTTTATATCAGCGACCTACAAGCCTATTCGCAAAATGACGACGAGACGTAAACAACGGAGAAACTCAAAATTCCAATTTGATTTCCATTTTGAGAAAACCAGCTCTATTTGAGCGATAACCGCAGGAAAATCATCCCTGTCCCCTCTAAAACGCCCTTTAAAACCCCATTCAATCTTGGTTCGTATTTTGCTTTATTAGTTATTACCTTGGCTTAATAACTTTAATCACATGGATTTGAGGAATAAGGAATGAAGAAAGTAGCATTTGTGGCGCCAACCTACCCAGTACTCAGTGAGACATTCATTCAAACAGAAGTCGAGTCTGTGAAAGCTTGTGGGCATGATGTTTGTGTAATGACGTTCAAAATTGAAAACAGCGAAAAGCAGTTCGACTACGACATTGTCGAAATAGGTAAGAATGTTCGGATGGGCAAAATCCCCAGCATTAACTGGCTAGGGTTCATCAAGGCTGTTTCATTTGTCTCCAAGCAAAACAGCATGCCCAAAAGATCGCTTTTCGTTTATGGCTTTAAACTGGCTCTGCAACTAGCAGAAAAAGACATCGATCATGTTCATGCACACTTCTGCCAACACACAACCGCGCATGCCATTGTTGCCGCGAAACTTCTCAACATCACTTGCTCGTTTGTCG
Organism: Vibrio sp. Isolate33; assembly: GCF_022397895.1. Lineage (NCBI taxonomy): Bacteria > Pseudomonadati > Pseudomonadota > Gammaproteobacteria > Vibrionales > Vibrionaceae > Vibrio > Vibrio sp. Isolate33. Next base: position 408,254 of record NZ_JAKEUP010000002.1, read on the forward strand.
CCCACGGCCACGATGTATACGAGTTTGCTTATGATATTGAACATAAGATTTCATCGAGCGATTTCGTGGTAGCGGTCTGCAAAGACATGCTCACCGATTTCAATAACATGGCAAAAGGCAACATCAAGTTGCTGCATTGTGGTGTGAATACCAACCAATTTAAGCTGCAACCCAAAACGGATACCAAGCTTCTACGTCTTGTGTTCCTTGGTCGCCTCGTCGAGCAAAAAGGCATTCATTACTTGATAGATGCGTTGGCACCGATTGCTCAACCTCTGAATATCCACTTGGACATCGTTGGGACTGGGGATATGGAGCAGCAATTAAAAACCCAAGTAGATCAACACGGACTCACTCAAAATGTCACCTTTCTTGGCGCACAACCTCACGAATGGGTAAAAGAGAACCTACCCAATTACGATAGCCTAATCGCCCCATTCTGCTTTTCAGAAACAGGTTGTGTCGACACAGGGCCACTCGTGTTAAAAGAAGCGATGGCTGTTGGTACGCCCGTAATCACCACCAACATTATGGGGTGTAAAGAGATTGTCACGCCAGAGACCGGATTTTTGGTCAATGAGAAAAGTGTCGAGGAACTAAGAGAAACCATTGAGCGTTTTGCACAGCTAAGCAGCAACGACAAAACAGAAATGGGGATGAAGGCAAGAACAAGAGTCGAGCAGAACTTCAATTCATTTAAACAGGCACAGCAGCTGTCTCACTGGATAGAAAACCCAGCTTAACGCAATGAGCAATAAGCAATAAGCGTTATAAAATGAGGCAGGAACAAAGCGTTACATTGATGCACACTGTAACGCTATGGCTGTGATGCTTTAACTATCAAGCCTTCTTATCCGGCGCGTAAAGCTAAGATTTCAGTGAGATCGTCAGTGTCTGAATATCGACTCAGATTTTGCTCTTTAGAAGAAATCGCCACTATAGACATGCGGTCGGCCAGCTCGTTACCTTCAATACCTACGTGTCCATTAACGTGGTGGATAGTAATTTGAGAAGCAAGTTCTTGATAAAGCGCATAAGCAGGCTTGATGATATCGAGGTTTTTGATCTCGCCGCCCGGCTTCGTCCAACCTTTTTTCTCCCAACCTGATGCCCACTTAGTGATGCAGTCTATCGAGTATTTCGAGTCGCAATAAATCGCCACAGATAAACCGGATTGCAGCTTTTCTTGCGCGAGGATGAAGGCTTGCTTTAAGCCTTGCAGCTCTGCGGTATTGTTCGTGCCCACCGGCTGATATAAGCCATACCACAACTCGGTTAGCTCATTCTTCAAGTAGACAGCTAACCCCGTTCCTGCTTCACCAGGGTTTGGCTCACAAGCGCCATCGGTAAAGATCTTGATGTCAAAAGGCATATCCGTAATTTGCTGCTGAGAAAGAGGCGGAACCTTCGCTTTACTGGCTGTACGTGACTTCGCAAATGCAGGCTTGGCACCTGAACTCGACTGAGATACAGAAGACGCTTTACCACCGAAAGCAGACTCTGCTTCGCCTAGTGTTGGAAACGATTTATATCTCGCGCCTGCAAAACCATCGACTTGCGCTTTACACTCGTTCCAAGTGGTAAAAATACCCGGTGTGCGGCCTTTCCAAACCACATAATATTTCTTAGCCAAATTAACTCCTTACCAAAACCCAAATACACAGATGGTGAATCAATACATTAGAAGTCACCGCGCCATGCGTTGCAAGGTCAATCAGTCAAAAACAGGTCTAAAGAAGCTACGCTCGTAGCTAACAATACAATCGACTTCATCGGCATATTCAAAGGCCTTAATACACTCAGCATCACTCAACGACTGAGTTCTATACTCTTCATAAGCCGCCAAGCTATCAAAAGAGAACAATGCCAACGCGATATTGTTCGCGCCCTCTGATGGCAAGAAGTAGCCATTGTGTTGACCGCCAAACTTAGCCACCAACGGAATCCACATTTTTGCGTAGGTCTCGAACTCGTTTATCTTTTTAGGATCAATCACATATCGAACATAACAAGTAATCATATTAATACAGCCCTTAAATTATGAGGAAGAAATAAACCTATATGGCAATTAAGAAAAAAGATAATCAACCGCGACAAGATTGTAGAACAAGAACACCGCCATGCTGACACCGATCGTTAATAGCACATTACCCGTTTTCCATATCAGCAGGCCTGTCACCACCGCGCCAATCAAGTATGGGTTCTCTAGGCTTGGCCAAAATGTCTGTTCTGGTGCAAACACAATCGGCCCCCAAATCGCAGTCAGCACTGCAGGGCTTGAATAACGTAGCAAGCGTCGCGCTGTTTGGTTCAATCGAAGTGGGATTGCAGGCTCAAGGAAAAGATATCGGCTAAAGAACACAATTGCAGTCATGAGTAATATCGTTAACCAAATCATCTTTATTTCCCTTCCACTGCTGGCTTATTGCCATTGTTTCGCTCTTGAAACGACTCACTGAAAAAGCCGGCTAACATGCCAGCAATCGCTGCAATCATGAGTCCACCTTCAACGTTGTTGACCGACATAGCAACCGATGTAACCAGTGAAACCACCACACACACGACAACAGGTAAAGTTCTGATTAATGGAAAAACCAACGCGATAAAGGTCGCAGCTACCGCAAAGTCGAGACCGATTTCATTGAGTGACGGGATTTGGCTTCCTGCGACAATGCCAACGAAGCTCGCGATATTCCAAACCAGATAAAAACCGCCTCCTACACCCGCCGCGTACCAACGATTAAACTCTTGTTGAGATTGCCCACTGCATATCGCAAACAGTTCGTCGGTGAGCCAAAAACCGAGTAATAGACGCCAGCGAGCCGGGAGATGACTGATTTTGTCGCGCATCGATACACTGTATAAAAAGTGCCTTGAGGTGATGAACAGCGTGGTCAGCAACATAGTACCAAGGCCAATGCCCGCTTTGAACATACCCGCTGAGACCAGTTGCGCCGAGCCAGCAAATAGAATCGCTGACATCGCTTGTGCTTGCAGTTGATTCAATCCGGCGTCTATCGCGTATGAGCCCGCAAGAATCCCCCACGGGATCACGGCGATACTCAGCGGCATTCCAGCTAAAACGCCCTTCCATAACTGAGTGCGCCTATCCATCTTTTGATTATCCATATTATTCTTTTCTCTCTTCACATTGGCTATTCAATGTAAAAACACCTGAGTGGGTTCGATTGTACAAACTTGCTCGATTTCGCGATCGAATTAACGTGTCCGATTTAGAGCATTTTGATGTATTGCCCCGGCGTGTAGCCATTGGCTTTTTTAAAGTGTCGATGAAAATGGCTTTGGTCGTGAAAGCCACATTCTTGAGCAGTATCTGAAATCGTATGCCCTTGCTTCAATAACTTGCGAGAAAGCCTCAATCGAGACTGGATCTGATAAGCATGAGGAGGAAGACCAAACTCTTTCTGAAATGAGCGCACTAAATGAAACGGGCTTAAAGCGGCCAGTTTAGAAAGTTCTTCTAGGGAGACATCGGCTTGCGGAAAATCATCTAAAAACTTTTTCACCAGAACAAGCTGACGCTGAGTTTTGCCATCTAATTGGGGTTTAAGGCTCGATTTCCCATGTCGGCTAATCAGCTTAACCAACATTCCGTACATCAAGGTTTCTCGTAACAGGCGATTGTCTGATTCATCAATCGCGTTGAAAACCAACCTTAACTGATTAGCGAGCTCAGGATCTTCAACCACCGCTCTTGGGAAATAAGGCGCGCCGTAATTGGGTAAATTAAGCTCTTGAGTGATTTTGGCGAGTTGCTCTGGAAGTGGATACATTGCGCGATACGCCCAACCACCTTCAGTGGCAGAGTGTCCGCTATGCACTTCGTCAGCGTTTACCAGAATGATGGCATCTTGAGGCGCGACATGATGCCCACCTGTTCGATAGAAACGTTGAGCGCCCTGCTCGATAACACCAAGTGTGTAGCCCTCGTGGCTATGGCGTGAGAAGTTCTGCTTTTCGTATTCAGCATTCAAGATTTCAAGACCACCGAGTTCTTCTGTGATCTTATACTCGGCCTTTTCTTTAGAACGTTTCTTGTTCTCCATAACAATTCCCAAGCCTGTTAATTATCGAGCGACTTATCAGTCTACTCTATAGGCTCTTTCAGCTTTTGTACAAAATTGCGCATTTGGTCGTTAATGCATTTTTTGACCGAGGAATTAAACGGCTCAATAACGCGTTCTAATTGCGAGCAAGATCGTGCTCTTTAAGCAGTTGGCGAAGAATTGACAAATCAGTGACTTAATCATGCTCATAATTCCCGCCAACTATTGGTAACTGTTCAGAGATATGATGAAGAAAGCCTTAGCATTGATCTTTTTCTTGAGCCTTACAGGCTGCACGCACAATCAATCCAAAGCACTAAGCATGAACTCCTCGTCGGTTAATACATACCCACAATCGATGTCGAACCTGCAACTATGCGACACCTTGTATTACGGGCGTTCGAGCAACCAAACACTGGCAGCGATTGGCAGTGAGTTTAATCGAAGAGGGTTATCAAAAAGTTGGTGTGATACCGAAACCAACAAGCTTTATCTAACAAAGACAATTGATTGGGTTGCTGAACAAGTCGAAGACAAAGAAGATTCAGAGGAAGAAGCATCTGCGGTTGTATTGCCTGCGAATTAAGACAGGTGCACAATGCTGTTTGATGATTGGCTGAGTTGCCTAGTTGTGGCTAACCAAACTTATTCTAATGTTCAGCCACATCATTGATATGTTGTGACACACGAACCAGCTTACTGGTTTTAAAACCCATGCTCTGCGCTCGTTCGATCAGCGAATCTAGGTCTTGTTTGGTAAACTCTGCAGTGCGATACAAGATCTGTAAGGTGTTTTTGGTAGGGCCTACCAACAAAGCCTGAGTGTAATCTTCATTCAAGAAAATCACCTTCCTCTGCTGCTCATAAGGGCTATTCGCTTCGACTGAAAACCACGCTTCGGTTTGAGGCCCCTTGAATGTTGCGGCTTGTTCTTTGGTCTTCCACTCTTTCTTTTTTGCGTTATAACCGCGAGTTGTTAGCTTAAGGTTACCGTCAGATTCAAATAGAAAGCTAAACGACAAAGAGCCGAGCTTTGATTGCAATGGATGCGGTATATAACAAGCTGAATACCATGTACCTGCGAACCGTTCGGCATCAAAATCGGAGGCGGGGATTTTAGACGTGGGTTTACTGCCACGAAACGTAAACAACAGCTTAATCATTAGCATCGCTAATATTTTGTATGTCATGTCACTTACTCTTTATTCGATGGTTATTGGGCCCACACCTCGACCGCATAATTAGTCGATGAATTGGTCTGTCTTTACAAGCTTAGCCAACAAGGTCTGTAACTGCTTAGATTCGTCTTCACTCAACGCGCTCTGAAACTGCTCGCTGATGCTATCGACCATAGGCTCACAATAGGCAGCCATTTTCTTGCCCTCTTCTGTTAAAGAGAGCAGTTTTACCTTTTTGTTCGTTTCACTCTTGCTCGCCTCAATAAGGTTCAGCTTAATCGCGTTATCAACCAAACGCTTAGTCACAGAGCGATTTCGAAGCAAGTAATTGGTTAACTCTTGCTGAGTGATTTTGCCATGCTTGTCTAACACTCGAAGGGCACCAAACATCTCTAGAGAAATACCTGAAGTGGTGCCCATTTCAGCGGCGATTTGAGCTCGAAATTGTTTGTAAGCAAAGCCCATTAAGAACATAGGATTGCTGTCGAGTGCATCAATTCCGGTGATGGATAATGCTGGTTGATTTTCCATATATAATTCCTTGGTAGACCACTAATAATGCCAACACGATGGACATTAACTCTGCACGAAAGTAGATATCTTGCAAACCAAGATCGGTTGCTGAAACATAGAGTTGCAATGGTAGCATAGTTCCTAACATCGCTTCAGTATGCATACCTCGCACACCGCCACGACTGCCGCTAATCCAAATTGCTATCATGGTCACCAAGCTTGTGAGTCCAATGATATACACCCAATTATAGGAGTGTTGCCCAGCTAACAAGGTGACGAAGACCAGCGCTAAAGCACAACCACCAACGTGGGCTTGCAAACAGTTTTTCACCACCATTTGATAGTTCATGCGTTCACTTTGTGCAGCCGCAATGATCACAGGCATCATACAGAATGTCGCGGCGATCAAGTCGACTATCATCAAAAATGCTAAGCCAACACCGAGCATGACCACATATATCACTCGCTGTTGGTACGTCACTGGTACACTTTGCATTGGCGGCGGCGACATCGCTTTGGGCGGCTTCAAGAACAGCATCACAAATCTCACCACAACCATGGTAGTCACCATGCTGACTGCGATATCGCGAACCCAGTCAGTCATCGGCATTGGGCCATGTTGTGCAAACACAATCACCAAAAACCAGTTGAGCAATGGGATGTAGATTTTCCCAAGCTTGGCCGGCGTGTCGGCCCACCTTCTTGCTAAATCAAATACCCATAAACTGATCACCCAAACCACTGCCGGATGTGAGGCAAATAACTGATCGACAAGCAGAGCAACACAAGCGACACCCAAGATAGGGAGAAACGCTTTGAGCATACCTCGCACTGAGTAGTCATTAACCTTGGTCGCTGCCATCACAGGATAAAGAGCGAGATACGCCGCAACACCAAGTTGTAACCAAAGTTGAGCCAACATACCCAATGACACGATAGCGCTGATCCAAGCTACTTCAGACCAGTTAATCGAGCCTCGAACTTCGTTATTCATAATCTGCCTCTTAGGTCGTGAATCGTTATTTCGTCAGTGGATGGTAAGTTAGTCTATGATTGAAAAGCACAGTTAAACTAAGTAACGAATGCGAGCCAATACTTCCATCCACGCACTTCCGATAACATCCCAAAACGTCGCTTCAGGTACCACCATCACGCTCACTTTAGAACCTGAGAACAATGAGTGATCAAGTGAAGGTAGCGTTACTTGTGTACGCACTTTTTGTTGGTCTCGAATCCAGCGGTCATCATTCACGACTTTCGCTAGGCCGCTGTTGTCGCTGCTTGCATCGTAGATAGCCAGTTCACGACCTTGAATATTCCCCTCAAACACCTCACCAGGCATCGCATCAAACACCAAACGAACGGTTGTTCCCGCGGTAAGATTTGCACTGCCTTTTTCGTTGAAGTCTGCGTTAATCCAAGCATGCTGGCGATCAACCAAAAACAAAACGGGGCTGCCAGCGCCAACATAGGTTCCAGAGTTAAGGTTGAGGTTGCTGATTACGCCATCAACAGGCGCGACGATTGTCGTTTTGTCCAAATCCAATTGCGCCAGTTCAACGCGAGTTCGAGCAACAGCCAAAGCACCGTTGTCGCTGCTTTTCGCGAGCTCAGCTTTTATCTGCTCAATATCGGCTTGCGCAGCTTCGACGGCTTGTTGTCTTACAATCGTATCCGCTCGGCTGTCGTCTAGCGTTTCTTGGCTAACAAGCTTTCTCGAAATCAATTGCTGATTCCGCTTCAACTTTCTCTCGGCATTTACAGCCTCGTGTTGACGCTGACGTAACGTCGCTTCTGCACCATGCAAGTGTTGCTTGTTTGCTTCATAGCTTTGTTCTGCTTCAACCAAAGCCGCTTGAGCCTGAGTTAACGCCAATTCAAAGCGAGTTGGATCTAAGCGAACTAGCAAGTCCCCTTTCTTGACATCCTGACCATTCTTAACAGCCAACTCCACTACTGGCGCCGACACTTCTGCAGCAATACGGCTGGTTGGAATGTGCAATTGAGCTTGAGTTGTGAACGGCGCAAGGTTGTCACTTGCCACCAAGAAAAGAGCAAACAAGGCACTGGTGCCAAGTGTTAGATAGAGCATCCATTGATACGCTTTATTAGCCATAATGTTTCACCTACAACAAAGTAATGCGCTCAGTATATTTAATTTTGTTTCAGATGCAACATAAATCAAAGAAAAGGGTCTTAAAGATCTTGTGAGAAGTACAGCAAGCTACTGTTTATGAAAGATATAAAAAGAAATTTAGATAAGAAAAAAGTCGTGTACCCTTTAGGAATACACGACTCTTGATAGTATTTGAGATTACAAAGCTTTGTTCTTTTGCCTCAATGCGATAGCCAAAACTTAAGCTTTTGCCAATTTAATACGACGCCATAACCTTCCATCGATGGCTGACAAGCCAATGGCGATCAACAACATTCCAACAAAGTGAATCACTTCTAACGACTCATTGAGGAACAGCGAACCAAGCAAGATGGCGGAAACAGGCACTAACAAGGTCACAAGTAACACATTGGTTGCCCCTGCCGTCTCGAGAATTTTAAAATAAAGAACATAAGCGACCGCTGTCGATAAAACGGCAAGTCCAACGATAGCCGCCCAAGTGTCTACGCTCATTGCCACAACATCAAGTGGACCATCCACCATTAATGCGACAGGGATTAATACAATCGTTGATGCAGTCACTTGCCCTGCCGCCGTAATAATTGGATTGATGCCCATGACTTTGAATCGACGTCCATACACTCCTGCAAAAGCGTATGACAAAGCAGCCGCGATGATCGCCAACTGAGCGATTAAACTACCACCGCCGCTCAAAGCAGGTAGGCCTATCATCACAACCACTCCAACAAAACCAATACCAACACCCGTAAGCTTTAACGGTGTGACACGCTCATCAGGCAAGAGCATTCCTGCCACCACAACCGCGAAGATCGGTGTCGCGGCGTTGAGGATCGATGCTAGCCCGGATGCAATTTGAGTTTGCCCCCACACGATAAGCGCGAACGGAACAACATTGTTGAGTAAGCCCATTCCTAAAAAAGCTCCCCAAACACGGAGCTCCTTAGGTGGGCGAAGCCCTATCATCAAAGCAATAATCCACAAAGTGATGGCAGCAATTCCCACTCTGAGTGCAACTATGGTTAACGGAGGAAGATCAGTAACCACAATACCAACGAAGAAGAATGATCCTCCCCACAACATGGAAAGAAGAATCAGCATTGCCCACACTCGGGCATTCATTGAGATATTGATAGTCGATGTCATGGTTCAGTTCACTCTCTAATAATTGGTATGTGATAAATCTTAGCGACCCACAGAAATACAAAACATCCGAATTTTGCGTTATATCTATTTTGTTCAATCCAAGATCGATTAAACCTCAAGTGCTTATAATAAAAATTAGTCAGCAAGAAACGGATGGAACCTGCACCGAACATACGGTTAGATAATGGTAGACCAGTAATTAAGTAGAGATTAAACGATGCCAATGCCAACAGAGCTCGAAATGAGAAAAGCGATCGCCACCCGAGACCAGTCTTTCGACGGGCAATTCTTCTATGGCGTTATCACAACAGGTGTTTATTGTTTGCCATCGTGTTCGGCTAGGCCTGCCAAACCTGAGAACTTGAGGTTCTTTGAAAGCATAGAAATGGCGATGTTAGCAAGCTTCAGGCCATGCAAACGCTGCGACCCTTCTCTAGGAAACTCTCGAGTAGAAAAATTGGTTGAGGTTGCACGACACATTGAAGCTCATGCTGATGAAAAACTCACACTTTCTAGCTTAAGTGAAATTACAGAGCTGTCTCCTTCTCGATTACAAAGGCTGTTCAAAGAGGCATTTGGGGTGTCACCCAAAGCGTATCAAGATGCCGTTCGAATGCGTCACTTTAAGAGTTCTCTAAAACAGGGGGACGGCGTAACTGATGCCATCTACGCTTCTGGTTTTGGCTCAATCAGTCGTGTTTATGGAGAAGCCACGCGCAACATCGGTATGGCGCCAAAAGCGTATCGTTCTGGAGGTGCAGGCGAAGCGATCAATTACGCATGTCGCCAAACTTCACTCGGTTTCATGATGATGGCCGCGACCGATAAAGGCGTCTGCTTCGTGCAATTTGGGGATAATGAACAAAGACTATTAGAGCAATTAAGTAGTGAATTCCCGAAGGCTGAGTTAACGGTTTCAGCTTCACAAGATACACCCGCATTGGATTACTGGATAGAAGCACTCGACCAACACATCAGCCAAGGTGCCCCAAGACCTGATTTGCCACTCGATATTCGAGGCACCGCATTTCAAATTAAGGTCTGGCAATTTTTACTGAGTATTAAAGAAGGCGATATTGTTAGCTACAGTGAAGTGGCCGATGAGATCGACAAACCAAAAGCTATTCGTGCCGTAGCATCTGCTTGTGGTAAGAATCGAATTGGTGTGCTAATTCCTTGCCACCGTGTACTAAGAAGTAACGGTGAACTAGGTGGCTATCGCTGGGGATTAGAACGTAAACGCGCGTTATTAGATAAAGAACGATTGGTGCGAACCAAATAAGGGCTAGAATCGCAGATGAATAGACTTGAAGACGTTATTTAAAAACTACAGTTAAAAAGCTTCAGATAGCAAAAAGCCGCTCATTAAGAGCGGCTTTTTTAATGGGTGGAAGCCCCAGCCACATCCCGGCACACACGTCGCCTGCTGCGGCTGCTCCCTTCCAGGCCTGACCGAGTTCACAAGTTAGTGTTGCGGGAGGACCAGAGCCTCCATAGATTCTTTTTCTAAGAGGCTTGCCTCAAAGAGTGATTGGATTATTAAGCATCGCAGCAACCATTGCAAGCACAAAGCGACTCTTTTTAAACAAATGTGGTTTAAGTGATTACCCTTTACCCAACACACAGTAAAACTGTCGGATAAAGCATCACCTTTATCTTTGTTTCACAACACATTCATTCAAACTGCGTGTGCTTAGCTATGTTCAGGAAAAACGAACCATTACTGACTCACAACTAGAGGTCGGCGTCTTCATTCTCTTCCGTTCGAATAATGTAGTCCGTCATCCACGCCGTTCCTAACAAACATAGCCAGACTACGAATACAGGGCTTGGTACTTCAATGCTTGGCGTTATCACTAGAGCAGCAAAGCCAACCGTGGGCAGAGTCCAACACAGGAGCTTGTTCCAACGGAAAGTTTTCAATCGATTGAGCGTTTCCATCGATGCCATGATGCCCGTGACACACAAGGCCACCAAAGCTGCATAAGGTAAGTCGGCTATCCATAATGGCAATATCAAGCCCAATGACCACCAGCTGTGTCGACTCGCGGGTTTCAGATGATTCGCTGCCCACCAAATCACGATGATAGACAAGGTTTGCAGTGTGGTGATCCAAGGCGCGCCATCAAGCTTTCCTGCCGATTGCGTGACCATAATCCCAACCTGTAAGGTGGTGACAATCAAACCTGAAATAATCACGACGGACAAACTGCTGCGTCTTGAGAAAACAACCATAAGCAGTGGGAACAACACCCATGCACTGACTGAAAGCGTGATTGGCTGTAAAGGAAGGGTTAAACCGTAAGTCGTCATGGCTGCAAGCAAAGCTAAACCTGCGATACCACCCTGCGGCAGAATCCATAATGCAGGAATGACCATAGCAAGCACTGGGATGTCCCCTTCACTTAAACTGATTGCTCTAGCGCAAACAACGGCTAATAATGTTGTAATTAGAAATTGAAATGTCGAAAAAACCATAGCTCTCTCCTTCTACCGATCCGTGGTATTAATGAACTAGGAACATTTAGTATGGACCAATTTTTGAGCCAAATCTTTGCTGTGATTCACCAAATTCCATATGGGAAAGTAACAACTTATGGAGACATAGCACGTTTTTCAGGATTTCCGGGCTATGCACGGCATGTAGGAAAAGTGCTGGGTAATTTACCAGAAGGAAGCAAACTGCCTTGGTATCGTGTGATCAACAGCAAAGGCGAGATCTCTTTGAAGGGGGATTCGTTTGATCGCCAGAAGAAACATCTGGTTGAAGAAGGGATAGAAGTGAGTGATGCAGGAAAGGTCAAACTCAGAATATACAAATGGCAGCCCTAGAGCTGCCATCGATCGAAAGACGTTAATTAAGATGCCTTAACTGTGGCATCCATTTCTAATTAACGAACACCAACCAAGCGTAGGTCTGCTTGTTGTGTATTTTCTACATCAGTAATTACTGACTTAATCGTGTCAGTTGTGAAACGCAGTTTGCCGTCAACATGAATCGATGCGCGCATGTTGTAACGGTGGTTAGGTTGAATTTTGTTGTTGTCGTAGCTCAGCTCGAATGCAAACGGTACTTGCTTACCGTCAGTGGTGAATTCTTGAGTTGCGATAACAGTCGATGGTGCGTCAGCCAGTGAAATATCTTCTAGCGTAACGGTAACCACTGCATTCTCTGGCAATGCAATTCTTTCGCGATAGCTTACTGTGCCTGAAATCACTTGAGTGTTCTCTGCAACAACTTCCTGAGAAGCGTTCGTTTCTGATGTTGCTTGGCAGCCAACAAGTAGGCCAAACGATACTAAAGACGTAATAAGAATTAGAGCCTTTTTCATATTCAATTTCTCTCAACATGTTTGCCGGACTCGGCAAATCTACCCACCAATTATAAGAGAGCTTTCATATTCTGTCTTGAAACCCTATGATTTATTGACAGATATCTGACTAATCTTAATGATTAACACCATAATCTGACATCCATTTTACGAAGAGGAATGCTGGCGATGAGTCAACCTTTACAAGAATTACTAAGTTTACTTCAGCTAGAGAAACTGGAAGAAGGTTTATTCCGTGGGCAAAGTGAGAACCTTGGTCTGCCACAAGTTTACGGCGGTCAGGTATTGGGACAAGCGCTTTCGGCTGCTCGTTACACTGTTCAAGATGACCGCAGTGTTCACTCGTTCCACAGTTATTTTCTGTTTCCCGGCGATCCTGAAAAGCCAATTATTTACGATGTTGAGAACCTAAGAGATGGACGCAGCTTCAGCACACGCCGTGTTAAAGCGATTCAAAATGGCCGCCCTATTTTCTATCTCACGGCTTCTTACCATGGTGATGCTCCAGGTTTTGAACACCAAAATGAAATGCCAAACATCCCAGGACCAGAGAACTTTGCCTCTGAAACGGAGCTAGCGAGCCACATTGCTGAGTTCTTGCCAGAGAAACTACGTAAGACTTTCTGTGGCGAAAAGCCGATTGAGATGCGCCCAGTAACGGTTGTTAACCCGCTGAAGCCTAAAAAGACCGAAGCAAAGCAGTACCTTTGGGTGAGAGCGAATGGTGCGCTGCCAGATAACCAACTTATTCACCAATACCTGCTTGCTTACGCATCGGATTGGGGATTCTTGGTGACGGCACTTCATCCTCATGAAGTGTCTATCATGACGCCAAACTTCCAAGTTGCGACGATTGACCACTCAATCTGGTTCCACCGCCCGTTCAAGATGGACGAATGGTTACTTTACGCGATTGAAAGCCCGACCGCGGCTAACACTCGCGGTTTAGTGCGCGGCGAGATCTATAACCAGAAAGGTGAGCTAGTAGCGACCGCCGTTCAAGAAGGTGTGATGCGCTTTACTAAATAAGACAATCAACTCGCACACCAAATAACAAGGGGCTAGGTATCATACCTAGCCCCTTTCTATTCATGACATCAACGAACAATCATTGTTCAAGAATCAATAAACTCTATTCAGTTTCTAGCGTTGGCTCGAACTCACTTTGAACTCGCGTTTTAATGCCGTCTCCCGCATCTCTAAGCAGGTTAAATGGTGACAGCACCACCCCTTTCACAGCACCTTCGGCAGCGCCCTGAGCGAGTGCTTTACTCTTATCTGCTAGTAAGTTTGCTTGATCCAAGATACCCGGCACTTCGGCTCTCAGCATTTCAGATTCAGCCACAACAACAGGGATAGTCTGTTCGCGGTAAGATTTACTTTCCGCAAGCATTGGTGGCATCACATCGACACGGTAGCGTTTCAATTCAGTCAGCGTTGGTGGGATAACTTCGGTTCTTACCTGCTCAACTTCGGTGCGAACGTTTTTCACTTCATCCAAAATCGCGGGAATTTTGCCATCAACAGACGAAACGGTTTGATTAACTTGGTCGATGGTCTTTCTCACTTCATCAACCGTGTCTAACACCTGAGGAGCCAATTCACTGACATGCTCAGCAAACGCTAACATCTCTTCTACTTTTAACCCTTTGGTGAGGCCCGATAAATCCTCGATAACCTGCGGGTAAGTATCGACGATTTCACCGACTTTATTGGTGAACGAGTAGATGGTGTAGCCCAAATAAAAAATGGAGACAGCTAACACCAATTGGATAGCGGTAGAGACTTTTGCAAACATGAATAATCCTTTTCTTTATCGCAGAGGCGATGTCTAAACTGAGACAATATGTAGCGTGGTGCTAAAACTAACTATAGTGGTAATGCCGTTGTGTACTTCAATGGCTCCATAGCAAACGTTGAAGTCACATTAGAAATCCCATCAATGCTGTTAACCAAGCGCTTGTAGAAGTCATCAAAGCACTTCATGTCTTTAACCTGCACCTTCATCATATAATCATACTCACCAGCCATGCGATAGAACTCCATAACTTCTGGAAAGTCCGACACGGTATTCACAAAGCGCCCATACCACTCATGAGAATGATCACTGGTCTTAACCAATACGAACGCGGTAAAAGAAAGATCTAACTTCTCAGGATTGAGCAACGCCACTCTCTTTTCGATGATGCCGTTCTCTTCAAGACGCTTGAGACGCTTCCAGCAAGGCGTTGTCGTGAGGTTAACGGCTTCAGAAATATCGTTCAGTGACAGCGTGCTGTCTTCCTGTAACAACCCTAATATTTTTTTATCTACGGCATCTATCACACTTTCACCAAATCGCATTTAAATAGAATAATTTTCTACATTTTAGTCAAAACAAAGCAAATATGGCAAAGTTTTTCTCTCCAGTTCTAGCTAAATTATAACCATACCAATTACAAAGAATTCCTACACAAGATCAGGAGAACGCTTATGTGCACTGACCATCAATGGATTAACAACGCGATTCGTAAAATTGAAGCCGACTACCAACGCTCAGCGGATACGCACCTTATCAAGCTAGACCTTCCAAGCATCGAAGGCATTGATATCTACCTTAAAGATGAAAGCACACACCCAACAGGCTCTTTGAAGCACCGTTTGGCGCGTTCTCTGTTCTTATACGCTATATGTAACGGTTGGGTTGGCCCAGAAACCACGATCATTGAATCTTCATCTGGTAGCACAGCGGTGTCTGAAGCGTACTTTGCTCGCCTACTTGGTCTTCCGTTTATTGCGGTAATGCCAAAATGCACAGCGAAGAAGAAAATTGAACAGATTGAATTCTACGGCGGCCAAGCACACCTTGTTGACCGTTCAGATGAGATTTACGACGAGTCTCGCCGCTTAGCGACGGAACTTAATGGCCACTATATGGACCAATTTACTTACGCTGAACGCGCAACTGACTGGCGTGGTAACAACAACATCGCGAACTCGATTTTCAATCAAATGCAGATGGAAGATCACCCGGTTCCAACTTGGGTAGTAATGAGCCCGGGTACAGGCGGTACTTCAGCAACGATCGGCCGCTTCATTCGTTACCAACAGCATGAGACTAAGCTTTGTGTTGTCGACCCTGAGAATTCAGTATTCCATGAGTACTTCAAAACGGGCAATACGAATGTGAAAGGCAACACATTCAGCAAGATTGAAGGCATCGGTCGCCCACGAGCAGAACCAAGCTTCATTCCTGGTGTGGTTGACGAAATGCGTAAGATTCCAGACGCAGCAAGCATCGCTACGACACATTGGTTGTCAGACATTCTTGGTCGCAAGGTTGGCGCATCTACGGGTACGAATATGTACGGTGTGCTTCAACTGGCAAGCGAGATGAAAGCGCGCGGTGAGAAAGGCTCTATCGTGACTTTGCTTTGCGATAGCGGCGAGCGTTACCTAGACACTTACTTCAATGACGAGTGGGTGAACAACAACATTGGTGACCTACAACCTTACGCAGCGAAGTTGGAAGCTTTCTCTCAAACGGGTGAACTGGCTTAAGTTCATTAACTAACAAGTTTACAATAACAAAAAGGACGAAGTTAACTTCGTCCTTTTTCTTTATAACAAGCCCCTATTAAGAAACTTATTAATCGCTGTTACTGTGTTATTTTTGTCACTACAGACAAAGATGCATTATCACTATAAGTATCTACAAACAAAAACCCTTCCAGTTTAACTTTACCTTTTGTGTTAAACAGAGTTTCAAACGCATTATCAATATATTTATCTAATGAACAACATGACACTAGAAAGTTATCTGTTTGCACTAAAAAGCTACACCCCGGATAAGAAATATCATCGACAGGTTGAATGTTCTTTTTAGTCAGGCTACTTTTCACAATAAAACCCGTCACGCCAAATTGATTCATATTAATATCCTGAAAGTTTGATTATTAATCGTAAATATTAGAAATAATAGGTGAACAATAAAGTTCACTTTAACAATGGATGATTATGAGCTCACTTCAAATGCTTCTGATAACGCCTCTACAGAGGTTTCAGAGACAAACTCACCATCAACAAAGTACTTAACGTTTGCACCTTCCTTCACGCCGGTTACCGTTGAAGAAGTGCCGTCAACATAAGTCACTTCCATCTCAATAGTATTTTCGTCAATGGTTCTTATGTGGCTGTCTTCAATGTTGTGGTACGTCAGAGGATCAATCGGTGCATCACGCAGTGAAGGATCAAGATCTCCATTAATATCAATCATTGTCTCGACTTTACTATCAAAGATATGCGGAGTGCCGTCGAAAGGGTTTGACCCCGTCCAGAACTCGATTGAGTTAACAACGAAGTAATCTGCCAATGTTGTAAAGCCATAAACGGGTACCAATAAGAAGTTAACACCGCCACGTGCATAGCGGTTATCAACAACCTTTATGTTGAATTCCATTAACTTTTTAGTCGTGAAATTGCTACCGACACAACCGCTAAGAATTGGGACAAGTAACAGGATACCCGCAAGCTTGATTGAGCTCTTTTTACTGAAGATTTTCATTTCATCTACCTACAACTTAGAAATAGTAACCGAATTCGATACCAACAGAGGTATCGTCAAATTCATACATAGTTACGGATGCATTCACATCAACATTGCCGTTAGTCCAACCCAGAGCATTTTCAAACACAGTGTCGACATCAGAATCCAAGAAGTAAGTAAAATCACCGCGGTAATACATGTTACCAAATGGCACCAAAACGCCCGCTTCTAGGTCAAAACCGTCGCTCACATCACCCGTTGAATAGTTGGCGCCCACGTTCCATGCACCAAAGCCAGCATCAGCGACGTAGTTACCACCGACGGTAAGATTGTCGTAGTCTCCAGAGATATTCCACTCACCATCAATAACAATGTTATTTGAAATATTGTATTGGCCAGATAGTGTAATGACATCTTCTCTATCATAATGGTCATTTAATTTATCATTACCAAAGTCAATATCAAGAGTATCGTAGCTTAAACCGATGCTAGCTTTATCATTAATACCGTAGGTAGCTTCAACGCCTATTATATTCACGTCATATCGATCAAACTCTTGTGTATCGTATCCAGCTTTAATACTACTCTGAACATTTCTGATATCTTGATTGTGATAATTATTTTCAGCTTGTACCTCTTGTTCTACATTTTCTGCATTCGTTGTATCGTTTGCAGATACTACACTAGAAAAAGAAATAACAAATAAAGAAGATAATGTTAAAAATTGTGTTTTCATGATATTCCAATGGTTAATTTTCAATGCCAAAATGGCAGCGTTAAAATTAGGCTATTAAATTAGCCGTTGTTTTTAGGTAATAAAAAGCCACGCCATAATTTTAAAAACATGGATTTTTATTAATGTGAATTAATTAGATGTTAATTATCGATATAAATCGTAAGGCGATAGATTATTTTTCTACCGCACCGCCGAGAGTTTTACCCAATCGAAAGTTGATGACCTTATGAGAAATTGCATTGTCCTGATAATGGAGTTCAGACATGTCGACAATATTATTGTAAGCAACCGTCACTTGACCGTTTTCTTCAGTCACTAATACTTTTTGGCCAAAAGCATCCAATCCAATACTTGGGAAATCGGTCATTGCTTTTGCACCTGGCGCTGGCCCACCAAAAACGAGCAGGGTCGCATTAGGTAGTGACTCACCAATCGCTTCTGCTCTAGCCTTAAAATCCCAGTTCATAAACCAAACCGTGTCACCTTGAGCAAGAACATCTCGTTTAATATTGTTCAGTGTCGTTTCAAAATCATACTCTGATACTAATGTTTCAATGCCGTAGTTCTTTGTTAAGCCTTCGCTCTGAACTGGTGCAATGTTATCTAGCCCATTAGTTAGCGATGCCGTTTTTTCTGCGTACTGCTCAAGGGCTTCGTTATCCATTATTCCGTGTCGCTTTTGAATAAACTGAGCATCGGTATAAATTACTTTTTGCTCGCCATTTTCAACATAATTCAAAACACGAAATGGTAAATCGAGCCCTACTTGTAAACTGTCTTTGAGCAACTGAATATTCAGCTGGTCGTCGGTATAAAAGTCCACTCGACTTGGTGCTAAATATTCACTTGCCTGTTCTGCTAATCGAGAATGGTCGATAGTTAACACTTTATCTAACCCGTTATCTTCAGCGTTTCGATCAACAATGAGCACACTATCATCAACGGCATTTAGTTGAGATTGATGAGCGTTCTGATCAACGGTCGTTTCGCAACCTAGAATGGGCAGAACAAACAAAGCAATTAAAGACAGTTTTTTCATAGATAACCTCTCTAGAGTTTGAAAATGATTGAAGGCAAACGAAACAATCAAATCTATTGAATATTATGTTCGGAAACAAAGTCTTCAAGGACCGAGTGGGCGCGCTTTAGGTCACCATCATTCAAATGGACTAAGTACCCATACAGCGCTTTTTCATGCTCAACCATATAAGTCATTTCTTTTTCATAACCGACTGGGCTGGATGCTTGAATATCCTTGAGCTGATGAACAAATCGCTCTGCGCTGCCCTCTAAATATCTCGCCCCTAAATATGGCATCACTTTCAAAGACAACGTCACTGTTTTAGCAAAAAACTTATCTTTACAATGAATAGTGCTATCAACGCCATGTTGTTTGCGGACAGGGTTCATCACAATGGTATTGTGTTGCTCCATTTTACTGAGCAAGTCCAAGCTGTTTGCTGTCATACTGCCTGGCGGGTTATGTTTGAGTTCAGAAAATACCTGTTTACCTAAGTTTCGAAATACCAACTCATACTTAAGTCCCTTCGCAAACTCTCTGTACTCAGCTTTCTCAATTCTCGTCATCATATTTTCTCCACTCATAGCAACGAACGATGGCAAAGTTAACACCATTATCATGAGGAACTTGCCCCACTTTAGTTGGCTGTTATAGCAAATCATCAACAGGGGTCTCGCCTAGCCAGATATTCCTTAAAGCAACACTCTGTTTTGAAGATGCTTTAGCCTGATACACAACGTCATTGTTATATTGAATCTGCATCGTTTCCCCTCTGTAGATAATGGCAATCACATCGCCTTTAATCAGCGGCATGGATAGGCTATCCATTAGTTTTTGAATATTTGAGTCTTTCATATTGATGCCTGGGTTTGACTCTTCCAGCGCCTCAATCGTGGCTGTTGTGACTTTTCCTTGTGTTAACTTCTCAGGCGTAAACGTCAATAGAAGTGCGCTATCACCTTCTTTGCTTTTCAAGTGTCTAATATCGTAATAGTCGACAAACCATAATGTGCGAGTATTTTCTGCGACCATTCGATAATCATCGTATACCCACGAATCAAATTGCGCATGAGAAGACTCGGCTTTTAGCTCATGACTGAACGCTTCCCCGGCCATCACAAGAGTCATCAACAAAAATGTTACTTTGTATCTCATTGGTATCTCTTCCTACATTCAGGTTTAAACATCGCAGGTACTCGCTCATGCCGAGATGGGGCTAAGACGCTAGCTTCATCATGTCGAGAGAATCTAATCTCTCCACCTTTCTTGAGCTCGGAAATGTCAAATGAACCAAAATGCTGTTTGCAATATTCGATGCTTGAATTGGTCGATATTTTTTCATTCTGCCGATCATCATCGGCTTAAGTACCTTAAGAGCACCTTGAAGTAACTTTTCATCAGTTCTCTTCTCCTGTCGATCCCCCGCCAACGGGCCCGGATGTAGGAAAGTCGTTTTCTCAAAATCTAGTAATTCAACGTCATTTTCCATCTCCCCTTTGCAGCGAAGGTAATGTGAGCGAGCTTTACTATCAGCTCCAAGACATGACACGACGATCAGGTGTTTCACTCCAAGATCTTTCATGTTTGCTGCAGTCGACACGACTAGGTCAACATCAATTGCGCGAAGTTTATCTTTGGTACCCGATTTTTTAATCGTGCTACCTAAAGCGATAATCCCAACGTCCGGAAGATCTGAATCTAAATGGATTGCAGGAACACTTAGATTACTGTCAATTATCTGCTTCAATTTCTGATGTTGCGTATTGAGTTCACGTCGAGACAGTGCGTAAACAGTACTGATATTCTGACTGCCTAATAAAGTACTCAGCGTTTCTCGTCCAACTAAGCCACTCGAACCAGCAATAATGATTGATCTATTCATATGGAATTCACCGTTTAAAGTTATGTCGTCTCGACGTTGTATATATAATAAACGCGACAAACCGACCGGTCTAGTCAGAATATTGTCAACTTTGTCAGAATTAGACTGATCGGTTTACATATTCGAAGCTGAAACGCATTGGGATATGGAATATAGATCTGATTAGTGAGGGGTTAAAATGCGAACGCTCGACAAGTTTTGGGGAGATCATTACTGATACTACAAGAACCGGTAAGAGCCGATTTAAGTATCAGTATAGATATAGATGACTTGGTCATTAAATGAGCCGTTGAAATGTTTGGTACTTAAAACCGAGCGAGAGCTCAATGAGGATATCTAGGGGGATAATAGCTTTCAAATCGCCAATGGCAACGAAACAACATGAACACTTTACGTGTTAGGAGTTAGACTGCGTTTTGCTCACTGCAAGTTGTGTAAATTGATCTATTTATTGCTGAATATTCTCAAGAACAGACTCGGGAATAATGTTCTCTATCGCCACATACTGACCAACATCTAGGAATGCAAAACAGCTATAAGCCAAGCTACTCCAGCCTAAAATAGACAATGTCAGCATGCCAAATGTTTTCACGCCACTTTGATTCAATCTTTTCGAAACAAAGGTATAACTCGGAATTCCGACTAAAACAGGAGCCAAAATAGCCATTGAAAGTTGACCATATTGATTCCATTTTTTCATGAATTTCCTGAGCTTAGGTTTAAAGACAGCGCCTTTTTGTTTCTTAAATAAAGTTGAATAGACGGGAGCAATTTTCCAACCTGCATACGCAGCAATCATCGCTGGGATTAAATTAAACAACAGCATTTCTGGGTAGGAGTAAGATAGAAACGCGGCAATAGCAGGCCCTGAATAGGTTTTCCAAAGGCTTAACAACGCCATCGATAAACCAATAGCCAAGTATGTTTCAAATGCTAATGTCATGCTTTGATCTCCTCTCTCCGGTTTACTGCTTCAATGATCTGATTGTCTAATTTGAAGTGTTGAATGAATAATACACAATACAGACCGACCGGTCTAGTTGTAATTTTATTATCCTACGAGGACCTAGAAATATGAGGGGTACATACTCAAACCAGAGTGAATGAGTATTGGCGTCAATCTCGCAGCCGTGTAGACTCTAATTAAGGATAATCATTAACTTGAAAAGGAAAGAGTTTTGGCTGAATTCAAATACAAGCAACTAACTCAAGAAGAACAAGACAAGCTAGATGCCGCTTCATTTCGTCGCCTATTATCTCATCTAGACAACAATAAAGACGTGCAAAACATCGACCTAATGATCTTGGCTGGCTTTTGCCGAAATTGCTTTAGCAAATGGTATGCAGCAGAAGCTGAATTGATGGGAGTCGATTTAGATTTAGACGATGCACGTGAACGTGTTTATGGCATGACTTACGATGAATGGAAAGCTAACCATCAACCGAAAGCGACGCCTGAACAATTGGCCGCGTTTGAAGCTCGCCAAGCGAAAAAGAGTTAAGAAATTGAACACCAAATAAGAATTCGTATCCTGAGCGAAGTTTTATTTTCGATTGAACGCATTCCTACTTTCAATCATCAATATTTAGCAAACAAAAAGCCCAGTAACTGCCTCCAATAGTTGGACACCAGTTGCTGGGCTTTCTTTATCAAGCTTTAAACTTAAGGGCTATAACAATTTTCTATAGTCTAGCCCTTGGTTTTGCCAACTAACCGTGAGAGGTTCTGCCCACGTTGTCATGGCTTAGCTCTTTGTTTAGAAGCGCTTCTACGTGACCCGGAGAACGTGTTGTGCCCGAAATCAATCGATACATCGCAGGGATTACGAACAGAGTAACCAAAGTCGCAAAACCCATACCGAAGAAGATAACCGTACCCACTGCAACTCGGCTTTCATAGCCTGCACCCGTTGAGGTAATCAATGGAATTGCGCCTGCTAGTGTAGTAAATGCCGTCATCATGATTGGACGTAAACGTCGAGCTGAAGCATCAATGATCGCCTTTTCAAACTCGATACCACGGTCACGAAGTTGGTTAGCAAACTCTACGATCAAGATACCGTTTTTGGTTACCATACCGATCAACATGATCATACCGATCTGGCTGTACACGTTGAGACCTTGGCTCATCAGCACCAAGCCTAAGAAGCCACCAAAGATACCCATAGGTACGGTGAACATCACCACCAGCGGGTTAATGAAGCTCTCAAACTGCGCCGCAAGTACCAAGTACGCCACCAACATCGCTAACGCAAACACTACTAAGATGCTCGATTGGTTCTCTTTGAAGTCTTTAGACTCGCCAGAGTAGCTCACTGAAATATCACCCGGCAGTTGCTCGATCGCTTGTTCATCAAGGAAATCCAGAGCATCACCCAGCGTGTAACCTTCCATTAGGTTTGCTTTAATGGTGACAGATTTTTGCTTGTTGTAGTGCGACAAACGAATCGATGATGCCACTTCTTCAATGTGTGTCAGCGTATCAAGCGTGACTAGCTCACCAGACTGAGTTCGCATGTAGATTTGGCTTAAATCGTTGGCGTTATTGAAGCTGTTTTCATCACCACGTAAGTAAACATCGTACTCTTCACCACGGTCAACGAAGGTGGTTTCACTGCGGCCGCCAAGCATGATTTCTAACGTGTCTGAAATATCAGAAACACTCACACCAAGTTCTGCAGCACGCTGCTTGTCCACGGTAACCAATAGCTCTGGTGTTTTCTCAGAGTAATCGATATCCGCACCTTCCATCATTGGCGAGTCTTCAGCCGCTTGCTTTAACAGTTCGCCCCACTTCTGAAGTTCAGTGTAATCAGAACCGCCAAGTACGAATTGAACTGGCTCACTTGAACCACCTTTGAAGCCTGGCATGAACGGGAATACACGCACATCAGGAATGCCATTCAACGATTTACGAACTTCGTTCAAGGCTTCTTGCGCCGTCACATCACGCTCGTCCCAATCTTCTAGGATCATGATAACGAAGCCTGTTTGGTCACCCGCATTACCACCAAACGCTGGTGATTGAATGCTGAATGACTTCAAGAAACCTTGACCAAGTAACGGCATTAGGCGCTCTTCAACGATGTCCATGTTGGCAGACATACGGTTATAACTGGTTGCATCAGCACCACGAACGAACGCAAAGATAACACCACGGTCTTCTTGCGGAGTCAGTTGCGAAGGCACTTGTTGCATCAAACCATAGCTACCGCCCATACACGCAATAATGATGATTGGAGCCGCCCAACGCCAGTTTAGAGCACGGCGCAATACGGCTCTATAACCCTTTTCAAGCTTGCCGAACACGCGCTCAATGAATAAGTTGAAGCGGTTAGGTTTCACATTCGCTTTTAGGATCTTACTGCCCAGAACTGGCGTTAACGTTAATGCCACGACAGACGAGAAGATCACCGACATAGCCAGTAATACAGAGAACTCAGTAAACAGAAGGCCTACCATGCCATCCATGAACGAGATTGGTAGGAATACCATAACCAATACAAGCGTCGTTGCGATTACCGCAAAGCCTACTTCACGAGTACCTTTATAAGCGGCAAGTAGTGGTGATTCGCCACGTTCAATGTGGTGGAAAATATTCTCTACTACCACGATGGCGTCATCTACAACCAGACCGATAGACAGGATAAGTGCCATCAAGGTAATCAGGTTGATAGAGAAGCCAAAGTAGTATGCCGCGATAAACGACGAGATCAGAGATACTGGAACCGTTACCGCTGGGATCAACGTTGCACGTGCTTGGCCAATAAAGACGTAAAGCACAAGGATAACCAAACCACCCGTAATAAAGAGTGTGCTGTATACCTCTGAGATAGAACGATCGATAAAGACCGTTGAGTCATAATCGACAGCCAGACGCGTACCGTCAGGCAGGAATTTTTGAATCGCTTCAACTTCTTTGTGGACTAAGTCAGCCACCTCAAGTGGGTTTGCATCTGATTGAGGCACAATACCCATACTTACGTTAACAACGCCGTCACTCTTAAAGGTCGAGTTTTCGTTCTCTGCTCCGATGTAAACATCTGCTACGTCTTTCAAGTAAATAGGCGTGTTATCAGAAGCACGTTTTACAACGAGGTATTCGAAGTCTTTCGCTTCAGTGTAAGAACGCGCAGTACGAACCGACATCACGATCGCATCATTACGAACTTCACCACCCGGGCTTTCAATGTTCTCGCTGTTTAACGCAGAAGTGATGTCCGAGGTAGTAACACCACGACCAGCCATCTGAGCAGGTTTCAGCTTCACGTACATTACTTTGTACAAGCCACCCGAGATATCCACCGAGCTCACGCCAGAGATTAAACTGAAACGGTCAATCAACACACGCTCTGTGTAGTCAGTTAACTGTGTTCTGTCCATCTCGGTTGAGCTTAGGTTGATATAAACCGATGCCTCACCACTACCGTTGTTCTTATAAACAATCGGATCGTCGGCTTCATCTGGCAGGGAACGCTGCGCACGAGCTACCGCATCACGAACATCACTGACACCCGTATTAAGGTCGTAACCCAGTTCGAAAGTAATCGTGATACGCGACATACCGTTACGCGTCGTGGACTCGATCTCATCGATACCACTGATACCGGATAACTGGTCTTCAAGATTGGAGGTTATTTGGCTTTCAATGATGGTGGCCGATGCACCCTCGTAACGAGTACTGATCGAAACCACTGGGCTTTCAATATCTGGCATCTCACGCACGGCGAGCTTATTGAAAGAGACAATACCAAACACAACCAATAGCAGGCTCAATACGACAGCCGCTACTGGTCTCTTTACAGAAACATCAGATAACAACATTAGTTAGCGCCTTCTTGTGCTGCTGTATTTTCATCAAGATTAGCTGTATCACCGTCAAGTTTAGCAGGGCGATTAACAGCGAGCTCTTGAACCAACACACCGTCACGCATATTCACAATGCCTTGAACAACGATTTTCTGGCCAATCTCGATGCCCTTTTCGATCACAACTTCGTTATCGATACGTGCGCCAAGGAAAACTTCGGTACGAGTCGCTTTATTGTCTTCACCAATCACGTAAACAAAGCGTTTAGTACCTGAGTATTCCAACGCTTGTACAGGGATGATTGGAGCTTCAACCGGCGGGAAGTCCATATCAGCCGACACTAACATGCCAGGCTTTAGGTAATCGTTATTGTTGTCGAAGTGAATTCGAACTCGCAGGTTCAGAGTTTCAGCGTTGATGCGAGAATCAATGCCAACCACTGTACCGGTAAATTGAGTATCACCCCATGCGCTGGTGCGAGCTGTTACTTTCATACCTTTAGATAGTTTAGAAAGGTAGCGTTCTGGGATCTGCAGGTCTAACTGCATCACAGACAGATCATCTAGAGTCACCAGTTCAGTGCCTGATGTCACCATTTTGCCTCGGCTAAAGTCGATAAAACCGACCGTGCCAGAGAAAGGCGCGCTAATGTGAAGATCTTTTAGGTTGGCATTTGCTGCTGCTAAACGAGCATTCGCAATCTCAACATTGGTTTTCTGTGCATCGATTTCCGTTTGAGTGATCGCGTTACGTTTCACTAGGCGTTGAAATTCCGCCAGCTTACGTTGTTCGTCTTTTAGATATGCTTGAGCTTCTGCGACGGCTGCTTTCGCTTTGTCGTCGTCTAGCTGAACCAACATCTGTCCTTTAGTGACATCTTGGTTCGCTTTAATCTTGATAGAATCAACTCGGCCAGCCACTTCAGAAGTGATCATTACAGATTGTTCGGCTTCTAACTTACCGACCAAAGAAAGAGATTGGCTAACTTGGTGAATATCAACCTGCTCAGTAACAACAGTGACAGTGCTAGGGCCCATACGTTTAGCAAGTGCGGCTGGAGACGCCATAAGGATAGACAAGCTAAGCAGGGTTAAAACAGATTTATGCTTCATAATAATGGTCTGCAAGTAAGATTTATTATCTATAAATGAAATTAACCGTATTCTATCAACTAATGAATACTGTAACGTCAAGAAGTGTAAATCTAGATTAAATTCCATTTACGTTTCATCACGTTTTAGACACATTGAAGACAATACAGAAAACCAATCACCTCAAGGTGTTACCCCTCAGTACGTAAACCTTAGTACAGATGTTCACTTCACGAGCAATATGCGTACTTTTCGCCATCTTTGCCCAAAAAGGCAGCATTTAACACAAAACCATAAGAAAAACCCTTTACACGTTTAACGTGTTTGCTATGATGCGCTCCGCACTTGAGAGATGCGTTGGGAAAAACATCTCTTTAGCCTATCCATTATGAGTTAGGAAAAAACACCCTGGAGGGGTTCCCGAGTGGCCAAAGGGAGCAGACTGTAAATCTGCCGGCTCCGCCTTCGATGGTTCGAATCCGTCTCCCTCCACCATATTTCTTCTTACCTCTTTYRAGAGTTAAGAGAACAACCTGATTGATGGGCTTATGGGAAAACATCAATTTAGGCTTACTTTGTGAAGAGTAAGACACACCCTGGAGGGGTTCCCGAGTGGCCAAAGGGAGCAGACTGTAAATCTGCCGGCACTGCCTTCGATGGTTCGAATCCGTCTCCCTCCACCATATTCTTCTTACCTCTTTYRAGAGTTAAGAGAACAACCTAGTTGATGGGCTTATGGGAAAACATCAATTTAGGCTTACTTTGTGAARAGTAAGACAYACCCTGGAGGGGTTCCCGAGTGGCCAAAGGGAGCAGACTGTAAATCTGCCGGCACTGCCTTCGATGGTTCGAATCCGTCTCCCTCCACCATATTATCCTTAATTGGAAAATCGAAAAGCCAACTCATTGAGTTGGCTTTTTTCGTTTCTGAATGCTTTATTGGTAAGCTCTCTGCCTTATCAAGATTAGACTTGAAGCCACTTCTGTCTAAGTTCAACACTTCAAACTTCTATCCGCAGATCTCACAACAAGATTAAATCTCTTGAAGGTCACTGAGCGTTCAGTCTCTCCAGACTTCCATGTGGCGTTCACATACCAAGTAAGCAGCGCAACCTAAGCAGTTTGTAGATACATGCTCCTCACACTCATCCGCTATTTGTTGTTTCTGCTGTAGTGGTATTTCAGGTTCTAGTATCGGCTCGAAAAACTCAGTCGTCACGATTAACACCTCTATCTTGGCTAGATACCCAAATTGAATATCTAAATAGCGTTCAGCCTAACTCACCGTTAGCACAAAGTATCACTCTAAATAATTGTCGTGATGATACCGTTTTCTACCAACGCAAATATCTAAAGAACTATATTTTCTATACCCCGAAGACAAACGCCCTTCTTAAAATTTACAGTTCCAAACAACCGGACACAAAAAAGCCCCTACAGATTTCTCCGTAGGGGCTTTCAATAATCAAAGTAATGTCTCGTTAACTCATTTTTAGTTAACTATCGAGATTAACCTTGAATACCAACAATTAGCCAAGGCGCATTGTCAGTAGTTAGATCGCGCTCTAAGTGCCAGATGTCAGTGATATCTTCTTCGATGCCATCTGCTGTATCACGGTAACGACCACTAAACTGTAGGCTTAGTTGTGCTTTGCTACCATCGTGGTCAGCACGAACGATTTCAGCATCAACGTACATTACGTCTGTGTGCTGATCACCGTCTAGCTTGTTACGCTCAGCTTTTAGGTCTTCAAATAGGCTTGGAGACACGTACTCTTCAATCGTGTTTAGCTCATTGTGGTTCCATGCACCTTGCAGTGTACGGTAGTGCTCACGAGAGCCATTGATGAAAGCCGCTTGATCAAAGCCCGGTGGGTAGTTATGTGGAACATCGCTTTGTGCACCAAAACCGAAACCACCAGCAGTACCTTGTGATTGAGGTTGTGCTTGCTCGAAGTTATGAACATTTGGCTGTTGCTGCTTTGGTTGTTCAAACTTGTTCTGACCCATGCCGCCGAATGCTGGCTGTTGACCACGTGCATTCTGCTGATTCATAGAGCCCTGCTTAGCACCCAACATTCCGCGTAGGAATTTAAACGCTAGGAAAGCGATCAGACCCATAATCAGAATATCCATGAACTGGATACCTTCAAATGCGCCACCAAAGAACGCCGCTAATAGACCACCAGCAAGTAGACCACCTAGCAGACCGCCCATAAGGCCTTTCTTGCTAGAGTTAGCAGCTGTGTTCTTACCCGTTTGATCTTGACGGATCGAATTCGTATTTTGTTGTTTTGGTGCTGGAGCCGTTTTAAAGCTTTTGCCAAATGACTTACCACCACCAAACTTTTTCGCTTCCGCGATTGGCGTCACCGCGACTGTTACCAACAGGATCGCGACTAGTGAGAAAAATCGTTTCATTATTATCCTTTATAGGTTTCTTTATCTTTCGACACCTTAATCATACTCGTTAACAAAGAACAATGAAATATTCACGGTGTTTACACATGTATCATAATATTGCGGCTATTAATTGGTTACTTAATTAGCGGAAGGATTGACGGCTATCGGGGAGGGCATTAAAATATTGAACGATGTTCATTTACTAGAAACTAATCATGGCACGCAGAAACGATCACACTCGAGAACAATTAGTTCAGCTGACTTTAAAGACAGTGACAGACTTTTTAGACCAGCACTCTTATCACGAGTTAAGTCTACGTAAAATTGCCAATATGATTGGTTACGTTCCTAGTACATTGGTGAATGTATTCGGCAACTACAACCTACTGCTTTTGCACGTTGTTGCTCAAACATTAGATGAACTGGCGTCTGAATCAGCAGCCGCAGTTGAACAATCGAGCAACCCTCAGCAAGCTCTATTCAACCTTGCTTACTGCTACCACGACTTTGCACAAAAACACCCTCACCGTTGGCAGCTTATTTTTGAGCACAACATGAATGGTGAAAACCTTCCTGAATGGCAATCGAATCGTATCGATAAAATGACAGGTATGCTTGAGCAGCTTCTAGTGGCTATCGCTCCCGAACATACAGAAAGTGAAGTGGTTAAAGCCAGCCGTGTATTATGGTCTGGAGTACATGGAATTACTCTACTTAGCGTTGATGATAAGTTTTTCGCTTCTGAGCCTATCGATGGTAAAGAACTGATCAATAACCTAGTCTCAAACTACCTAACCAACTGGTAAGCATCCAAGGAAAGAGAATGAACAACAGCAGCCAATCTTCGCTGTTAACGCAAAAAAGGTTCCTACCCTACTTTATTACCCAATTTCTGGGAGCCTTTAATGACAACATATTCAAAAATGTTCTGTTACTGTTTGTTGCTTTCGCAAGCGTAGACACGCTGCCTATCTCAAGTAATTTATTCATAAATTTGGCTGCAGGCCTGTTTATTCTGCCCTTCTTCCTGTTTTCTGCTTTGGCCGGTGTGCTGGCTGATAAATACGAAAAATCTTGGTTTATCCGAAAAGTTAAGCTCCTTGAAGTAGTGATCATGTCACTGGGTGCGATCGGGTTTATCTACGAAAGCTATGGAATACTACTACTACTGCTGTTTCTAATGGGAACACAAAGTGCCTTCTTTGGCCCTGTAAAATACGCCCTACTTCCACAACAACTAGAAACAAAAGAGCTCGTTTCTGGCAATGCTCTGGTTGAGACAGGTACATTCCTAGCGATTCTGATTGGTACTCTTGGTGCTGGCATTATTGCTTCAGAAGAAGGCGCTAAGCTTATTGCTGCGGTGTGCATCGTGTCATTCGCGGTTCTTGGTTACGTATCAAGCTGCTTTATCCCTGAAGCGCCAAGTAACGCCCCTGATTTGAAAGTGAAGTGGCAGCCAGTAAAGCTGACCCGAGCAACACTTGCGATTGCCAAAAAAGACCGCCCTACTTTCCAAGCGCTGATGTCTATCAGCTGGTTTTGGTTCCTTGGTGCGGCTTACCTCACTCAATTCCCAAACTTCACTAAGCTGCACTTAAATGGCACAGAAAGTTCGGTCGCCTTTTTATTGGCACTGTTCTCGGTGGGTATTGCCATCGGTTCTTTAGCGTGTGACAAGTTATCCAATCATCGAATTGAAATAGGCATCGTGCCAATGGGCAGCTTGGGGATTTCAGTATTTGGTCTATTGATGGCGATATCGATTCCTGAATCGCTGCCTGATTTCGGATCATTCCACCAATTCGTCACCCACTCAGAACTTTGGCCACTGTTTGCTTACTTGTTACTGCTCGGGATATCTGGCGGTATCTTTATTGTTCCTCTGTACTCCTTGATGCAGTTACGAGCAAAGCCAGATGAACGAGCGCAAGTCATTGCCGGACTCAACATCTACAACTCACTGTTCATGGTGGGAAGTGCTGTACTAGGCATCGTTTGCCTGAGTGTGCTTGAGCTTTCCATTCCACAGCTGTTTGTATTGCTCGCAGCGGGTAACACCTTGGTGATGCTGTACCTGTTTTATCAGGTACCTATCTATGCGTTCCGCTTTTTCACTTGGGTGGTGACTCACACCATGTATCGTGTAAAGCATAAGAACCTGCATCACCTGCCAGAAAAAGGCGGGGCGCTAATCGTCTGTAATCATGTGAGTTATATGGATGCATTGCTGCTGAGTGCGGTTTGCCCACGTTTGATTCGCTTTGTGATGGAAGAAGATTACACCAAGTTACCGCCGATTCGACGCTTCTTGAAAAGAGCTGGGGTTATTCCAATCTCCGCGACCAATCGCGGCTCTATTCGTAACGCTTTCAAAGAAGTGGAACAAGCGCTTCATGAAGGTCACATCGTGTGTATCTTCCCTGAAGGTAAACTCACCTCTGATGGTGAAGTGGCAGAGTTCATGCGTGGCATGGAGCTGATTATTAGACGCTCTCCTGTCCCAGTGATTCCAATGGCACTTAAAGGCCTTTGGGGCAGCTACTTTAGCCGCTTCAAAGGACGTGCATGCAAAGGGCTACCAAGCCGTTTCTGGACTAAGTTAGAGATTGAAGCTGGTGAGCCCATTCCACCGAAAGAAGCGACGTGCGAGACACTTCGTCAATCGGTTGCTAAGCTCCGTGGATCGCTACGATAACTCGTTGAACTCACGCTTTTTTAAGCCAAATTCATAGCTATGAACAAACGTTTAGTTTTTCTTAACGTTTGTTCAATTCATTTAGACTTACTTATCATTAAGTTAAGCGTATAGTCTTCGCTATGCTGCCATAACCAGAAACGACAAAAACAATATAATGAAAATGAATAAGTCCATTCCGTTTTATCTTGCTGCTCTATTTTGCTTAACCCCATGGGTAAGCTCCCCTACTGCGCTGGTTATCGGCTTTCTGCTTGCGAGCTTAGGCTTGGTGCCTGAGAACGTAGAGGTTGGCAAATTGACTAAAAAGCTTCTGGCCTACTCTATTGTCGGCTTAGGTTTTGGTATTCAATTCGAGAAAGCGCTAGCAGTAACAGGCGACGGTATTGGCTTGATCATCACTACCATCATCGGCACGCTAGTGATTGGCTGGTTCTTAGCGAAACGTATGGGGCTAGATCGAACCACAGGCTATCTTATCTCTTCTGGTACAGCTATTTGTGGTGGTAGCGCGATTGCAGCTGTAGCGCCAGCCATCAAAGCAGAAGATGAGCAGATTGGTTTGGCGTTAGCTACCGTCTTCGTACTGAACTCAGTGGCGCTGTTTCTATTTCCAATGATTGGCCATGCGCTTGAATTAAGCCAACAGACTTTCGGTACCTGGGCGGCAATCGCGATTCACGATACCTCTTCGGTTGTGGGTGCAGCATCAGCTTATGGTGAGGAAGCACTGACTACCGCGACAACACTTAAGCTAGCGCGTGCACTTTGGATCATCCCAATTGCTTTAGTCAGCGCAATGATCTTCAAGAGCGATCAAAAGAAGATTACTGTTCCCTACTTCATTTTCTTCTATTGTGCGGCTATCGCGGTTAGTGACTTATTGCCACAGTTTGAAATGGTATATCAAGGGATATTTGACGTGTCTAAGCGTGCGTTGGTTGTGTGTCTGTTCTTGATTGGCTGCGGCATCTCAGTAGAGAAACTGAAAGCGGCCGGACCAAAGCCATTGATGTTTGGTATTTCGATGTGGGTGATGATTTCTACAGGTTCGTTAGCTTGGTTAACCCTCGCTTAATCTCGCGAAAACTGAATCTCTCACAAAAATAGCGCACAACAAAACAAAAAGGCAAAGCTCGTATGGGCTTTGCCTTTATCGTTTGTCATCTATATTGACCAAACTACTATTCAAACAGGGGCTTATCACTCTTCTTGCTCTCTCTTTTCATCAAAACCAATACCACAACTAACACGAACGCGGTGAGTTCAGCTAACGAGCGTGTCAGCCCTGACGATGTTATCGCTTGGCCTATCTGCAGTAATACCGCAATGATGAGCGCAATTTTCATAATAAGACCTTATTCTATAATCCGTTATTTATGTGGCTTATTATGATGGATGGTTATAAAGATAATAAATTCTGTTTTGAACTATCTAATTGCTAAATTAACTAACTGCCTTCCAACTTAGTAAATCGACTATTTTCTTTCAAGAAACGCTTACTTCGAATTCCTATGTTGAGACAACCAAGATACCAATCCTGCTCTAGATACCTTAATACCCTGTTGGTCTTGCTCTGGCATGCGGTAGTATTCGATTGGGAACTTAAATCGCTCTAGACTTCCTTGTAGCTGCTCTGCAAACCACTCTTTGGTTGGCACTTCATCACAGTCCACAATAGCTAGTGGTCTAAAACCAAATTCGCTGTCTTCAACGGGTACGATAAAGGCTTGCTTAACCTCGGGCAGCTGATTGAGGGCGCGCTCAATTTCTTCACAGTGAATATTCTCACCGCCAGAAATAAATTGATTGTCGGCTCTGCCAATAATCGACACTTGCTCGCCATCCCACAGGCCAAGATCTTTACTGTCAAACCAACCGTGCTCGTCCACCAATGGTGTTAATTGACCTTGATGGTAATAACCGGAAGCGAGGGTATCACCTCCGATATAGATGCGTTGGTTTTCAATTTTCAGTTGACGATGATTAAGCACAAAACCAGCAGTGCTGCTTGCATCAACAGGCTTTGCCGTCACCGTTGAGGCTGCTTCTGTCATGCCATAACCAAGCCAAGTCTCGATCCCCATTTGCTGAGCTTCAAGACCAAGCACTTCTGGAATATGACTTCCTCCTAACAGCACATGAGTTAAAGTAAGTGCTTGCTTACCCTTTAATAACCTATGCAGTTGCGTAGCGACCAACGAAGCATGGCTACAACCTTCGATGTCTGATTCAAGCTTACCAGACCCTATTTTGATACAACCACCAGCAGCCAGCCAACGATGAACAATTGCCAGCCCTGACACATGGTACATAGGTAAGCTAAGCAGCCAAGTATCCGTAGCTTTAAATTGAAATACATCCAGTAAACCGACAGCAGAACATAGGTGTTGTTCAAGTGTGTGTGCCACCGCTTTCGGGTTTCCAGTAGAGCCCGAGGTAAATACGATGCTTGCGAGATTTTGAGGATTGAAACTAGAAGGTTCTGACGTTGCTATTAGCTTGTCATTACCATCTAGATCATTCAAACAAGGTAAGGTAAGTAACTGAGTGTTTGGCTCAGCAACGTCTGATTGATTTAAACTACCGCTCTCTAACAACCATAGATAACGTCTATCCGATGGACTATACAGCGATTCAAGCTTTTGCATTAAACGAGCTACAGGCTGAGGCATAGTGAACGCACAAAGCACACCCAAATTTAGCGCCGCAAGATAAACGGGGATCACTTCAGCTTGATTCTTACCAACAATGGTCAGCACATCGCCTTGAGAAAGGCCTTGTTCAGATAGATGTTGTTGGTACTCACTCACTAACACCACGACTTGCAGCCAAGTGTATGCGCGATTAGGAATCACTAACGCAGTTTGATGTGGGTTCTGCTGCGCCCACTGTACCCAAAGTGGGTGATGATTAGATTGTGGGCGCATCATAAGATAACCAAGTTATAGATTGAAAACTGACTAAGCCAACCGAACAGTCGGCCTAAGAAGACCAAATCAGTTGCTGTTGTTCAAGAGTAGCAACAGGAAGTTGGCAACCCGGCCATGACACTTCTAGCTGTTGTTGATACAAGCCAATTGTATCAAGCCCCGGCACTTCATTAGGTAAGTATTGCTGTGCTAATCGCGCAATCTGAGTTAAGCCAAGACTCGACTCAATGCTTGAACTTAGAACGGGCTTAATACCAAGTTGCTGTGCGCGTTTAATGATTGCCACACAGCGCTCTACCGAGCCAATCAAGGTTGGTTTAATCACAACCGCTTTAACACCAGTCAGATCACTGAGATCAAACTCTGGGCTTCTTACCGCTTCTTGCAGGGTTTCATCCCACGCAATTGCAACGCCGTGGTCGATGGCAAATGCCAAGCTGTCTTCAGGCTTTTGGCAAGGCTCTTCAATAAAGCTAATACGCTGACGCAATGAAGGCGAGATGTACTTGATGAACTGCTTCGCTTTTTCAGGCTTCCACGCGCGGTTAGCATCAAGTCTTAGCGTTAAATCAGGAATCGATTCAAGGAATAAGCTCACCAGCATGCCATCACGGATAGCTTCATAAAGGCCGACTTTTACTTTAGCGACCTTCTCGCCTTCCATCTCATTAAGCACAGGAATAAGTTCATCAGGGTCACCGGTACATAAAGGGGCAGCTCGGTAGTTACCTTCTGCGTTAAGTTCACCTCGGAGCTCCATCAATGCCATTGAAAAGCCAAACGCAACTGACGGATATAACTCCTCGAATGAGGTGTGAGGCTTATTGTGGCTCCAAAGCTCTAATTCGTTTTGCAGCTGAATACCGGCCTGCTCAGCATCTTCTTGGCTAAAGCCCGGCAGAGGCGCAACTTCACCAAAACCAGTCTTACCATCACACTCAAGTTGGATGATGTAACCAACGCGCTCGTTCAGCTTATTGTCACGCAGCACCACACCGCTATCCATAGGTAATTGATAACGGTAGAGTTTAGCGTGACGCTGGGAATTCATTGAATTCATAAGATTTCCTAAAAAACGGGAACATCAAAACAAAACGAGCCGCTATTTAGCGACTCATTTTGAAGAGGATAAAGCTATGGATTACGCGGGAATTTGTCGAAATCAGGTCGACGCTTCTCGTTAAACGCATTGCGGCCTTCTTGGCCTTCCTCTGTCATGTAGAACATCATAGTTGCGTTACCTGCTAGCTCTTGCAGACCCGCTTGACCATCACAGTCAGCATTAAGAGCGGCTTTCAAGCAACGTAGAGCCATTGGGCTGTGTTGAAGCACTTCACGACACCAACGAACGGTTTCTTTCTCTAGGTCAGCAACAGGAACAACCGTGTTCACCAAACCCATATCCAATGCTTCTTGAGCATCGTAGAAACGACATAAGAACCAGATTTCACGCGCTTTCTTTTGGCCAACGATACGAGCCATGTAAGAAGCCCCCCAACCGCCATCGAATGAACCCACTTTAGGACCAGTCTGACCGAATTGCGCGTTTTCAGCAGCAATAGTAAGGTCTGCCATCATATGAAGAACATGACCGCCACCTACAGCCCAGCCAGATACCGCTGCGATAACTGGTTTTGGACAAGTACGAATTTGACGTTGGAAATCAAGTACGTTCAAGTGGTGTGTACCTGAATCATCTTGGTAGCCGCCGTAGTCACCACGGATACTTTGGTCACCACCAGAGCAGAACGCCTTCTCACCAAGACCCGTTAAAATGATTACGCCAACCTTCTCGTCATAACGAGCATCAGCCAGTGCATTGATCATCTCTTTTACGGTTTGTGGACGGAACGCATTGTGTACTTGAGGACGAGCAATCGTGATTTTCGCAATACCGTCATCAGACTTATGGTACTGAATATCTTCAAATTGACTGCTTTCATCGCGCCAGTTAACGGCTGCGTAAAGTTCTTCTTCTGTGATGCCTACTGTTTTAGCCATGGTGATTCCCATTGTTCTATTAGAGACCACGACTAACGAATAGTCGTGACGGTGTTGCTCTGCTTTTGATAGTGCTTGATACGAGAGAACCGCTCAGTCAGTTTAGCGACGACTGGCGATACATTGAATAATCAGATTTGAAAACAACTCTGGTTGCTCGAAATGAACATTATGACCAGCGTAATCAACCTGACTATATTCAAAGCCACTATTCTCAGCTAGCTCCATGAATTTACGATCTTTTTCACCACACACATAATGCAATTGATGCTCATGAGATTTCAATGTGGCACGTAAATCCGGTTGCTTAGCTAACGAAGTAGATAACAACATATTTGCTACGGATACTCCAAGGTTACCACTACGCTTTATGACCAAAGTTTGTCTTTGCTCATGATTTAGTGAAGAAAAGACGCTTTGTTGATACCAATCGTCTAAAACATCTTCAATCGACTGCTGCGCGAAGCGAACGGCCCATTGCGTATCATGTACTAACCTTTGTGCTCTTTCTTCATCACACTCCAAGCCAAAGTTGCCACCTTCGATGATGACTTTCTCTAGGTTAAGAGTTTCGAAGCAAGGGCTTGTTACCCCATACATGGCAAGCCTTCCACCCATAGAATATCCAATCACCACGATAGGATAATCGGCAGGAAGATCATTTGCTGCCAATTGATAAGTAATGCACTGAACTATCTTGGTACAGCAATGATCAAAGCCTACAGGGTCGATAAAGCGACTTTGTCCGTGTCCGGGCAAATCTATGCAAAGACGAGGAAAATCCTCGAGGAAGGGGTGGCATGCACTCCAATCATCCCCGCTTCCGAGTAAACCATGTAAAAAAACAAGCAAAGGTTTGTCAGAAGATTCTTGTACTGCTGGGTAATAATTGGAGTAAAGCATGTAAAGTCCTTAGGCTAATGCCTCAGTGAGCATTGAGCTGAATTGCTTCAGCAAAGTAGACGCTTGTTCGGGAGGCGTCTTAACTTCTACGAGCAAGGTACCCTGACCTTGTTCGAAATGTTGTTCGATGAGCGTTTGATAGCAATTCAAGGTTTCTGGCGCTGCATAACCAAGCTGGAATAGCGCAGCAGCATGTTCAAAATTGAAACCATGAGGCATTTGATATAGCGATTGTTTTTGTTGCTCAGGAACCGGCAACAAATCAAAGATTGCCCCACCATCGTTATTGGTGACCACAATAACCATTGGCGTTGTGTTGTGAGTGAATAGCGCTAGCGAATTTAGGTCATACAACAAAGAGGTGTCGCCAATCAGCATCATCAAAGGATTCTGGTTAGCTTTCATCACGCCCGCAGCGGTTGCCACCAAGCCATCAATGCCCGATGCACCGCGGTTGCTGTACACTTGAGTCGCAGATATTGATGACAACATATCCACCAGCCTTACCATCAAGCTATTTCCCACAAACAGCTCTCTGCCCTTAAGTCTAGACGACAAGTCAACGGCAACGCTCAACTCTGTCAGTTGGTCGTTATTAGAGATTTGTGCCAACGCTAACTGATGAACCGTATTTGCTACTTCCACTAAAGGCGTCGCCCAACCAGCATGTTCACCCAACAAGCTTGGTAAATGCTGCTCTGATAGCCATTGTTCGATGTTTGCAACGATATGAGTTTGAGGCAAATGGTCTTGATTAATACGGTGAGAATCTGGTGAAACCACAACGTATTGCAATGAGTGAAACAGAGCGGCTTGCGCCTTTATCCATTGGTTAAGACGCTTAGAAACGATACGCTCGCCAAACTGAAGAATAAAATCACACTGGCTAAGCTGCGCTTTGGCTACGTCACTTTGCATCCATAAATCATAGTGTTGGCAATCACTGTTTACACCCGATTGAGGGTCACAGAAGATAGGCCAGCCCAGAGCAGAAGCAAACTGCTTGGCTTTGGTTGCGGCTTCGTTATCGATAGAGCCAATAATTACCGCACCTTTTTGTGCAACATAATCACTCGGCGCAATAGGCTGCACATTCAAATGATTGGCTAGATATGTATTGGAATAAAGGCTTGTTGAGGCTCTCCACCCTGCCACACTCTTGGTGTAGTCCGCATACATATCAGCGTTGTTGTTCGAATAGAGCGGCTCTGGGAATGGACAGTTGATGTGAATAGCACCGCCAACATTGCGTTGTTTCGCCAGTGCGTTATCAACTGATGTCAGTAGCCAGTTCAAAGACACTTGCGTAGTTGGACTTGGAAGGTTGAGCGACGTTTCGACATGGGAGGAAAAGATACCCTGCTGCTGAATCGCTTGGTTAGCACCACAATCGACTAAATCGATAGGTCGATCAGAGGTCAGTAAAATCAGCTTCTCTCGTGTTAATCCAGATTCAGCGGTCGCAGGCAGAAGGTTAGCTACGGCAGTCCCCGAAGTCACAATCACCGCAACTGGTTTGTTGCTGGCTTTTGCTAAGCCGAGAGCAAGAAAGCCGAGCCCACGCTCATCAAAGTGCGTGTGTAAGGTGAGCTTAGGGTTAGCTTCGGCTTCAAGTGTTAATGGTGTTGAGCGAGAGCCCGGCGCGATGCAAACATGTTCAACACCGCTGCGTA
Organism: Vibrio sp. Isolate33; assembly: GCF_022397895.1. Classification (NCBI taxonomy): domain Bacteria; kingdom Pseudomonadati; phylum Pseudomonadota; class Gammaproteobacteria; order Vibrionales; family Vibrionaceae; genus Vibrio; species Vibrio sp. Isolate33. The sequence goes on from NZ_JAKEUP010000002.1 coordinate 447,299, forward strand.
CGAGCTCTTCGAGTAATGTGTTACACCAAACTCTGTTTAATACGGCTTGGTCGTGATTCATGATGCCACACCCAGTGGTGGGTGATCTGAAATTAGGCTCAATAGAGTCGACATTTTCTTGTTCAATTCTTGCCACTCATGTTCGGCAACCGATCCTGGCACGATCCCCGCGCCCGCAAACAGTTGTACTTGATCGTTTACAACCAATGCACTTCGAATTGCCACACAGAACTCCGCACGTTGATGGCTAATATAGCCTACTGAACCTGCATACCACCCTCTCGCAAACGGTTCGTGTTCCAGAATGAAGTCCATTGCTTCTTTACGTGGTAAGCCAGCGACAGCCGCAGTTGGTTGTAATGCAGCAAGCAACTGGACGCCGTTAACACCGTTATTAAGCTGTGCGTGAATATTACGCTTGAGATGCTGAACCTTACGCAGACGCACCAGACGCGCCTCTTTCTCTACGTGTACCGATTGAGAATGGGGAGTCAGACGCTCAATGATGTCGTCAACTACATACTGGTTCTCATTGAGGTTCTTGGTGTCTTGTGAAAGCCAGTTTGCTAGCTCCATATCTTCGGTAGCGTTTTCTCCGCGACCAATGGTTCCAGCGAGCGCTTCGGTGTCGAGCTCAGTGCCATGTCGACTATATAAGCGCTCTGGCGTCGAACCGATAAAGCTGTGTTTAGAATCCAACACCAACATAAAGTGAAAGCTGTGGTGATTTTGCAGATAGCTGGCTTTAAGGAGTTGAGCTGCACAAATAGGCGCATCAAGCTGGAGCGTGGTTTTACGCGCTAAAACGACCTTCTTGTACTCTTCATCACTAATACCTTTTAGAACTTTCTCAACCAATCCGCCCCACTGCTCCCTTTCTGGAACGTGGTTAATCTCTTCAATATGAGCAGATAACGGCGTCAATATCGCCGCTTCAACAGATAGCTTATTTAAGGCATTGATAGAAGCAACGCGATCAGGAGACAAGTTGACGGCCAGCGACCAAGTGTTGTCAAAGCGGATCAATTCAACCTGAGGAAGGAAGAAAAACGATTCCATGCAGCGGCGATTCTTTGCGGTGTGCCCGTCAAATGAACGACCACCCCAGATGCGTTGGTCTTCACCTAAAATCGCATACGCGGGTGCTGGGTCTGAAAATGTATGTAACTGCCCGAGCGCAACAACCTCTTCACGAGTGTCGCGTGACTGCCAGTAGAACTTAGGAAAGAGCGGTTGAGCATGAAGCCATTCAATAAATGCAAACGATGGTTTTTGCGTTAGAACTTCAACACAACGAACTTCGCTTGCTTGGGCATTTTGTACTCGCTCAATCAAAGCGGAGATAGTTTGCTGGAAATGTGACAAATCGACCTCGTTCACATCTAAATTATTATTATATTAGTTTGATACTTTAAGGAGAGCACCCACTTAGATCAAGAATGTACTGTATCTTTTCAACATTCCTGTGATTTTAAGCGATCCTACCCCTTTATTCATCTTAGCCAATAACCAAGAAAGCGATTAATTAAAATTTAGAAAACAGTGACAACAAAAAGACCAAACGTGACACTGAAATGCGACATTCATCAGATTTTTATTCTATCAAACGCCATTTTGCGGTACTTTAATAAAGTATTTAAATTAATTTCAGGAAATCGGCAATGCAAAATATCGGGATGTCGTCAAAACTCAACAGCGTATGCTACGAAATCAGGGGGCCTGTACTCAAACATGCTAAGCGCATGGAAGAAGAAGGGCATAAAATACTAAAGCTTAATATTGGTAACCCCGCCCCATTTGGTTTTGACGCCCCTGATGAAATCCTTGTTGACGTAATCCGTAACCTACCGACATCTCAAGGTTACTGCGACTCAAAAGGCATCTACTCAGCCCGTAAAGCGGTTGTTCAACACTACCAGAAAAAAGGCCTACGTAACCTTGACGTAGAAGACGTTTACATCGGTAACGGTGCGTCTGAGCTTATCGTTATGTCTATGCAGGCGCTACTGGATAATGGTGATGAAATCTTAGTTCCCGCTCCAGACTACCCACTATGGACAGCTTCAGTGGCACTTTCTGGCGGTACTCCAGTTCACTACATGTGTGATGAAGATGCCGACTGGTACCCAGACCTTGATGACATGCGCGCGAAGATCTCTCCAAAGACTCGTGGCATCGTTCTTATCAACCCGAACAACCCAACGGGTGCGGTTTACAGCCGTGATTTCCTACTGCAAGTTGTCGAAATCGCCCGTGAACATGGCCTAATCATCTTCGCTGACGAAATCTACGACAAAGTACTTTATGACGGTGCTGTACACACGTCAGTAGCAACGCTAGCTGAAGACGTATTAATGGTCACGTTCAACGGTCTGTCTAAGGCTTACCGCGTATGTGGTTTCCGTGGTGGTTGGATGTTCTTAACGGGTCCTAAACACCTAGCAAAAGGCTATGTCGAAGGGCTAGAGATGCTTGCCTCGATGCGTTTGTGTGCCAACGTACCAATGCAGCACGCTATCCAAACGGCATTAGGCGGCTATCAGAGTATCAATGAGTTGATTCTTCCTGGTGGTCGACTGCTTGAGCAACGCGACCGTGCGTGGGAGTTGATTAACAAGATCCCTGGCGTTTCTTGTGTGAAACCAAAAGGCGCGATGTACCTGTTCCCTAAGATCGATACCAAGATGTACAACATTAAAGACGATCAGAAATTCGTACTCGACTTCCTGAAACAAGAGAAAGTGTTATTGGTTCAAGGCACTGGCTTCAACTGGCCTAAGCCGGACCACTTCCGTATCGTGACTTTGCCACACATTGAAGATCTTGAAGTGGCGATTGGTCGACTAGAGCGCTTCTTGCAAACTTACAGCCAAGACGATCTTATCGACGCTAAGTAAACACTACAAGAGGTGGCTACAATTTGCTGTTTTAAAAGACTTTAACTTGTATTCATTCACTTCTATGCTTAAAAGGCTCCTGTTTAGGAGCCTTTTTTGTATCCGCTGTCTCGTACTGTTTGTGGCAAACACAAGGTACGAGTGGAGCACTCTCTAGATAGGACATTTATGAAACAGAGCCATTTCTTCGCCCATCTCGCACGCATGAAGCTTATCCAACGCTGGCCTTTGATGCGCTCAGTCTCAAGCGAGAACATTTCAGAACATAGCCTACAGGTCGCTTTCGTTGCCCACGCCTTGGCACTTATCAAAAACAAGAAGTTTGATGGCAAACTCAACCCAGAACACATAGCCCTACTCGGTATGTACCATGACACCAGTGAGGTACTGACTGGCGACTTGCCAACCCCCGTTAAATATTACAACCCAGACATAGCCCAAGAGTATAAAAAGATAGAGGCCGCAGCAGAGCAAAGATTACTTTCGATGCTGCCAGAAGAGTTTCAAGACGACTTCGCACCTTTCTTAATTTCAGGAACAGCAAGCAAAGAAGAACAAAGCATCGTAAAACAAGCTGATACCATCTGTGCTTACCTCAAGTGTTTGGAGGAGCTCAGTGCGGGCAACCATGAGTACGAGCAAGCCAAGCGCCGACTGGAAGAGACACTCGAACAGCGTAAAAGCGCAGAAATGGACTACTTTCTCACCACATTTGCGCCGAGTTTTGAATTATCACTAGACGAGATAAGCTAGCTGGGTATAAGTTGTTTTTAATTAGCTAAATAAAATCAATTTGATAGGTGCTATTTTGAATTCTCAACTCGAACCACCCTTTGTACTCGAACAAGAATGGCAACATCGAAATGACGATGAACATAAAATAAGACGTGACGATCACCGCAGCCCATATCAGCGTGACCGCGCGCGTGTGCTTCACTCTGCTGCTTTCCGTCGCCTACAAGCTAAAACCCAGATTCATGGCACCACAGTGAACGACTTTCACCGTACACGCCTCACCCACTCGCTAGAAGCCGCTCAGCTTGGCACGGGTATTGTCGCTCAACTTAAGAAGAAACAGCCCGAATTCAGAGACCTATTACCTTCAGACAGCCTAATTGATTCTTTATGTTTGGCGCACGATATTGGTCACCCTCCCTATGGGCATGGCGGTGAAGTTGCACTCAACTACATGATGCGCGATCACGGCGGCTTTGAAGGCAACGCCCAAACATTTCGTATTGTCACTCAGCTAGAGCCTTACACTGAACATCATGGGATGAACCTATCTCGACGCACGCTACTGGGATTAATTAAGTACCCTTCACTGCTCAGCCAAGTCCAAGCTAGAGTGCAGTCTGAACCTGTAAAGCATCAACGTCAGTTAAGAGCAAAAGATTGGATGCCAGCAAAAGGCATCTACGATCATGACGAAGAGCTGTTCAATTGGGTGCTTGAGCCACTCTCAGCTAACGACCAACAGCTTCTCAAACAGAAAAGAAAATCGCACACCGAACCTCTTGAGCACAATAAAACCAAGTACAAGTCACTCGACTGTTCCATCATGGAGCTTGCGGACGACATCGCCTACGGTGTACATGATTTGGAAGATGCGATCGTGCTTGGTTCAGTGACTAAAGCGCAGTGGGTTGAATCGGCTTATCCGCAGTTAAAAGATATGGCTGATCCGTGGATCTGTGAACACCTAGACTCCATCACAGAGATGTTGTTTTCTGGCGAGCAGTACCGCAGAAAAGATGCCATTGGCGGGATTGTTAACGCGCTGCTGACGAGTATCTCGATTAAGCCCGTTAATGAAAGTTTTGAGAACGCACTGCTTGCCTACAATGCCGTGCTTGAACCAAGCATGGACGCCACGCTTGATAAGCTGAAACACTTTGTCAGCGAGTTCGTGATTCAAGTGCCACAGGTTCAGGTGATCGAATACAAAGGTCAGCAGATCATTATGGATATGTTTGAGGCATTCAGCGCCGATCCTGAACGTCTGTTGCCACTACCAATCAAGAAGCAGTGGCTACTACATGACGATGAATCAAGAAAGATGCGCGTGATCGCCGATTACATCTCATCGATGACCGATGATCTTGCGCAGAAAATGCATCAGCAACTGTTCTCAGCACATACCGAGTTTTAGTTGCTGATTAATTCGACTAAAGCAGCTTAATCTAGGTAGTTTTTCTCAAATACACCGGGCGGCATTTGATTGATTTGAAATTGAATCATTTGGTCAAATGCCGTTAGCAGCGGGCTAAAATCTCGGTCGCCCTCTAGCAAGCTCAACAAGTGGTATCCGGCTTCTACCGTCGACAAGCTGTTTTCACTCGGCGCCTTACGAATGCGATAGTTACCTTTCAGGTTTTTGGGTAAGTGAACGGTTTCCAACGCGTGCAAGTTACTCGACACCTGCCACATCTTAAATGCCTTCTTCCACGTGCCATCCAATAAAATCACACGCATTTTTTTGCTTGGGCGTGTTGCAGACTCAACAGACACAGAGTGCTCACTTGGGTACAAAATCACGTGTTGGTAATCTTCATCGGCCAGCAATTCGTTCAATTTTGTATTATCAGAGAAGTCCTCCCCAACAAGCGTCACGCTGTTTTTTAGAGATAACGAGAGAATACGCGCGGTTCCCATCGGGCGATGCTCTTCTGATGGGTGCTGAAGAATGATAAGCTCAACGTTCGATTCTAGTGGCGTAACCCACTGACAAATACAAGCTTTCAAAGCCTTGCTGCATTGGCGGCAATAACGAGACATGGATTTAATGTGTACCCTGTTTTAATTTTCACTTCACTTTTATGCGTCTTATTCCAACTAGAGCCAGTCCAAGCCTGGGTAGTTTGGGATAACAATGCGATTGCCGATGGGCAATGGTGGCGGATCCTAACAGGAAACTTTTCACATACCAACTACTCGCACCTTGTGATGAATCTAGCAGGCTTGTGGATCATCAGCTATTTGTTTCAACCGAGCAAAAAACAGCTTGTTGTTGCTTTGCTTGTGATTAGTTTAGTCACGGGATTAGCGTTATTGCTGTCGAGCATTCAAATTTATGTGGGATTGTCGGGGACTTTGCATGGGCTGTTTGGTTTATTCGCACTCAAAGAAGCGTTAAACGGCAGAAAATCGAGTTGGCTGTTGGTATCAGGATTAATAGCTAAGATAGCGTGGGAGCAGTTCGTCGGCCCTTCTAGTACGACTGGCGAGCTGATTAATGCTCGCGTCGCGATTGAAGCCCACCTAGCAGGAGCACTGACCGGAGGCTTCATGGCTGTCGTTTTATTTATAACGAATAGAAAAACGAATCAAAGCTGAATTCTTTCACGGTTCTTTTCGACCGTGGCTTCACCTATCCCTTTCACGTTAACCAGACTGTCAGCAGTGGCAAACTCACCGTTCTTCTCTCTGTAATCAACAATCTCTTTTGCTTTCTTATCGCCCACACCTACTAATAAGGCTGATAGCTCTTCTGCTGTCGCTGTGTTGATGTTTACCGTGATTTCAATGCCATCGTATAGCTCAGCTTTAGTTGGGCTATCAGCAAACACTGCAGAGCTGAGGGTAATAAGAAATGAAAGAAGTAGTGTTGAATATATCGCGTGCATAAACTGTTCCTTTGTACAAAAAAGGTAACTTATGTATTTGCCGCTGCAGATAACACAAACGCCAGATAAAAATAAAGCGGGTCACCGAAGTGACCCGCTTTGTTATACATCTTGTTTGCATCAGCTTGTTTGTTGGCTCACAAATCTGAATTGGAGCTTAACAACCATATATTGATTCTCAGTAGTAAACTCTAACTTGAGCTTGCTACTGAGGTAATCAAACGCTTACTGACCTTGACCCACTACGTAGTATTCAACGTCTGCATTTTTGCGCAGTACGTTTAATACGTTAGTTAGATCTTGTTGGTTACCAACTCGCTCTAACTGAGCACCGATTTGAGTGCTGTAAGCTGGGTTGATTTCAGCCGTCACTTTAGAAAGCTCAACAACGACGATGTTACCGTCTTGGTCTTTAGATTGACCAAATACCGCTTGGCCTTCTTCTGGTTTCGCTAGAGCGAATACAGAAGCTGCTAGTGGAGAGTTACGGTCAATAGTTTCAAGTTCAGTGAACTCAAGGTTGTTGTCCGCAAGCACAGCTTCATTGCCAGCTTTAAGTTCGTTCACTAGAGAAACACCTAGCTCAACCGCTTGTTGCTCTGCTTGTACAGCAGACAGCGCAGCCACAACTTGATCTTTCACTTCAGCTAGAGGAAGAACAGTCTCGTCACGAGTCTCTTCTACACGAACAACAATCACGTGCTCAGGAGCCACTTCGATAACTTCAGAGTTTAGACCGTCTTCTTTCACTTCAGGGCTCAAGATTGCTTGCATTACTGCAGGCGTCATCAGAACTTCTGGCGCATCAGCTTGAGAGATGAAATCAGTCGTCGTAATTTTCGCATTAATCGCTTCAGCAGAATCGTCTAGAGAATCTGGGAACTCAAACGCTACTTTTTCAAGTTCAGTTTGTTGCTCGTAGAACTGATCAACGGCATGTTGGTCTAGAAGCTCTGTCTTAATCTCTGCCGCTACTTCTGCGTAAGGCTGAGCTTGAGACGCTTTTAGTTCGTCTAGCTTGATGATGTGGTAGCCGAAATCAGATTTAACTAGGCCAGTCGTGTCACCGATATTCTCAAGAGCGAAAGCCGCGTCTTCGAATGCTGGGTCCATAACATCACGTTCGATCCAACCTAGGTCACCGCCAACGTCTGCACTGCCGAAGTCATCAGATTTCTCTTCCGCTAGCGTAGCAAAATCAGCGCCGGCATTTAGTTCGTCTAGGATAGACTGAGCTTTCGCTTCGTCATCGCCTTGAACTAGGATGTGGCTAACTTTACGTTGCTCTTCAGTTGAGTACTTGTCTAGGTGCTCTTGGTAGTATTTCTGAGCTTCTTCATCGCTTACTTCAAGCTGAGACTTAAGTGCTTCAGCAGAAAGCTCAATGTAAGATACCTTAGCTTGCTCTGGACGAGTGTAAGCTGCTGGATTCTCTTGGTAGTACTGTTCGATCTGTTCGTCAGTTAGCTCGATGCCTTTCGCAAGGTCAGCAACAGACAGTGTCACTGTACGGATGTCACGAGTTTGAGCAATCAGTTTACTTTGCGTATCGATTTCGCCTTGAAGAACAAATTCACTGCCTTGAAGTGCAGTCACAAGCTGGTTGCGCATTAGGTCACGACGCATGTATTCAGCGAAGCTTTCTGCGCTGAAACCTGCACGACGTAGTGCTGATTGGTAAACTTCTTGGTCGAATTGACCAGCCGTTTGGAACTGAGGCATTTCTAGAATCATGGTACGGATTTGAGAATCACTGATTCGTAGGCCTAGAGACTCTGCTTGCTGCTCAAGTAAAACGTCGTTGATCATGCGATCAAGAACTGATTTACGGAAAGACTCTACGTATGCAGGGTCTGCAAGCATTTGAGCGAAGTAATCACCAAGTTGAGATTGCATGCGATTACGTTCGTTTTGGTAAGCTTGTTCGAACTCACCACGAGCAATTTCTGTGTTGCCAACTTTAGCTGCTGCGTTGTTACCGCCACCGGTGATGTAGCTGCCTACACCTGCGAATACGAATGACAGGATAATCAACCCAAGGATAATTTTTACCGCGATGCTATTCACGCCTTCGCGTAATCGATCCATCATAATTTAAGTGCTCTCCGGATATGAAGCATTGGCTTCAAAATAAAAATCTATTCACGCGATATTATCAGAAAAAGAAATGCGCATCAGTAGGATGCGCATAATTTAAATAAGTTCAATGTGCTTTGCACACTTACTGTTTAAGAATGAAACATCATTTTTCAAACAGTAAACGCATTTTACAGCCTTCCCCTCGCAAAACCGAGGTTTCAGCCGTAGAAATTAGTTACATGCGTCTTTAAGTGCTTTACCCGCTTTGAAGCCAGGTACTTTAGCTTCTGCGATTTGGATCTCTTCACCAGTTTTTGGGTTACGACCTGTACGAGCAGCACGAGTACGAACACTGAAAGTACCAAAGCCAACAAGTGCAACTTGGTCGCCTGATTGTAGCGTTGTGCCAACTGCTTCGATGAAAGCGTCTAGAGCGCGACCAGCTGAAGCTTTAGAGATGTCTGCGTTTTCTGCGATTGATTCTACTAGTTGTGTTTTATTCACTGTTTTTCCCCTATGTGTCATCTGTGACTACTTCTCGATGACTGTACGTTCCATTTTGGTTTTAATTTAGCCGCAAGCCTTATTGCAAAAGGGCTGCCGCTTTAGTCAAATAACTTAGCGTCCAAAAAAAACGCTGACAAGCCTTTTCGAGCCTATCAGCGTAATTCTTTACTTATTTTTGCTATGCATCACTATTTTTTCACGTCAAACTCGACCCCTGACGGATCTCGTTCTAGCGCGACTTTCAGTACTTCATCAATCCATTGGACCGGGATCACCTTCAGGTCAGCGATTACGTTGTCTGGAATCTCTTCCAAATCACGTTCATTGTCCTTAGGAATCAGTACAGTTTTGATGCCACCACGGTGCGCAGCAAGCAGTTTTTCTTTCAAGCCACCGATAGGTAAAACTTCACCACGAAGGGTAATTTCACCTGTCATACCGACCTCTGCTTTAACCGGGTTACCCGTCAAGCTAGAGACAAGTGCAGTACACATTGCGATACCCGCACTCGGGCCATCTTTCGGTGTAGCACCTTCCGGTACGTGAACGTGAATGTCGCGTTTTTCGTAGAAATCTGAGTTGATACCCAGTTTTTCAGCACGAGAACGAACCACAGTCATTGCCGCTTGAATCGACTCTTTCATCACGTCGCCAAGTGAGCCAGTTTGCGTTAGCTTACCTTTGCCCGGCATTGCTTCGGTCTCGATAGTCAGTAGATCACCACCCACTTGAGTCCACGCTAAGCCAGTTACTTGACCAATACGGTTGCTTTCATCCGCTTTACCAAAGTCGTGACGTTGAACACCTAAGTACTCTTTCAGGTTATCAATGTTAACCGTTACAGACTTAAGGTCGCTGTCTAGCAAGATGTTCTTCACTGCTTTACGACAGATCTTAGAGATTTCACGCTCTAAGCTACGTACACCCGCTTCACGCGTGTAGTAACGAATGATGCCGATGATTGCAGAGTCTTCAATCTCAATTTCATGAGGCTTAAGACCGTTGCGTTGAACTTGCTTGTCCAGTAAGTGGCTCTTAGCAATGTTCAGCTTCTCATCTTCTGTGTAACCAGATAGACGAATCACTTCCATACGGTCCAGTAGAGGCCCAGGAATGTCCATCGAGTTCGATGTTGCCACGAACATAACATCTGACAGATCGTAATCTACTTCTAGGTAGTGATCGTTAAATGCGTTGTTTTGTTCTGGATCTAGTACTTCTAGAAGCGCTGAAGACGGGTCGCCACGCATATCAGAAGACATCTTATCGATCTCATCTAATAGGAACAGGGGATTCTTAACACCAACTTTGGACATCTTCTGGATTAGCTTACCCGGAAGTGAACCGATGTACGTACGACGGTGACCACGAATCTCAGCTTCATCACGAACACCACCAAGTGCCATACGTGTGTATTTACGACCCGTTGCTGCAGCAATCGAACGACCTAGCGAGGTTTTACCTACACCAGGAGGACCAACAAGACAAAGGATTGGACCTTTTAGCTTATTGATTCGGTTTTGTACTGCCAAGTATTCAAGAATACGTTCTTTAACACGCTCTAAGCCGTAGTGATCTTCGTTTAAGATCTCTTCCGCTTTCGCTAGATTCTTTTTAACTTTTGAACGCTTAGCCCAAGGAACGCCCACCATCCAATCAATGTAGCTACGTACTACTGTTGCTTCAGCAGACATTGGCGACATCATCTTCAGTTTTTGCAATTCTTGCTCAGTTTTTTCACGAGCTTCTTGAGGCATCTTAGAGTCTTCGATCTTCTTCTTCAGAGTCTCGAATTCATCAGGTGCGTCGTCCATCTCGCCAAGTTCTTTCTGAATCGCTTTCATTTGCTCATTCAGGTAGTACTCGCGCTGAGATTTTTCCATCTGCTTCTTAACGCGGCCACGGATGCGTTTTTCAACTTGCAGGATGTCAATTTCTGACTCCATTTGGCCCATCAAGAATTCCAGACGTTCTGTCACATCTAAGATTTCTAGAACGTGCTGCTTGTCGACCAGTTTAAGTGGCATGTGCGCAGCAATCGTATCAGCAAGGCGAGCTGCCTCATCAATACCGTTCAGAGATGTTAGAACCTCTGGTGGGATCTTTTTGTTCAGCTTAATAAAGCCTTCGAATTGATTGATCGCGCTGCGAACAACCACTTCTTGTTCTTTTTCGTCAAGTTCTGAGGTTACAACGTATTCTGCGTCCGCTAAGAAAAACTCACTTTCTTTGAATTGGTGAATTTTTGCACGCTGTTGACCTTCGACAAGCACTTTAACAGTACCATCAGGGAGCTTTAGTAACTGAAGAATGGTAGCGACAGTACCTACTTTAAATAGGTCGTCAATTGAAGGCTCATCAGTGTCCGCTTCTTTCTGCGCTACAAGTAGTACTTGTTTGTTAGCTTCCATTGCCGATTCAAGGCAAGTAATCGATTTTTCACGACCAACAAACAATGGAATAACCATGTGTGGGTAAACCACTACATCACGTAGAGGTAGCACGGGGATTTCGATACGCTCGGAACGTTCCAAGTTCATATATTTCTCTCTTCCGCTTTAACTTATAAAGCAGTATATGGGGCTTAAACGACTGGATTCAATGGAAGAATAAAAAAAAGGAGGTAATTGCTTACCTCCTTTTTCAATTTGAGTGACTTGTCTAAAAAAGACCTACTCTGCAACAGCTGCTTGGTTATCTGAGTTGCTGTAAATTAATAGTGGTTCTGACTCACCATTAATTACCGACTCATCAATCACAACCTTGCTTACATCAGTTGAAGATGGCAGTTCGTACATAGTTTCTAGTAGAACACCCTCCAAGATAGAACGTAGACCACGAGCGCCCGTTTTACGGTTCATTGCTTTCTTAGCAATGGCACGTAAAGCGTCTTCACGGAATTCTAGCTCTGTATCCTCAAGCTCAAATAATGCAGCGTACTGTTTTGTCAGTGCATTCTTTGGCTCACAAAGGATTTGGATTAGCGCTTCTTCATCAAGCTCTGTCAGTGTTGTTGTAACAGGTAGACGACCAATGAATTCTGGAATTAGACCATACTTCACTAGATCTTCAGGTTCTACTTGAGTGAACAATTCACCGATAGTTTTGGTTTCGTCTTTTGAACGCACTTCTGCGCCGAAGCCGATACCTGAACCTGTTTCTACACGTTGTTCAATCACTTTATCTAGGCCTGCAAATGCACCACCACAGATAAATAGGATCTTAGACGTGTCCACTTGCAAGAACTCTTGCTGTGGATGCTTACGACCACCTTGAGGTGGAACTGAAGCAACTGTACCTTCAACAAGTTTTAGTAGAGCTTGCTGTACACCTTCACCAGACACGTCACGCGTGATTGATGGGTTCTCAGCTTTACGAGAAATCTTGTCGATTTCATCGATGTAAACAATGCCGCGTTCCGCTTTCGCTACGTCGTAATCACATTTCTGAAGCAACTTCTGGATGATGTTTTCAACATCTTCGCCCACATAACCGGCTTCGGTTAGTGTTGTTGCATCTGCCATTGTGAAAGGAACGTCTAGGAAACGAGCCAGTGTTTCAGCAAGTAGTGTTTTACCACTACCAGTAGGACCGATAAGAAGAATGTTACTCTTACCTAGCTCTACGCCTTCAGCCGTTGTATCACCATTGCGTAAACGCTTGTAGTGGTTATATACCGCAACTGCTAGCACTTTTTTCGCGTATTCTTGACCGATTACATAGTCGTCAAGATGCTCACGAATCTCACGCGGCGTTGGCAGCGATTCAGATTCTTTCTTAGGAAGAACATCTTTAATTTCTTCACGAATAATGTCGTTACATAGATCGACACATTCATCACAAATGTAAACAGAAGGACCTGCGATTAACTTGCGAACTTCGTGTTGGCTTTTGCCACAGAAAGAGCAGTAAAGCAGTTTACCGCTACCACCCTCTTTGCTTTTATCTGTCATTCGCTAACCTCTTAGCCTTTACTCTCTATGCTTGAGTGTATATCAATTTGAATCACTTTGCGTTAAACAATTGCCCTGCAATTATTGGCCGCGGTGATTAAGAACTGAATCCACTAAGCCGTATTCTACTGCTTGATCAGCAGACATGAAATTGTCACGATCAGTATCACGCTCAACAACTTCTAGAGGCTGACCAGTGTGCTCTGCCAATAGTTTGTTTAGCTTTTGTTTGATCGTTAGGATCTCTTGCGCGTGAATTTGAATATCAGACGCTTGGCCTTGGAAGCCGCCAAGTGGCTGGTGAATCATTACACGTGAGTTTGGAAGCACGTGACGCTTACCTGGAGTACCACCCGCTAGTAAGAATGCACCCATAGAGCAAGCTTGACCCATACATACTGTGCTCACGTTTGGCTTGATGAACTGCATTGTGTCGTAGATAGACATGCCTGCTGTTACGCTACCGCCAGGTGAGTTGATGTAAAGATAGATATCTTTGTCTGGGTTTTCTGATTCCAAGAAAAGCAGTTGAGCCACGACAAGATTTGCCATGTGGTCTTCCACTTGACCTGTTAAGAAAATGATACGTTCTTTTAATAGACGAGAATAAATATCGTAAGAACGTTCACCACGGGAAGTCTGTTCAACCACCATAGGAACTAGTGCGTCCATAATCGATGGCATTGTATTTTTTTCTTGGTAGCTCATATTCTTATGTCCCTAAAATAAATGGCCCGAATGATTAAATCATACGGACCATTGTTAGCAGAATTGTTGACCGTACGTCAACCTTCTACGTCAGATATTACTATATTAAGCAGGTTGCTGATTCATTAGCTCGTTGAAGCTAACTTCTTTATCAGAAACTTGAGCTTTAGCGATGATTGCATCAATAGCTTGCTCTTCTAGAGCAACGTTGCGCATGTTGTTCATCATTTGCTCGTTTTGCTCGTAGTAAGCAATAACTTCTGTTGGATCTTCGTATGCTGTAGCCATCTCTTCGATGATAGCTTTAACTTTCTCGTCGTCAGCTTTTAGCTCTTCAGTCTTGATTACTTCACCAAGAAGAAGACCTACAACTACGCGACGTTTAGCTTGCTCTTCGAACAACTCACGTGGAAGTTGGTCAGCAGCTTCAGTGTTGCCACCGAAACGTTGAGCAGCTTGTTGACGTAGAACACCGATTTCTTGATCGATAAGAGCAGAAGGTACGTCGATGTTGTTTTCGTTAACTAGACCGTCGATAGCTTGCTCTTTGATGCGGTTCTTAACAGCTTGCTTAAGCTCACGCTCCATGTTCTTACGAACTTCAGCTTTAAGACCTTCAACACCGTCCGCAGCGCCGAACTTAGAAACGAATTCTTCGTTTAGTTCTGGAAGTTCACGAGCTTCAACTTTGTTCAGCTTGATAGAGAACTTAGCCGCTTTACCTTTTAGGTTTTCAGCGTGGTAATCTTCTGGGAAGTTTACGTCGATTTCGAATTCCATACCTGCTGTTTTACCAACGATACCGTCTTCGAAGCCAGGGATCATGCGACCAGCACCCATCTCTAGTGGGAAGTTCTCAGCTTTACCGCCTTCGAACTCTTCACCGTCGATAGAACCAACGAAGTCGATAGTTGCACGAGAACCAGAGTCAGCTGCAGCTTCAACTTCAGTCCAAGTTGCTTGTTGCTTACGTAGAGTTTCGATCATCTCTTCAACGTCTGCGTCTTTAACTTCTACTGCTGGTTTCTCAACAGTGATGTTTTCTAGACCTTTCAGCTCAACTTCTGGGTAAACTTCAAAAGTTGCGTTGAATACTAGGTCAGCGCCTTCGTTGTTTTCAACTGGTGCGAAAGTTGGTGCGCCAGCTGGGTTGATTTTCTCTTTAACGATCGCTTCGATGAAGTGACGTTGCATTACTTCGCCCATCACGTCTTGACGTACTGCTTTGCCGTACATTTTAGCAACCATCTTCATTGGCACTTTGCCTTTACGGAAACCATCGAAACGACGGTTTTTCGCGATGTTGCGTAGTTCAGCTGTAACTGCATCTTCGATGTTAGCAGCAGGAACAGTAATATTAAGACGGCGCTCTAGGCCTTCTAGCGTTTCAACAGTAACTTGCATTATATAAACCTCAAAACTGGCTCAGTAATCTGAGCATATGAGCCGTAACTTAGCTTTAATTCAAAAGCCGGCGTTGTTGGCTGCATCCTTGTGTAGTGCTCTATCCGAACACCTAATTTAAAATCGAGCATTGATGTCTGAATTGATTATTCAACCAAACACCAGACTAATCAGCGATATCTTCGTTCTTCACGCGCCAATTAAAACGCAACAAAGCTTGTTTTCAGAAACAAGAAAGGTATCTCCGATTAGCCTCAGGACAGAAATTTTAGACGCGACATTCTAGCGATCTGTTTAATCTCTGTCGAGCCGTTCACCTCTGCTTGATGATGAATGCTCTAAATTCGTCCAACTAAATGATACAAAAACGATCAAAACATCACTTAGCACAACAGAAATGGGGACAATAGCGACTTTTTCAAGGGAATCGAGGGCTTTTTTTCCTAAAAACCTTAAAAAGAGATCTTGCTCTTGTTTTACCCCTCAGAGTCGATAACTTTTTCAACAATCTCCGTTACAAAGCCTTAACCTAAACCTATCTACTGGCTCTCTATTTTCAGTAAAAACTACCGCTAATTACTGTGATGAATGAGAGAAAGCAGGCTTTGTATTGTTAGCCCGATTTAGCGGAGAACCACCATGTTTCAAGCTTTGAGAATTCGTATCCTATTGTTGGTCACCTACAGCTTGCTGATGATCGTTGGCGGCCACTGGGTATGGAACACAAGCCATCAAAGTTTGTTAAATGATCATCAATCTAACTTAGACCGCTTTTCCGTCCACGTTGCCAGCCAATTGGACAAGTTCGCCCACATCCCAGAACTACTTTCAAAAGATAAAGAGCTGATCGATGCCCTACACTCGCCAAGCAATTCTGCCCAGATAGAGCTAACCAATCGCTATCTTGAACACGTCAACACAGTGATTCAGGCATCCGACACCTATTTGTTGGACAGCATCGGCACCACTATCGCGGCTAGTAACTGGAACCTAAAGCACTCATTTGTCGGGCGTAATTTCGCCTTTCGCCCTTATTACCAACAAGCCATTCAAGGGCACGAAAAACAATACTTTGCCTTGGGCTCAACCTCGGGCAAGCGTGGTTACTATTATTCTTACCCTGTTTCCTATGCCGCTGAAATCATTGGTGTAATTGTGGTAAAAATGGATTTGTCTTTGATTGAAGCAAGCTGGCAAGGCAAACAAAGCTTTTTTGTCGCTGATGATAAAGACCAGATTATTTTCATGTCGAGCAACCCAGAGTGGCTATTCAAGAGTCTTCAACCTCTGGATGCTGCACAGCAAACTCGTATTCGAGAAAATCAACAATACCTCGATACTCAAATTGAGAGCCTGCATTTCTCTGGCGACCTAGAAAGTGCCACCAGCAGTATTCGCTCCTCGCACCCGTTAGTTAAAGAGAAGTTTTTCACCTCTTCACGCTTTCTACCTGATCCTGGATTAACGGTCAGGGTCTTCTCTCCCACCCACTTGGTCTGGTGGGACTTGGTCGCCTATATGGTGGTGCTGAGTTTGGTCTTTGCAATTATTTATCTGGTCATCCAACTTAATCTGCACCGTCAACACCGACGCGCTCAGATCGATAGGCTACAGTCAGAGGCTAACCAGAAACTAGAGTTTCAAGTTCTCGAAAGAACCTCTGAGCTACACGTTGAGATCAAGCAACGCATCGAAACCGAGCGGGTACTCAGACACACCCAAGACGAGCTCATCCAAGCGGCAAAATTGGCGGTATTAGGTCAGATGTCAGCGAGCATCAGCCACGAACTGAATAACCCGCTCGCTGCGATTCGTAGCTACGCCGACAATGGACGACTGTTTCTAGCCAAAGAGAAAACCGATCGTGTCGATGACAACTTATCGCGTATTTCAGCGCTCACCGATCGCATGGCGAAAATTAGCCACCAGCTTCGCTCCTTTGCTAAAAAGTCGACCGCGGAAGAGCTGCACATATTACAGATCCTCCCCATATTGCATTCATCTCGTGAGTTGATGAAGCCACAACTCAAGAGTGAACGAGTTAAGACTAATGAACTGCCTGAAACCTTTGACGCAAGCGTGCTCGCCAATGCCATCCAGCTCGAACAGGTCATTATTAACCTACTCACCAACGCGATTCAGGCAATGGAAAGCCAAGACGACAAGCAGTTGGCTATCCTATTAGAAGTTAGAGAAACGGATGAAGCCAACACGCTACTGATCCATGTCGACGATAATGGCCCCGGTTTTACTTCCTCTTCGAGCGGAAACTTTTTCGAACCCTTTCATACGACTAAGAAGAACGGTCTTGGATTAGGGCTATCAATTTCTCAACAGATAATCAGCGGGATTAACGGCAAACTCACGACAGGAACGAGTCCACAAGGCGGTGCTCGATTTAGCATTGAGTTGCCCCTTGTTGAACAACAGTAAGAACAAGAGCAAGAGCAACAAGAACAGCCAAGACAAAAAGAATAAAACCCAGCACGCGAAGCAAAAATAACAGACTGAGATGAGTCCGTTCAAATACGGCCTAACGAACAAACTCAGCGATAATTAGTATAAAAGAGTAAAGGAATAACTATGTGTCACGTCTACTTCATTGATGATGAATCTGACCTAAGAATGGCGATTGAGCAGAGCTTTGAGCTCGCGGATATTGATGCCGAATTCTTTCCCGATGCAGAATCGGCCCTGATCGCGATTCAAGAGAACGGATTGCCTCACGTGATCATCACTGATATCTGCTTACCGGGTATCTCGGGGCACGACCTGCTCAACACTGTAATGCATAAAGACAAAGAGATTCCCGTCATCATGATCACTGGCCACGGTGACATCTCGATGGCGGTGCAAGCGATTCAAGATGGCGCCTATGATTTCATTGAAAAACCGTTCGCCAATGAACGCCTTATCGAAACCACCAAACGCGCCATTGAAAAGCGCCAATTGACCTTGGAAAACCTTGAGCTTAAGCGTTCGCTCAAAGCCAGCAAAGCACTCGGCCCGAGAATCATTGGTGACACGCAATCCATGACCGAGCTGCGTTCTATCATCACCCATGTTGCCGACACCAATGCCGACATCTTGCTATTTGGTGAAACAGGCACAGGTAAAGAGTTAGTAGCACGCTCTCTGCATGAACAAAGCAGCCGTCGAGAGCAAAACTTTGTCGCAGTTAACTGTGGAGCAGTGCCTGAAAACCTGATTGAAAGTGAACTCTATGGCCACGAGAAAGGCGCGTTTACTGGCGCAGAAAGTAAGCGGGTTGGTAAATTTGAGTTTGCTCAGGGCGGAACCCTGTTCTTAGATGAAATCGAATCCATGCCGATGCAGGCGCAAATTCGTTTGCTGCGTGTACTACAAGAGCGCGTCATCGAAAGAGTAGGCTCAAACGGACTAGTGCCTCTGGATATCCGCGTAATTGCGGCAACCAAAGTCGACTTAAAGAAAGCTGCTGAAGAAGGCACCTTCCGCCAAGATCTTTATTACCGACTCAATGTCGTCACCCTAGATTTACCTCCATTGAGAAGCAGACAAGAAGACATCCCTGCCCTTTTCCACCACTTCCTATTGGTGGCGGCGGCTCGCTATGGCAAGACAGCCCCAGCCCTTCCTCAAAAAGAACTGCACGCGCTTCTCGCTCATGATTGGCCGGGAAATGTTCGAGAATTACGTAATACGGCAGAGCGTTTTGTGCTTTTAGGGAAGCTTTCTCACTTATCAGACAGCACCGTTGAAACGGCTCAAGAGCTGTCCTTAGCTGAACTGGTATCTGACTTCGAAAAAAACACGCTGAAGCAAGCACTTATTGAGTGTAATGGCAGCATAAAAGAGACCATGGAGAGGCTGCAATTACCTAGGAAAACCCTCTACGACAAGATGCAAAAACACCAGCTAACGAAAGAGTCTTATAAGGTAGAACCAAACTAAATTAGATTTGCGAGCAAGATCACCTATACTTATTTCAATAACAGGATGTTATGCAATAAATATAATAAGGAAGTGGTTATGGGTGAGAAAACGAGAGTACCATCGATTACTGATACTTTTGAGATAGATGGCATTTACTATACCGATCATCACGTCGATTTAAATACGCCAGAATTAGAAGCAAAACGCGCTTTGTATGAGCAGATAAACCCTCAGTCAAATCGTGGCAGAAATATAGATGAGGAGGTCTAGCGACCTCCTCCATTTTTTATGGATTAAATTCCATGTCAGTGAATGACTCAAATAACTACTTGGAGCAAATAGCTACTTGGAATATTTACGTGGAATAGCTACTTGGTTATGATTTCCGGCCCCATCAAGGAGGTTGGTAACCATGTAGAAACCCAAGGCACGTAGGTTACGATAATCAAGAACAAGAACATCACGCCCACCCAAGGCAGTGCCGCTTTCACCACGTTCATCATCGACATCTTCGCGACCCCTGCGGTCACAAACAAATTAAGCCCAACTGGCGGGGTTATCATCCCTATCTCCATGTTCACCACCATCATGATACCAAGGTGAATTGGGTCGATACCCAAAGCAATTGCGATTGGAAATACCAACGGCGCTACGATGATCAACAAGCCTGATGGCTCCATGAACTGTCCACCAATCAACAGCAGTACGTTCACCACAATCAAGAAGGTGATCGGCCCTAAGCCTGCAGAAAGCATAGATTCTGTGATCATTTGAGGAATACGTTCTTCCGTCAGTACATGCTTAAGAATCAATGCGTTGGCAATGATAAACAACAACATGATCGTCAGCTTACCCGCATCATAAAGTGTATCTTTGGTGTCTTTATGGAAGAAGGTTTGGAACACCTTAACCAGAGCTGGCTTAGTGTTGTTCTTATCCGCAAAAGGCCCCATATCTTTGTAGATAAAGTTGGCAATAAAGAACGCGTAAACCGCTGCGACTGCCGCCGCTTCGGTCGGAGTAAAGATACCGCCGTAGATACCACCCAAAATAATGACAATCAGTAACAAGCCCCAGCTCGCGTCTTTTGCGGCTGAGAACATCTCGCCCCAACCCACAAATGGCTGTGCAGGAATCTTCTTAATACGCGCCGCAATGTAGATAGCAATCATCAACATCACACCCGCCAACAGGCCAGGAATAACGCCACCTAAAAACATACGACCTACCGATACATCCGTCGCCGCTGCGTATACCACCATCACGATTGAAGGCGGAATCAAGATACCCAGAGTACCCGCGTTACAGATAACCCCTGCCGCGAACTCTTTTGAGTAGCCGTTCTTGATCATACCCGCGATAACAATACTACCGATTGCCACTACCGTTGCCGGAGACGAACCAGACAGCGCTGCGAACATCATACATGCCACAACCGATGCCATCGCTAAACCGCCACGGAACCAACCCACCATCGCGATTGCAAAACGGATAATACGTTTCGCAACGCCACCTGTAGACATGAAGCTAGAGGCCAAGATAAAGAAAGGAATCGCTAAGAGTGTGTAGTGGCCTGCAAAAGCATTAAACAGCGTTTGTGCGACTGATGCTAATGACGCATCTGAGTGCATCAATAAGAATATTACGCTCGATAAACCTAGGGAAATCGCAATTGGTACACCGACCAACATGAAAGCAATTACCATTAAAAATAGAAATAACATTGCCATGATTAGTCTTCCTTACCGTTAGATTTTGTATCCGACTCACTCGCCTTGTTTGGCTTCGTCGAATCCAATACCGCTGTCGCGTCTTCATCAGAACCCGCTAGCACGTCCGCTTTCAATGCATCCAGCTCTTCTTCGGCTTCGTGCCCAGCAATCATGCGGTCGAGTTTGCCGGTTACTACTTGGTAAGCAACTTGAGCAAAACGGAACGTCAGCATTGCCATACCAATCGGCAGCGCCATGTAAGGGATAAAGCGTGGCAGTTTCTCGTATCGTTCGCCTTCATTCAGCCAATCAGCAAGAAACTGAAGCATCTCTGGCATTGGAATATCGTCGGTCTCATACCATGCGCGATCGGTCGCGAATGGGTACCAATAGTTCCAAGAGCCGATAAGAAGTAAGATTGAAAATGCTAGACAGCTGGTCACCGCGATTAACGCATACACTTTGCGTAGCTTTTCAGGGGCAAGGTTGATGATGACATCAACACCAATGTGGAAGTGTTTTTTAACACCATAAGATGCGCCGACCAATACCATCCATGCAAACATGAATACCGTCAGTTCCAATGCCCATAAAATGTTGTCATTGAATGCGTATCGAAATACCACATTGGCAAAAGTAAGTAGCGTCATTGCGCCAAGGAAAAATGCGATTAATGACTCTTCAATCGCATCCGTAACTCTTCCGACTTTGGAAAAAAGAGAGGGTTCCAGTGCTGATTCGCTAGAATTTGGTTGTTCCATTTGAGGCTTTTCCATAATTGACTCCGCTTATAATTGTTTTAATAAAGGGCAGCGGTAGGGAGCCGCCACCCCATAGCGGTGTTATTGGTTTGAAGCTAATGCTGCATCGATAAGATCTGAACCGATGTCTTTTTCAAACTTCTTCCATACTGGTTGAAGTGCCGTTACCCATGCTTGACGCTGCTCAGGCGTCAACGTACGAACCTCACCACCAGCTTCGATGATGTTGTTTTTGTTCGCTAGGTTAACTTTTGAAGATTCCGCGTTACGCGTCTCAGACACTTCTTGAACGATAGTGCCAAGCTGCGTGCGTACATCTTCAGGTAGGTCTTTCCAGAAATCGTTTGAGGTTACAACTAGGTAATCCAAGATGCCGTGATTGGTTTCAGTCACGCCGTCTTGTACTTCAAAGAACTTCTTACCGTAGATGTTTGACCATGTGTTTTCTTGGCCATCGATAACCTTAGTTTGCAGGCCACCGTACACTTCTTTGAAAGACATCTTCTGTGGATTAGCGCCTAGTTGTTCAAACTGAGCTACCAATACATCTGATGCTTGAACACGGAATTTCAAACCTTCCGCATCTTCAGGATTGATAAGAGGTTTGTTCGCCGACATCTGTTTCATGCCATTGTGCCAAAACGCTAGACCCTGTAGGCCACGACGTTTCATTGCATTCTTCAGTTTTTCACCAGATTCTGAGTTTTGGAAACGGTCAACGGCGTCTACATCTTCAAATAGGAACGGAAGGTCAAAAATGCGGTATTTCTTAGTGAACTTCTCAAATTTAGACAGCGAAGGTGCCGCCATTTGAACATCACCATTTAACAGGGCTTCCAGTACCTTATTATCATCGTAAAGCGTCGAGTTAGGGAAAACTTGCATACAAGCTTTACCATTCATTTCAGTGTTTACTCGCTCTTCTAGTAGAGAAGCGGCAATGCCTTTCGGGTGCTTATCGGTATTAGTTACGTGACTGAATTTAATCACGATTTCACCAGGGTCACAGTTTGCAGCAGCATTAAAACTTGTGAGTGCCAGAGCAGATACAGATAGCAGGGTAAGAGGCTTAAACATTATTATTCTCCTTAGTAAACAAAGCAGCCCTTCAATGGGAACTGCGTGCTTTCACTAAGGCAATTAGCGCGCCATATTGATACAAAACATTAACAAGCCTTTAACCACAAGGCTTCATCATAGTTGCCAACATGAGTCGTTCACTCTTTGCAAAATTTAATGGGTGGAAAATGACACATAGAATATTTATAAATGGGTGGGAGTTGACCAAAGCATCAGTGATAAATGAGGTCTGACCAAAGCCCCTTTCACGATGATGCCTTGAAGTAATTTCAACCTATCCTGTAGAGTGCTGCACAACTTAGTCAGATTTACTGATCCACTACTTACCAAGAGTTGCGACCCATGAGCAAGATCTACCATCACCCAGTACAGATTTACTACGAAGATACCGATCACTCAGGTGTGGTTTATCACCCTAACTTTCTTAAATACTTTGAGCGTGCACGCGAGCATGTATTGGGCAGCGATAAACTGGCGACATTATGGAATGAACATGGACTGGGTTTTGCGGTGTATAAAGCCAATATGACCTTTCAGGATGGCGTTGAGTTCGCAGAGATCTGCGACATCCGAACCTCTTTTGAACTCGATGGCAAATACAAAACCTTATGGCGACAAGAAGTGTGGCGTAAAGATGCGATTAAACCTGCCGTGATTGGTGATATCGAGATGGTTTGCCTAGATAAAGACAAACAACTTCAGCCTGTACCCGCTGAAGTATTAAAAGCGATGCTTGGCGAAACGAGTTAACTAAGATTGTTAGTGGCTGAGAGGCGAGTGGCTGAAAGTGCGCCTTGTTCCAGATTAGAAGCTCAAGGTTCTAGTGTAACGAGCGTAACTCAGCCAAGTTGCTTCGATTTGGGGAAGCACTTCATCTCTAATTGCATAGGAAGCGTTGCACCACCAAGCGTCACGGCAAATCGAAACTGGTTATCCAGCCTTCCTAAACTGCATTGCCAATCTGTTGAAGTATCACCTTGTTCAGCAGCATCCAACCCAACTCCGTTATGTACAATGATTTCGCCATGTAACTCTGGTTGTAAACCCGACGAATGAAGTGGCAGTGTTTGTTGAGTTAGATTGGAAAAGTCGAACGAAAAACTTTTCAATGATGTGGCTAACCCCTTTCCTGTCGCTTTGATATACGACTCTTTCAGTGCCCACAAATCAAAGAAACGCTCTCTTTGAGATACCTCATCCAGCCCGAGTAAATCGTTAATCTCAAATTCCGAAAAGTAATGCTTCATTATCGCAGTGATGTTGGTCGAACTTCTTGCATGTTCAATATCCACCCCAAGCAGTAGTGCTTGCCCTTTCGTTTGGCAGACAGCAATCAGTAAATGAGCTTGGCTGTGGCTAATATTGAAATCCAGTCCGGTTTTGTGTTGCTGCTCTGCAACCAAGCTTGGTTTTCCTTTTTCACCATACTCAAACCGCCACTCTTCAGCCGTCAAATCAGAGTAGATCGACAGAACCTCTCGTAAGTAGTTACGAACATAGATCGCTTGGATCTGAGATGAAGGCATTCGATAACGCTCCACCTTGGCGACTTCATCGTCGGTCAGTTTCTGTTTAAGGCGCGACACATGATCAGTATCTTCATCCAAATCGCTTAGAGAACAAAGCCACAAATCAACGACTGGTGTTTCCATCTTTCTAGCACTCACTTATTAAAAATCACTCTTCATAAAGCCATCAATAAAACATCAAAACGAACAAATTTAACTCACCTATGTTTTGAGATAAACATAGAGAATTTGGGCAGGAAACACCCTTCATATGCGGACTTAAAACTAATTTTTCAAATAATAACAAATTAAAACACAGATCACACTTAGCCTTACGGAACAGGCATCTATTAAATGTTACTTACAAAAACCTGACATAGATCTCACCAAGTCAAAATATAGAGTATAAACACTAAAAAACAAGTCATACCCATTAATTATCAATAAGTTAATTACATTAAAAATACAAAATTCAAAAACACACAAATTTCATCTGGTCTGAACAGATCATAGTGGCCTCTGGGAGCATTGTATCGGCAACTCACCTCGGGTAGCCTGCTCAACCATTAAACAAATTCACACGTTTTCATTGCGGATAACTGCTTTCCGTTAAGCAGTACTTTGGACAGGATTTAAATGGACATTACCCTCACATTCGAATACCCCCTTCACGCATGAAACACGTTCTCAACGTCTGCAAGTCAATGAACTTCGCACTCCCTATTTCAGTCAGGTGGCCAACTTTCGGCAGCCTTACTCTTCAGCTGCGTTTGCCCAAATCTGTTTCAGATTTATTTTCGATTCAATTAAAAGCGCAGCCTCAAAACACGACATCGCCCTCAGTGATTTCAAGTGGAGACTCATAATGAGCCAACCCGAAAAAAATACACCGGAATCAGTCGACGACACTCGACTTAATAAACGTCTTAAAGACATGCCTATTGCTATCGTTGGTATGGCAAGCATGTTTGCGAACTCTCGCTACTTAAACAAGTTCTGGGATTTGATCAGCGAAAAGATCGATGCAATTACCGAAGTGCCTGATACGCACTGGCGTCCAGAAGATTACTACGATTCAGATCGTACAACGCCAGACAAGTCTTACTGTAAGCGCGGTGGTTTCATCCCAGAAGTTGACTTCAACCCAATGGAGTTCGGCCTTCCGCCAAATATCCTAGAACTGACAGATACGTCACAACTGCTTTCTCTGATTGTGGCAAAGGAAGTACTTGAAGATGCCAAGCTGCCTGAAGGCTACGATCGCGATAAGATCGGTATTACGCTCGGTGTTGGTGGTGGTCAGAAGATCGCTCAAAGCCTGAATGCTCGTCTGCAATACCCTGTTTTGAAAAAAGTCTTCAAGAGCAGTGGCATCAACGACGAAGACAGCGAAATGCTGATCAAAAAATTCCAAGACCAATACATCCACTGGGAAGAGAACTCATTCCCGGGTTCATTGGGTAACGTAATTTCAGGTCGTATTGCTAACCGCTTTGACCTTGGTGGCATCAACTGTGTAGTAGACGCTGCTTGTGCAGGTTCTCTAGCTGCAATGCGCATGGCTCTTAGTGAGCTAGTTGAAGGCCGCAGTGAAATGATGATCACAGGTGGTGTGTGTACTGATAACTCGCCAACCATGTACATGAGCTTCTCTAAAACACCTGCGTTTACCACCAATGAAACCATTCAACCTTTCGACATCGACTCAAAAGGCATGATGATTGGTGAAGGCATCGGCATGGTTGCTCTTAAGCGTCTTGAAGATGCTGAGCGCGATGGCGATAGAATCTACTCAGTGATTAAAGGTGTCGGTTCTTCTTCGGACGGTAAGTTCAAGAGTATCTACGCGCCTCGCCCTGAAGGACAAGCAAAAGCACTAAAACGCGCTTACGATGATGCTGGTTTCGCACCGCACACGCTTGGCTTACTAGAAGCACACGGCACTGGAACAGCAGCAGGCGATGTTGCCGAATTTGGTGGCTTAAACTCGGTATTCAGTGAGAACAATGAAGAGAAGCAACACATTGCGTTAGGCTCTGTGAAATCTCAAATTGGTCACACCAAATCAACCGCGGGTACTGCAGGTTTAATCAAAGCTGCATTAGCACTGCACCACAAAGTACTGCCGCCAACGATCAACGTGTCGAGCCCGAATCCTAAACTGGACATCGAGAACTCACCATTCTACCTCAACACACAAACGCGTCCTTGGATGCAACGTGTCGACGGCACACCACGCCGTGCAGGTATCAGCTCATTTGGTTTTGGTGGTACGAACTTCCACGTTGTTTTGGAAGAGTACACGCCAGAGCACGCTCGCGGTGACAAATACCGTCAGCGCCAAGTGCCGCAAACTCTATTATTCAGCGCAGAATCTCGCCAAGCATTGATCAACGAGCTAAAGCAGGTTTCTATTCAAACGGCAGATGTTGCGTTCAAACTGGAAGCACTTGCTAAGCAACACGCTCTACGTGAAGTTAACGCTAAACATGCTCGTCTTGGTTTAGTCGTAACTGACCAAGCAGACCTTCAAGCGCAACTGACTCAAGCGGTTTCTATGCTTGAGAGCCAAACCAAAACACATTGGCAGATGCCAAACGGTACTAGCTACCGTGAGTCAGCACTGATTGTTGAAAACGGTGCAGGTAAAGTAGCAGCGCTATTTGCAGGTCAAGGTTCGCAGTATCTAAACATGGGTCGCGAGCTTGCTTGTCATTACCCTGAAATGCGCCAACAGCTTGCTCAAGCGGATCAAGTATTTGGTCAGCACAAGAAAACGGCTCTGTCGCAAATTCTGTTCCCAATTCCAACTTTCACACCAGAAGCAACCAAAGCTCAAGAAGCTGTATTAACCAACACGGCCAATGCGCAAAGTGCGATTGGTACTGTGTCTATGGGTCAGTTCGACATCATGACTCAAGCTGGCTTCAAAGCAGACATGGTTGCAGGTCACAGCTTTGGTGAGTTAAGTGCACTATGTGCATCGGGTGTTATCTCCCAAGACGATTACTACCAGCTAGCTTTCGCTCGTGGCGATGCGATGGCAGCGACACCTGAACAAGGCGACAGCGGTACTATGTTTGCGGTCATCCTAGACGCAGACAAACTTCCAGCCGTTGAAAGCTGCATCAGCCAATTCGAAGGTGTGAGCATTGCCAACTACAACGCTCCAACTCAACTGGTTATTGCAGGCCCAACAGCGACGGTTCAACAAGCAGCGCAAGCGCTAACAGAACAAGGCTTTAAAGCGATTGCTCTGCCTGTTTCTGGTGCTTTCCACACACCGCTTGTTGCTCACGCTCAAAAACCATTTGCTGCTGCAATTGATAAAGCTTCATTCAGCGCTCCAACGCTGCCGCTTTACTCAAACGCAACAGGCAAACTGCACAGCAAAGACGCGAAAGCGATCAAGAAAGCATTCAAACAGCACATGCTGCAATCGGTTCGTTTCAGTGAGCAAATTGAAGCGATGTATGAAGCAGGCGCGCGCGTATTTGTTGAGTTCGGTCCTAAAAACATTCTTCAAAAGCTGGTTGAGAAAACATTGGCTGATAAGAACGAAGAACTGTACGCAATCAGCATCAATCCAAGCCCTAAAGGCGACAGTGACCAACAGCTTCGTTTAGCTGCGGTTCAACTGTGTGTGGCGGGTGTTTCATTAGACAACATTGACCCTTACCAAGCTGACATTGCTGAACCTGCAAAGGCATCACCAATGAACATCAAGCTGAATGCAACCAACTACATCAGCCCAGCTACTCGTAAGAAAATGGATCAATCATTGGCTTCGGGCAACGTCACCGAAAAGACTGAGATTGTTGAAGTGAAAGTTGAAGTCGAGAAAATCGTGGAAAAAGAAGTGATTAAAACAGAAATTGTTGAAGTACCTGTGGCTGCTCCTCAAGCTTCAAATGTACAACAGTCAGTTGCTCCAGCACCAAGTGCACAAGTGGCAACAGCAGCTCCGCAATCACAAGTGGTTCAAACTGCCCTAGCGACTAGTCAGCCAACAGCTCCAGTAACGGTAGATGAGTCTTCATTGCAGTCGTTCTTCAATGCTCAACAACAAGCAGCAGAAGTACATCAGCAATTCTTGGCGATTCCTCAGCAATACGGTGACACGTTCAACACCCTAATGTCTGAGCAAGCGAAAATGGCAACAGCAGGCGTAGCAATTCCTGAGAACCTACAACGTTCTATGGAGATGTTCCATCAGCACCAAGCTGAGACGCTAAAAGCTCACGCTCATTACCTAGAGATGCAAGCGCACAGCAACAGCTCAGCACTTAATATGCTGACGCAAGGTTCAGTACAAACCGCACAACCAACCTTCGTTGCGCCAGTAAATGCTCAGCCAGCGATTCAAGCTCCAGCTACTCAAACTGCTCCAGCAGCTATCGTCCAACAGCCTGTAGCTCAAGTACAAGCGACTCCTGTACAAGCTGCACAAACTCCAGCAGCAGTAACTCAACAAGCTCCGGTACAAAAAGCCGTTCCTGCACCACAAGTAGCGGCTCAAGCGGCAGCGCCTGTTGCAGCTCAACCTGTGCCAGTTAAAGCGCAACCGGCTCCTGTGGCTGCACCAGTAGCAGTACAATCAGCAGATGCTGAAAAAGTGATGCTGGAAGTGGTCGCTGAGAAAACCGGTTACCCAACAGAAATGCTTGATCTAGAAATGGACATGGAAGCAGACCTTGGTATCGACTCAATCAAGCGCGTAGAGATTCTTGGTACCGTTCAAGACGAAATGCCAAACCTACCTGAGCTGAACCCTGAAGATTTAGCTGAGTGTCGTACTCTTGGTGAAATCGTTACTTACATGAACAGCAAGATGCCAGCATCAGCGCCTGTGGCAGCACAGCCAAGCGCAACCGCTCCAGTTCAAGCCGCTAACGGTCTCGATGCGAAAGTCGTTCAACAAACCATGCTAGAAGTGGTTGCTGAGAAGACAGGTTACCCAACGGAAATGCTTGATCTAGAAATGGACATGGAAGCAGACCTTGGTATCGACTCAATCAAACGTGTTGAGATTCTTGGTACAGTTCAAGATGAACTGCCTACTCTCCCAGAGCTAAACCCTGAAGACTTAGCTGAGTGTCGTACTCTTGGCGAAATCGTTGGCTACATGAACAGCAAACTTCCAGCTTCTGCTTCCGTGTCTTCACAAGCACCAGCAGTAGTTGCTCCGACAGCATCTAACAACGGACTAGATGCTGCTAGCGGTTTGGATTCAGAAACAGTCCAGAAAACCATGTTAGAAGTGGTCGCAGAGAAGACGGGCTACCCGACTGAAATGCTAGACCTAGCAATGGACATGGAAGCTGATCTTGGTATCGACTCAATCAAGCGTGTTGAAATCCTAGGTACGGTTCAAGATGAGCTACCGACTCTTCCAGAGCTAAACCCTGAAGACCTCGCTGAGTGTCGTACTCTAGGCGAAATTGTTGCCTACATGAACAGCAAGCTTCCGGTTTCTGCTCCAGTAGCGGCTCAAGTATCTGCACCAGTACAAGCAGTATCAAACGGTTTAAACGCAGAGCAAGTTCAAAGCACAATGCTGAGCGTAGTAGCCGATAAAACAGGCTACCCAACAGAGATGCTCGACCTAGCAATGGACATGGAAGCAGACCTTGGCATCGATTCAATCAAACGTGTTGAGATCCTTGGTACGGTTCAAGACCAGCTACCAACATTGCCAGAGCTGAATCCTGAAGACCTGGCTGAGTGTCGTACTCTGGGTGAAATCGTTGACTACATGAATAGTAAGCTAGGCGCTACTGCTACTACGAGTACAGAAGTCGCTGCAGCAACTGTAGAAAGCGCGAGCAACGACCTAAACCCTGATCATGTTCAATCAACAATGATGGAAGTGGTTGCCGACAAAACAGGCTACCCAGCAGAAATGCTCGATCTAGCAATGGACATGGAAGCAGACCTTGGTATCGACTCAATCAAACGTGTTGAGATCCTTGGTACGGTTCAAGACCAACTACCAACGCTGCCAGAGCTAAATCCTGAAGACTTAGCTGAGTGTCGTACGCTTGGTGAAATCGTTACCTACATGCAAAGCAAGCTATCCGCGGCTGCACCCGTAGCGACTGCTAAAGCTGAATCAGTAACGCCTATCGCAGAAACAGCGACAGCGGAACTTCCTCCACACAATGAGGTGGCGCTAAAAAAGCTACCAGCGGCAGATAAACTCGTCGATTGTTTCTCAAAAGACGCTTGTGTCGTGATCACAGATGATGGTCACAACGCCGGTGTTCTAGCAGAAAAGTTGACCGCTAACGGCATTCAAGTTGCTGTAGTGCGTAGTGCTCTTTCTGCCGCGTCACCCTTAAACAGTGAAATCGCAAGCTACACACTCAACAGCGTCGATGATGCTGGTGTGACTGCGGTTATTAACGACATCGAAGCAGACCTTAAAACGTCGAACAAAGTGATTGCTGGCTTCATTCATTTACAAGCTATCGTTGATGCGAAACAAAGCAACGAGCAAGCGGTTAACTTGAATGCAGACTCAAGAGCTTCACTAACCACAGCGTTCTTATTCGCGAAGCACCTAAATGGTCAGCTGAATACCGTTTCTGGTCGCAGCGTGTTCTTCACACTAAGCCGTATCGATGGTGGCTTTGGTTACCTAGATACTAAGCAATTAGCGAACGCGGAACTTAACCAAGCAGCACTGTCTGGTCTCACTAAGACACTGAGCCATGAATGGTCAAACGTGTTCTGCCGTGCATTGGATGCTGACGCTTCTATTGATGCTCGTCACCTAGCTGAAGCTATCACAAGCGAACTGTTCGATATCGATACCAACACGGTTGAAATCGGCCTTAGCCATGCAGAAAACGGTGAATCTGGTCGTGCAACATTGATTGCTGCAACACCAGGTGCTGCACAAACGAAGAACACAGGCGCTCAACTCACCAAGAGCGACAAAGTTCTGGTAACAGGCGGCGCTAAAGGCGTGACGTTTGAATGTGCACTGACGCTTGCTAAGCAATGTAAGTCTCACTTCATTCTTGCAGGTCGTAGTAAGCATATTACTTCAGCTGAGCTACCTCAGTGGGCACAAGGCAAGCAAGAGAAAGAGCTTAAACCAGCGGCTATTGCTCACCTACAAGCAACAGGTGACAAACCAACGCCGAAGAAAGTTGATGCCTTGCTAAAACCTGTATTGAGCAGCTTTGAAATCAACGCAGCACTTGCCGCTTTCAACGAGATTGGCGCAAGCGCTGAGTACCTAAGCCTAGATGTGTCGAACCATGAGTCAGTAGCGAAAACGCTGGCGAATTTCGACGGTATCACGGGGCTTATCCACGGCGCAGGCGTACTGGCTGACAAACACATTCAAGACAAAACACTTGATGAACTGAACATGGTTTACGGCACCAAAGTGGGCGGACTAGAAGCGGTTCTTGGTGGTCTTGATAGCAGCAAGCTAAAACTGATTGCGATGTTCTCTTCGGCGGCGGGTTTCTACGGAAACACAGGCCAAAGTGATTACTCGATGTCTAACGAGATCCTAAACAAAGCGGCTCTGCAACTATCTGCTCGTAACCCTCAAGCGAAAGTGATGAGCTTCAACTGGGGACCTTGGGACGGTGGCATGGTCAACGCAGCACTGAAACGTATGTTCACAGAGCGCGGCGTGTACGTAATTCCTCTTCAGGCAGGTGCAGAGCTGTTTAGTTCTCAACTACTGAACGAAACTGGCATTCAACTGCTGGTTGGTACGAGCATGCAAGGTTCTGACAACAAGGAAGCTGCTGTAAAAAAGCTTAATGCGGAGTCTGTGCATCTTGCAAAGAGTCCGCTGAATACAAGCATCACTGTGACACGTCATCTTGATCCTAAGGCATTGCCTTTCATTCAAGATCACTGCATTGCCGGTAATCCAGTGTTACCGACAGTGTGTGCCATCCAATGGATGCGTGAAGTGGCAGAGCAACTGTTAGGGGTGAACGTTAGCGTTCACAACTACAAACTGCTTAAGGGTGTGATTTTTGATACTGATGAAGTGCAAGAGCTAAAACTGGTTCTTTCTTCTGACGCTAAATCAAAAGAGCAGCTAAAAGCAGTGATCGGTTGCCAAGGGCGACCACAGTATCAAGCTCAGTTGCAAGTTGCCTCTGTGCAAGAGTCTGAAGATGTTCAACAAGCGTCAGAAAAGCGCTTTGAAGCCAACACTTCAGCACCTGTAACAACGGCACAAGCTCTATACAGTGACGGCACTCTGTTTCACGGACCAAGACTGCAAGGTATTACCTCAGTTGAACGCTTTGACGACTTAGGCTTACTGGCTCAGTGCCAATTGCCTCAGATTGAAAACAGCGACTGCGGATCATTTATTCCTAAGCAAGGTTTTGGCGATAGTCAGCCATTTGCTGAAGATTATCTGTTGCAAGCAATGCTGGTATGGGCTCGATTGAAATACGGCGCGGCAAGCCTACCGTCTGCAATCGGTGAGTTTGTTTGTTACGCACCGATGCACAATGGTGACCAAGGTTGGCTAGAGCTGAGCGTGATAAAAAGCACGGCTCGTTCGCTGCAAGCTGATATCTCGCTTTACCACCAAGATGGTCGTTTAAGTGCGGTAATGAAAGGTGCAAAAGTCACCATCAGCAAGAGCTTAAACGACGCATTTTTGCCGAAGTCTAGCTCAACAGGTTCGAAGAAAGAGTCTAATAAGAACGCAGAAAAGGAGCAATTGTCATAGTGACTGTTCCTACTAATAAAGCGATGCCATTACGCATCGCTCTTTTAGCTCAGCCAGCAAACGCGGCTGAGCTTTCTGCCGACTTATCATCTTCGCTTCCTGAGATGATGACAGTTGTGGTTGGTGGCAATTTTAATCAAGCACTTACTCAAGCGATTGAGGCTGTCAGTCAAGATAGTGCTGTTAAGCTTTGTTTGGATTCTCACTCTCCATCATTGGTGATGTTGAGCGCGCTGACCGCGGCTCAAAGCAAGATTCATCCACACGCTTATCTAGCGGGCTTTGTAGATACAGTTACCGAAGATAGCGTTCAGCTTGCTCTGGAAATTGCACGCCGCCCAGCTTCAGACTTAAGCCATCAACAACAATATTCTGCACTTTCTGCTTCGCAGCAGTTTGATGAATTGTTGAATATGGTGAATGCGATATCGAGCCGTTCATTGCCGAGCCATTCATTAGCTAATAATTACTGGTTCACTGAGCCGAACAAAGCACGTGTTGCTTCATTGACCTTTAATGACGATAGCCAAAAAGCCACCAGCCTGATATTGACTCAAGCAACCGGTTTGCAAGAACCAAAGCCACTGCTATCGAGCGATCGTTTGATGTTCGTGGTTTCTGGCAATGGCCAAGCTGAATTGTTTTCTCAGCTAACCTACTTGAGAGAAGAGCTTAAATGCATTAGCGATTCAGCGGACAGCGAAATTGCTATCGCAACCTTAATGCATTCAAACCTAAGTCACTTCCAAAACGTTCAGCACAATGCTGGCCTTAACGCGAACATCGTGATTCAGGCGGCTTCAATTGAGGCTGCAATACAAGAGATCACAGCGCTAGAAAATGCGTTGCCAAAAGTAATGGCTGACAATAGCCACTACAAAACGCCAGCAGGCAGTTGTTTCTCACCGATGCCTCAAAGCAAAGGTGGCGTTGCATTTGTTTACCCTGGTGTTGGCACGGTTTATCCCGGCATGTTGCGCGAGTTTCATCAATATTTCCCACAGTTATTTGCTCGTTTAGAGCGCGAAGGTAACTTGAAAGAGATGCTGCAGGCTGATAAAACCTACGCTGAAGACTCGCAAGAAATGTCTCTTAGTGAGTTGGCAATTGCCGGTGTCGGCAGTAGTTATCTGTTAACACAACTGTTATGTGATGAATTCAAAGTGCAGCCAGATTTCGCCTTGGGTTACTCCAAGGGTGAAGCCTCCATGTGGGCGAGCTTGAATGTTTGGAAAAACCCACATGCGCTGATTGAGATGACTCAAACCAGTCCGATCTTCACCACGGCTATTTCTGGCGAACTCACCGCAGTGCGTCAAGATTGGCAGCTGAACATCGACGAAAGCATCCAATGGAATAGCTTTGTGGTTCGCAGTGATACACAAGCAATTGAGGCTCTGTTACCTGAGTTTCCACGTGCTTATCTCGCTATCATCCAAGGTGACACCTGCGTACTGGCTGGCTGTGAAAGCACATGTCGTGCTCTGCTCAAAAAACTGGGTAAGCGTGGCATTGCCGCGAACCGTGTTACTGCAATGCACACCACACCAGCGTTAAGCCAGCATAACCAAGTGCGAGAGTTTTACACGCAACCACTGTTCGACGAGTTGCCAAAGCATATCCGCTTTATCAGCGCAGCAGGTCTACCGACTGGTGCACCAATCAATATCGACAGCGACAGCATCGCCCTTTCGATTGCCGACACCTTCTGTTCAACGTTAGATTTCACCGCGTTGATCCAAAGTGCGCGTCAGCAAGGTGCTCGCTTGTTTATTGAAGTGGGTGCCGATCGTCAAACCAGCACATTGATCGACAAGATCAACCGCAGCGACAACGTAGTAGACCAGTACTGCACAATCGCTTCCAATGCCAAAGGCGGTGACGATGTTGTCACGCTCATCAAGTGCATTGGTCAGCTCATTACTCATCAAATCCCACTGTCTGTCGAGCCACTTCTTCAAGGGCTAGAACAACATATCACCACCGCTAAGCAATTAAGTGGTGTGTCTCATGGCAGCGCAGTGAATCATCAAGGAGAGCTAGTATGAGTTCTCAATATCAGGCTCAGAATAAGCAGCAAGTGAAGTGCAATAAGATCGCGATTGTCGGTATTGCCAACCAATACCCGGAAGCTGATACGCCAAAAGATTTTTGGCAAAACTTGCTGAACAAAAAAGATTCTCGAACCACATTAAGCGCTGAAAAGTTAGGTGCTAAGCCTGAAAGCTATCAGGGTATGCAAGGTGAATCAGACCGCTTTTACTGTGATAAAGGCGGCTACATCGAAAATTTCAATTTCGATAGCAATGGCTACCGCTTAACAGCAGAGTCGTTCAACGGTGTTGACCAGAGTTTCCTTTGGGCGTTAGATACCAGTCGTAAGGCGTTAGTCGACGCAGGCATTGATCTGAATGCCGATGTTTTAGAGCGTACAGGCGTGATCATGGGTGCCCTTTCGTTCCCAACAACACGTTCGAACGATCTGTTTCTGCCGATGTATCACTCGGTGGTCGAAAAGGCACTACAAGCTAAATTGGCTAATGACCAGTTTTCACTGCTACCAACCAATGAAACTGCTCATGACCTCAACCCGATCAACGGTGCTGCAGCACATAACGCCTCTAAATTAGTGGCTGATGCGCTAGGTTTAGGCAACGTGCAACTTAGCCTAGATGCGGCATGTGCAAGTTCAGTGTATTCATTGAAGTTAGCATGTGATTACCTGAACACGGGCAAAGCCGACATGATGTTGGCAGGCGCAGTATCCGGTGCTGACCCATTCTTCATCAACATGGGTTTCTCAATCTTCCACGCTTACCCAGACCACGGAGTTTCGGTTCCGTTTGATAGCAACAGTAAAGGTCTGTTTGCTGGCGAAGGTGCTGGTGTTTTAGTGCTAAAACGCTTAGCTGATGCAGAGCGTGATGGCGACAACATTTATGCGGTAGTGAGCGGCATTGGCTTATCGAACGATGGTCGTGGCCAGTTCGTATTAAGCCCAAACAGCAAAGGACAAGTACAAGCCTTTGAGCGCGCTTATGAAGCTTCAAACCTAACACCAGACAGCATTGAAGTGATTGAGTGTCACGCAACCGGCACGCCACTAGGTGACAAGGTTGAGTTAACCTCAATGGAGCGATTCTTTACTGAGAAATTGAATGGTTCTAACCCGCCATTGATTGGCTCTGCGAAGTCAAACCTCGGTCACTTACTGACGGCAGCAGGTATGCCAGGGATCATGAAGATGATCTTTGCGATGAAAGAAGGCGTGCTGCCGCCAAGTATTAACTTGGACAAGCCACTATCGTCGCCAGAAGGTTTATTTGGCTCACAGACCCTACCAACACAAGTGCAACCTTGGCCAAGTAAAGCAGGTAACTCAGAGCGCTGCGCGGGTGTTTCTGTATTTGGTTTCGGTGGTTGTAACGCTCACTTACTACTTGAAGCGTATTCTGACACCAGTCATGCAAATCAGACTCTAGAGTCAGCTTCTCCAAGTCTACAATCGCCTAATTTAAGCATTACCGGCCTCGCATCGCACTTCGGTTCTCTGCAAAGCATCAATGCGCTAAGCACTGCGATTGAAACCAACAACGATGCTTTCATTGCTTTGCCTAAAAAACGCTGGAAAGGCTTAGACCAACATCCAGAACTACTGAATCAGTTTGGTTTACACGGCATTCCGAACGGAGCTTACATCGATCAATTCGATCTCGACTTCCTACGTTTTAAAGTGCCGCCTAATGAAGATGACCGTTTGATCTCTCAGCAGTTGTTATTGATGAAAGTGGCAGACGAAGCGATCAAAGATGCCAAGCTTGTGGCAGGCCAAAAGGTTGCAGTATTAGTTGCGATGGAAACAGAGCTTGAGATGCACCAATTCCGTGGGCGCGTAAACCTGCATAGCCAATTGGCTGACAGCTTTGCCAACATGGGGATTGAGCTGACACAAGACGAATACCAATCGCTAGAAACCATTGCGATGGACAGTGTGATGGACGCAGCCAAGCTGAACCAATATACCAGTTTCATCGGCAATATCATGGCTTCACGTATCTCTTCATTGTGGGACTTTAACGGCCCTGCCTTTACGATTTCAGCCGCTGAACAGTCGGTTGCTCGTTGTATCGATGTCGCGCAAAACCTCATGTCGCAAGAATCAATGGATGCCGTGGTAATTGCAGCCGTTGACCTTAGTGGCAGTGCAGAACATGTGATTCTGAAGAACAGTGTGAGCCCAGTGTCGCTTGCTCCAAAATTCGGACAGCCGCAAGACGGCAGTTGGAATGTGGGCGAAGGCGCGGGTGCAATCGTTCTTGTTGAAGAGAATCAAGTAACAAGCAACCAAGATACAGCTTACGGTAGCATCAATGCATTGGCCTTTGGTGCAAGCGAGCGTAACAACGCCGTTACCGATGAATTGCTGACTCAAGTCGGTATGAGCTCGAACGATGTTTCTCTGCTTGAACTTAACCACGCACCTGAGTCTTCATCTCATCAGTCTTCGTCTCTAAGTTTAGGGAACACAAAGACGACTCAAGCAAGCCAACGTGTTGGTCACTGCTCTGCAGCTTCTGGCATGGCGAGCCTGTTACATGGTCTGCTCAACCTGAACCTTGCACCTCTGAATCCAAGCATCAGCTCTAAGAACGCGATTGTTGCCAACATCAGCGAAGGACAATGTTCACAGCTGCTACTAAGCCAGTCGACTGTTGAATCTCAATCACTTTCCGTACGTTTAAGCAGTGAACTGGCGAGTGATGCTAAGCGTCAATTGGTTAAGCAAGTGACTCTCGGTGGTCGCGATATTTATCAACACATCGCAGAGACACCAATCGCTGACCTAACGCACATTCAACAAAAAGCTTCTGGTAAACAAGCGACACGAATCGTTTCTGTCCCGACGACTGCACATATTCAAGCAACCATTGCGCCAAAAGAGTTAGAGAAGAAAGCATTAGCGCAAAACGCGCTAGAGCCAGTCATCGAAACTCCTACATCAGTATCCCCTACTCTGGCGCCAGCTCGCCACAGTCAGCTAACAGGTAACCACAGCAATATGACTCATGTCCTATCCGCTAAAAATGGCGTATCAAACATCAACGCTAATACGGATGCAGTATCACAGCCATCTGTAACACCACACAACCAAGCCTTTGCTCAAAACCAGCAGGCGGCGCAGCAAGTTCACAAAGCCTTTTTACAAACACGTGCACAAGGTCTGCAGATTGCCGATGCTCTATTAAAAGCACAACTAAACGCCGTTACGTCTGGTTTAGATAGCTCAGCCGCTTCTCAACAAACGAATGGCCAACAAACGACTAGTCAGCAAACGACTGGTCAGCCTGTACAAGCTCAACCGGCTCAGGTTCAGTCAACGCCAGTCAACGTACTTGCGACGCCAGCACCTGTAAAACCTGTCCGTAAGCCGTGTATCTGGGATTACGATGATCTGGTTGAGTACGCGGAAGGTGATATTGCGAACGTGTTTGGCCCTGACTACGCGATCATCGATAGCTACTCGCGCCGTGTTCGCTTGCCAACCACTGATTACCTATTGGTATCTCGCGTTACTAAGCTCAACGCGACAGTGAACGAATACAAGCCAAGCACCATGACCACAGAATACGACATCCCTGTTGATGCGCCGTATCTTGTCGATGGTCAGATCCCTTGGGCTGTTGCAGTTGAATCTGGTCAGTGTGACCTAATGTTGATCAGCTACTTAGGCATTGATTTCGAAAACAAAGGCGAGCGTGTTTATCGCCTACTTGATTGTACGCTGACCTTCCTTGGCGACTTGCCTCGTGGTGGAGATACGCTGCGTTACGATATCTCAATCAACAGCTTTGCTCGCAATGGCGACACGTTGCTGTTCTTCTTCTCGTACGAATGTTTCGTTGGCAACAAGATGATCCTGAAAATGGACAACGGTTGTGCGGGCTTCTTCACTGATGAAGAGCTAGCAGACGGCAAAGGTGTGATTCACACTGAAGATGAAATCAAGGCTCGTAAGCTTGCGATTAAGCAACGCTTCGACCCTATGCTACACTGCCCTAAAACCCAGTTTAACCACCAAGAACTGCGCCACCTACTAACTGCAAACATTGCAGAGTGTTTCGGCCCGACTCACCAATCTGATCGCCACCAGCCTTCTCTATGCTTCAGCTCAGAGAAGTTCATGATGATCGAAAAGGTCAGCCGTGTTGAACCGCAAGGCGGCACATGGGGACTTGGTCTGATTGAAGGTCATAAACAACTAGAGCCTGAGCACTGGTACTTCCCTTGTCACTTTAAAGATGACTCAGTAATGGCTGGCTCTTTGATGGCTGAAGGTTGTGGTCAACTGCTGCAATTCTTCATGATGCACCTTGGCATGCACACGCTTGTTCAAAATGGTCGTTTCCAACCGCTTGAAAACGCGCCTCAACAAGTACGCTGTCGTGGTCAAGTTCTACCACAATCGGCAGAACTGACTTACCGCATGGAAGTGACCGAGATTGGTCTAAGCCCTCGCCCATACGCGAAAGCTAACATCGATATTTTGCTCAACGGCAAAGTGATTGTTGATTTCCAAAACTTGGGTGTGATGATCAAAGAAGACGACGAATGTACTCGTTACCTGCCTTCTTTAGAAACGGCTGTTGCGACCCCTGTTATCGAAAACTTGGGCCATACACCAGCAGTGAATCAACAAGCTTCAGCGAATGCACCACTGATGGCGCAAATTGAAGACCTAAAAACTGCGCCAAACAAAGGCGTGATTCCTCTTCAACACGTTGAAGCTCCGGTGACTCCAGATTACCCGAACCGCACACCCGATACGGTTCCATTTACGCCATACCACATGTTCGAGTTCGCGACTGGCGATATCGAAAAATGTTTCGGCCCTGATTTCTCTATCTACCGTGGAATGATTCCACCACGTACTCCGTGTGGCGACTTACAGTTAACCACTCGTGTCGTTGAAA
Source organism: Vibrio sp. Isolate33 (assembly GCF_022397895.1). Classification (NCBI taxonomy): domain Bacteria; kingdom Pseudomonadati; phylum Pseudomonadota; class Gammaproteobacteria; order Vibrionales; family Vibrionaceae; genus Vibrio; species Vibrio sp. Isolate33. Next base: position 487,142 of record NZ_JAKEUP010000002.1, read on the forward strand.
TCGACGGTAAGCGTGGCGACTTCAAGAAACCTTCATCGTGTATTGCAGAATACGAAGTGCCAGAAAACGCATGGTACTTTGATGAAAACAGTCACCATACCTTGATGCCTTATTCGGTATTGATGGAGATTTCGCTGCAGCCAAACGGCTTCATCTCTGGCTACATGGGCACCACATTGGGCTTTCCAGGTGAAGAACTGTTTTTCCGTAACCTAGACGGCAGCGGCAAAATGCTGCGTAACGTCGATTTACGTGGCAAAACCATCACCAACGATTCTCGCCTGCTTTCAACCGTAATGATGGGCACCAACATCGTACAGAGCTTCAGCTTTGAACTGAGCACTGACGGCGTGCCGTTCTATGAAGGTACAGCGGTATTTGGTTACTTCAAAGGCGCTGCACTGAAAGACCAACTAGGTTTGGACAACGGTAAGGTGACTCACCCTTGGCACGTTGATAACAACCGCACGCCGGATGTAAACATCAACCTGCTAGACAAAACGACGCGTTACTTCAATGCTCCTGTCTCGTCTACTGGTGAGGTACAAGAGCACTACAAACTAGCTGGTGGTCGTTTGAACTTTATCGATACCGTGCAGATCACTAGCGACGGTGGTAAAGACGGCCTTGGTTACCTATATGCAGAGCGTACGATTGACCCAAGCGATTGGTTCTTCCAGTTCCACTTCCATCAAGATCCAGTAATGCCAGGTTCTCTAGGTGTCGAAGCGATCATCGAACTGATGCAAACCTACGCACTAAACAAAGATCTTGGCGCAGGCTTCCGTAATCCGAAATTCGGTCAAATCCAATCTGAGGTGAAATGGAAATACCGTGGTCAGATTAACCCTCTGAACAAACAGATGTCTCTGGATGTACATATCACTGCGGTTAAAGACGAAGACGGTAAGCGCATCATCGTTGGCGACGCAAACCTGAGCAAAGATGGCCTGCGTATTTACGAAGTGAAAGACATCGCGATTTGTATCGAAGAAGCCCCTGCTAGCGATAAAGCTTCTGGTATCAAGAAAGCATAAGCCGCCATTAGAGACAAAGAATTAGGAAAGAATTTAGTATGACAACTCAAACTACAATTAATAACGAAAAGCTATCTCCGTGGCCTTGGCAGATTGAAGAAAACACCACTCACTTTGATAGCGCGGCAATGTCGACCATCTTAAAAGACTTGAGCCTTGCTTGTTACGTAGTGAACCACCCAGAAAAAGGCTTAGGCGTAAGTCAACAAGCTGAGATTGCATCGGGTGATTCAGCAAGTGCCGCAAACAGCCAACCTGTTAGCGCATTTGCTCCGGCACTAGGCACACAAAGCTTAGGCGACGAAGAGTTTCGTCGCTGCCATGGCGTAAAATACGCGTACTACGCAGGCGCAATGGCCAACGGCATCTCATCTGAAGAGCTTGTGATTGCACTGGGTCAGGCTGGTATTCTTTGTTCATTTGGCGCGGCAGGCTTAATCCCGTCTCGCGTTGAGCAAGCGATCAACCGTATTCAAGCAGCGCTACCAAACGGTCCTTACGCGTTCAACCTGATTCACAGCCCAAGTGAACCAGCACTAGAGCGCGGCAGCGTAGAGCTATTTTTGAAGCACAAAGTGAAAACGGTTGAGGCTTCAGCCTTCTTAGGTTTAACACCGCAAATCGTTCACTATCGTGCTGCTGGCCTTAGCCGTGACGCTAAAGGTGAAATCCAGATTGGCAACAAAGTCATCGCAAAGGTAAGCCGTACTGAAGTCGCAAGTAAGTTCATGCAGCCTGCTCCGGTGAAAATGCTGCAAGCCTTGGTTGATGAAGGTCGAATCACAGCAGAACAGATGGAGCTAGCACAGTTGGTTCCAATGGCAGATGACATTACTGCAGAAGCCGATTCTGGTGGTCACACCGATAACCGTCCTCTGGTTACCCTATTGCCAACGATTCTTGCGTTGAAAGAACAGATTCAAGCTCAGTACCAATTCAAAACACCGCTGCGTGTTGGTTGTGGGGGTGGCGTCGGCACACCTGACGCAGCTCTAGCGACGTTTAACATGGGCGCGGCGTACATTGTTACTGGTTCAATCAACCAAGCGTGTGTTGAGGCTGGCGCGAGCGAACACACACGTAAGCTGCTCTCGACAACTGAAATGGCTGACGTGACTATGGCTCCGGCAGCAGACATGTTCGAAATGGGTGTGAAGCTGCAAGTAGTCAAGCGCGGTACCTTGTTCCCAATGCGTGCAAACAAGCTTTACGAGATCTACACACGTTACGACTCAATTGAAGCGATTCCAGCTGAAGAACGCCAAAAGCTAGAGAAGCAGGTATTCCGTTCAACATTAGATGACATCTGGGCGGGTACTGTGGCGCACTTCAACGAGCGTGACCCTAAACAGATCGAACGCGCTGAAGGCAATCCGAAGCGTAAAATGGCACTGATCTTCCGTTGGTACTTGGGGCTTTCTAGCCGCTGGTCAAACACAGGTGAACAAGGTCGTGAAATGGATTACCAAGTATGGGCAGGCCCTGCACTTGGCGCATTCAACGCATGGGCAAAAGACAGCTACCTAGATGATTACCAACAGCGTAATGCGGTCGATCTAGCTAAGCATTTGATGCACGGTGCGGCTTACTTAGCACGTGTTAACCTGCTAACTTCGCAAGGCATCAAGCTTGACCCAGAGTTAACACGCTGGAAGCCAACTCAAAGAATGGCGTAAATGGGCTGTTTGACGAGTAACTAATTACTCAGCGACAGGAAACAAAAAAGCGACCTTATCGGGTCGCTTTTCTTTTGGTTGTTCTTTTCGAGCTAGCTAAAAGATTAAGACTTCTGCATACGCTTTTTCAAGCGTGCTAAATCAATTGCACTTGAACGTACAGTCAGCTTAATACACTCGTAGTCGTACTCTTCCTTCACCACACTCATGTTTGAGCGAATCTCGCCGATGATGCCTTGTCCAGAATAAGGAATAGTGATCTCTTCTTCGATCATGCCTTGTTCAGCCACACCCACAATGTACTTGTGCAGTTTGGTGATATCGAGCGGGTCACGCGTTGACGTCAGCATCGCATCTGGGAACTCTTCAATCAGCTCTAACTGCTCTTCTTCGCTCAGTCTATCGCACTTGTTCAGTACCAATAGTTTTTCGCTGCCTTCAACACCCACTTGTGCTAATACTTCATGTACCACCTCAAGCTGTGCGCGGAATGAAACGTCAGAAGCATCAACCACATAAAGCAGTAATGAAGCATCGTGCGCTTCTGCGAGCGTTGAGTGGAATGAAGCAACCAGATCGTGTGGCAGTTTCTTGATGAAACCCACCGTATCTGACACTAGGATACGCGGCTGAGTGATCGGCTGAAGAGCACGAACCGTGGTATCTAGAGTGGCGAAAAGCTTATCTTCACCGCTCACTTCGGTTGCGGTCATCGCGCGCATCATCGAAGATTTACCCGCGTTGGTGTAGCCGACTAGAGCGACAGTGAAAAGTTCCGAACGCTGAGTGCGTCGGTTTTTCATTTCGTCTTGTACGCTAACCAGCTCACGCTTAAGCGTAGCAATTTGATCACGAACTTTACGGCGGTCTAGCTCTAGTGAAGTTTCACCAGCACCCTGACCCATTTGACGTTCTTTATCACCGTCGGCCGTTTCACGCAGTCGAGGCACTAGGTAGTTTAGACGAGCAATTTCTACTTGCAGACGTGCGGTACGAGTACGAGCATGACGGCTGAAGATCTCGATGATGATACCAGTACGGTCAAACACCTCGACACCTAAGTGAGCTTCTACATTACGCAGTTGAGATGGGCTCAAATCACAGTCGAATACCACTACATCAGCAGTACCAAATTCCACGTCTTCAGATGGAAGATCATCAAAATCTAACTCATCGATACCAGCACGAAAATCAAAAGACTCATCGATAAAATCTTCGTCTTCGGCTTCTTCAATCGAACCTTGGTAACCAGTTAGGTGTGCAATTTCTGCAAGCTTACCAGCACCCAACACGTTTTGTCGTTGTGTTGAACTGTGGTGCTGTGATTGTGTACCGACCACTTTAAACCCTAGGGTTGTTACTAAGCGAGCAAGTTCGGCAAGAGACTCTTTTGCTTCGTCACCTTTGAAGTCCGGTGTCGTAATAGAAATAAGTAAAGCGTTACTAGCTGAGGGTTTTGCTGTTAGTTTCATGTATTCTTCTGTTTATGCACTAATGTGCAACCTAGTATTTGGTCTAAAGTAGCGCGATCCTACGCTGTTCTCGGTCAGCTTTATAGAGCTAACGGAGGCTAATTAGCGATAATATTGCAGTTAATCCATTTATCTCGTTTATCCCTCTGTTTTCGTGAGGAAATAAAACAGGCTAAAACAACAAAAAAACAGCATCACCTTACTTATTATAAGTGAGTGATACTGCCTTTGTTTAAGCTTAGACTCTCATTGAGCTACTGTCTCAAAAACTAGAAATCAATTCTCGCTTCGGTCTGTGCATCAAAGAATACCGCCTTTGATAAGTCAAAATGCAGCGGCGCCATTTGCCCAACTGACACTTCAAATTCTGGCGACAAGCGACACGCTACTTCTTGGTCGTTCACTTTCACCATCGCAATCGTATCTGGCCCTGTTGGTTCTAGCACTTCTAACTGCAAGTCTAGCTTGGTCGTTGCCGACACATCTTCACTTTCCTGCTCGGTAATATGTTCAGGGCGCAGGCCAATCACCACTTCTTTGCCATCTTGCTCACGCATGCTTTGTGGCAAGCGAATATGGTGCTCTTGTTCAGCCGTACCCGTTACTTTGATGATCGGATTCTGATCATCATCCAAATCCACCATGGTCTTAATGAAGTTCATTGATGGCGACCCCATAAAGCCCGCGACAAACATATTGTTTGGCTTGGTGTAGATTTCTTGAGGCGTACCGAGTTGCTGCAATTCACCATCTTTCATCACCGCAATACGGTCCGCCAAGGTCATCGCCTCTATTTGGTCATGGGTGACGTAAACAATGGTAGTGTTCAGCTTTTGGTGCAGGCGTTTAATCTGATGACGCATTTCCACACGCAGCTTGGCATCCAAGTTAGAAAGCGGCTCATCGAACAGATACAGCTTAGGACGGCGCGCCAAAGCACGGCCCATCGCGACACGTTGGCGCTGACCACCAGAAAGTTGTGATGGTTTACGATCAAGCAGTTGCTCAATTTGCAGCATTTCAGCGACTCGATTCACTTCTGCATCGATTTCGTCTTGTGGCATCTTACGAATCTTCAAACCGAAGGCGATATTGCCGCGTACCGTCATATTTGGGTATAGCGCGTATGATTGGAATACCATCGCGATGTCGCGGTCTTTAGGTTCAACCTGAGCCACGTCAACACCATCAATCACGATTTCACCCGAGCTAATATTCTCTAGCCCAGCAATGGTGTTCATTAGGGTGGATTTTCCACACCCCGAAGGGCCGACAAGTATCAAAAATTCCCCCGAATCGATACTGATGTCGATGCCCTTTAACGTTTCGTTGTCCGCGTTGCGATAGGTTTTACGGATCTGTTTTAAATCTAATGTTGCCATGGGTAATTATCCTTTTACTGATCCTGCCGTTAGGCCACGAACAAAATATTTTCCTGCGAAGACATACACCAACAGTGTTGGCAGTGCGGCGATGATCGCGGCAGCCATATCGACGTTGTATTCTTTAACGCCCGTGCTGGTGTTGACTAAGTTGTTTAATGCCACGGTGATTGGTTGAGTCTCTGAGCCTGAGTACACCACCCCGAATAAGAAATCGTTCCAGATTGCAGTGAACTGCCAGATCACCGTCACCATGATGATAGGTGTAGAGATCGGTAATAAGATCTTGAAGAAAATGGTAAAGAAGCCTGCACCATCCAGTTTTGCCGCTTTAATCAATTCATCCGGAATCGAGATGTAGAAGTTGCGGAAAAACAGAGTCGTAAACGCCATGCCGTAGATAACGTGCACAATCACCAATCCGATGGTTGTGTTTGCTAAACCCATCTTGCCAAGCATGGTCGCCATTGGCAGAAGCACCACTTGGAATGGGATGAAGCAACCAAACAACAGCAAGCTAAAGAACAGGTTTGAGCCTCGGAACTGCCATTTTGTTACTACATAACCGTTGAATGCACCGAGCAATGTCGAAATCGCAACCGCAGGAATCACCATTTGGAACGAATTCCAAAAGTAGCCTTTGATGCCTTCACATTTAACGCCCGTACACGCGGTGTCCCACGCTTTATACCAAGCATCAAACACCCACTCTTTCGGCAAGCTCATCAAGTTACCTGCCTTAATGTCTGGCAGGGTTTTGAATGAGGTCAGTACCATGACGAACAGTGGCATTAGGTAAACCAAGCAGAAGAAAAGCAGTGCTGAATAGATAAACATTCGAGCAAAGTTAATGTTGTTCATCATGACTTTTTCTCCCTAAGTTCAGAGTAAAGATAAGGCACGAGAATCGCTAAAATACCAGCTAGCATCATCATGGCACTAGCAGCCCCGAGGCCGATTTGTCCACGTGTAAATGAGTGTGCGTACATGAATAGCGCAGGAAGATCCGATGAATAACCTGGGCCACCCGCTGTCATCGCGGTCACAAGGTCGAAACTCTTAATCGCAATGTGTGAGGTGATGATCACCGCGCTGAAAACCACAGGGCGCAAGCAAGGCAGAATGATTTTGAGATAAATGGTGGGTAAGCTTGCCCCATCAATTTGAGCGGCTTTGATGATTGAAGAATCAATGCCACGAAGGCCGGCTAAGAACATCGCCATTACAAAGCCTGAAGACTGCCAAAGCGCCGCAATCACTAAGGTGTAGACCGACATTTCAGAGTCGACTAACCAATCGAATTTAAAGTCAGTAAAGCCCCAATCTTGCATCAGTTTTTCAATACCAAGGCCTGGATTGAGAATCCATTTCCAAGCCGTACCCGTCACGATGAATGACAAGGCCATTGGGTATAAATAGATGGTACGAATCGCGCCTTCTTGGCGGATGTTCTGGTCAAGCAATACCGCCAAACCCACACCTAACAAGATAGCAATCGCCATAAATAGAAAACCAAACACACCGAGGTTGGTGATTGAGGTTATCCAGCGATCGTTGTCCATCAGCTTTTCATATTGAGCCAAACCAACAAAGTTGAAGCTCGGTAAAAATCGAGAATTCGTAAACGACAGCGCCGCCGTCCAGAATATATAGCCGTAGATACACACCACGGTCACTAACGCGGTAGGCGCCAATACAACCTTGGGTAACCAATGTTGCAACCTGTCAGCAAAGCTAGGCTTGGGCGCAGGCTGGCTCCTTGTGGGTTTTGGAGTCGACTCAGTCAAAACATGCTCCATAACTTATCCTTGTTGCACAATCGAGCCGATGGCTTACCTCTCGGCACCACATCAGCATCACGCATATTAGAATTGGGAATGAAGAGCAGATAGGCTCCCTACGAGCCTACCCACCCTGGGGGTTTGGTGTTAAACCAAGTGAGATTAGATAGCCGCTTTCACTGCTTTCGCTAACTTAGCTGCCGCTTCTTTTGGATCGGCATCTTTCTCATTGAAGAAGTTGGTCACTACATCATAGATAGCGCCTTGAGCGTAACTTGTCGTCGCTAGGCCGTGAGCCATACTCGGAACTAGATCGCCAGATTCCGCACTCGCTTTGAAGGTTGCCATTGAATCCAACGCACATTGGTCGAACTTAGACATGTCCATATCGAGACGTACTGGGATTGAGCCTTTGTTCAGGTTGAAGACTTCTTGGAAATCTTTGGTAAGAATGGTTCTCGCTAGATCTTGCTGCGCTTTTTGGTTCTCTTTGTCACTCAACTCAAAGAACGCAAAGCTATCGATGTTGAAGGTAAATTGGCCGTCAGTACCCGGAGCTGGTGCACAGATGTAGTCTTTACCCGGCACTTTGCCTGCTGCAGTAAACTCACCTTTCGCCCAGTCACCCATGATTTGCATCGCGGCTTCGCCATTGATAACCATTGAAGTTGCGACGTTCCAGTCACGACCTGGAGAGTTGCTGTCGATGTAGTCACGCATCTTTTTAAACTTGGTGAACACTTCCACCATTTTGTCGCCAGACAACACGTCCATATCAAGATCAACGAACGCTTTGTTGTAGTCTTCACTGCCTAGTACATCAAGTGCTACCGCTTCGAAGACTGTCGCGTCTTGCCAAGGTTGGCCACCGTGAGCCAGAGGAATAAAGCCAGCCGCTTTGATCTTGTCTGCCGCAACAAAGAACTCGTCTAATGTGGTTGGAACTGTTACGCCTGATTTTTCTAAAACAACAGGGTTAGCCCAAAGCCAGTTAACACGGTGAACGTTAACAGGAACCGCTACATATTCGCCGTCCCACTTCATCACTTTAGTGACAACTTCTGGCAGTAGTTCATCCCACTGTTCTTGTTTTGCTGTTGCATCGAGAGACGTTAGAAAACCTAAACCACCCCACTCTTGAATATCATGACCTTTGATCTGCGCTGCAGACGGTGGGTTGCCTGATACTGCTCGCGTTTTCAAAACGGTCATCGCACTTTCACCGCCGCCACCAGCCACTGCAAAGTCTTTCCATGTATGGCCTTGTTCTTCAATCATCTCTTTCAGTACCGCAGCGGATTTTGCTTCGCCACCGGCAGTCCACCAGTGGAGTACTTCCACTTCACCAGCTTGAGAAAATGTTGAGGCAGCAAGAAGAGATAGAGTAAGTAGGGTTTTATTGATTTTCATTATTATCTTCCATGTTTAGCGGACTCGACGTCCGGTTCAATAAAGAGTCTACTTATTTTGATTTTTAGGATTGAAACAAAAGGTAAGCCCAATGTAACACAATTGTTACATTACACTTCTAGGCCTCTTGGTATATAGACTTTGGCTTCTAGGCCGCCTTGAGGGGAGTTACGAATAATGAGATCTCCGCCGTGTCCGTGCAGGATATTTCGGCAGATCCCGAGCCCTAAACCGTGTCCTTGGTCGTCGGTCGCAAGCCTGAAGTAAGGTTCAAACACCAGTTCAAGTTTGTCTTCAGGAATACCCTTGCCGTGGTCCTGAATCGTCACGATAACCCACACCGAATCACTGCTGATATCGACCTCAGCTGATGTTCCATATTTCACAGCGTTGTCGATAAGGTTGGTTAACACACGTTTAATGGCTAATGGTTTGGCGACTAACGGGTCAACCACAATGGGCTCAAACTCAACCAAGGTTTGATGTTGGTTGTGCAGTTCAATCACGGAGAGCATCATCTCGTTGAGATCGATAATGGCGTTGTTTTCGTGAAGGTCAGTATCTCTTACCGCTTGTAAAGCACCTTTGACCATCATTTCTAGCTCATCCAAATCCTTATTGAACTTGTCTTTCTTAACCTCACTTTCCAATAGCTCGGCTCGAAGCCTTAAGCGGGTGATTGGTGTCTTTAAGTCATGAGAAATAGCAGAGAAAAGGTGTTCTCTGTCGGCCACATAGCGACGAATCCGCTGCTGCATGCGATTAAACGCCCGAGTAGCCGTGACCAGTTCAGTCGCCCCCTCTTCGTTAAGTGGCGGCTGCTGAATATCCATACTCATTTCGTTGGCTGCCCTTGCTAGCTTTTTAAGCGGGCGCACTTGGCGGCGAATCATTAAGTAGGTCAACACCAATAGAATCAGCGTTGAAGAGAGCAAGAAGATCACCTGTTCACGACCAAGAATGGTGTCATCAAGTTTTACATAGGGTGCAGGTAACAGTGCGGCAATATATACCCATTCATGACTGGCTAACTCAATCTGAACAACCAGAATCGGCGGATTAAGAGGCTCTAAGGTTAAGGTATGATGCGCCCACGATCGCGGGAGATCGCTCAAGTAGATGTCATTTTTAAGTAAGCGAAGATGCTCTGGCCGAGAGAAATCAACGCGTACCGACTCCACCTTGTTGAGCTTGCTACTCAAGACACTCTCTATCGCTTCTATCGAGGCGGTTTTTAAGCGGGTATCGGGGATCGGTTCAACAATCAAAGCCTCTTTATTGAAAGAGACGAAGAAACGCGTCCCACCCATATTTCGAATTTGATCTAACACGATATGGCGATATTTGACGGGCAGAGACTGGAAGAATGTCACCGTTGAAGCAAACATGTTAGCCATGCTCGATGAGGCCGAACGAATGCCTTCCAATTCCTTATGTTTAGATTCGCTATACCAAATAGAGGTTGCTATACCTTGAGCAATGACCACCGCCAACAAGGTTAATAACAAGGTTCGAGCAACCAAGGAATTTGGCTTTAAACTTCTCAACCACTTCATACGGACTTCTTACTCAGTGCTCATAATGCACAGGCACAGCCAGAATGTAGCCGTTGCCGCGCATGGTTTTGATGTAGTGAGGATATTTACCACTGTCGCCCAATCGGCTTCTCAGGCGACTAAGCTGTACATCTATGCCACGTTCAAAAGGCAACGCTTCACGGCCTCTGGTGGCGAATGAGATGGTATCTCGGTCTAACACTTCATTAGGGCGAGTAAGGAACAACATTAACAATGAGAAATCACTGCCCGACAAATCCATCTCTTCTGAGCTTTCATTGTGGGAAATTCGATGTGCGAGCGTATCGAGCGTCCAATCACCAAAGATGATTTGCTTTGGCAACGCATCATTGGGTTTGTCATCGACGACTTGAACGCGGCGTAGCAGAGCTTTGATACGCGCCATTAACTGACGAGGGCTAAACGGCTTGGCGATGTAGTCATCTGCACCAATTTCTAAGCCAATTATCTGGTCGGTTTCATCCGATACTGCAGTCAGCATAATGATTGGTACATTCGATTGTTTGCGGACGCGCTGACACAAGGTAAAACCGTCGTCACCGGGTAACATCACATCAAGAAGAATTAGATCAGGGTAACCTTGGCTTTGCAGGTGAGTCTCGAGTTCAACACCATCTCCAACAGAGGAGACATCGAAGCCTGATTTAGTGAGGTACTCTTCCAGCAGCTCGCGGATTTCTTGATCATCATCCACCACGAGAATTCGAGTATTTGTTGGCATCGCCCAAACCTATTAAATTTACAACTTATTCACATAGTGTATAGACAGGTTGAGCATTTGATTATTGATATGTTTGTAAAATTAGAAGAACAAACAGACAGAGATCACAACTAAGTGACCTCTATCTACTCGTTTGATTAGGCGAATCGATTTACGACGAGCAGCTGATCTCCATCGCTTTACCCCACTCTGGTGGTAACGCGGCAAGGTGTTCGTATTCAGGATGTTCCGCATAAGGATCGGCCAACACCACCATTAATGCGTCAATATCACTGCTATCACCACGCTCGGCTTTATCTATCGCCAGCTGTGCGAGGTAATTTCTGAGGATATACTTAGGATTTACCTGCCTCATCTTTTCACAGCGCTCGACAGCTGAGCTCTCTTCAAGTTCACAACGTTGCAAATAGTTATCCAGCCATAGCTTTGCGGCCTCGCGATCGATAACCAGATCAATCACTTCCTGCGCAGGCAAGGTATCTAGGTTCGACAGCGTTCTAAAAAACCTTGGATAATCGACTTTGTTTTGCGACATCAACTCGAACATAGATTCAAACAAGCGGCTGTCGCCTTCATGTTTTGCAGGCAGCCCAAGCTTCCTACGCATCAGCTGGCTGAAATAACCGTTCATTTGTGGCTCGTATTGTTCTAAAGCAGCTTCTAAATCAGCTTTCTCCACCAGCGGAGACAGAGAGTGAGCCAGAGCAGACAGGTTCCACAATCCAATTCTAGGTTGTTGATTAAAGGCATAACGACCTTGGTAGTCGGAGTGATTACAGATCAACCTCGGGTCATACTCATCTAGGAAAGCGAACGGACCGTAGTCAAACGTCTGTCCAATAATCGACATGTTATCGGTATTCATCACCCCGTGGGCAAAGCCATTCGCTTGCCATAACGCAATCATCTCTGCGGTACGGTCAACAATCTGATTAAACATAGCAGCGTAGGGCTTGTCTTCATCAAGGCATTCAGGGAAGTGCCACTCGATGACTTTATCAGCCAACAATTTATGCTCGGCCAACTGATTGGTATAAAACAGATGTTCAAAGTGACCGAAACGAATGTGTGATTCAGCAGCACGCACCAACAATGCGCCCCACTCTTGCTTCTCTCGATAAACTGGCGTGTCACTGGTCATCATAGCCAACGCACGTGTGGTTGGGATATTAAGCCCAGCCATCGCTTCGCTACATAAATACTCACGAACGGTTGAGCGAATCACGGCGCGCCCATCCCCCATACGTGAATACGGTGTTTTACCTGCACCTTTTAGGTGTAAATCGAACGTTTCACCACTTTTAGCGACAACTTGTGCTAATAGCAAACCTCTGCCATCACCTAAATCAGGATTATAAGAACCAAACTGATGGCCTGCGTATTTCATTGCTACAGGTAAAAATTGCTCTGGTTCAACGTTGCCCGATAAAGTTTCAAGCAACTCCTCAGAGACGTCCTCAAATGACGGGAAACCGAGTTCACTGGCAAGGTTATGGTTCCATGCAAGCCATTGGACATTATTTAAAGGTGTAGGTTGAATTGGGGTATAGAACAGTCGAGGTAACGTCGTAAATCGATTGTTAAATGAAATTGAATCCCAGACAGACATGAGAGATACACTGTAGGTAATAGATAACTTAAGATTATCACAGTTTGATAACAACTTCAGATCAGGTTAAACAATGAGTTTATTAAACAAATGGGGAATCAGACAAAGAGACTATTATGGGAAAGAATATGTTCAGAGAAAAGCACAGCGAAGAAAAGGTTAAGTGGCTAGCCTGATGAGAAAAGCCACGTTTATGAGATAAAGAGTTCTGACTTTGAAGACTTTTTAACAAGTGATTTCATAATAAAAACTGAAAATATAGAGCCATTAAGCTGACTACATTAGAGCAAGAATACCCACTAGAGAAAGGGTAGAGAAAATCCAAGTGCGGCTGATAACGCCAAAGTTACTATGTTGAATCATTTCTTGATGCTGCATATGTCTCTCCTTGAGAACGTGATGGTGTAACTACAATATATCGGCTTTTCACTAAAAGCGGCAAGCACATTAATATTAACCTTTTATGACAGCATTAAGAATTTTCTGTAACTATTCAGCCCTCTGATAAATCAAAAAGTTATGCTCGGCTTGTCGTCGAAAGTAGCGCGCCAGCACCAATAAACACGCCTCCTGTAACACGATTAAAAACCTTAGCTCTGCCTTTCGCGAACAACCAGTTTGACGACTTCGCACCTAAGTACGCGTACACCAATAACCAAGACAACTCCATCACAGCAAAGGTTAAAGCAAACACTGCAAACTGGGGAAGCAGAGCGAGTGACGGGTCGATAAACTGAGGGAAAAGTGCCGTAAAAAACAGGATCGCTTTAGGGTTACTCGCGCCAACAATAAAACCACTTAAGTAGTGTTGCACCGCGCTTTCTTTAACAAGCTGAGAATCGGTTTTTTGACTAGATAGATTGTCGTAATCTTGCTGGTTAGAACGTAAAGACTTCCAGCCAAGATAGATAAGATACGCAGCGCCAGTCCATTTTATGACATTAAACACCACTTCCGATGAAGCTATGATCACCCCTAAACCGGTGAACGATAACGTTAAGATTCCGGTGATCGCCGTTAAGCTGCCCAGCGCAGTAAATATTGATAATTTAAAACCCGATTGCACACCTTTGGTCATGCACAATAAAGAACTTGGGCCCGGCGATGCCGTTAAAATCAGTACTGCCAACAAATAATAAATCCATGTATCAAAGCTCATCGCGAATTCTCCTTAACTCACTAAAACGGCTAAACATTAGCCACCAATATGTAATAGCCATTCATATTAGGCAACTAAATATTGAACATTATTTATCCTGCGTTGATGACTTAACCCTAAAACTAAGGCAATAAAAAACGCCATGCATTGCTGCATGGCGTTTAAATTAAAACGTTTTAAATAGAACGTCTTACCAGATACTAAGCTAAAGATTAGCCGTTATTAACTAGTCTTTGTAGATAGAGAACTCGTCAGCGCAAGCCACTAGCTGTTCGCGAGTGATCATGAATACACCGTGACCACCGTTCGAGAACTCAATCCAAGTGAATGGAATCTCAGGGTACTGATCCATCATATGAACCATTGAGTTACCTACTTCACAGATCAGAATACCGTCATCTGTTAGGTAGTCTGGTGCGTTAGCTAGGATACGGCGAACCAGTTTCAGACCGTCAGTACCCGCTGCTAGGCCAAGTTCTGGCTCATGAGTAAACTCGTCTGGCAGGCTGTTCATATCTTCTTCGTCCACGTAAGGCGGGTTAGATACGATCAGGTTGTATTTCTCTTTCGGCAGATCACGGAAAAGATCTGAACGGATTGGGAACACTTGTTGCTCCATGCCGTGATCTTGAACATTCTGCTCAGCAACTTGAAGTGCGTCAGTAGAGATATCAATTGCGTCTACTTCAGCATCTGGGAATGCATGCGCACAAGCGATAGCAATACAACCACTGCCCGTACACATATCCATGATGCGAACTGGCTCTTCAGTCAACCAAGGTTGGAATTGAGCTTCGATCAGCTCACCAATTGGAGAACGAGGCACAAGAACGCGCTCATCTACGAAGAACTCAAGGCCACAGAACCAAGCTTTGTTGGTCAGGTAAGCCGTTGGTGTACGATCATTAATACGCTTGATCACACGCTCAACGATACGCAGACGTTCGCTGCTCGTTAGACGAGAGTTCATTACATGCGAAGGAACATCAATCGGCAGATAAAGAGTAGGTAAGATAAGTTGTACTGCCTCATCCCACGCGTTATCAGTGCCGTGACCATAAAATAGGCCAGCTGCGTTAAAGCGGCTAACAGTCCAACGAATCACATCTTGAAGCGTGTGTAGTTCTGATACCGCTTCTTCTACAAAAATCTTATCCAAAATTGTCTCCGAAAAGCGCTACAATACTGCTAATTACGTTTCTAATTAGAATTCATAACCTGATGAGCAAAAAAGACACCGACTTCGATGACGATTTCGCCCTATTCAACGATGCAGTAAAGGGCGTTAAAAAGTTGCAACAGGATACCATAGTCCAGCAGCCAAAAAGAAATGCCAAGCAAAAAGAAATTACTCGAACGGCAAGACAAGCGAGTGATAGCGAGTTTTATTTCTCGGATGAGTTCATTCCGCACCTTAGCGAAGACGGCCCAACACGTTATGCGCGTGATGATGTATCTAAATATGAGGTGAAGCGCCTGCGTCGTGGTGTCTACGTACCAGACGTGTATCTTGATATGCATGGTATGACTCAGCAAGAAGCCAAACGTGAGCTTGGCGCTATGATTGCGCACTGCATTAAAGAAGGCGTGGCGTGTGCCTGCGTTCAACACGGTATCGGCAAACACATCCTTAAACAGAAGGTGCCTTTGTGGTTAGCACAGCACCCCGATGTGATGGCTTTTCACCAAGCGCCATTAGAGTTTGGCGGTAACGGTGCGTTGTTGGTACTGCTCTCCATTCCTGAGAAGTAATGCTGGTTTGCAAATCGCTTCATCATCAAAAACAAAAAGGGCATCTCAAATCATTGAGATGCCCTTTTCACTTTAGTCTTCCAATTAAAAGGTTGTCTTCACCTTCACTATGGATTGATGTTCCAAAGTAACTCACCTTTCTGTGTTTCGAGGTTAAAGTCGATGCAGGCTAGGCCAGACGTTGGGAACATCGGCGGAGCCATACCAGTGGCAAATTCTGCTGTTAAGTAGCCCACTAGAGGTAAATGAGAAACAAATAAAATGGTCTCTAGTTTTTCTACTTCAGCCATTGCCAAGGTCAAATCAAACACATCGTCGGACATTCCATAAGGCGTAATATCATCACAGGTTTCTACTTTCGTGCCAGAAAACGCCTGAGATATCTCTAACCACGTTTCTTGTGCCCTTAAATATGGGCTCACCAGCACTTTATCGAATTGACTAATCCCCTGCTCATTTGCAGCTTGTGCCACTGCAAGAGAAGCCATTTTCCCGCGCTTGGTCAACGCTCGTTCTGCATCCGAATCCGCAAAATGTTCTGCTTCACCGTGGCGCATAATGAATATTTTCATGTTCAATCCTGTCTTCGTAACATGTCGAAAGTCGATATATCCCATATATCAGCGAAACGCTACTTAGGTTTGGCTCTCAATCCAGAGAAACCGCAGTCAATATAAATAATTATATCAAGTCACTTGCCAAAGAGTTCGACTTTCTTAACAATCTTGTTAAAAGAAAATAAATTACTGATAAAAATCGATAAAAGTGATTTAGAAATCGCCAAAAAGCACTTCATATCCCAAAATATGATTACAAGGTTTGCACGCCGAATCATCGGGTACATAATTTAAAAACCACCTTCTCTGGAGATGCTCCTGTGCACTTAAGCCCAAATGATGAACATCAATACCGTTACATAACCTTAAATAACGGGTTACGCGTACTGTTAGTTCAGGACCAAAATGCTCAAAAAGCAGCAGCCGCATTAGCCGTAAATGTGGGGCACTTTGATGACCCTACAGACCGAGAGGGTTTAGCTCACTACTTAGAGCATATGCTATTTTTGGGAACTGAAAAGTATCCAAAGGTCGGAGAGTTCCAAAGTTTTATCAGCCAACACGGTGGTAGTAACAATGCTTGGACGGGAACAGAGCACACCTGTTTCTTTTTTGATGTTGAATTGAATGCGTTTGAAACCGCACTCGATCGCTTCAGCCAATTTTTTACTGCTCCCCTGTTCAACGAAGAAGCATTAGATAAAGAACGCCAAGCCGTTGATTCAGAATATAAGATGAAACTCAACGACGATTCGCGACGCTTGTACCAAGTTACCAAAGAATTGGTGAACCACAATCACCCATTCTCGAAGTTTTCTGTCGGTAATATCGATACGTTGGGCGACAGGAATGGCGAGACGATTCGACAAGAGATCTTATCGTTCCACCAGCAACAATATTCTGCAGACCTGATGACGCTGACACTATCTGGCAATCAATCCTTAGATGAGATGCAAGGCTGGGTTGAGGATCGTTTTAGCTCGATTATCAATCACAACCTGCAAGGCAAGAAGGTGGAAGTACCGATTGTTGGCGAATTAAGCACTGGCGTTCAAGTGCACGTTGAGCCTATAAAAGAAGTACGTAAACTCATCTTAACCTTCCCTATGCCAAGCATGGACGAGCACTACGGCGTTAAGCCACTGTCTTTCTTCGCACACCTTTTAGGTTATGAAGGCGAAGGCAGTTTGATGATGCAGTTGAAAGAGAAAGGTTGGATTACTTCTCTCTCAGCAGGTGGCGGCGCAAGCGGCAGCAACTATCGTGATTTCACAGTCAGTTGCTCATTGACCATCGAAGGTTTAACCAAAACCGATAACATCATCCAGGCAGTATTTCAGTACATCAAGTTGATTGAACAACAAGGTATTGAGGAGTGGCGCTATCTAGAAAAGCGCGCCGTTTTAGAGTCAGCTTTCCGCTTTCAAGAACCAGCAAGACCACTTGATGTCGTGAGTCATCTGGTGATCAACATGCAGCACTACCAAGAACAAGACGTAGTGTATGGCGATTATAAGATGTCGCATTTCGATGACGAATTACAACGCTCTTTGCTTCCCTACTTAACCGTCGACAATATGCGCGCGACCATTGTTGCCCAAGGTTTCGAGTATGACAGAGAAGCGAAATGGTACTTTACGCCCTACTCTGTGACACCTTTTAGCTCAGAGCAAACCCAATGCTTTATGTGCATCAATCCCGGTTGGCAGTTTGAGCTTCCAAGCAAAAACCCGTTTATTTGCTATGACTTAGATCCGGCAGAACTCGAAGGCGACGCTAAACATCCACAACTGTTAGAAGAGTTGGACGGCTTTAAGCTGTGGCACCTGCAAGACCATCAATTTCGAGTTCCGAAAGGTGTGGTGTATATCGCTATTGATAGCCCGCACTCGGTCGCTAGCCCTAGGAACATCGTCAAAACACGCTTATGTGTAGAGATGTTCTTAGACTCACTGGAAAAAGATACCTATCAGGCTGAAATTGCTGGTATGGGTTACAACATGTATACCCATCAAGGTGGTGTCACACTGACTCTGTCTGGATTTAGCGAAAAGCAGCCACAACTCCTCAATATGATCCTTGAACGCTTCCAAGCACGCGACTTTAGTCCAACACGCTTCGAAACAATTAAGCATCAATTACTCAGAAACTGGAATAACGCGTCACAAGACCGTCCTATTTCGCAGCTGTTTAATGCAATGACAGGTATCTTACAACCAAACAACCCTCCTTATGCGGTGCTGATTGAGGCACTAGAGACAATTGAAGTCGATGAGTTATCTTCATTCGTTCAATCTATTTTGGCTGAACTTCATGTTGAGATGTTTGTGTATGGCGACTGGAAAAAAGCCGATGCACATAAGATGGCTGAAACGCTAAAAGATGCCCTACGCGTTCAAGATCAGGCTTACGAAGAGTCACTGCGACCATTAATCATGCTGGGTGAAAACGGCAGCTTCCAACGTGAAGTGGTCTGTAATCAAGATGATTCCGCTATCGTGGTTTATTACCAATGTCCTGATATTTCACCTCAAAATATCGCGTTATACTCCTTGGCTAACCATTTAATGTCGGCCACTTTCTTCCATGAGATTCGAACTAAACAACAACTGGGCTACATGGTTGGCACTGGCAATATGCCGCTAAACCGACACCCAGGCATTGTGTTGTACGTGCAGTCTCCCAATGCGGCTCCGGCTGATTTGTTAGCTTCAATCGATGAGTTCCTTAATGCCTTTTATATGGTGTTATTGGAGCTTAATGACTACCAATGGCACAGCAGTAAGCGTGGTCTCTGGAATCAGATTTCAACTCCCGATACGACATTGCGAGGTCGTGCTCAACGCCTGTGGGTTGCGATTGGCAATAAAGATATAGAGTTCAATCAGAGAGAACGTGTGCTTGAAGAGCTCAAGGGGCTCACTCGCTCTGACATGATGCGATTTGTGGTTAGCCAACTGAAACCACGCACTGCAAATCGTCTGATTATGCACGCTCACGGTAATGCGCACCAGGACGAAGATAAGCTGTCGGCAGGCGTGGAAATAGGCTCTATTGACGAGTTTCAACTGCGCCCGAAAGATACTGAGCTTGGTTGATAAGAGTGTTATATAAATCAAAAGGTTGATGTGAAAGCATCAACCTTTTTTATTGGGTGAAGCACAAAAGCAGATCTCCTATTACGCTCCTTCGTCGCTTTAGGAGATGACGGTAGTTTTGATTGAGATGCGTTTAACCACCATTCTGAACAGCACAATAGCTTACTTTCGATCTCTCTATCGTAATTCTCGAGAAAGAGGAACAACTGAATCGAGAATCTCCCACACCGACCAACACTACCTGACAGAGCACATTACTCTCCCCGTCATTCCCGAGAGGGAGGAACGACCGAGTCGGGAATCTCCCATACCGTTCAGCTCTACCAGACAGAACACACCTCTCCCCGTCATTCCCGAGAAGGAAGAATGACTGAGTCGGGAATCTCATCCCTTTTGGATACTCCGATAAAAAATAAAGCCCGCATCAACTGCTTGATACGGGCTCAATAATTATCGAACTAGAAAGTTACTTGTAGAAAGACTCATCCAATCCAGCACGTGTCAGTAGGCCATCACATGGCGCAAAACGATCGCCGTACTTCTTAGCGAAGTCGTTCATCATCTCAACCAGTGACTTAATACCGATTTGATCCATATAACGGAACGGGCCACCTAAGAATGGAGGGAAACCGATACCGAAAATAGCACCAATATCGCCATCACGAGGGCTACGGATAATGCCATCGTCTAGACAACGAACCGCTTCATTAAGCATTGGTAACACACAGCGCATTGCGATGTCGTTATCACTTAGCTTAGGTTCAGGTTGCAGCTTAAGCAGCTTGTAAACTGACTTATCAACTTCCTTCTTCTTACCTTTGTAGGTATAGAAGCCCTTGCCACTCTTACGGCCTTTACGGTTGTCGTTCAGAAGAATGTCGAACACATCAGGACCTTGGAAACGATCGCCTAATTCATTAACCAGAATCGGGATGATCTTAGCGCCGATATCAACACCTACCTCATCTAATAAGGTAATTGGGCCAACCGGGAAACCGAAGTCCAATAACGTGCTGTCGAGCTTTTCAATCGGCTCATTTGCCAATAGCAGATGTGCCGCTTCATTCATGTACGGAGCAAGAATACGGTTCACATAAAAACCTGCCGTGTCTTTAACAACAATCGGCGTTTTACCTTGCTTCTTCGCTAATGCCACTACAGTCGAGATAGTCTCTTCTGAGGTTGTCTCATGAGGGATAACCTCTACCAGCGGCATTTTCTCTGCAGGGCTGAAGTAGTGAAGACCGACCACGTTTTCTGGTCGCTGCGCCTTCTCTGCAATCTTATGAATTGGTAATGAAGAAGTATTCGTCGCGAAGATAGTGTCTGGCTTAGCATTTTCTTCAATGTCTGCAACCATGGACTGCTTAAGATCAAGGTCTTCAAACACCGCTTCAATCACTACGTCAGTGTGGTTAAAGCTCGTAAAGTCGATACCACCAGAAAGCTGAAGCATCTTACTTTCAAGGCCAGCGCGGCTCAGAATACGACGCTTACGCTGCTTATCGAACAACTTGTAGTTGTAGTTAAGTGCGTTCAGCACACCTTCATTTGATACGTCTTTAATACGTACTGGTACTTTCGCTTTTGCCACGCTCACATGGCTGATACCTGCGCCCATAAGACCGCCGCCTAAAACGCCAACACGCTTAACCGCTTTTGGTTCTGCATCGGCACCGTGTTCTTTCTTCATTTCAGTAGTAGCAAAGAAGATAGAACGAAGTGCTTTTGATTCAGAGGTCATTACTAGCTCAGAGAAACGCTTCGCTTCATACTGAAGGCCTTTTTCAAAGCCGTTCTCTAGACCATAACGAATCACATCAAGAATCGCATCCGCTGCAGGGTAATTGCCACGTGTTTTCTGGTTGGTCTTCTTCGACGCTTGTTCAAAAATCACTTTACGGCCAAGACCATTGCGCGAAATCAGCTTCTCTTTGGTCGAAGCTTGGCTTTTAGACGCCAGACGCTTACCTTTCTTGCTGCCCGTATTCTTTTCAACAAAGCTTTTCGCTACTTCAAGTAAGATAGTGTCTGGCACACAAGCATCCACAACACCAAGCGATTTCGCTTTCTTAGCGCGCAGCTGTTTACCGGTGAGAATTAGGTCGAGCGATGGTAGCAAGCCAATCAAACGAGGCAGACGCTGCGTACCACCAGAGCCTGGTAGTAAGCCTAGTTGCACTTCTGGTAGACCAAGACGTGTCTTATCTGAATCGGTACACACACGGTAGTCACATGCTAATGCGAGCTCTAAGCCGCCACCAAGACATGGGCCATGAATTGCCGCAACGACTGGGTAAGGAAGATCAGACAGCGCTTGGAACATTTCCTGACCTTGACGAGCAAGAGACTGCGCTTCATCAGCGGTTTTACACGCATCCAGCATTCGCACATCAGCACCAGCAATAAAGTTATCTGGCTTAAGAGAATGGACGATCAGGCCTTTAACGCGGCTTTGCTTCTCTTTTAACTGCTCAAAGATCGCTTTCATCTCTTCAGCAAAAGCGGCTTGTAGCGTATTCATTTTCTCGCCAGGTACATCAATCGCTAGCCAAGCAATATCTTGGTCATCGATGTTAAGAGAGAATGCGGTTGCTTTCTTTTGGGTTGATTCAGTCGCAGACGTTGAATCTGGTTGAGCGACTGTTTCTTTTTCTGTTGTTGCATCAAGAGTCGTAGACATTATTCTACCTCCAAGATCATTGCTGCACCTAAACCACCAGCTGCACAAGCTGTGTTCAGTGCCAAGCCGCCACCGCGACGTTTCAGTTCTCGTAATGTTTGAGTCATCATACGCGCACCAGTCGCAGCAAACGGGTGTCCGTAAGCAATTGAGCTGCCCAATACGTTGAACTTCTCCATATCAATCTCACCGATCGCTTTGTCGCGGCCAAGATGTTTCTGAGCAAACTCGTCACTTGCAAACATTTTCACATTCGCCAGCACTTGTGCAGCGAATGCTTCGTGCATCTCGATCAGCGTCAAATCTGACAGCTCTAGACCTGTGTTCTTCAATACTTGAGAAGTCGCGTAAGTCGGGCCCATCAGCATATCTGTTTCAACACCAATGGCTGAGAACGCATAGCCACGAATATAACCAAGCACTTCTAAGCCTAGCTCTTTCGCTTTACCTTCGCGCATCAACATAACCGCAGCGCCGCCGTCAGTAAGAGGCGTAGCATTGGCTGCCGTTACGCTACCGTATTTTCTATCAAATGCAGGACGCAGCTTGGCGTAGCCTTCAACTGTTGAGTCATGACGAATGTTGTTGTCTTCCGCTAGGTACTTTTTGTAAGGCGCCGGGAATGCCGTCATCACTTCGTCTTTAATCTTGCCTTCTTTCCATGCTTGAGAAGCCAAAGAGTGAGAACGGTGAGCAAGTGCATCTTGAGCTTCGCGAGTAATCCCGTGAGTCTTCGCCATCTGCTCAGCGGTTTGACCCATGGATAGACCAGTCGAGTATTCAGCAACGGCTGGCGGTACTGGCATAAGGTCTTTCACTGAAAGGGTTTTAAGAATCTTCAGCTTTTGCCCCATGGTCTTGGTTTTGCTCAGCGCTAATAAATTTGCCGCTAACTTTTTCGAAACACCGATTGGCAATACAGAAGACGAATCCGCACCACCCGCAATGCCGACATCAATCGTGCCCGCCATAATGCTCTCGGTCACGTTGACTGCCGCTTGGAAACTGGTCGCACACGCTCGTGTCACACTGTAGGCATCGGTATTGATATCCATACCTGTGCCCAACACGATTTCACGCGCGATGTTTGGTGCTTCTGGCATCTGAACAACTTGGCCGAAGACGACTTGTTCAATAAGCGCAGGATCGACATCAGTTCTTGCAAGCATTTCGCTCACAACCATTTTGCCTAAGTCGACCGCAGGCACTTGACTAAATTCTGTGCTCTGACGAGCGAATGGGGTTCGTAATCCAGCGACAACGGCAACACGTTCTCCAGAACGCGTTTTGACTTCCTGTTTGCCCATGGTTTCTCCTTAAAGTTAAGAGGTCTGACCTGAAGCATTGTAAAGAAGTTGTTAATTAAATCAAACGAGCGTTTAAATAAACGTGATACGAGTATCTCACTGTTTGAAAATATAACTGCACATTCAGGCGAACCTTTTTGGGGGTAAGGTTGTCGTAAGAGACTAAACTATTGTAAGCAAATACTGTTATCGCTTTGTAGGGATTGGTTTTCTTGAGGCAAAAAAAAACCACACAAAGCTGTGTGGTCGGAATGTGTATAAAGCAATTAACTTGACGCCAATTGAAATAATCAGTTTCCTGATTAGGAGAAAGTAAAGTCAGCCTTCAAAAGGAAGTGTCGTCTTGCTCAACATGCTAGCCACGAATGACTAACTAGACGACAAGGTGTACTATAACGGGTTCGAGGCCTTAGATTTTGAAGTAGATCAATTTTAATGTGATTTTACGATTTCCTGCCGATCGTTAGCTCTAAAAACGAAACAGAATATAAAAACGAAGCACAACGTATAGAGGACAGCTATACGCAGAGCAATTATGGAGGCTCGTGTGTCAATAATAAAAATGTTTGGAAAGAAAACAGCCAAGCGTCCGGTCAACTCTGATATGGACAAACAAAGAAAATACGAAGCACTCGTGCGTGCCTATCATCGTGACCTCTTTCGCTACGCCTATTGGTTATGTAAAGACAAAAGCATTGCCGAAGATTTAGTGCAAGAGACTTGCCTTCGTGCATGGAAGTCACTCGATAGTCTACAAGATGAAAAAGCCGCGAAATCTTGGCTGATTACCATCTTGCGCCGCGAGAATGCTCGACGTTTTGAACGCAAACAGTTTGATCTGGTTGATATCGACGATCATGGTAACGATGCTAGTGTCAGTGATGACCCACACCATCAGCACCTATGGTTGCAAGCTCAGATCATGAAACTTGAAATTGATTACCGTGAGCCTCTCTTCTTGCAAGTGATTGGTGGTTTTAGTGGTGATGAGATCGCAGACATTCTCGAACTCAACAAAAACACGGTGATGACACGTTTATTCAGAGCTCGAAATCAGTTGAAAGAGATGCTGGATACAGAAGAGGCAGAGAGGGGGCAACATAATGGATGATTTGGAATTTCGTCGTCGTGTATTGTCGGAACCTAAGCAGCGTACACAAGATATTATTGATGCGGCAGCAAACAGCGAAGCCAATAGTAACTTCTTAGACGATGTACTATCGCTTGATAAACAGATCCACTCTGCGATGAACGTGGATGTGCCAGACGATCTTGCTGATCGCATTCTGTTCAATCAGACCTCAAGCGAAGAAAGCAAAGTGGTAAGGCCGGCTTTTGCTCGACGAGCAATGGCGATGGCAGCCTCAGTAGCATTCGTTGCAGGCTTATTAGTTGGCCAAGTGAATTGGGGAAATGCATTCGTCTCTCCAGCACAAGCAAGCTTAGCTGATACGGCAATGAAGCACGTTGTTGAGGAAAAGAGCTTTATTAGTGGGCTTGATGAACAAGTCACATCACAACAGATCAATGCCAAGATGAACCCGTTTGCTTTTCAGTTTGATGAAGCTTTCCCTTATCACGTTTATTATCTGAACCATTGTGGTTTTGGCAAGTCGAATGCCATGCACATGGTCTTCCAAGGTGAAAAAGGCAAAGTCACGCTGTTCTTAACTGGGATTCCAACTGACAAACCAGTCGACTTTGACGAAAAAGGCATGTCAGGTTCGGTAACTCCGATCGATGACAGCAGTCTGATCCTTGTCGGTGAAGATGGCGAGGACGTTTCTAAGATCGCCGAAAAGCTCACCAAAATGATCAAACCAATGGGCTAATTCGCTCTCAAAGCCCCGTCATAAAAGGCCCAGCAATTATATTCTTGATATTGCTGGGCTTTATTTATAAATAAACAGCAAATCCATTCACAAAACCAATAACTCTAGAGTTAAAACTCTAAAAAGCAGCATTTCCCACCATTTTCGTGCCAGATAGGCGTCATTTCCATAATTTTCCACTCAAATTTATCAATGGTCGGATTTGTATATCGTATACTTCCGAATAGGATCAGCCACCATTGAGCAATTGCTCAAATTAATCGCCCTGTAGAGGCGGATATATAAAGGAATAAATGAATGACTACCAACAACACGCGTCTGTTTAAAAAGTCTCTTTTAGCAGTAACAATTACACTGGCGTCTTCGCAAGCGATGGCAGCAGGTTTCCAACTTAACGCACAATCAGCAACCGGCATCGGCCGTGCTTTCGCTGGTGATGCAGTAATCGCAGATAACGCGTCAGTAATGGCACGTAACCCTGCAGCAATGGCACTATTTGACAAAACTGAGCTATCTCTTGGTTTTGAAAGCATCACTTCTATGATTGAAGTTAAGGATGCTACTTACACAGGCTTCATGGGCGGTAATTCTAGCAATGCTGACTATGACGATGCCGGTGATACTTCGATTGCACCAAACATTCATCTAATCGTTCCAGTAAATGATAAATTTGCATGGGGTGTAAATGCTTATTCTAACTTCGGTACAAAAACTGAATTCAGCGATAGCTATGTGGGTGGTGAATACGGCGGCCTAACAGATGTAAAAAGTGTTAACTTTGGTTTAGCTGGTTCATACCGTCTAAACAAACAGTGGAGCTTTGGTGCAGGCCTTGACCTTATTTACGGTAAAGGTGAACTGAAACGAACAATGAGCTCGGAAGTTAATACTCCGCCAATCCCAGGCTTGCCACAAGCAGGTCAAACAGTTCTTGATGCTGAAGCGGATGGTTGGGCTGTTGGCTTTAACCTTGGTACTGTTTTCGAGTTAAATGAAAATAACCGTTTTGGTTTGGCTTACCACTACTCTCCGAAGCTTGAAGCTGAAGGCGATATCAGCTACCAAGGCACTGAATATAAAGATGATACCCTTCATATGCCTCTACCTGATATGGTTGAGTTCTCTGGTTTCCACAAGATTGAAGATACTAAATTCGCAGTTCATTACTCAGTGCAATGGATTGGTTGGAGCTCATTTGACAAGCTAGAAGCAGACAAAGCGGGTGTTCTAAACAATTACGAATGGCAAAATGGTATGCACTACTCTCTAGGTGGTACATATTACATGAATCGCGATTGGACACTTCGTGCCGGCTACATGTATGACACAAGTGCACAAGATGAAGTCACTTCAGTTTCAGTTCCAGATTCAGATCGCCAATGGTTCTCAGCTGGTTTCACATACCACATCAACGAAGCGTCAAACGTAGACTTCGGTTTCACTTACCTAATGGGCGACGATGTTAAAGTTAATGAATCAACTTCTGTTGTTTCGTCAATTTCAGCAACAACTCGTGCAGATGCTATCTTAATGGGTCTACAGTACAGCCGTAGCTTCTAATATTAGCTAGGTTATAAATATCCAAAGGGTCGCTTTATGCGACCCTTTTTTATTGGCTAAACCACTGACCCACATCAATTTAAGCTTACAGCTGTAGCCTGCAAGGTCAATATATAGCTACAAGTGTACGCTCAAATTTCGCAACACAGACGAAACATTCAGACTATTTACCTAATAATTGGTCACAATTGCTCATTAAATCCCTAAAACACTGTTTTATTCGAATTTCGTTTTTAAAGTAATGACTCTAAAAGTAGAATCACGCCACTAAATACTTATGATTCAGCGAACATAATAATGAAAATGAATAAGACTCTTCTATCTGCTGCAGTGGCAGTTGGACTACTTTCGACTTCTACCGTAACTCAAGCGGCAGGTTTTCAGCTAGCAGAATACTCAGCAACAGGTCTTGGCCGTGCATACGCAGGTGAAGCAGCAATGGCTGACGGTGCTGACGCACAATGGCGTAACCCTGCAATGCTAACTTACCTAGAAGGCACTCAAGTTTCTGTTGGTGCTATCTATGTTGACCCAAACATTGATATCGACGGCACATCTACTTCAGTTGGTGGTGCTTCAACGACGCCATCAAATTCAAGTGATTTCGCTCACAGCGCAGTGATCCCAAACTTCTATATTTCTCATAAGTACAACGACAAATTTGCTCTAGGTTTTGCTGCAGGTACTAACTACGGCATGGAAACAGATCTAAGCAAAGACTTTGGTGGCTCTAACCACGGTAACGAAGCAAGTGTTACTACGATGGAGCTGAACCTAAACGCAGCTTACCAAGTACTTGAAAGCGTATCTATTGGTGGTGGTGTTCGCTATATCATGGCTGAAGGTAGCTTTGGTGCTGTTGCTAGCCCTCAATCTCCATTAGCTGGTACCACTCTAAAGTACATGGAAGGTGACGATACTGCATGGGGATGGCAAGTCGGTACAGCTTGGCAGATCAATGAAAATAACCGCCTAGGCTTTACCTACAAATCGGAAGTAGACCTGACTTTAGAAGGCTATGCTAAAGGCATCGGTTTTAACTCGACAAATCCTGCGGCTCACAAGGGCGGATCAATGGATCTTGCTCTTCCAGCAACAGCAGAACTTGCTAGTTTCCACCAACTTACTGATAAAGTTGCAGTGCATGCGAGCATTAACTGGACAAACTGGAGCAGCTTCAAAGAACTTGTTGCAGACTTTCCGGGGGAAAAAAGCGTAGGTATTAAGGAAGAAAACTGGGAAGATAACTACCGTTTTGCACTTGGTACCACTTACCAAATGACACCTAAACTGGCTCTACGTTCTGGTATTGCTTACGACACCTCAGCAGTAAGCGAAAAGCACCGCACGGCAACTATTCCTGAGACTGACCGCACTTGGTTAAGTATCGGTGCTGGTTACCAGTGGTCTGAGCAACTTACACTAGATGCAGGCTTCACCTACATTCTAGCAAAAGACGCGAGAATGCAAGAGTCAGACCTTGGTACACTACAGCCATTTGAGCCAGGTGCTGACTACTTTGGTGGCAGCTTCGAAGGTGAAGTGACAGGTAGCATCTGGCTAGTAGGTATCCAAGCTAACTACCGCTTCTAATCTGTTTGACTTAATTTAAAGTCATAAGCATTAAAAAGGCTCGATGTTATTTCCAACATCGAGCCTTTCTTTTACCTGTTATTCAGGGGACTTCTATTTAGTAATCTTCTAAATAGCCATCAATGAAGTCTTCTTCATCAAGATCAACCTCTTCAGGCTCAATCTCCGCTTTAAAGTCACGACGTTGAATATAAACATCACGCGTTAAAGCGTATGGATCCGGAGAATCATCTAACAAGGCTTCTTGCGATACTAGCTGAGCTCGAGTTTCCATTCCCTCAAATGCCCACTTGCCTAGGCTCGCCCAGAAGTTCAAGAAGGACAAAGGTACATACAAACCATCGACGGTTTCAGTTACTTCACGCGTGGTTAGTGGGCCATAACCCGGCACCATGAAGTACGGTCCGTTCCCTACTCCATAATGACCAATCGCATCAGAGAATGACTTGTCATCGTATTTGGTGATCCCTGCTTCGCTGGCAATATCGATCAAGCCTAACAGACCAAAAGTCGAGTTAATCCAAAAGCGGTTAAAGTGGTCGAGTGCTTTCTCACCATTGCCCATAATGAGATTATTCACCATGCTTGATGGCTCGTCTAAGTTGGCTAGAAAATTGGAGATACCAGAACGAACCGGTACTGGGGTGTAGTCAACATAAGCGAGAGAAACAGGGCGAACCAAGTAAGGGTCTAGATATTCGTAGTTGATATCCCACATCGCTCGGTTGAAACCTTCAAAAGGATCATTTGGGTGGGACTCTTCGACGTATTCAGAGGTTTCGAGATTTTCATCATTAACGCTCTCATCTGGTGCGCTAGAGCAGCCCACCGTCAAGCTTGCGATAAAGAGTAAACTCGAGAGTCTTAAAACACTGATAGACATATCACCTTTTCCATAAGGAATTCAAATAATAAAAAAGGCCAGCAATCGCTGGCCTCAATTGTTTGGCTAAGTCTATACCGTTTATCAACAAATCGGAATAGCTAACACCTATGCAAAGTGATGATTAATATTGCTTATTGATATCAATGGTCACTGGGGCACCCAATTCCACCACTTCACTTTCACCGTACCAATCACCGTCGCGAGTTGAAACGTTACCATCTGTATCAAGCCTAGCTCTAACCATCAGAGTTTCAAGGCTAGACAGCTTCTGACCTTCCATCATGCTGTTGCCATCATCAAGCACAACGGTACGAGGGAAAGTACCTAATGGGTAACGAGCAGCGGCAACAGGCATTGGAGAGCCATCAGCTCTGTGTACTGAAACAACCAACACTGAGTTTGGATCCGCGTTCACATCACCAGATAACTCAAGCGTTACTGCAACAGTCTTGCCTTGGTCAACACCCATGGCATTGCCCATTTTTTGCTGAGCACTTTCAATACTGCGTGAAAGCATTTCGTAACGACTGTCTTGTGGACCAATCATCTGTTGCATGATGCTCCAGTACTTCACAGCACCTGGGTAATCTTGACGCTCAAATGCGTCGAACGCTAGTAATGAGAACACACGAAGGTCAACGTAATCGTTTTGAATCAAACGGCTCAGAAGCAGACGAGCTTGGTTTTGGTCTGCTTCGTCAGGAGAAAGCATCAGTGCCTGTGCGAAACCTAACTGAACATCTTCATTCTTAGGCTCAAGCTTGTACGCTCGTTCCATGGAATCTTTTGCTGTTTCAGCGTCGCGGTTAGCCAGAGCAATACGGCCTAATAGTAACCAACCCGTCGAATCTTCCGGTTGATAATGCAGACGAGTTCGAAGTGCTAGCGTCAAATCTTCAAGTTCATCATCCGTTAGCGCGCCACCTTCTGATGACATTAGCTTTTTAGACAATTCAGGCAGGTTCGAGCTCACTTCTTGCCAGTGTTGAACTTTGTCCAATGCACCGAACTTAAAATACATACCATAAGTCACAACAACGACAAGAATGATCGACGGTACAACTACACCAACTGTTGAGATGTGAGTCTTCTTCATCTCTTCTTGCGTAGGAACATCATCAAGCAGAGATTGTTTCAAATCAGCGATCAGCTCTTGCTGGTTATCAACAAGGCCTTCTTCTGCTTCTACTTCTAGCTCAACTAGACGATCTTTATAGAATGCTTTGTTCAACTCGTCGCGAAGCATTTCATCGTTGTTCGCCTTCTTATTAATGAAGGGCAGAACAATTAAGAAAATTGCCGCTAGCGAAAGGATAATTGTAGAAATCCAAAATAGAGTCATTACTGTTTGTCTCCGTCGTTCTCTTCATCGAGTAACGCTTTTAAACGTGCTTCTTTGTCTGCATCCCAGTCTTTATCTGACTCTACTGCCGCTTTCGATTTTGACTTTCTGCTGCGTAGGATGATCAAACCAAATCCAAACACAACCACAGCAAATGGACCAACCCAAAGGATTGAAGTTGCTAATGTCAGCGGTGGATTGTAAGTCACGAAGTTACCGTAGCGAGCAATCATGTAATCAATGATGTCTTGCTTCGACTTACCGTCCTTTGTCATCTCGTACACTTTTTGGCGTAGATCGACCGCCAGTTCAGCGTTCGAATCACCAATGGTGTTGTTCTGACATTTAGGACAACGAAGCGTGTTGCTCAACTCTTTGAACTGCTGCTCCTGATCAACGTTATCAAATTCATGGAACTCGATAGGTGCAGCAGAAACTGTCGCTGAAATCGCAAACATAGCAAATAGAGTAATCAGTGCCTTCTTAATCATTTCGCTTCCTCCAACAAGTCTTGATACATCGGCTCAAGCGTCGATGCCCAGTTGGTTGGATTCACGTCACCCACATGACGGTAACGAACTACGCCGTTAGCATCAATTAGGAAAGTCTCTGGGGCGCCATACACACCAAGGTCTAGACCTAGCATACCGTTACCATCAAAAAGACTGATTAGATATGGATTACCTAGCTCGTTTAACCAACCAACCGCTTTGTTGCGATCATCTTTGTAGTTAAGACCAATAATCTTAACGCCTTGATCAGCGAGCTTGTTCAGGTAAGAGTGCTCTGCATAACAAGTAGGACACCAAGTCGCCCACACATTAAGAAGCAGCGGCTCACCTTTAAAGATTGCTTGGTCATGTAGCTTACCTGGTTGCTCTAGATCTTCTAGGTCAAACTCAGGAACAGGCTTACCAATCAATACGGATTCAAGCTTAGTCGGGTCATCACCCGACTGGTTGCGCATCAATTGCGTTGCAAAGATTCCAGCTAGAACCATGAACGCAATCAAAGGAATGAATAAAATCTTCTTGTTCATTCTAATTAAGCCTCCTGCTCTTGAGCCGACTTTTTGGTTGGCTTACGGAAACGGTAACGGCGGTCACTGATAGCAATAGCGCCACCAATCGACATGATCAAAGAACCAGCCCAGATCCAACGTACAAACGGTTTGTAGTAGATACGCACAGCCCAAGATTTGTTGTCGTCTAAACGCTCACCCATTGCGATGTACAGGTCACGTGTCACGCCACGGTCAATCGCCGCTTCTGTCATCATAGACTTAGCAGTAGTGTAGAAACGTTTTTCCGCGTGAAGCGTGTTGATGTACTTACCTTCTTTAGTAATTTCAAAGTCAGCAATGTAGCCATCATAGTTTGGACCATCTTTGTCACGAACGCCTGTGAACAGGAAGCTGTACTCTTCAAGCTGGTAGCTTTCGCCAGGTGCCAGACGAACATCACGTTCGATGCTGTAGTTTTGCACCATTGCGATACCAATCACTGTTACAGCTAAACCGATGTGACCACATACCATCGCCCAGTGGCTACGAGGCAACTTAGTTAGACCTTTCATAAACGTATGACGGTGAGTCGCACGCTCATGCAGTTCAAAGCCGTGCATGAAAATGATCCAGAATGCCATTACCCAACCCGCAAATGCAGTACCACTGAAGCGGTCAGCCAATAGAGCAACCATCAGCGCACTCAAGCCAAGTGAGAATGCACCTGAAATCAGCATTGGTTTAACCAGCTTAGACAGGTTGTCGCGTTTCCAGCGGATCAGAGGACCGATACCAAGCAGGAACGAGAACGGAATCATCAACCAGAAGAACAACATGTCAAAGAATGGAGCACCGATAGATACAGAGCCCAAGCCTAACTGTTTGTGAACTAGAGGCAGTAACGTACCTACTAACACAACCACTAGGGCTGCGATCAATAAGATGTTGTTACCAAGCAGCGCGTTTTCACGAGAAACCAGATCGAAATTACCACGGACACGAACCGAAGCGCCTTTCACAGCAAACAACAGCAGTGAGCCACCGATAACGAAGACTAGGAAGCCAAGGATAAACATACCGCGAGCAGGATCCGACGCAAACGCGTGAACCGATACCAAGATGCCCGAACGAACTAAGAATGTACCTAGTAAACTTAGCGAGAATGCAGAGATAGCCAGCAATACTGTCCAAGCTTTAAATGTGCCACGCTTTTCGGTTACCGCAAGTGAGTGCATTAATGCAGTACCTGCCAACCAAGGCATGAATGAAGCGTTTTCTACTGGATCCCAGAACCACCAGCCACCCCAGCCAAGTTCGTAGTAAGCCCACCAAGAGCCTAGTGCGATACCTACAGTTAGGAATAACCAAGCAGCGATTGTCCATGGACGAGACCAACGAGCCCATGCCGTATCTAAACGACCGCTCATTAGAGAAGCGATCGCAAAAGAGAACGCTACCGAGAAACCTACATAACCCATGTAAAGCATTGGCGGGTGAATGATCAAGCCCGGATCTTGCAATAGAGGGTTCAAGTCACGGCCATCAACAGGGAAGAAAGGCAGTGTACGTAGGAACGGGTTAGACGTTACGATAATGAACAGCAAGAAGCCGACAGTAATCAAACCCATGATAGCCAATACGCGAGCCACAGACTCTTGAGGCATACCACGGCTAAATGTAGCAACAGCAACCGTCCAACCCGCTTGGATTAGAACCCAAAGCAGCAATGAACCTTCGTGAGCGCCCCAAACCGCAGTAATTCGGTAGTACCAAGGCAATTGGCTATTCGAGTTACTTGCTACGTATTGAATCGTAAAATCATTTGTGTAAAACGCGTAACACAAGATAAAGAACGAAATCGCTAAGAATCCGAACATACCCCACGACAACGGTCGTGCGCTGTTCATCAATAATGTGTTATTTCGAGCGGCTCCATACAGTGGGAGCACGCTGAGCAGCAATGCTAATCCCAAGGATAGGATCATCGCAAAATGGCCGATCTCGGCTATCATTGAGCATTTCCTTCTTTTTGTTCAGTCGTGTATTGCAAAGGCTCATGGGTTTTCTTCATTGCTTCCGCAACTTCAGAAGGCATGTACTCTTCATCGTGCTTTGCCAACACCTCAAACGCTTCGATTGTCGTTGCATTTTTAAGGACACCCTGAGCAACAATACCTTGGCCTTCGCGGAAAAGATCAGGAAGGATACCATCGTATAGAATTGTTACTTTAGGGCCTACATCCGCTAAATCGAAGCTTACACGTAGTGATTCATTATCACGGCTTACAGAGCCGACTACGACCATGCCACCAATACGTAGGCGTTGACCAACTTCAGGTTTTTTACCGTCTTTGCCGTTTACCAGCTCAGTTGGCGTGTAGAACAGATCCATGTTCTGGTTAAGTGCGTAAACCATCAATCCAACAGTCGCACTGATACCAAAAAAGATCGCTAAGACAATGCCCAGCCTCTTTTTGCGTCTTGGGTTCATAGAGTGTTCTCCATATTTTTTGCTGCATCGATACGAGCTTGACGATCAATCTTAGCTTGTACTTCATTTAGTAATTGCTTACCACGACGAACGCTTACCACCAGTAAGATGATCATCGCGAGGAATGTGATTCCAAATGCACTCCATACATATGAGGCGTAGCCCCCCATGGCAAAGAAATCACTCAAAGATTCAAAATACATAATTACCTACCCTACTACGCTTTTTCGGCCGCAAGCTTGCGGACCCATGGACGGTGACTCTCTTTACTGATGATTTCGTTACGGAAACGAACCATAGTCACAGCACCAAAGAAAAAGGCGAAGCCGAAGATGTTAAGAAGAAGCGGCCATAGCATGTCACTTGAAATAGAAGGCTTGTCGAATTTAGTGATCGTCGCGCCTTGGTGAAGTGTATTCCACCACTCTACTGAAAAGTGAATGATAGGTAGGTTGATAACACCAACAATTGCCAAAATGCCCGCTGCTTTAGCGGCTGTTTTTTGGTCATCAAACGCGTGATGAAGTGCAATCACACCCAAGTATAGGAATAGAAGAATCAGCTCTGAGGTTAAACGTGCATCCCAAACCCACCAAGCACCCCACATTGGTTTACCCCAAACCGCACCCGTTAATAGTGCAATGAAGGTAAATACAGCACCAATCGGTGCCATAGCCAGTGCAGCCATATCAGATAGTCTTACCTGCCATACCAAACCGATAAATGCAGCAATCGCCATAGACATGTAAACGCCCATAGACCAGATTGCAGACGGAACATGGATGTAGATGATTCGGAAACTATTACCTTGTTGGTAATCTGAAGGCGCAAATGCAAGCCCCCACACGGTACCGACGGATAGGCACAATAGCGCTAGGATCGAAAACCATGGCAGAAGTTTACCAGCAAGCTGATATGAGGTTTCTGCTTTGGCATAGGGATGGAGCCATTTCCACATGTTGTAATCTCACTCTTACTTCATATTGCTTACAGCTATTAAAGCTATAATTATAATAATTTATTTGTCTTGCTTTCAGTTTTGCTGACTCTATGAGTCCAATCGACACATTTGGTTCACATTAGCTATACGATAACGGAACCCTTATCAGTTCACACTCACTCTAAGTGCGGCACTGATCGCAAAAGGTGTCAGAGTCATCGCACCCATTAACATCGCCCCAAGCACAGCCAACTGCCCATTGTACGCAACGCCCAATGCCGCAGCGTCAATCGCTGACGTCGCGAAAATCAAAATGGGGATGTAAAGCGGCAGAATTAGCAGGCTTAACAGGACTCCGCCCTTCTGTAACCCAACGGTCAACGCAACACCAATCGCACCAATAAAGCTCAATGCGGGTGTACCTACCAGCAAGGTCAACACAACTGAGAGCCATGTATCAAAATCTAATGACAACAAAACAGCCAACAATGGGCTGATTAGAATCAATGGTAACCCGGTCAACAACCAGTGTGCTATGACCTTGGACAATACTACCAACTGCAACGGGATGGGCATGAGCATCATCTGTTCGAGGGCGCCATCTTGAAAATCATCGCGGAAAAGGCGCTCTAAAGAGAGCAATGCAGAAAGTAAAGCAGCCACCCAAACAATACCCGCAGCAATGCGCGCAAGTAGGTTGGGCTCAGGGCCGATACTTAAAGGGAAAAGCGTAATAACAATGATGAAAAACCACAGAGGGTTAAAGATATCCGCTTGGCGTCGGAATGCGATAAGCAACTCACGTCGGATAATCGTGGTCATAGAAGAGATCATATTACTCACCCAACTTTATTTTTCTTAGTTTCGGGCTATCAGCAAACATATCTTGGTGTGTGGTTAATAACACGATGCCACCGTTGTCTGCATGCTGAGAAAAAAGAGATTCGAGAACTTTCACGCCCTGCTTATCAATCGCAGTCAGCGGTTCATCGAGAATCCACAACATTTGTTTGCTCAACCAAAGACGAGCCAACGCCACTCGGCGCTGCTGACCTGCAGAAAGCTGCCCAGCAGGGACATCTTCTCTACCTGCAAGACCTACTTGAGCCAGAGCATGGTAAAGGTCTTCTTTGCTCGAACCACCACTGTGAATCGACTGGTAGAAACTCAGGTTCTCATAGGCACTAAGCTCGCGCTTCACGCCCGTTTGGTGACCAAGAAAAAGCAAATTTTGATGATAAACATCTCGACTCGATTCGATGGGCTCACCATCCCAAGAGATAGTGCCGTCATCGCGATCACCCAGACCAGTGATAATCCTAAGGAGTGTCGTTTTCCCAGTACCGTTACGACCTTCAACCTGAACCAGCTCACCTGGTTTTAATTGAAAAGACAACGATTCAAACAGAACCCTGTCGTCACGAATAGCAGTTAGATTTGAGACTTCTAGCATAGGAAAATTTAGTCGAGTAATGAGAGGGCTATAGTAGCACACCAACATGGTGACAAAACAGGACTAGGCGTTTTCGATAGAACAAACTCCGTAAGAAACTGTTACCACCGCATCACAATTTACACATTTTAATCAACAAACAAGATATTGTCGTAGATACAAGCACTTATAAACATCGTTCTATATACAACAGACAGGCATAAAAAAAGAAGCCGAAGCTTCTTTTAAGAGGAATACGTGATAAACATCAAGTGCTCGATACGCAATAAGCGCTCAATTTATCGACGTCGAGGTGGGTCTCTGCGATCACGCGAAGACGCAGGTTGTTCATCAAATGATGAAGGATTGCTTCTTAGCGAAGGAATTTTCTCTTTGCCAGCAAGCTTATTTTGCAGAGACATCATTAGTTCAGCTTCCGCTTTTGGCAATTCGCATTCTTCGATCAGTTCGTTAATCCCAGCTCCAAGCTGAACCATTTTCGTTGCACGCGTGTACAAACGTCCATCGGTATCCGCATGTTCCAACTCAACAATACGTTCGTTCAAGTGCTTGATCAGATCTTGCTGCTCAGTCACTTTCTGACCAAGGCCAACCACAACAGAGCGAACTTCAAGTAATTGCTTACTCGATTTCTGAAGCTCTTTGTCCAAGTTACGAACTTGAAGGCGTGACTGATCAAGCTGCTTTTGAATCGCACGTTTTACTTTGCTAATCAAAATCAGGATGAATAACGTAAAAACCCCGACTCCGGCAATCAGAGCAACAGGGGTTAAAGGAAGCGCTTCAAACATTACAGGTGAGCCATCTCATCCCATTCGTCTTCGCTTAGTAGTTTGTTTAGATCTACTAAGATAAGCAGCTTGCCATCACGGTTGCTTACACCTTGGATGAACTTCGCGCTTTCATCAGTACCAACACTTGGTGTTGTGTCGATTTCAGAAGAACGTAGGTAAACCACTTCAGCAACGCTATCTACTAGGATACCAATCACTTGACGCTCAGATTCAATAACGATGATACGAGTGTTGTCTGTAATCTCACCTTGCATCAAGCCAAAGCGAGAACGAGTGTCGATAACAGTAACAACATTACCACGCAGGTTAATAATACCTAGCACGTAGTCTGGAGCACCCGGTACCGGAGCAATTTCGCTGTAACGCAGTACTTCACGTACTTGCATTACATTGATGCCGTAAGTTTCTTCTTCTAGCTGGAATGTTACCCATTGAAGTACTTCGTCATTAGTTTGATCTTTTCTTACTTCAACTTCACTCATTTGAGACATAGATAATCCTCTTGCCGTCGTTACCGACCACTATTATTAACTTGATGCTTTTGTTGTACCAATCGTAGTACTAGCTCAATGCTTTTACATCTAGCCCTGCATTTAGCATGGCGATTAATGCTTCGACATGGATCAAAGCACACATTTTTTCTTTTACCATACCAGCGAGCCAAGGGCGTTTTCCCGCCGTTTCTCGCCAGCGTACTTTATCTGTATTCAGCAACTCGGTGCCTTTGAGCTCAGTGCCCGCAAGGCCCCACAAGCTTTCTCCAAGCATCACTATATATTGATAGTTTTCTTTGTATTCGTCACCTGATAGTTTCTCAGACATCACCCATTTTGCGGTATCGACCACATCTAGCTGACTATCACGATTGGTTTGCAACCCCAAATACCAAGTCGGTTTACCAATAATGTGATTGACCTCTTCTAGGCGATGGATACCACCGAGTTCATCAAGCGGCACCGCAAAGGTCACACCATTCACATCAAAATACAGTACTTGAAAATCTTCTGTTCGAGTTTGGCTTTCCCAAGAAGTAAATTGGTCAGCGCCTCCAGCTTGAGTTTCAAGCTCAACAACTGGCTCGATAGAAGGAGCTTCAAGCTCAGGTTCTATCACTTCAGCTTGTTCAGTTTTTACTAACTCAGATTGAGCGGCGAACTCAACTTCAATTTGTTGCTCTTCAATTGACGGTGATTCAGCCAAAGGCTCCACAGCAATTGATAAATCGGTTTCTGGAAGATTCCAATCTTGAATTTCTGGTTCTTCAAACACTTGAACAGATTCGACCGCAGCATCAAACATTTGCATGTCTGTTTGCTGAGCGATTTTCTGAGTGTTCTGATCCATCAACTCATCAAGATTCAGTTCATCAACCACATTGGTTGCTTCTAAGCGACTCAGTAGCTTTTGAACATCCTCAAGATTAGGCACTTCAAACTCAGCTGCGCGAATTTCCGCGTAGCTTGAATGATGACTCGCTAATTGACGCTCTGGCTCTGGCTCTGGCTCTGGCTCTGGCTCTGGCTCTGGCTCTGGCTCTGGCTCTGGCTCTCTCTGGCTCTGGCTCTGGCTCTGGCTCTTCAGATTGTGATTCGTCGTTAGACTCGTCAACAAAAAAATCATCTGATTCAAAGCTTTCATCGCCTAACAGCGCGGTAAAATAGTCATCAAGTGCTTGTTCACTCGATAGACTTGGTCGCGCCATTGTTGATTCTTTATTCGCGCTCATTTATCGCCAACCTTTCGAGATAAATAAGCAGTTGTTTGTAAGCAAATACACCACGACTACCCGATGCAAAATGAGAGGCTGGCAAGCGCTTCAGGCTCGCGTCTCTAAACTTGGTATCAATCGGCACAGCAGACGTCCAAACTTGGTTCGGATAATCCTCTTTGAGCTGCGTTAATGTTTGCAGTGAAGCCTTGGTTCGCTTGTCGTACATCGTCGGGACAATCGTCACCTTAAACGGTGTCTTGCGAGACTTCTGCATAATGGTTAGAGTGCGAATCATGCGCTCCAAACCTTTCATTGCCAGAAACTCCGTCTGTACCGGAATCAAAATACGGTCACTCGCCGCCAATGCATTCACCATCATCACACCAAGAATTGGTGGACAGTCGATCAGCACGTAGTCGTAATCATCTTTCAACGCCGCTAATGCACGCTTCAAGATTAACCCCATCCCGCTTCGATTCCCCATCACACGGTCAAGTGTTGCCAATGACATGTGTGCAGGAATGATATCGATGCCTTCAACGTCGGTTTGCAACGTCAGCGGTCTTACCGTTTGCGCAGAAAACTCACGAAGCTGAAACAGATCGAACAAGCTCGACTCCACCGTATCTGAGTCGTAACCCAGATAGGTGGTCAGTGATGCATGTGGGTCAGTATCAACCAACAGAACACGATGCCCTTTTAAGGCAAGCAAGCCTGCTAAAGTCACTGTCGTGGTTGTTTTACCAACACCACCTTTTTGGTTTGCAACACTCCAAACAATCATCTCGATTTACCTAAGCTAACCCAACTTCAACCAAGATCCTTTCCGCGATGCGGTCTAGAGGTAGGTCTTCAGTAGAAATGCCAGCTTTTGCTACAGCTTGAGGCATACCATATACAACACAGCTATCTTCGTCTTGTGCCCAAATTGTCGAGCCCGCAGCCTTCAACATACGCGAACCTTCTCGACCATCTGCGCCCATACCAGTCAGGATCATAGACAATACTTTGTCGCCGTAGATCTTCGCAGCAGAGCCAAAAGTAACATCCACACATGGTTTGTAGTTCATGCGGTCGCCGCCATCGATAATTCTTAAGCGAGCAGAACCAGGGCGTCCATCAACCATCATCTGTTTACCACCCGGCGCAAGATAAGCCACACCAGGCTTCAACACGTCACCATCTTGAGCTTCACGCACTTCAATCTTACACAAGGTATTCAATCGGCTAGCAAAAGCAGCAGTGAAGGTTGCAGGCATATGCTGCACTAACACAATCGGATGTGGGTAGTTGGCAGGGATTCGGGTCAAAATCTTCTGTAGTGCAACTGGACCTCCAGTCGACGTGCCAATCGCGGTTAGCTGATACTTCTTACCCGAAGCTCTAAATTTAGCTGCTGATGCAACTGCAGGCTTCGCAGATGAAGTAGCAGCCGAAGTCGTTGATGACATCGGTTGGCGTAAAGGCGCTGATGTTGAAGTCGTTGCAGTAGCTCGCGGGGCAACAGGTGTACGACGCATGAATGCACGCTTAGCGGCAATCTGAATCACACGCTGTTGAAGCAATGCGACTGCGTCATCACGGTTACGAGCGATGTCTTCAAACTTCTTAGGTAAGAAATCCAGAGCACCGGCGTCTAACGCATCTAACGTTGCTTTCGCACCGTCATGCGTTAACGATGAAAACATCAAAATAGGCGTTGGAGACGCAGCCATAATTTCACGAACGGCTGTGATGCCGTCCATAACAGGCATTTCGATGTCCATTGTAATCACGTCTGGTCTTAGCTTCTTTGTTTTCTCGACCGCTTCTTTGCCGTTTACTGCTACATCGATGACTTCTAGGCGAGCCTCTGAGTTGATGATCTCGCTAACGCGACGACGGAAAAAGCTCGAATCATCAACGACTAATACTTTAATCGCCATATTTATCCTTAAATTAAATTCTTGACGCAGCTGCGTACTGCTTCAACAAGTCCGGCACATCTAGAATCAATGCAATGTGCCCGTCACTTGTGATTGTCGCGCCTGCCATTCCTGGCGTGCCTTGCAGTAGTTTATCAAGTGGCTTGATGACTACTTCTTCTTGACCGATCAGTGTATCGACAACAAAACCAACACGTTGGCTGCCCAGTTGTACGATAACAACATGGCCGTGTCCTTTGCGTAGTTCAACAATACCCGCTTTAGGCGCAAGCCAGTTTTGCAAGTAGAACAACGGAATAGACTTATCACGAACGATGATAGTCAGTTGACCATCAACCACGTTAGTGCGGCTTAAATCTAGGTGGAAGATCTCGTTTACAGATGCCAATGGCAATGCGAATGGGTGACCCGCAACACCAACCATCAAGGTAGGTAGAATCGCTAGTGTCAGTGGAACCTTGATCGTGATCTTAGTGCCCTGTCCCATCTCTGAATCGATATCAATTGAGCCATTCAGTGTGTTGATCGCTGTTTTCACAACGTCCATACCTACACCACGACCAGAGATATCTGAGATCTGCTCTTTGCTTGAGAAGCCAGGAGCAAAGATTAGGTTGAAACATTCTTTGTTTGATAAGCGAGACGCAGCGTCTTCGTCCATCAGACCACGTTTAACCGCAATAGCGCGAAGCTTATCTGGGTCCATACCGCCACCGTCATCAACGATAGCAAGTTCAATGTGATCGCCTTCTTGAGAGGCAGACAGAATCACTTTACCCGTTCTCGATTTACCTGCGGCAACACGATCTTCCGGCATTTCAATACCGTGGTCGACAGAGTTTCTCACCAAGTGAATCAGGGGATCAGCAAGTGCTTCAACTAGGTTTTTATCAAGGTCCGTCTCTTCACCGCGCATCTCAAGAACAATGTCTTTCTTCAAGCTACGAGCAAGGTCACGGACAACTCGTGGGAAGCGACCAAATACTTTCTTGATCGGCTGCATACGAGTCTTCATTACCGCACCTTGTAGGTCTGCAGTAACAACATCTAAGTTAGACACAGCTTTCGACATTTCTTCGTCGTTGCTGTTTAAACCAAGGCTGACAAGTCGGTTACGAACCAATACCAATTCACCCACCATGTTCATAATGGTATCGAGTGTTGATGTATCGACACGAACGGTTGCTTCAGCTTGTTGCTTCTTCGCTGGCGCTTTCACTTCAGCTTTTGCTGGTGCGCTAGGTTTCGGCTCTGCTTTAACCGCAACTGGAGCAGCAGGCTTAGGCGCAGCTTGTGGTGCAACTGGCGCAGGCTTCACTTCTGCAGGCTTAGTCGCTGCATCAAGCTCTTCAATTGAAGGCCCGTTACCTGAACCATGCAGTTGGTCTAGTAACTTCTCGAACTCTTCGTCCGTCATCAGATCATCGCCTTCAGACATCGCCGAAACAAGTGCTGCAGGAGGCGCTGGCGGTGGTGGAGGCGTTGAACTTGCCGCTGTCGGGCTCTTACCCGCACCGTGCAATTCATCTAATAACTTTTCAAATTCGTCGTCAGTAATATCACCGCTGTCTGCGACAGGCTGAGGTGCAGCTGGAGCCGGCGGCGGTGTTGGTGCAGAAGCCGATGTTGGTGAACCACCTTTACCATGAAGTTCATCAAGTAGGCGTTCAAACTCGTCTTCAGAGATATCATCAACAGAAGACGCGCTGATGCTTGCGCTTTCAACAACAGGCTCAGGCTCTGCAACAATAGGTCCAGGGATTACAGGTGCTGGTGCTTCTACTGGTGCAACTTCATCAGCAGACTCTGGTTTGCAGAGACGATGAAGCTCATCCAATAGAGATTGGTCAGCTGGTACTAGAGGTTCCTGATCTTGCACGGCTCGAAACTGTACATTAACTGTATCTAGCGCCTGCAGCATGGTATCCATCAAGCCTGATGTTACGCTGCGTTGGCCGTTTCTTAGAATGTCGAACACATTCTCAGCACCATGACAAGTATCCACCAGCTCAGTCAATGCTAGGAAACCAGCACCACCTTTAACTGTATGGAAACCACGGAAAATAGCATTTAATAGGTCTTTGTCGTCAGGGTTATTCTCAAGCTCTACCAGTTGCTCTGATAGGAGTTCAAGGATCTCTCCTGCTTCGACTAAAAAGTCCTGAAGAATATCTTCGTCTAAATCGTAGCTCATACGTTACCTTTAAAATCCAAGACTGGATAACAAATCGTCGACTTCATCTTGAGATGCAACAGCGTCTTCGCGCGCTTCTGGGTTCATGATTGGACCCTCAGGAGCAATAGATGCTTTCTTCTCTTTTTCAGGCGTTGGTTCTATTTGATTCGCTCCGAATACGGTGAGAATCTCTACCAAACGTCCTTCAACCTCATTTACCAAGGTAATAACTTTGCTAATTATCTGCCCAGTTAAATCTTGGAAATCCTGAGCCATCAAGATTTCAGTCAGTTGTCCACGTAGTTCAGTACTATCGCCTTCTACTTGGACAAGTAATCCATCAATGCGGTGACATAAAGCTTTAAATTGTGCCAGCTCAATGCGGCCATGCATCAGTTCATTCCATTGAGGCCTTACTTGAAGTAAACACTCGTGTAGGTTGTCTGCAATTGGCATACAGCGATCGACAGCGTCCATCGTTTTGTTCGCCGCAACTTCCGTTTTATCAATGACATACTGAAGGCGATCCCTAGCGTCAGGGATTTCATCATTTGCGATAACGCTGATGCGCTCGTCAAAGTTGAATTGTGTCAAAGAGTCATGGAGGTCGCGAGTCAGACTACCTATTTCTTGAAGCATTGGATTGTCTTGAAGACTAAAAGTATCTTCATAAATGCTTCTAACAAGAGAATCAGCACCTTGCTGCTCATCGTTCTCAAGCAGCTCTACTAATTTTTTTGCTTGTTCTAATGAAATCATCCTGAGTTCGGCCTTACTCCGCATATTTTGTCACGCTTCAGCTATAGAGATAAACGGGAAACTGAAAAGTTAATGTCCCTCTAGAAGCGCCTAAAACAGGTTATTATGAGTGCTTATAAGCGCTCAAAAATCTTATCTAGTTTCTCTTTCAGAGTTGCGGCAGTGAAAGGCTTCACAATGTAACCATTAACACCCGCTTGCGCTGCTTCGATGATCTGCTCACGCTTCGCTTCAGCTGTGATCATAAGCACTGGAAGGTGCTTAAGTTCTGCGTCTGCGCGAATGTGTTTAAGCAGGTCAATACCTTGCATGCCCGGCATGTTCCAGTCAGTTACCACGAAATCAAATTCGCCTTTTTTCAGCATAGGTAACGCGGTCAAGCCATCATCTGCTTCTTGAGTGTTGTTGAAACCTAAGTCGCGAAGTAGGTTTTTAACAATTCGGCGCATCGTTGAAAAATCATCAACAATGAGAATTTTCATGTTTTTGTTCAAATTAGCCTCCACTGAATAAAATCAGTGTTGTTAGTCGTTCTGTGTCCAAGCACTTAACTTAGTGCGTAAACGCTGCATAGATTGGCTCAGTATTTGGCTGACACGAGATTCGCTGACACCTAGTACTTCCCCAATCTCTTTTAAATTGAGTTCTTCGTCGTAGTAAAGCGAAAGCACAAGGCCTTCCCTTTCCGGAAGCTGTTTTATCGAATCGATCAAAGCTTGGCGGAATGACTCATCAGCAACCCCTTGAAAAGGCGCATTATCTTGAGAGTCTTCGTTCGGAGATATTACATCATCTGAAACGCCTAAATCTTCGATCCCAACCAGTCTTGAGCAATTAATGTCAGTTAAAGCACTGT
This sequence comes from Vibrio sp. Isolate33, assembly GCF_022397895.1. Lineage (NCBI taxonomy): Bacteria > Pseudomonadati > Pseudomonadota > Gammaproteobacteria > Vibrionales > Vibrionaceae > Vibrio > Vibrio sp. Isolate33. Next base: position 531,684 of record NZ_JAKEUP010000002.1, read on the forward strand.
GGTACTGCTCTAAACTGAGCCCCATGTGCTTTGCCACTTCGGCATCGCTTGGGTCGCGGTTGAGTGTTCCCTCTAATTCCGCGATTGCACTACTGATTTCTCGATTGTTTTTATGAACCGATCTCGGTACCCAATCCCCTCGGCGAATGTCATCTAACATTGCTCCGCGAATTCGAATACCAGCATACGTCTCAAAGCTTGCGCCTTTGGTACCATCATAGTTTTGTTGCGCTTCAATCAAGCCGATCATGCCAGCTTGAATCAAGTCATCAACCAATACATTAGGCGGTAATCGCCCCAACAAGTGATGAGCGATACGTTTAACCAACACAGAATACTTCTCAAAAAAAGCCTGTTGGCTATTGTGATTAGCGTGTTGGTCGTAAGTAAGCGCTTTATTCACCAAATGGTTCCTCTACAAATTCAGTACGATTCAGCAGCCTTTCAACAAAGAACTCCAAGTGTCCGCTTGGTGTTTTTGGTATTGGCCAGGTCAATGCTTTGTTAGCCAAAGAGCTGATTGCCAATGCAGCTGGAGAGCGAGGGAACGCATCGACTACGATCTTCTGTCTCTTGACTGATTGACGTACTTTATCATCTAAAGGAATACATGCTACGAGTTCGAGGCTCACATTCAAGAAGCGCTCTGTGACCAAAGTCAACTTTGCAAATAATTCTCGGCCTTCGCGGTAGCTTCTGACCATATTTGCAACAACTTTGAATCGCTGAACCTGATGTTCTCTGCTCAAAAGCTTAATTAGTGCATATGCATCAGTGATTGAGGTTGGTTCATCACAAACCACAACCACTACATCTTGCGCTGCTCTTGAGAAGCTAATCACCATGTCCGAGATACCCGCAGCGGTATCAACTAACAAGATGTCCATCTCGTCTTCAAGCGAACCAAATGCTCGAATCAAACCCGCGTGTTGTGCATGTGATAGCTCAGTCATGCTCTGTGTGCCAGAAGTCGCTGGAATAATTTTAATTCCGTGCGGACCTTCGACAATCGCATCCTTAAGTTCACATTCACCTGCCAACACATGTCCAAGGTTTCGTTTAGAACGAATTCCCAGCATGATGTCGACGTTCGCAAGGCCTAAATCGGCATCCAGTACCATGACTTTTTTACCTTGGCGAGCCATACAAATAGCCATGCCTAAGGTCACGTTAGATTTACCAACGCCGCCTTTACCACCCGTTACAGCAATAACTTTTGTGAGTGAAGGCTTGGTTAAGCGACGGAGGCCGCTAGCTTGATCATGTATCATATTTTCGTTCATATTTATCCGCCGCCTAGAGCCCTTCAGAATCGCTGTTCCAGTAATGAGGTTCATTCTCTGTAGATTTTTCTAACAACTCATTGGCCTTAGCAATCATGTACTTTGGCTGAGCTATAACGATATCTTCAGGAACTCGTTGACCATTTGCTATGTAAGCAACTGGTAATGCATTTTGTATTACGACACTGATGAATTCACCTAGACTTAGGGATTCATCCAGCTTAGTCATGATGCACCCCGACAACGGGATTCTTCTAAAGTGTTCAATTGTTTCTTGTAGCACTTTGCGTTGCGCAGTTGCTGGCAGCACAAGGTAACTATTAATAACGGAACCACTCTCTTGCATCAGTGTGTCTAACTGCTCAGATAGGCGAACATCTCGTTGTCCCATGCCTGCAGTATCGACCAGAATTAGGCGACGATTACGTAACTGATATATTACATCGGCCAATTCACTAGAATCTTTAGCAACTCTTACAGGACAACCCATAATTCGACCATAAATCGATAACTGCTCATGTGCACCTATGCGATATGTGTCCGTTGTCACTAGTGCCACATTGTCGGCGCCATATTCCATGGCAGCGCGTGCAGCAAGCTTTGCAACCGTCGTTGTTTTACCTACGCCGGTAGGGCCAAGCAGAGCCACAATACCGCCGCGTTTTAAAATATCTTTTTGTGTCACAGAGATTTGGTCAGCAACCAGAGCTAACAACGCCTTCCAAGCTCGGGCTGGTTTGGTATCTTCCGGAATGTAGCAAGCCATTTGATCCGCAAGTTCAGCCGACACACCCATACGTTCGAGGCGTTTGATAAGCATGGCTCTGAGGGGTTCACGACGCTCAACTTCTTGCCACATTAATCCAGACACTTGATGTTCCAAAAGACGGCGAATCGAGGTCATCTCTTCGCGCATCGTTTCCATTTCAGTATCTGAACCTTTGGACTGAGTATTATCACGACCACGATCATAGCGAGTAGGATCCAGACGAGGAGCTGGGCGCTCAACTCGACGGTCTTCTGCAATCAGCTTGGATAAACCCGTTTCGCGAGCAAATGCAGAATCGAGGTTACCGCTCGATTGCTGATTATTTTGCGACAAGTGACTGTTGCCTGATTGGCGATTCAGTAGGGCTGACAACGAATCTTCGTTTTCAGCGCGATGTTGTGGCTCGTCGTCTGCACCATGACTGTACTGCTTAAGCATGTTGGCAAAGCGTTTAGTCATTGAGCGACCACCTTCAGCATTCGACTGAAGGCTAACCTTGTCGTCGTCTAGCTGACGACGCCCTGATGATGCTGCAGGAGCGGCCATCTGCGTATATTGGTTTGGTGCAGGCTGCTGAGGTTTATTGAGTCTCTGAGGCGCTGTTGATGGGCTGGATTCGCCATCAATAGCGGCAACAATTTCCACGCCACCTGCGACCTTTTTGTTAGACATGATCACCGCTTCCGAACCAAGTTCTTCTTTCACTTGGAGCAGCGCAGTTCGCATATCTTTTGCAAAAAATCGTTTAATTTTCAATTCGATCGTCCGTTCTAATTAGGCGGCTTAATTACCAACAGCTTGTACTATGCGTATCTGCTTTTCGTCCGGTATCTCTTGGTAAGATAACACTCTCAAGCTTGGGATCGTGTTTTTCACGAACTTAGCCAGAGTAGAACGCAATACCCCAGAGGTCAGTAACACCGCTGGCTCACCTTTCAGCTCTTGCTCTTGTGTGGCATGGCTGAGGGAGGTCTGTAAACGTTCGGCTAAACCAGGTTCAATACCAGCAGATTCTCCGCCGGATGCCTGCATGGTTTGATGCAAGATTTGTTCCAGCTCAGGAATCAAGGTTATAACCGGCAATTCTGGCTCTATACCATTGATTTCCTGAACAATTAGTCGTTTCAATGAGATACGAACAGCCGCGGTTAGTATGTCAGGTTCTTGACTCTTACCTGAATACTCCGACAAAGTTTGGACTATCGTTCGAATATCACGAATTGGAATGGCTTCATTGAGTAGGTTCTGCAGAACTTTCACAACCACACCCAGTGGTAACTGATCCGGTACAAAGCCTTCCACCAATTTAGGTGTTGAACGGCTAAGCATCTCAAGCAGGTTCTGAACTTCTTCGTGACCAATCAACTGCGATGCGTTGTTGGTGAGCAATTGACTTAAGTGTGTTGCTAACACGGTCGATGAATCTACAACTGTGTAGCCGAGGGCTTGTGCGTGTTCACGTTGCTCTTCACGAATCCATACCGCTTCTAACCCAAATGCTGGGTCGATCGTCGGCTCGCCATCGATCATTCCATATACTTGGCCCGGGTTAATCGCGAGCTCCATATCTGGCTTAATCTCAGCCTCACCTACCGCAACCCCCATCAAGGTGATTCGATAGCTATTTGGCGTCAGCTCTAGGTTATCTCGGATATGTACCGCAGGAATCAAGAAGCCAAAGTCTTGAGACAGCTTCTTACGTACGCCTTTAACGCGTTCTAGTAGTTCACCGCCTTGGTCTCTGTCTACCAGTGGAATCAAGCGGTAACCTACTTCTAGGCCAATGATATCAACAGGCTGAACATCATCCCAAGAAAGCTCTTTCTGCGAGCCAGTTTCTCCGCTGGCTTCAACTGCCGCGGGAAGATTTGGCTCCAGAGCCTTCTTCTTATGTTTCTTATCGATGTAATACGCACCCGCGCCCGCGACAATAGCCAGGCTCAAGAATGAGAAGTGCGGCATGCCAGGAACAATACCCATGATGCCAAGGATAGCGGCAGTGATCATCAGGGCTTTTGGGTTGTCGAACATTTGGAAGACAAGCTGCTGCCCCATGTCTTCATCGGTATTTTGACGCGTTACCATCATCGCGGCAGCGATAGAAAGTAATAGCGATGGAATTTGTGCAACCAGACCATCACCGATAGTCAGTAGCGTATAGATTTCGATTGCTTCGCCAAAACCAAGGTCAAACTGAGCCATACCAATGCTCAAGCCACCAATGATGTTGATGAATAAGATAAGGATACCAGCGATCGCATCACCTTTTACAAACTTAGAAGCACCGTCCATTGAACCGTAGAAATCAGCTTCTTTGGTTACTTCAAAACGTCGCAGACGTGCTTGATCTTGGTCGATCAACCCCGCGTTCAAATCGGCATCGATTGCCATCTGTTTACCCGGTAACGCATCCAAGGTGAAACGCGCACTTACTTCCGAGATACGGCCTGCACCTTTGGTTACAACCATGAAGTTAATGATCATCAGAATCAAGAACACCACTAAACCGACCGCGTAGTTACCACCGATAACCACGTTACCGAAGGCTTCAATTACGTTACCAGCCGCATCGCCACCTTCGTGACCATGCAGTAGAACCACACGTGTCGAAGCAACGTTCAACGCTAATCGAAGTAGTGTCGCAATCAGAAGGACTGTCGGGAAAGCGGCGAAATCCAAAGGTCTGCGGGTATAAACCGAAACCAGTAACACAACCATAGACAGTGCAATGTTGAAGGTGAAGAACATATCCAGCAAGAACGCAGGAATGGGCAACACCACCATAGCAAGCGTTGCAAGTACCATAACAGGTGCACCAATCGCAGGCATGGCACGGTTAGGGATTTTCGGTAGCTTGTCCGCAAAAGGCAGGGTGAATTTCATAAATCTAGACAGGTTCGCTATGTTGTAGCTATCTCACCAAGCGTATTGAAGCTCAGGTCTAAGCTATGTTGCTATGTTTAATAATACACAGGTTGATAATACACGGGATTATTATGAACCAGTTATTATGTTCGGAATTGATATAGCAAACACTGTACCAACATCTTACGTCAAATTATCGCCATCGCCTCTTAGAAAAGAGCAATAACTATTCCTCTATTATCAGGGTTCATCACGCTGAGCTCAAGCAATTGATCTAATGACGTAAATCAGGTGGGATCGGCATATTAGAATCTTGCAGTTTTGGTCTCTCTCCCCCGCGTTTTCGATACTGTTTCAGTTGAAAAACATAAGCGAGTACTTGGGCTACTGCAGTAAACAGACCGTCAGGAATTTGTTGTTCGAGCTCTGTGGTGTGATAAAGCGCCCTCGCCAATGGCGGTGCTGGAACAATATAGATGTCATTTTCACGGGCAATTTCACGAATCTTCATCGCCATGTGGTCCACACCTTTGGCGACCACAATTGGCGCCTTATCTTGGTTCTGCTTATAGCGTAAAGCCACCGAGAAGTGCTCCGGGTTAGTGACGATCACGTCCGCTTGAGGTACATCAGCCATCATTCGACGCTGAGCCGCTTCCCTTTGCAACATACGAATTCGACCTTTCACCTCAGGTTTACCTTCAGTGTCTTTAAATTCGTCTTTCACTTCTTGCTTTGTCATCTTCAACTGATCGGCGTGTTGCCAGATCTGGAATGGGATATCGATAGCCACCACAATCAGCAGAGAACAACTGATCAACAGAATGAAGTTAAGCAAGATATCCAAGGCATGGAAAATGTTCTGCGGATACACATCCATACTCAGCTGCATTAAGTCATGTTGAGAAGCTTGAATTAGATAAATCGCCATGCCCGACACAAGGGCTACTTTCAAAATAGATTTGAGCAGTTCAACCCAGCTTTGTAGGCCAAACATACGCTTGATACCACTCAGAGGATTGAGCTTAGACGCCTTGGGCATCGCAGCTTGCATCGAAAAGTTAATCCCGCCTACACCTGCAGCGCCAATAACAGCCGCAACAAACAAGGTGATGAGAATTAAGAACAGCGGAAACAACAAGTTCACCAGTGCGCCACCAGCGATTTCCAGCAGCTTATTGGTGTCAAAGATTTCGTCGCGACTTAAAGAGAACAGACGCTGCATGGCCTCGAACAAAGCCTTCGCCATTGATTCGCCAAACCACATCAATGCAATCGCACCGACAATAAGTACCGACGCTGACGCTAGCTCTTTTGACCTTGCAACCTGCCCTTTCTCTTTGGCCTGTTGCAAGCGTCTGGGCGTGGCGTCTTCTGTGCGTTCTTGACCGTCTGACTCTGCCATTTCAGTCTCCTAGCAATCTAACCGGATTAGACGACATATCTGTTGCTCGCCTTGCATCCAGAACAGCTCATAGTGACTATACAAGCCGCCAAGGATGTACCAACAAAGTAACAGACCCACGAGTAGCGCAAATGCAAAACCCAAAGAAAAGATGTTTAGCTGAGGTGCTGCACGCGTCATTACACCAAACGACAAGTTAATCGTCAGCAGCGCAATAATTCCCGACAGTGACATAGCCAATGCCGTTTTGAACATGATGCCGAGCCACAATGCGAGTTCTCTAAAATCAACAGAGGTCAGAGAACCACTGCCAATCGGTAAAGTTTTAAAACTGAATACCACTAGCTGCAACATCTTCAAGTGACCATCGGTCGCCAAGAAGAACATGGTCGCAAGTAGCATAAAGAGCTGTCCAAGTACTGGCGTGTTCTGACCGTTTGCAGGGTCGACCATAGAGGCGAAGCCCAAGCTCGATTGCATACCGAGTATCTGGCCGAGCATAACGAAGGTTTGAATCATGAACTGAGTCACAAAGCCCATCGCCACGCCAATCACGATTTGCTCAAAGACGGTTAGGAAACCTCGGAAAGAGAGCAGCTCAATCTCTTTCGGAACAGCGGGAATCGCAGGCATCACTGCGAAGGTAATCGCCAAACCTAAATACAGACGAATACGCGGCGACACAAAGCGTGCGCCGGTGACCGTCATCACCATCAGCATGGCTGAGATGCGAGTGTAGGGCCAAAAATAATTGGCTAACCACTCTAGTACAAGGCTCGTTGGGTATTCCATATCGATTTAATACAGAACTTGAGGCAAGCGTTCGATGAGTTCAAAAAAGAACTCCATCATCATCTGAGTCATCCAGTGTGCAAACAGCATCAAGGCCAATAAGGTCACGATTAAACGCGGCAGGAAACTCAATGTTTGTTCGTTGATAGAGGTCGCCGCTTGGAAGATAGCCACGACCAAACCGATCAGCAGGCTAGGAATAATAATGGCGCAGACCATGATTAATACCATCCAAAGTGCGTCTCGGAACAACTCTACGAATATTTCAGGATTCATGATTTCCCCCAGCTACAAGGCAAAACTGCCGGCGAGTGTGGAGAGTATCAAGTTCCAACCATCAACAAGAACGAACAGCATCAACTTAAACGGCAATGATACAATCATCGGTGACAACATCATCATACCCATCGCCATCAATACCGACGCTACCACCAAGTCGATGATCAGAAACGGCAAGAACAGCATAAAGCCTATCTGGAAAGCCGTTTTCAATTCCGATGTGATAAACGCTGGGATCAGAACGGCCATCGAAACATCTTCAGGGTTGGTCACTTCCGCACCAGAGATCTCAACAAAGGTCTCTAGATCTTTAATTCGGGTCTGTTTCAGCATGAAGGACTTAATCGGGCCTTGGGCAACATCAAATGCCTGTCGCGCCGATATCTGTTCATTCAAATAGGGTTGAACCGCTTGCTCGTTAACCTGATTGATCACGGGTGACATGATGAAAAAGGTCAAGAATATCGCGATACCAATAATCACTTGGTTGGAAGGCGTTTGTTGCAAACCCATCGCCTGACGCAAGATAGACATCACCACCACAATACGGGTGAACGAGGTCATCAATATCACCATTGCAGGCAAGAAGCCGAGCATGGTCATTAACGCCAGAATTTGCAGGTTGATCGAGTAGTCTTCGCCGCCATTGGCGTTGGTTGTCATGGTGAAAGCAGGAATGCCGCCCCCATTACCCGTCAAGCTGCCAGTGGTCATGGTGGTCGATTTGGCTTGGTCTTGTTCCATCGTGCTGATGGTGACCGACTCTGAACCCGCGGTGTTGGCAGGGATTACAGTGCCGTCTTCAGCCTGTGCGAATACCGACACACTGAATACCAGGGTACAGAGAAGAGTAAGCTGAACCAGCAGCACTTTCACCGCGCGGAAAAATCCGGCTTGGCAAAAGTAAGATGAGTTCAAAAGTCCGTTATTTGTTTGCATCTTTTTTCATGAGCTGGGAAAGCTGACTTGAGAATGTACTTTTTTCCAGCATCTCCTGAGTAAGAGGTTTATCAAGCTTAGAGATCAGCTGAATAGATTGTGTGGTAATGCCCACTAAGAACTGCTCATCACCCGCTTGCACGATAGCGATGCGCTCTTTTGTGCCCACTGGGATTTGCCTAACAATAGCCAAACCTTGCTGATTGGACATCGCTGGCACTTGCATTCGTTTCAGTAGCCAAGCAATAAATAAGATGAAGGCTATAACGAAAATTAGCGACCCAAAGGTGGTCGCTAAATCAAGAGAAGGCGGCGTTGCAGCAAAAGCGATGGAAGGAGCAGTTAATAGCCCTACTCCCAAGGTTCCTCGTAACAACCCTGTCATTCCGAGAGAAGAGCCCGCTAGTCTTTGAGACAAAAGGCTCATTAACGCAGCTTCTTAATTCGTTCTGTTTGGCTAATTACGTCAGTCAAACGGATACCAAACTTGTCATTTACTACAACCACTTCACCGTGAGCAATCAAGGTACCGTTTACCATCACATCCAGTGACTCACCGGCAATTCGATCAAGCTCAACAACCGAACCTTGGTTCAATTGAAGTAGGTTACGAATACTGATCTGAGAGCGACCCACTTCCATCGAAATGGTCACTGGGATATCCATAATGGTATCCAGCTTACGACGCTCATCTTCAGAAATCGGAGACGATGAATCGGTTAGCTCATCAAGTGGTGCCGCGAGCACATCATCAACATCAATTGACGGCGCTGAAGGGTCTTCACCAAGTGCTGCAGCCCATTCGTCTGCTAGCTTTTGATCTTCACTAGGTTCCATTACCAATTCCTATACTTTTATCTATTTTGCTATTCGTCATCATCGCTATTTTCTAGCTCGGACATTAAGTCTTTACCTAGAAAGGCGAGATCAGTTTTGACCACATGTGGTCTTTGAATTTTTTCAGAAATCTGCACCGCGAGCTTTTCACCCGAACGACCCATTTTCACACGGTACGTCGGCAGCTCTTCAACAAACATGGTCGCGTGTTCAGGCATATTCATTGGAATCACATCACCAGGGCGCAACTCCATTAAATCGCGCAGCGAGATGTCTTGCTCTAGAAGGTTGACTCGGAAGTTAACAGGCACGTCCATGATTTCATCACGCAGTGCTGTGCTCCAACGAACGTCGGTTTCCATTTTGTCTGATTGAACACCCGCATCCAGCAACTCACGGATCGGTTCTACCATTGAATAAGGCATCACAACGTGGAAGTCACCACCACCGCCATCTACCTCGATGTGGAACGAACTCACGACGATCACTTCGGTTGGGCTCACAATGTTCGCCATACTTGGGTTCACTTCAGAATCCAGGTATTCAAACTCAACCCCCATCACTGGAGACCAAGCTTCTTTGTAATCTTCAAAAACAATTTTCAGCAGCAGCTGGATAATACGTCTTTCAGTCGGCGTAAATTCACGACCTTCAATCTTGGCGTGGAAGCGACCATCACCACCAAAAAAGTTCTCTACGAGAATGAAAACAAGACGTGCTTCCATGGTGATCAGCGCCGTACCTTTTAACGGACGGAAGCGCACCATGTTTAAACTGGTGGGTACATACAATGTGTTTTGGTACTCACCAAACTTCATCATCTGTACGCCGTTGATCGACACTTCAGCCGTTTTACGTAACATATTAAACAAGCTGATACGCATATGACGTGCGAAGCGCTCGTTAATAAGTTCAAGGGTCGGCATTCGACCACGGACGATTCGATCTTGAGATGAGAAGTCGAAATTGACCGCGTTGTCATTTTCGGTTTCTAAGACATCTTCAACTTCTTCAACATCATCAACGCCGTGTAACAGCGCATCAATTTCGTCTTGGCTTAATAAATCGGTCACAAATTACCTATTGAATTACGAAGTCAGTGAATAGCACTTTTTCAATCACAGGCTGGCCAACAGCTTGAGACAGACTGGCTTTAATATCTTCAGTCGCCTTGTCACGCAGTTCAACTCGCCCTGTTGGGGAACGCAGTTGGTCAACCGTTGCCGAAGCGAACGTTGCTAGCAGAGTACTTTCGACAAGTGGAGAGTGGTAACGCGCGAGATCTTCATTCTTACTGCCGCGTACCATCAGCTGTGCTTTTATCTGGACTAGGCGATCTTTTTTATCACCGGTCACATTGAACAAGAAAGGCTGAGGAATATTAACATACATAACAGGCTCAGCAGCGACCACAGCAGTTGCGGGTTGAGACTGAGATTCAGAAGCACCATCATCTGAGCCTAGGAAAAAGAACAGTGCACCACCAACGCCAAGCAGTAAAACGACTACCGCGATTATAATGATGAGGAGCTTACTTTTCTTTTTAGCTGGATCTAGTTCTGCGTTCATACTGTTCTTTAACTTCCTGTTACTTCCACTAACGAGCTGCTATAGGCCTGATATTAGGCATAATAACTAATTCCATCACGCTTTGATGCGACATTCAATTCAAGATTGCTGCCACTATCAAGGTTTTCATCACCTTGAGCATCATTTGTGCGGTTAGAGCCGGATTGTTGCTCACCATTGTTGTATCTATCTTGCCCTTGGCCTGAATTCTGTTGTTGAACAGACGAATCAGCGAGCTGCATACCTTGTTGGGCAAGCATCTCTCTTAAACGAGGTAAGGTTTGCTCTATCACATCCCTCGCCTGTTGGCTGTTCACGGTGAAATGAACGCTTGCCACATCATTATTCATGGTCATTCGAATCTTCATTTGCCCCAACTCTGGTGGGTCGAGGCGGATATCTAAGTTCTTAAGATTCTTAGACATCATCATTTGCACTTTTTCCGCCACCTGCTCATTCGCGAGTTCTTTAGTCAGCTGCAAAGGTGCTTGTTGAGCAGCTTGAATCTCAGCTCGGGTTGGCGCAGAACCCGCAGTTGCAGCGCCTTGAACACCCGCTGCAGAAGCAATCTGTTGAGCAAGTGTCGAATCTTTAGAATCTTCTTTAGCACCCGCTTTTCCAAGACCAGACAGTGCCGCTGCACCTGATCCAGCTTTAAGTAACATGTCCGTTGAGCCAGCTTTGGTCGCGGTAGGTGCTGCATTCATCGCCACCCCTTGCGCAGTTAAAGCAGGGTCTAACGCAGCTTGTTGTTGAGGTGAAGCAAGGTTAGCTTGTTGAGCCGCGTGCGCATTATTGGCGTGTAACATTGTCGCCTTGTCTGAAACAGCATTGGCTGCAGCTTGAGACGAGGCCTGTGATGTCGCTTGCTGAGCAGCGGTCGCGACAGCTGCTGTCGATGCTACTGCCGCTAAGGCCTTAGCTTCATTCGAATCTGCATTATCCCAATCAATCGCGGTTGGGTTACCTGAGGTGTCACTCGCGTTCGGGGCTTGGCTTAATAAAGCAGTAGCTTGCTGTTGAACGTTGGCGACTTGTTGATTCAACACTTCTATATTAGAGGTAGCTTTAGCTAAGGCAGCTTGCTCGTCGACCGTCAACTTAGCACCGCTTTGTTGCTTTTGTAGCAAACCATCCACTACAGACTGCTCTGATTCAATCTGAGCATTCAATTGGTTCAACGCTTTGGTATGAGCATCAACCTGTTTCGCTAGCTCGAGTTCAGCTGGTGAAAGTGCTTGGCTTTGATCGGTAACAACTGCGCTAGCCGAATTTTTCTGGTTCAGCTCTCGGCTCATACTTGCTTCGATCTGCTCAGGGGTCACACCCTTGTCCATTAGCTGTCGGATTTCATCATCAGTCAGCTGAGAAACACCCTTACCGCCAGTAAGCACCGCAATTTCAGAGTCCACTTCAAGAGCGCTTTCTGTGTTTGCCGTATTATTTTGTTGTGTCGCCTGACCCGTAACGGAGGCACCTGCAATAGGAGCACCCGCGCTATTGCCTTGAACTTGGCCTGTTTGAGCTTGTTGAGGCAAGCCTTTGCCGTTCGGTGTATTATTGAGCGTTTTGTTCGCCTCATCCAACTGACCAAGTAATTTATTGCCTTCGCTCATCGCTGCATTGGCTTGAGAAGCATCTTTGGCTTGTAACTCTGCAGTTTGATCTTTTGAATGTTGACCAGCAGAAGCAACTTGAAGTTGTTCACCTTGAGATTGAGTTTTCTCAGTAGAGGTGTCATCACCCTCCATGTTCGATGAGGTTTTGTCTTTCGACTGCGAATCTAACTCAGCCGTTTGTTCAACACCTGACTTATTGGTCGTTGCATCTTCAACAGACGCCTTTTCAGCGCCTACCGTTGTACCAGCTTGTTTGGCTTGAGCCTCGCTAGTCGCATCTGTGCTCTTTGATTCAGCTACATCGCCTTGCGTTTTCCCCGTCGACTCGTTGTTAGCCTTTTCAGAAGACACATCACCTTCAGCCGAGGTTTGTTTATCTTCAGATTTTGAGGCACTTTCTGCGTCTTTTACTGCGCCCTTGCTGTCACTTTCTTCAAAGCCGAGCGCTTCTTTAAACGACTCAAAAAAACCTTTTGAATCGCCGGTTTCTTCTACCTTTGAAGCGGCAGAACCGGTTTCCAACAACGATGACGTTTTGTTGGTCGCTGAATTTGAGGAAGGACTAACATTCATATATACAAGCTCTATCTACTAGCTTTGCTGCCAAAAAATCGGCAACAAAAAGAAAGTCGGGCGCTTTTCATACCTTTGGCAGGCAAAAGGCGCAAATTTATATAAAACGGAGCAAGAAACATGCCTATAAGTTTCGATACTACAATCTAGCGAATATCACCGATGTCATTCGTGGCTTAGGATCACATCTTCTTTCGGCTGTACAATAACGTTGAGAACTCATCCATCTGTTTTTGTTCTCTTTGATCTTGCAATCTGGCTTTCTCTTTCTGCTTTTTCTCCATCAACCACTCGTAAGATTTGCGTTTTTTACGCAATTCCATCCAGTAATTCTGGCAGTTATCGACCTGATTTTTAAAGTGATGCTCTGCTTCCCTCTGTTTAGAAAGCGTTTCATCCAATTGGGTTAAGAAGCGATTCAAGTGACCATATTGACTGGCGGTTAACCCAGCCTTGCCACGGTCAACCAACTGCTGACAGTAATCCAGTCGATACTTTTCGATCTGCGCGACCTGTTCGTAGTAACCTTGCAGCTCCGCATTGGCTTTATTCAGCGCTAATACGGCTTGGTTTTCTTGGTCTTTGGCTTGATCGAGAAGAAACTCTAATGCGTTATCCATGACTAACCTTATTCATCGTTAGCCACCCAACACATGCTTCAACATGTTGACGCACATGTCGTAAGGAACCGTTTCTTTCATCTTCTGCTGTAGGTACTCGTCCAGTTTCGGCTTCAAGGTGAAGGCGCTATCAATCGCAGGGTCAGTACCCGGCTTGTAAGCTCCAATCGATACCAAATCTTGGTTTTTACGGCAAATAGACAGTACTTGCCTTACCGCTTTCGACATCAACACATGTTCTTCGGTGGTGATTTGAGGCATTACACGGCTGACAGATTTCTCAACGTCAATCGCAGGGTAATGACCCGCATCTGCCATCTCACGTGACAACACAACGTGACCATCAAGAATAGCTCGCGATGCATCGGCAATCGGATCTTGTAAGTCATCACCTTCGGTTAACACGGTAAAGAAAGCAGTGATTGAACCTTGTTCATCGTTGCCGTTACCTGCACGCTCCACCAGCGCTGGAAGCTTAGCAAATACAGAAGGCGGATAACCTTTGGTTGCAGGCGGCTCGCCAACAGACAGGGCAATTTCACGCTGAGCCTGTGCAAAACGCGTCAGTGAATCCATCAATAACAGAACATCTAAACCTTGATCACGGAAATATTCCGCCACCGTCAGTGCCGTTTGACAGCCTTTCAATCGCATCAATGGCGATGAATCTGCAGGCGCCGCAACGACCACCGACCGTTTACGGCCGTCTTCACCGAGAATCTCTTCGATAAATTCTTTTACTTCACGTCCACGTTCACCGATTAGACCAACTACAACCACTTGCGCGGTTGTACCTCTGGTCATCATGCCTAGTGTTACGGATTTACCGACACCAGAACCGGCAAATAGACCAATACGTTGCCCTTTACCTACCGTCAGCAAACCGTTAATCGCTTTCAAACCAACATCGAGTGGCTCGGAGATTGGTTTACGTGCTAACGGGTTAATAGGCTCTGCATTAAACGAAGCGCGTTGCTCGGTATAGATTGGGCCAAGTCCATCCAGAGGATTACCGACACCGTCAATGACACGACCAAGTAGTTCCATCCCGACAGGAATGCCACTTTCAGAGGTCATTGGTGTAACGCGAGCACCGGGTAAGATCCCTGTGATTTGTTCACTCGGCATCAAAAATAGATTATCGCCAGAGAAGCCAACCACTTCGGCTTCCATCTGACCAGACATGGTTTCAACTAAGCACAAGCTACCAATAGGCGCTTTACAGCCTGTTGCTTCAAGGGTTAAGCCGACAACACGTACCAATTTACCGGAGGCAACGGGTCGAGACTTTAGCCCTTCGATTTTGTATTGGCTGAGACGATTAGCTAACTCAAGCATTACACATGGCCTTGATGACGATTAGCGCCGCAGAAGCTTTGAATCACGTTCTTCACGCGCTCTTCCATTCGATAATTCACGCTCGATTCACCCGCTTCGATTTGGACATCACCACGGTTGAGTGCAGGCTCGGCAACTAACGTCCAATTACGGTAGTCCAATTCGGTTTCACCATACGCAGAGCGAATAATTGCAACGTCTTCAGGGTTAAGCTTCAAGGTGATCGCGTGACCAGAGATTGGCAGTGACTCTACCGATTCTTTAACGGTATCTAGTATGATTTGTGGGTTGGTTTGCACTTCAACATGAACCACTTCTTTAACCATGGTTAACACCATGTCGACAAGTTGCTTCTCAACCTGAGCATTCATTAGCTCCAAAGGTTGAGCAAACTGGTTCGCGAGCCCCATAAAGATGGCGACTTGCTGTTGGATATATTCTTGACCAGCAGTCACGCCCTCAAGCTTGCCGGCTTCATTACCTTCAGCATGGCCTGCGACAAAACCTTCTTCTTTGCCCTTTTCGTAGCCCTGCTTGAAGCCTGCTTCTTGGCCTTGATGAAGACCTTCTTGATAAGCACCTTGCTTAATCAGTTCGATTTGCTCTTCGGTCAGAACAAGCTCTTCATCTTCAATGGCTTCTTCTACCGTAGGCATCCAACCCGGATCGTAGTTAAACGCCGTTTCTTTGGCTTGTTTACTCACATCAGAGGTGTAGTCAGGCAACCCCCATTTCTGAGGTTGGGCAACCGTATTATCTTCTTCAGGGCGAAGGAAGCCGCGTTTTCTATCACCTGACATATCAGTACCTATCTATGAGTGAGTCAAACTGCATTGTAAATTCAAGCAGTTAAACTTAGTTAATCTGTGGTTCGAGATTAGATAAAAAAAGCCCCAACGGTGTGGGGCTTTTGAGGTTTCTGTATTAAAGGAACTCGTCGGCGCCACCAGACAGCATAATCTCGCCACTGTCGGCCATCTTCCTCGCAATACCCAAAATCTCTTTCTGAGCCGCTTCTACATCAGAGACTTTCACTGGCGGCATCGCCTCAATATCGTCTCTCATCATATCGGCAGCACGTTTAGACATGTTCTTGAAGATCTTCTCACGCAGACCTTCATCAGCACCTTTAAGTGCTTTCTGTAGGATGTCTTGTGGAACATCACGCAGCAGTCGTTGAACGCCTTGGTCGTCAACTTCAATAAGGTTTTCAAAGACAAACATAAGATCTTGAATCTGAGTTGCCATGTCTTCGTCTTGATCGCGGATTTGATCCATCAAGACACCTTCGACGTTGTTGTCCATGTAGTTCATGATCTCAGCCGCCGCTTTCAGGCCACCAATTTTGGCTGCTTGAGCACCCGCTTGACCCGCGAACTGTTTCTCCATGATTTCGTTCAGTTCAGCAAGTGCTGAAGGTTGAACTTCTTCAAGGTTAGCAATACGCATCATCAGATCCAGACGAACACGCTCTGGGAACTGAGACAGTATCTCTGCCGACTGATCAGCATCGAGATACGACAATACAATCGTTTGAATCTGCGGGTGCTCGTTGATGATGATGCTCGCCACCTGACGAGGATCCATCCACTTAAGAGAATCCAAACCTTTAGAGCCGGTTCCCAGAAGGATTTGATCAACAAGGTTATTCGCCTTGTCTTCACCCAGAGCAGCCACCAGCGCATTACGCATGAAGTCTTCGCTGCCCATACCAATGTTGGTGTACTTCTGAATATCATCCAAGAAAGCACGATGCACTGCGCCTACTTTCTCTTGTGACAAGTCTGTTGCACGCGCCATCGCACTACCCACACGTTGTACCTGCTTAGGCTCTAAGTGACGAATAATACCGGCCGCGTCTTCTTCATTGAGACTCAATAACAAGATCGCAGCGCGCTCATCACCTGAGATTGAGGCGATATCCACACTCGCGACATCAAGCACATCACCGCCTTCAGCTTGTTGTGGAACAATTTCGTTAGCCATCTGTCATCCAATTCTTAACTACTTGAGCTGCTAGCTCTGGTTCATTCGCTACAAGTGCACGTACTGCTTTGAGCACGTCCTCGTCTTTGTGCAGGTTAGGTAAGTCGATGCTTGAACCAAATTCAAACAGCTCACCACCTTCAATATCACCGCCAATTAGGCTGGTTTCGCCGTCGGCACCAATTGGCATACCATCAGGGCCGTACATTTGATCGTCGTTATCAGCTGCTGGGTTAAGCAGTTTCTTCATTGCAGGGCGAACAAGGACTAATACCACCACAATAATAACCAGCGCACTCGCAAACCAACGAACCCAATCATTGAAGTTTGGATGCTCCCAAATAGGCACATCAGCGACAACGTCAGTGACTTGAGGTGCAAACTGCATGCTTAATACGTTGAGCAAATCACCACGAGTTTCGTCAAAGCCCACCGTACCAATCAGCACTTGGCGAATCGCGTTGATTTCGCTCGCTGGAATCGGCGTATGAACCACTTCACCGGTATCTGGGTTCAATGATTGGCGATCTTTAATCGCGACAGAAACTGTCTGACGGTTCACTGTACCGGTCTGTTTACGCTCGTGACTGATGGTTGTGTCTAGCTCGAAGTTTCGGGTCGCTTCTTTATGAACCGAACCTTGGCCGGTCAACGCGCCGTCTTTCATCTGAGCAACGTCTTGCGGGATTGAAGCATCAGCAGGAGGCTGATTACTTAAGGCACCCGGAATGCCTGCCACAGTATTGCCGTTGTTATAATCTTCTAACGTATATTCGCTGCGTGTTGCTGGTGTGTTCGGATCAAAACGTTTTCTCGTTTGCTCCACAGCACTGAAATCGAGCTGAATATCAACCTGAGCGGTATAGTTACCAAACCCAAGAATCGGAATCAGGATAGAGTCAATTTTCTCACGCAGCGCTTGCTCTTGGTTACGCTCTAACTCATGTTCTTTACGACGCGCCGCTGACATCGGGTCTTGAGAACCTGAACTTAGCAGTCGGCCGTGTTGATCGGTTACAGTAATGCGGGAAGTTTTCATTCCTGGAACGGCACTCGCCACCATATCCACAACAGAATCAACTTCTTGCTGCTTGAGGTTAGTACCTGTTTTTAGAGTTAGGAATACAGAAGCAGAGGCTTCTTGGTTATGACGCACGAAAACGCTTTGCTTCGGCAAGGCTAACAAAACCTGCGCTTTACGCACTTGTTTCATCTGCTCAATGGCTTTCGCAAGCTGTCTTTCTCGGCTTAACTTAAGACGCTCTTGCTCTAAACGCTGTGATACACCGAAGCCCATGTCTTGCATGAGGATGTCATCACCCGCGTTTCGTTCTTGATTCAAACCAGCTCGTACCATATTCAGCTTCAACGAGTTGTACTCGCTAGCAGGAACAGAGATGGTATTACCTTCAAGAGAGTACTCGATCTTTTGTAGATCTAAGTAATCAAGAACTGGGATTAATTCTTCTGTTTCGTAGGCCCCTAATGGACGCATTTCTGGCTCTTTAACCCAGAAAAATAGCATCACAATCAGCGCTACACAGATAGAGATAGAAAGCACTAAGACGACCTGACGAAGTAAATCGAGGTCACCTACGGCCATATCGAACTTCGATGAACTGCGTTCACCTAGATCGGGATTCTGCCCTTCGCCGTCTAGCTCTGAGCCTGCAATAAGTGCGTGGTCGTTGCTATCGCTCACGGTTAAATCTGTTGTTTGACTATTATCTGCCACTATTTAACTACCTAACTTATACCGGCATGTTCATCAGCTCTTTGTACGATTCGACCAATTTATTTCTAATTTGGATCGTCGCCTCAAAAGCCACACTAGATTTATTACGAGCAATCATCACGTCTGATAGAGACACGCTTTGGTCACCACTATCAAAACGAGCTTGAAGATCACCTGAGGTCTTCTGTAATGAGTTCACATTATTGATGGCATTAGTCAGCATGTTGCCAAAATCTGCACCGACCGCTTGCCCCGTTGCTGCGGGACGCGCGCTGGCAGCTTCGACCATCATTGCCTGCATTTCGCCTTGTAAACCATCTATTCTCATCTACTACCTCAGGAGTCAAAATTATGACTATCTATTTAGCTGTATTATTGACAGAGCAATTAGCGTGCCACACATTAAATTGACTAGATATCGTATTACACTAGTCAGAAAGCTGACACTACTAATCTATCCTCAGTTTGGGATATCTATTCCAGCATCGCGCATTTTCGCCAACTTATAACGCAATGTACGAGGGCTAATACCGAGCTTTTCCGCCATATCTTTGCGTCGGCCATTGCACGCGATCAAGGTTTCAAGAATGATCGCATACTCTTGATCTCTAAGCTCATTACCGAGCCCTTCGCTACTAGCCGTCACTTTACTGATTGGATTAGCTTCAGCAATCGGCTTAATGTCTGGCGCCGCAACGTCATTACCTTCAACGATTTGTTGTAGGCTGCTTGCATCTTGCCAATCGACACCTTCAAGCAGAATGTGCTCACCAGAGATATTCTCTTGTTCGCTTAAGATTAACGCACGCTGTACCACATTGTCTAATTCACGCACATTACCCGGCCACGGATAATTGACGAGTTTACTGATCGCTTGCGCTGACATCACTGGCACTGGCATACCAAGTTTGGTGCAGTGACGCTCAACTAAGTGTTTGGCTAAAGGCTCAATATCGCCTTTACGCTCACACAGTGGTGGCCAAGAAATTGGGAACACATTCAGTCGGTAGTATAAATCTTCACGGAAATTCCCCTCAGAAACATACTGTTTAAGATCTCGGTTACTGGTCGCTAACACACGAACATCTAACTTAATGCTCTTACGGCTACCTAAACGCTCAACCTCGCGCTCTTGCAATACACGAAGTAGTTTGGCTTGAAGGCTAAGATCCATTTCACTGATCTCATCCAACAAAATCGTGCCGCCTTGCGCTTGTTCGAACTTCCCCGGGCAAGCTTGAATAGCGCCAGTAAATGCGCCTTTTTCGTAACCAAACAGGGTTGCTTCTAACATATTGTCAGGGATGGCTGCACAGTTGATCGCGACAAACGGACCATCTTTACGACTAGATGCGTTGTGAATGTAACGAGACATCACCTCTTTACCTGAACCACTAGGTCCAAGCACCATGACATTGGCGTCTGTTTTCGCAACTTTATCAGCCAGCATCATTAGCTTGATGCTTTTTTCATCGGCAACGATGGCATCACCATTGTCGTCCGATTTTACGGGAGCATAACGGCTCACCATGTTTAACAATACTTCAGGCGCAAATGGCTTCGCCATGTAATCGATCGCGCCCTCTTTCATTGCTGCAACGGCATCTTCGATGTTGGCGTAAGCTGTCATCAGCAACACTGGTAAGTTTGGCCAGTGCTGCTTGATGTTTCTCAGTAGCGCCAAACCGCCCATGCCTGCCATTTGAACGTCAGACACAACAATATCAACGGAGTTGGATTTTAATTTGACCAGAGCATCTTCCGCACTATCCGCTTCCAGCCATTCATAGCCAGCCAGCGCGAGAGTGTCGACAAGGGCTTCGCGTAGACCTTCATCATCTTCGACGATTAACACTTTGCTTTGAGCCATAGGATTCTCCAGTGTAAATTCAGTTAAAACTTATTAGTCTTCAGTAGAAGCGCTTCTTTCTAGCGGCAAGCACATAGTAAAGCATGCGCCATCACCTTCTTCTGAGATCAATTCCAGTCGGCCTTCATGCGCTCGACATACCATTTGTACAACCGCTAAGCCTAAACCTGTACCTTGAGAACGAGTGGTAAAGAATGGTTCCATAATTTTACCTTGAAGCTCTTTCGGTACGCCGGGGCCACTGTCTTGTACTGATATCTTAAGCTCGCCGTTTACTGGTCTAAAAAACACATCAATCTGCGATTCCTTGCCAGCAATTTGAACCGCATTCAAAACCAGATTACTTAATGCTGATGCGATGGCGTTGGCGTTACCAAACATTTGAGTCTCTTCGCCTTCAACTTCCTGACAATAGTCAATCTGGTTGGATTTCAGTGCCGCTTCCACCATAGGGTGAAATTCTGTTATCAATTCAGCGACAGTAAATGGCTTAACCACCTTGTTGTCGCCGCCTTTGGCAAACAACAGCATGTCGTTCACTTGTTTCTCTAAGTCATGCAATCTATCCATAAGCTTAGATTGAAAACGTGTCTTTGTTGCCGGTGGCAGGTTTGGCGCGGCAAGGTTGGATGCATACAACATCGCACTAGAAAGCGGCGTACGAACCTGATGGGCAAGCGAAGCTACCATTCTGCCTAATGACGACAAGCGTTGAAGATCACTCACACGAGACTGTAGAAGACGAGTTTCTGTCAGATCGGTAATCAAGATAAGTTGACCCGTGGTAGAAGCTGAAATCGCCAAACGTACTTTTCGTCCGTTTTTCAATGAGATCTCATGACCATCATCGTCTTTAGGGTCGAAGGCACTTTGAATGACCGAAAACCACTTCTCACCAACGAGCTCAACCCCAAGAATGCGGTGCGCTTCTGGGTTGGCTTCTCTCACTTCGCCATGTGTATCTAACAAGATGACCCCTGCTGGCATCACATCAAGCACTTGCTTATAGCGCTCTACCTGCTGCTCAACAGAATCTAGGTGCGATTGATTTTCTGGTTCGTTAGATGCGTGCATGTCAAAAATTTGCCTCAAATACTAAAACAGCCTGACACGTAAAACACGAATCAGGCTATTTGCTATATTTATCACATAGTTAAGCAAGCAACAACTCGACTATGGTTTATCTGTTCACTTAGCTAGCGTTACGAAATAGCTAAAATGTGCGTGCTAGTTTTCACTTTCGTATAAAACTGGACACTAACGCTGCAAGTTATATTTACGCATTTTTTCAACCAAAGTGGTTCTGCGCATTCCAAGCATGTCAGCCGCACGAGCAACAATACCGCCCTGCGCTTCTAAAGCTTGGTTGATCATATTCACTTCCATATCCGCAAGCAGCTCTTTCAGATTTACCCCTTCTGGTGGTAACTCTTGAGGTGCATTTGCGTTGTCAGCGATATCATCTTGCTGATCAAAGCTGAAATCTTCTGAGAACAAGTCAGCCAGTGCATCACGCTCTTGTTCTTCTTCGGACACGAAGCTATTAAACTCAGGCTGGAACTCAGGAATATCGCTGTATCGATACTTAGTTGGTAGATGGTTTACATCAACCAAGCTATTTGGATAGAGGATAACCATGCGCTCAACTAGGTTCGCTAATTCACGAACGTTACCCGGCCAGTAGTGCTCCATCAAAGAGTTAATCGCGCGAGGTGTAAAACAGATTGGCATGCTGCCTTCCGCTTCCATTCGTGTCATTAGCTCTTGAAGTAACAGTGGAATGTCTTCTTTGCGATCTTGCAGCGCCGGCATTTCAATCGGGAATACATTCAAGCGGTAGTAAAGATCTTCACGGAACGAGTCATCATCGATCATGTCTTCAAGGTTGCGGTGTGTTGCCGCAATCACGCGAACATCAGCTTGAATTGTACTGTTACCGCCTACGCGCTCAAAGCATCGTTCTTGTAAGACGCGTAGCAGCTTAACCTGCATCGCCATTGGCATATCGCCAATCTCATCAAGAAACAGTGTGCCACCTTCAGCCAATTCAAAGCGGCCCTTACGTGCAGTAATAGCACCAGTAAATGCGCCCTTCTCATGGCCGAACAGTTCGCTTTCCAATAAGTCTGGCGGAATTGCACCACAGTTCACTGGCACGAAAGGCCCAGAACGACGCTTAGAATGATAATGAATATTACGTGCTACGACTTCTTTGCCTGTACCTGATTCACCAAGAATCAGTACATTCGCTTCTGTCGAAGAGACTTGTTCAATTAAGTGACGTACTTCTTGAATGCCAGCACTTTGACCGACTAAGCTACGAAACAGTGTGTTCTTACGTGCCGAAGAGACAACTTGAACACCCTTACGGCCTAAGAAGTCTTTACAGTGTCTTAATGCATCACTTAATTGCGGGTAGTTAAGAGGAAGTTCGAGTTCACCAACAAAGTTAGTGAGCTCGTCAACCGGGTGATTATTTTTGCCAATCACTAATAGTGGGATGTGATTAGCGTGAACAAGCTTTTCATTCAGTAATGCGTTGAAGCCTTTACCTTTAATTGAGCCAATGATGCAGCCGGCCCACTGTTGTGACCAGTCAACCTTGCGCGCTTGTTCAGAGCTGATTACTTCGCAGCTCTCTCCTACAAACTCTAATATTGTGCTTAAATTGTGACGATCTTGAGCGTTATCGTCGACGACAAGCAGTTTTGCCAAACCTTGCATAAGTAGGAATTATTGCCTTTATTTTGGTGCGATGCGGAAAAACGGTGAGCGACGTAATCTATAAAACAGAGACATGTATCAATGATTATGTTTTACGTGGACAAATTTAGGAAATCAGCAACGAAAAAAAGCCATTAGGCTATCTAATGGCTTCTATTTTATTTGATTAAAAAAATAAGGCAACCAACCAATTAAGGGATATGAGATTGGTTAAAACTGCAATTTTTCTTTAAATACCTACGTCAGCAGACGTCAAGTTGTGATATTCATTCGGAATTTGGTCCCAAGCGCTCTTAATTTCGCGGATAATATCGATAACATCATCAATAGGCTGTGGGTCATTTTTGTGATTTGCCGCAGAAATTTGCGTGATCATGAACTCATAAAGTTGATCTAGGTTTTTCGCAATGTCGCCGCCATCGTCCATAGACAGGCAACTACGTAGGCTAATAATGATATCTAGAGCCTTACCAAGTCGCTCACCTTTCACTGGGATGTTGCCAGCTTGCATTGCCGCTTTGCCTTGAATCAGACGCTCGATAGCACCTGCCATTAGCATTTGTACAATTTTATGCGGTGAGGCAGCTGTTAGCTGACTATCCACTGATACCTTTTTATATGCCTGTAAAGAACCGCGCATAGTAAACCTCTTCTATAAAAACTTTTTGTATTGTTGAACTGATTTAGCGCCGTGACGGTATTTGTGTAGGGTTTTACCTACTCGACTCGTCTCAGACTGCATCAATTCGACCAATTTTCTGGTTCTGGTAATGGCTTCAAACCATTCAGAACTTTGCTTAACGTCGGGGTGTGAGTCGATTAATTGAAGCACGTTTTGCAATAACTGTTCTCTGTTATCGACAAGCTGCGTTATTTCTTCAGCATTAATTTCACTAAATTCGAGCTTAGAGATAATTAGTTGATCTAGTTCACAAAGCTCTTGAAGCTGGCTATTCATCGATTAGCCCAACGCATTCATCATACTGCCCAGCTGAGATTGCATCTTACTGGTCGCGTCTTGCATCGCTGTAAACTTAGAGTGAGTACGGCTCTCCAAGCTATCCATGCGGCGATCAAGTGCGCTTTGGTCATCCGCTAAGCGGTAGTTTTGCTCGACTAAGCTCTTTTCTCGTGTACGAATCGAGCCCGTGATACCTGTGATACCTTGAATCGCGTCTTCGACTTTTTTAGCAAAACCGTTGTTGCCACCGAAGAACTCTCCCAACTTATCGAAATTGTTGTTCAGTTGGCGGTCAAGCATGTCGTAGTTGATCTCTAACGAACCTTGTCTTGTGGTCGTGATACCAAACTCGGTCAAAGATTTTAGGTTATCAGGCGCGCCTTCAATGCTTGATGAGAACACACCTTTTAATCGTGAGTCAGCGTTACGCACGGTACTGTCGCCAGACAACGGCCCTTTTTGGCCGGTCGTTGGGTCAACGCCCGCCAAGTTTTTAGACACCTGGTAA
Source organism: Vibrio sp. Isolate33 (assembly GCF_022397895.1). NCBI lineage: Bacteria > Pseudomonadati > Pseudomonadota > Gammaproteobacteria > Vibrionales > Vibrionaceae > Vibrio > Vibrio sp. Isolate33. The sequence continues at coordinate 556,356 of NZ_JAKEUP010000002.1, forward strand.
AACTGATTGTAAGAATTAACGAAAGCTTCAATGTCTTGGCGAACACTATTACGGTCGTACTCCACACCAATCTCTGCCGGCGGCTTATCTTTGGGTGTTTTTCCTTTTACTGTAATATCGATGCCTTCCACCGCATCTTCAATCACATTGTTGTTACTTGAGAGCTGAGCTACGCCATCCAAGACAACCATTGAATCTTGTCCGGCTTGAACTTCCGTCATACCACTGTAGGTATCGAAAGACTCTTGAGCCTGAGCAAGGTCAGCTTGTGCTTTATCGACCTTCTCTAATTGCTCACGCTCTTCCGGATCGAGTTTGGCACGTTCAATCTTTTTGGCTTGTTCAGCAGTCAACTCGCCTTTTTGAACTTTCTCTGCCAGCTCTGCTTTTTCTTGTGAGATCTTTTCTTCGATACGCGCTTGTTCAGCCTCAAGCTTTTGCTGGGCTTCTTTTGGCGTCACGTAGGAATCTGTCAACGTACCTGAGGCAGCATTTGACCACCCCGGAACATCGGGTGCTTTCTCTATCGCTTTTTCATCAAGCTCTAATTCTGGCGTGTAGTAAGAATCAAGAAGCGTACCAGAAGCAGTTTCGGTCCAACCTGGAATATTGTCTTCAGGCATGACAGATTTTGCCGCTTTAGCTGCATCAAGGGCAGCTTGACCGTCGGCAGCGGCTTGTTCGCCGTAGCTAAGACTTTGAGAATCTTCGTCAGCAACGGAGGTAGAATCGGTTTGGGATGCAGGGATAACATTGCCGCCTTCATCGAGTGTTTCACTCGCATTAGGATCATCGTTCGAAGTCGCGTCATCAACAAGTTGTGCGGCTTTTCCTGCGGGTGTCAGAGCAAGAACGTCTTGAGCGGCAAGGCGCGCTTTCTCTAGCGCTTTAACACGCTCTTCTAGGGTTTTGTATTCGAGTTTTTTGAGAGGATTGGCAGCATCAGATTCGACGTTGATACTGATCTGCTGATCGGAACCGGACTGGTTCGAGGCAACAATAAGTCGCGGACCTTCAACATCATTAATAACAGATGCGCGAACGCCTGGGTTGCTATCTGCACCGTTTATGCTTCGAACGATATCGATCAGTTTCGATCTATCGCCAACTTGTACATCAAATCTGTCATCACCAAGCGAAACCTGCAGCTTACCTGGACCAAATTTCATGTCTTCTGATAGCACATCAGAAGCCACTTTATGGCTTTGGGCAAGCTGCAACACATCGATGGCATATTTGCCAGCGATCGCTTCGGTAGTCGCCGTTGCAGAGACAAGCGCTTCATCGGTACTTTCCACTGTTCGCACAGCAAAAGCTTTTTCCTGACGAAAGTTTGTCATCAGGTTTTTCATCGAATCAAGGGATTCTCTGAGTCTTCCATAGGCACTAATGCTGGTATCGATTCGCGTTCGTTCATTGTCGATTCGTTGCTGTTTAGGTACACGCTCCGAATCAACAATTTTGCTGACCATGGAATTAATATCCATGCCAGACGAAATCCCCATTGGGCCAAAACTCATTAAACCACCTCAATAATACGACTTAAACCTTCACCTCAAATATTCGACTATTCGAGTTTTGGGCTGCTAGGCGTCTTAGAATTTCAAGCATTTCTTCATCAGGTATTTGGCGAATAATATCACCGGTTGTGGTCTCATAAATGGTCACCACATCCCTACCTGACTCTTCATCAACCTTAAAGGCAACACCCTTATTGAGAGAGGAGATAAACTCGTTTACCTTCTCCACCATCTTGACTCGCTCTTCATCATTCAGCTCTTGTCTATGTTGAGCTAATTGAATCGCCGCTTCGGTAGCTTCCTCTTTCGATTTCTCTACCTTGTCATAAGGTGTTGCTTCTTTCAGTCGTGAAGTGCTCGACGCACTACTACCTTCATCGCTTGCAAATTTAATGCCATTAGGTGAGCCATAAGGCTGGATGTTCGATGCGTTGGATGATATTTCCATAACACTCTCCCTCCCTCCTTTATGAGCCATACAGTAAAACTCTACCCAGAGTAGAGTTTACCGCTACTTACCGAAGTAAGTTTAGCCCAATAAGCTTAGAGCTGCTGATGGTGACTGTTTTGCTTGAGCTAGGATAGAAGTACTCGCCTGTTGTAGGATTTGAGACTTCGTCATTGCCGTTGTTTCTTTCGCGTAATCGGTATCTTTGATACGGCTCTTAGATGCATTAACGTTTTCGTTGATGTTGTCTAAGTTGCTGATTGCATGATCAAAACGGTTTTGGAAAGCACCAAGAGAAGCACGTTGGCTATCTACTGATTTTAGAGCGCCATCAATGATAGATACTGCTTCGTTTGCACCCGCAACCGATGTTACGTCGATGTCGTTAACAGTAACGTCTTTACCAGCACCGATACCGAGTTCACCAGCAAGGCTGCCACCGAACTCAACTTCACCTTCAACTTTTTGGCTTGAAGCAAAAAGTTGCAGTTTGCCGCCTTCGCCTACAGACGCCTTAACGTCTTGGCTTTGACCGTTGATGTAAGTTGCTAGCTCTTCGATATCGTTGCCTTCTTTAGCAGAGATAGATAGCTCTTGCGCTTCACCGAACTTATCGTTGTATTTGATCGTTAAGTCAGCGCCAGCACCTACACGCCAAGATGCATCTTTACCTTCAGTAACACCGTAGCTCTTACCACCCATGTCTTGAGTGTCAGTACGCATGTTGCTCATAGATAGCATTACTGCTTCACCAGAATCTGCACCGATTTGGAAAGATTGGCTACCGTAAGTACCGTTAAGAAGCTTGTTACCACCAAAAGAGGTCGTTTCAGCGATACGGTTAAGTTCTGTGTTTAGAGCAGAGACTTCTTCTTGGATCGCAACACGTTCAGATTTGCTGTTCGAACCGTTTGAAGATTGAAGAGAAAGGTCACGCATACGTTGCAGAATGTTGGTTGACTCATTCATTGCACCTTCAGCTGTCTGTGCAATAGAGATACCGTCATTCGCGTTTTTCACAGCCATATCTAGGCCACGGCTTTGCGACGTTAAGCGGTTAGAGATTTGTAGGCCTGCAGCATCATCTTTTGCGCTATTGATTTTATAGCCAGAAGACAAACGCTCCATTGATTTTTGAGTACCTTCAGCCGCGCTATTTAGGTAGCGCTGAGCCGTCATTGCAGACACATTTGTGCTTACATTAATCGCCATAGTTGATCTCCTTTAGGCATTTTTTAATGTACTTATGTGACTCTCACCTCACACAAATACATGTCAATTTTGTTTATGCACCAGTGTCTCTCTCACCTTACATTGGTACATATCATTTCTCTCAATCCCTTTAACGGCCCCTTAATTAGAAGCTTTAATAAAAAATGCGCTTTTTTTCATATTCTTTTCAACAACAAAGGAAAGTGTGATCGGGCTTCAATTAATAGGGCGACATTCGCTAAAGTATCCTACCTTTGCTCATTTATAAGTGTCGCCTTGCACATAAAAACCAAAACAGATCCCTGATATCTCGTTCTACTCGATTCTGGGATGACGAAAGACTGCTTCGATGTAGTGAGCGAGGAAATCATCATTTGCCAATTCCCGTCATTCCCTACAGTGAGGAACGAACGTGGTAGGGAATCTCGCTTTTTCTTCTCTTAACCAACATTGCACTTTTCCAAATACACCGTCACCAAATTTCAGGCAATAAAAAACCCAGCCGAAGCTGGGTCTGTTTAGCGCTCATCTCTCACCACGAGCTAATTTGTGGAAGCCTTACGTTGACACTTTTGGTCAACGTGGCCTTTTAATCGATTAACCTAGTAGGCTAAGTGCCGAGTTCGGTGCCTGCTTCGCTTGAGCAAGAATCGAGCTTGAAGCTTGAGAAAGAATCTGAGACTTAGTCATCTGAGTCGTTTCTTTCGCGAAGTCGGTATCTTTAATACGGCTCTTAGATGCGTTAACGTTCTCGTTAATGTTGTCTAAGTTGCTGATAGCGTGGTCGAAACGGTTTTGGAAAGCACCCAGTTCAGCACGGTGGCTGTCTACGTACTTAAGCGCCGCATCGATTACTGCTACAGACTCTTGTGCGCCGCCAACAGATGTTACGTCGATAGTATCAACCGTTACGTCTTTAGCTGCTTGAATACCTAGCTCACCCGCAAGGCCGCCAGAGAAAGACACATCGCCGCTCACTTTGTTGTTGCCTGTGAACATTTGTAGCTTGCCGTCTTCAGTAACAGACGCTTTAACAGAATCTTGTTGACCGTTGATGTAAGTCGCTAGCTCTTCGATGTCGTCACCCGCTTTTGCGCTGATGTCGATTTCTTGTGCTTGACCAAAGTTGTCAGTGAACGACAGTTTTAGGTCGTTAGAGCCCGCTTGAACGTTCCAATCTTTGTCTTTCGCGTTCTCAGTTTGGTAGCTCTTACCACCCATCTGAGCGTTATCAGAGCGCATATCTTTCAGTTGAAGCATTACTGCCTCACCGTTGTCTGCACCGATTTGGAATGATTTAGTACCGTGAGTACCGTTAAGCAGTTTGTTACCACCAAAAGACGTCGTTTCCGCGATACGGTTTAGCTCGTCGTTCAGCGCTGTTACTTCTTCTTGAATCGCTACACGCTCAGATTTTGAGTTTGAGCCGTTTGAAGATTGTAGAGACAAATCACGCATACGTTGCAGGATGTTCGTTGTCTCGTTCATTGCACCTTCAGCCGTTTGTGCAATAGAGATACCGTCGTTCGCGTTACGTACAGCAACATCAAGACCACGACTCTGAACGTTCAAACGGTTCGAGATTTGTAGGCCTGCAGCGTCATCTTTTGCGCTGTTGATTTTAGAACCTGAAGCTAGACGCTCCATTGATGTTTGTTGTGCGCTGTTTGCGTTGTTTAGGTAACGTTGCGCTGTCATCGCTGAAACGTTTGTATTTACATTCACTGCCATGGTGATTTCTCCAATTGATTTTCCGGTATAGCGGTTTCCGACGTCTCGGAAAACCAAAGTAGTTCTCTCAAAGTTACTTTTAATAACGGCGCGAAAAGCAGAAGCTTTAGAAAAACTTTTAAAAAACCACAAAAAAATTATTAAATTGATATTTTTCAGATACTTAAAGATTACATTCTTCTATAACAACTGAAGACTTCAATTGGTACAAGATCTCGAACTGTTTAAAAAACAGACTGATCGCCGTAGAAATTGGTCAACGTATAGAAATTAGCGATCATCAAAGATCCTCTATGCGAACAGATTTAATACATTGAGGTGGGATATTTTCCGCGGTAGCAGGTGAAGTTAATTCAAGGTTGAGAACTGGAGTGACAAGCGGTTAGGCAAACTAAGTAGATAGCGAAGAAACAGAAAGGTAGACGTCAGAAAGGAAAAAGCCCCTTTTCCTTTGAGAGAACCGGGGCTAGTTGGCGCGTCAGAGCCTGTGTGGAGATCATCGAGAAATGAACACATTTCCGACTTGCCGTTGCATTCTTACCGTAAAAATGGATAGCAGGTGAGAGATGAGAGAGCTAAACACTCAATAGTAAGTATGCTTGCCAGTTTCCCTTGCTGCATGGCTCACGTCTGAACACGAGCAGCAAGTTCAACCAATAACTATTGCAATAATGTCATTGCAGAGTTAGGCAACTGTTTTGCTTGAGCAAGTATCGAAGTACCTGCTTGTTGCAGAATTTGTGATTTGGTCATTTGCGTCGTCTCTTTCGCAAAGTCCGTATCTTTGATTCGGCTGTTAGAAGCGTCTACGTTCTCTTGTACGTTTGCCAAGTTATTAATACTGTGGCTTAGACGGTTCTGTTTCGCACCCAAATCAGCACGCTGTGAATCTACGTACTTCATTGCAGAATCAATCACACTGATTGCGTTCTGTGAGCCTGCAACGCTTGTTAGGCTGATATCTTGAACTGATGTAGCACGGCCTTCACTCTTAATACCTAACTCAGATGCTAGTCCACCAGAGATCGACATTGAGCCCTCAAGATCAGGTTCAGCAACGAATAACTGTAAACGGCCTTCATCGGTAACCGATGCATTCACTAGATCAGATTGACCATTAATGTAAGTCGCCAGTTCTTCAATATCGTCACCCGCTTTGGTGTTGATATCTAGAATGATGTCTTCGCCCGCTTTAGTCTTAAATTCGAATTTAAGATCGCTTGCGGTTGGCGGCACTTGCCAATCTTTATCTTTCGCATTTTCTGAATCAAACGTAGTACCACCCATGCGGAAATCATCGGCACGAATGCTAGTCAACGCCATGATCATCGCTTCACCAGAGTTAGAACCAATCTGGAACGAGGCTTCACCAAATGAACCATTCAGTAGACGACGGCCACCAAAAGAGGTTGTTTCCGCGATACGGTTAAGCTCATCTTGAAGTGCCATTGACTCTTCGTTCAGTGCTGTACGCTCTGCTGGAGAGTTAGTACCGTTTGACGATTGAATCGCTAGATCACGCATACGTTGTAGTACGTTGGTCGATTCGTTCATCGCGCCTTCAGCGGTTTGAGCAATCGAAATACCGTCGTTAGCATTACGCATTGCTACATCAAGACCACGCGATTGCGCTGTTAAGCGGTTCGAGATTTGCAGACCCGCTGCATCGTCTTTCGCGCTGTTGATCTTGTGACCAGATGACAAACGCTCCATAGAAGTCGCTAAGTCATTAGACGCTTTATTCAGGTAACGTTGTGCTGTCATAGCTGATACGTTAGTGCTTACATTGATAGCCATTTTGCTCTCCTTATGAGTTCGCAAACTTTCTGCGAAGCGGCCAGCTTTACTCTCATATGGATAAGCACTGACCGTGTATTACTCGATAAACCCTGTACAGGATTTAAGATCTGTATTAATCATTTATAACCAACACAGATACAAGTTGTATGCCAAGTTTAATTTTGTATAAATAATTTTTTAATTAAATAAAAATCAAAAACTTACACAAAATTAAACGCGATTATAATTGTTTGTTCTTTGAGGGGGAAACAACGTATACCCTCCTGATTGCCGTTTTTTGCCGCTATCTTAAAAAACAAAATGTTTCGTACAAAAAAGCGGCAAGCATTGGAGTCATTCGCACGTATGGCATAGCACATAAGGCAAAGAATCGACTCCGTGATGAACATCAGTTCACCATTAGATCGTTAAATATAGTTAAACAAGGTCAAGTCTTTAGTTTTGCCAAACGCTTGTTGTGAAGCTTGGAGCGCTCGAGAGTTTTCATTGAACTCAATGATGGCTTTCGAATAATCCAAGTCTTCAAAGTTGCTTTTCGCTTTCGCCAAAGACAACTTAAAATCTTCATGTTGTTGTTCTTGAATATCCAAAGTACTCAAGCGTGCACCGACATCGGTTCTCGCCTTAGTTAAATGGATAAACGCAGCATGGAACTCTTCTGTTACTTGGTGCAATTTCGCCGTTGCCGATGCATCCGACACTGGGTTTTCTGCCTGTTCTGCCGCCTCTTTGAACGTATCAAAGATAGAGAATGTCTCTCTCGGCTCTAAGGTGATGGAATCACCCTTAGTGATCTGGCCTTTGACTTGAATATTCAGCCCTTCGTAAACAATGCCTGTCGAAGGATCAAAATCTTCTGCTGCAACCACTGCACCGTCTTTTTCAAGCTGATAAGCGAAATTACCCGTCTGCATGTCAACAAAAGTCACTTTATAAGTAGACCCATCTTCATCGCTGTTGGTCGCGCGCCCGAGCAATAACTCAGACGCAGGTTCAAGCTCATATTGAGGCTCGTAATCACCGAACGGGTTGTCTATTTCCATAAACATTTTGCTGCCAGGATCATTCATCGCCATTTCAAAGCTACTTGCCACACGCATCTTGCGTTGGTAGTCATCACCTTGATAAGTCACATTCCCTTCGTTATCTCGAAAGAAAGGCTGATTTTTCGGCTTAGTGCCTGCAAATGTGTAGTTACCCGACTCATCTTGAGAGTTGGCCAAGTGCAGGAAGTTATTCGCTAACTCTTGGATCTCACGCTTTTTCGCTAAACGGTCTTCAGGGGAAAGTGCACCGTTGATCATTTCCATTACGGTTCGTTTTGCTTCATCAGCAAAACCTTCAGTGTTAGAAACCAATACCTCATGATGCTCAAGGCGGTTTCTGACCAAAGTAATCGCATCAACATATTGTTTTAGCTGCTCTGATTGTTGACCGATGTTTTGCAAATAGTGCGTCGCTAACGGGTCATCACTCGGCGACTGCAGCTTCTTACCAGAAGCGAGTTGCGCTTGGTTGTGATGCACCTTGTTCTCTTGGCGGCGCAAGTCATTTTGTACTGACTGATAGTTGTGGAAGCTAGAAATACGATTCAACATTTATGCTTCCTACCTCAGAGCCAAAATAGTATTAAACGTGTCATTGGCTGCTTGCATGATGCGTGAAGAAGCCATGTACGCTTGCTGAAATTTCATCATATTTGCCGCTTCTTCGTCGAGGTTAACCCCCGAGATCGAAGCAATACGTTCTTGAGCTGACTGCTTTTCTAGCGTCGCGATATCACTCAAACGATTTGCCGTTGAAGACTTCAAGCCCGTATTGGTATTCAAGTTGTGGTAAAGGTCTAAGATCGTAGACTCGCCATCATTCAAGATCTTACCTGTTTGAAGATCTTGTAGTTTACGTAGGTTTCCGTTGTCACCTTCTGATGGGACAAGGTTTGCCGTAAATTTGTCGTTTGCCACCGCACCGGCTGTTAGCTCAAAGGTCGTGCCATTAATGGTCACAGGCCCTTGTGGCGGATACGGTTGCGGCTGCATTAAAATGTTGCCCTTGGGATCCGTCACCGCAAACTGCTCACCCTTTGGTGACACAATCACTTCAAACTCACGTAGCTGCCCTGCCTCTAGAATTTTGAATCCAGCCGTACCTTTCGCAAAAGTGGTCGAAGCTTCATAACTTTGTGCAGCGATGTCTTTTGGATCTTTGGTTTCCATCTGAATTTGAGCGGCAAAGTTACGCGTTGGGCGCAGTAATAGCTTCTCGCCAAGTTCAGGAGGATTACGCACTTCCACTCGCATACCATCAAGATAAAAAGCGTTGCCACTCGAGTCAGTCGTCATCTTAACGGTTTCGCCATTCGGCTTAGTCACGACATAATCACTGCCGTCATACTTAAGACCGTATTCACCACCTTTTAAGGCAGAGGTATCATCGATATATACCGCAACATCGGCTTTTGACTGCCCACTAGCCGTGACACGAGATTTTGCCACTAGCTCTGAGTTCACATCGGTAAACAGGTCCTTACCCACGTTGCCGTCGAGATCCAAACCTTGTTCTTGAAGACTATTTACCTTGTACGAAAACGCCGTCGCCAAACGACCAAGCTCATCCATAATTGCTGGAATATGCTCGTCTCGCATGTCTAACATGGCACCGATTTTCCCATCGATATCACTGCTGGTGATCGGTTTTAAAGACTTTCCTTCAACAATCGCCAAGCGACGCTGATGCGCATCGGGCAAACCATCAACCATTTTCAGTTGGCTTGCTTCACTACCTGAAACCAAGGTGTGACCATTACCGATATGGACGTTAAACCCTTCAGCGTTTGAGCGCGGCGTTACCGTTACTTTGGTGTAGCCAGAAAGCTCATTAATCAACTTTTCGTGCTGATCTCGCAGGTCGTTATGTGGCCCAGGAGTTCGCATCATTAAGCGTTGTACGTCACGGATCTCGTAAGCCAGTTGGTTAACTCGCTCGATACCCATGTCTAATTTTTTGTTCGTAGAATCAGACTGTTGGCGAACCGTTTCATGAAACTCATTCAACGTTTTACTTAATAGCCCAGCCTTTTCTAATACAACCTTTCGCGCACCAACATCATTCGGTGTATCGGCTAATGTTTTCACCGAGTCAAACCACTCGTTGAGGTTTTCAGGGATCTTCTTCGAAGCCACCGATGACAACATGCTCGACAGCATATCTAGGTTCGCTTCGGTATCACCTTTGTTAGCGGCATTGGTTGTCGATAGGTTAAGTTCATTGACGGCAAATTGGTCCCAAGAGCGGCGAACATTTTCCACATGCACACCCATACCGTAGGTTTGACCACCGTACTGGCGCGGGTCATTCACACCTTGAATCACAGATTGGCGGCTATAGCCCTCTGTGTTGGCGTTAGAAATGTTATGACCTGTGGTGTTTAGCTGTCTCTGAGCGGTAAGAACACTTTGTGCCCCTACATTCAGAAGATCCGACGCCATAATGCCCCCAAAAAACTTAACAAAATCAGGATGAACTGATTAACTACCAGTTTAAAAAGCAATATATGTGCCAATAGAGATAGATAAGAATTAAAGGACAATAATTTATTGAAGTGTAAGGAGATAGCTTTGGATAACGCAGCAAAACTTGAGGTAGCGGATAAGAAAAGAGCCTGCCAAGGGCAAGCTCTCAATGTTCATTAAAGGTTGATTAGTTCATCTCATCAATCTTGGCTTTAACGCGCAATACCTTATCAGCATAGTTAGGGTCAGTTGCGTAGCCAGCTTGGTGGATACCTTTGATGAAGTTCTCTGAATTACCTTGATGCTGAAGTGCCGTTTCGTATCTTGGGTTTTCGTTCAAGAACTTCACATAGTCATTAAAGCTATCTTCAAAGTTTGAGTAAGAACGGAAAGATGCCGACTCTTTAACGGCTGTTTTACCGTGGAACTCAAGAGTTTGAGTCGCAACCTTATCGCCCTTCCAGCTTCTGTCCGCCTTGATGTTAAATAGGTTATTACTGTTACCTAGTGAGTTCTTAACCATTTTAGAACCCCAACCTGTCTCAAGTGCCGCTTGTGCCAATAGTAGAGATGAATCTACACCAAGCGCGCTTGCTGCTTTTTCTGCGTAAGGCTTCATTGAAGTAACAAATGACTCTGGGGAATCGAAAGAAACGGGTTGTTTTACCGCTGACGCAGATTGCACTTCAGATGCTCTATCTTCTGAGCGGCCTGAGTACTGAGGTATTTGCAGTGAAGTATCAAAGCCTTCATTACGAACCTTATCTTCTGTCGCGTCGCTTGCTTGTCCCGCACTTAACTGCGCCACAATCATATCCGCAAGACCTAACGAACCTGAAGCACTCAGCTCACTCGCCATTTGGTCATCTTGCATCTGACGATAGAACTGTTCGTTCTGGCTGTTCAACATGTCCGACTTGAAGCTAGAGTTCGCATCGCGCATCGACTTAAACAACATCGAAGTAAAAATCGATTCAAACTGTTTTGCTGCAGCCGTCAGTGCTTCTTTTTCGCTGCCCTCTTCGCCATTTACCGCTTGTTGACGAAGACGGTCGAGACTGCCGATATCGTGAATAAAGCCGATGTCATTGTTATTCTTAATCATGCTTTATTCCTTAGATAATGATCAATTGGCCTTCAATCGCACCCGCTTGTTTCAGTGCTTGAAGGATTGCCATTAAATCAGAAGGCGCTGCGCCTACTTCGTTGACTGCGCGAACCAAATCATCCAGCGTTAAGCCCGGTTCAAACTTGAACATCTTGCCATCAGCTTCAGTTACTTCGATATCTGAATCAGGAACAACTACCGTTTGACCACCAGAAAATGCATTCGGTTGGCTTACGTTTAGGTTTTCTTTGATAGCAACCGTCATACCACCGTGCGTTACCGCTGCCGCTTTTAGGCGAACGTGCTTACCAACCACAATCGTACCTGTTCGAGAGTTGACGATGATTTTTGCAGAGCCTTCAGCAGGGTCGAACTCGATGTTTTCGATAGCCGATAGGAACGCCACACGCTGGCTGATTTCACGCGGAGCACGAACTTTTACTGAAGTTGCGTCTACCGCTGAAGCCATTTGTGGGCCTAGGAAATTATTAACCGCATCAGCCATACGCTGAGCCGTTGTGAAATCTGATTGGATTAGGTTGAAGGTGATGTAGTCACCACGACCGAATGGCGTTGGGATCTCTTGTTCAACCGTTGCACCGCTAGAGATGATGCCAACGTTAGGGTTGTTACCGACAATCTTAGAACCATCGTTACCCTGCGCGCTAAAGCCACTTACTACCAAGTTACCTTGCGCTACCGCATACACTTGGCCATCAAGACCTTTTAGGAAGGTTTGTAGTAGCGTGCCGCCACGTAGGCTTTTTGCCGAACCGATAGAAGATACGGTTACGTCAACTTCCTGACCTTGCTTAGAGAAGGCTGGCAGTTCAGCAGTCACAATAACAGCCGCGACGTTTTTGGTTTTTGGCTTAGTGCCGGGCGGCAATTGGATGCCAAAATTTTGCAGCATTGCGTTAAATGTTTGATCGGTAAAGGGAGTTGTCTCACCAGTACCCGGCAAGCCCGTGACCAAACCATAACCGACAAGTTGGTTACTACGAACACCCGCCACTTTTGCCACGTCTTTAATACGCGCAGCATGAGCACTGGTGGCAAGAAATAGCATGCCGAATAGTACGAGTGTCAGTTTTTTCATTGAGTAACCTGTCTGTATTGCTTTAATTTATAATGAGTTAGCTTGAAATTAGATAATTACGAGAGAGTCAGTAAGCCGACACTCTCTCAAGCTCTACAGAGATACATTAAAGAATCGTGCCAAGAATCCAGGCTCTTGCATATCTTTTTGCACGCCAGTGCCAGAGTATTGAATTCGTGCGTTAGACACACGGTTTGAAGCGATGGTGTTTTCGAAATCAATGTCATCAGGACGGATGGTGCCGCTTAGGCGGATATACTCATCACCCGTATTCAGTGTCATCCACTTTTCGCCACGAACCACTAGGTTGCCATTAGCTAATACTTCGATGACTTCAACGGTAATGTAACCGCTGATGCTGTTACTTTGGTTGGCTGACGCATCACCTGCAAAGGTATTGGTGTTGCTCAGGTCATAAGAGAAGTTGTACTTGTCGATCGTCAGCTCTTGGCCGCCCACAGCCAGAGGTTCCATCGATGCATCGTTCGACTTAGACATGTCAGCATTGGCTTTTTTGGTCGCTCGGGTGTTCTCATCCAGCGCCACAGTAATGATGTCACCAATACCACGCGGTTTTGAGTCATCATACATGCTACCAATATGATTAATATTAAACAGTGAGCCTGTTGCCGCTGCGTAATGTTCTGGTTTTTCTTTTGGATTGATTGGCGCCCAAGCTGGATCACCAGCGATAGGATCGGTTCTGCCACGAAGCGTGTCGATAATGCCTGAGCTTTCTTCTGCCGACTTATCGCCTTCTACCGCATCAACCACTGTAGTCGCGTTCTCTTGCGCTGGCGTTTCAATTGGCTCCAATACAGAACAGCCAGTCATAGACAAAAACAGGGCTAAACAAAAAATACGTTTCATGGCGATATACTCTCAACAAGTCGTTGTAAATAGTAGACAGTGGCAAACACGTCGATTAATGCGAAACAAGTAAGCGGCGATAAACCAATTACAGCTGTTGGTTAACAAAGCTCATCATCTTGTCTACCGACGAGATAACTTTCGAGTTCATTTCGTAAACACGTTGAGCTTCGATCATATTCACTAGCTCTTCGGTTACGTTTACGTTCGATGTTTCTAGCATCGACTGGCGGATGTTACCTAGGCCATCAAAGCCCGGAACACCTTCTTGTGGGTCACCACTCGCACCTGTCGGCAAGTAAAGGTTTTGACCAACTGGTTCTAAACCGCCTGGGTTTACGAAGTCTGTAATCGTGATTTGGCCAACTACGACGTTGTTTTGCTCACCACGAAGACGAACCGACACTTCACCGTCGTTGCCAACCGTTACCGAGATCGCATCTTCAGGGATAACGATTTCAGGTTGCAGAGGGTAACCTTGACCCGATGTTACGATTGCGCCGTCACCGTTCAGAGTAAACTGACCATTACGGCTGTAACCTGTTTCACCATCTGGCATCTCAACTTGGAAGAAGCCGTCGCCTTCAATCATCATATCTAGGCTGTTCGATGTTGTTTGTGCGTTACCGTGCGTGTGAACCTTTTGAGTAGCCACTACTTTAGAACCAGCACCCAACATCAAACCACTTGGCAGTTCAGTGTTCTGAGACGATTGGCCACCCGGTTGGTTGATGTTTTGGTAGAACAAGTCTTCAAATACCGCGCGGCTCTTTTTAAAACCAATGGTCGAGGCGTTGGCAAGGTTGTTCGAAATCGTTGAGATATTGGTTTGTTGGGCGTCTAAACCTGTTTTACTTACCCATAATGCTGGATGCATAGCAATTTCCTTTAAATTCTATTAGCTCATACGAAGCAGTGAATCAGACGACTTGTCCATTTCCTCTGCTGTGCTCATCATCTTGACCTGCATTTCAAACTGACGTTGTAAGTCAATTAAGCTGGTCATTTCACCTACGGCATTTACGTTACTGCCTTCGATAGCACCTTTTAGCAACGTTACCGCTGCATCTGCTTCGTATGCCTGATCTGGGTTTTTCGAACGGAATAGACCATTCGTATCTTTAAACAAACTTTGGTTGTCTGGACGTACAAGCTTAATACGATCAACTACGGCCAATTCTTCAGCTGGAGCGCCTTGAGGAATGACTGAGATCGTACCGTCTGTACCAATTTCTACTTTACTTATTGGGATTGGGAGCGTGATTGGTGCGTCGTTTTCACCAAGCACTAAGTGGCCACTTGCGTTGGTTAGTAAACCGTTTTGGTCAACCCTTAGGTTACCGTTACGTGTTAAACCTTCACGACCAGTGTTGTCCATCACTGAAATCCAACCATCACCTTGAATGGTGACGTCTAGATCTCGGCCAGTAGTAACCACACTACCCTGAGCGAAATTATGACCCGGACGCTCTGTCATGCTGAAAACACGAGTAGGCATGCCTTCACCATACGCTTGCATTGAACGTGCCTGTGCTAAATCAGCACGGAAACCCGTTGTACTTACGTTGGCAAGGTTGTTTGCACGTAGCTGCAAAGCTTGCATATTTTGCTTAGCGCCACTCATGGCAAGAAACAGTGCGCGATCCATAATTTTGCTCCAAAAATCATCTTCTGGGGCTAATAAAGCAAACACTGTGCCAATATTTTTAACTGTTATTTATCAATAATTTAAATAGAAAACGAACAAGAAAGGTGATCATCAAAGGATCATTCAGGAAGAATTGTTGCCAGTGGCATTACCGTGCGGCAATAGGGGCGGCAAATAAAAAGACAAACAACAATACCCAATTCAATAACATTGAATTGGGTATTCGCAGATGATTCAAACGCTTTAAAACGATTAACGAATCTGAAGAATATTCTGTTGTAGCTGGTTGTGTACTTCTAGAGAACGCGAGTTCGCTTGGAAGTTACGTTGAGCAGAAATCAAATCAACCAGTTCTTGAGTCATATCGATATTCGATTGCTCTAGAGAGCCGTTGTTGATGCTACCAAATGAACCTTTGTTCGATTCACCCCAGATTTTGTCACCTGAGTCGTTAGTAGAATCCCATTGAGTGCCGCCTTTCTTGTCTAGACCTTGCTCATTTGGTACACGAACCAAGCCTACACGGCCAAGCATCACGTTTTCACCGTTTGAGTATGTACCTAGAACACTGCCGTACTCATCGAAATCAATTTTGGTTAAGAAACCTGTTGTCGCGCCATCTTCATCAAACTTAGTCAATTCAAACGGAGCAGCAAACTGAGTTGAAGAATCTAGACCAAACTTAAGCACTTGTGTTGGATCCGCACCATTCAAATCAATTGGGTTCGCGCCAGCACCTAGTGGTTCCGAGTTAATCGGCTGACCATTGTTCAGGCTCGCTAACGTACCGTCATTGTTGAACTTCATTGTGTGACCAACATGGCCTTGTGCATTCGTCGCATCACCACCAGTGATGTTGATTGGCTTTTCGCCATTCTCATCTGACATGGTGTAGTACGTTTGCCAAGTGTTTGGTTGAGTCTGATCTTTGAGGTAGTAAGTCGTTAACTTGTAAGATTGACCCATAGAATCGTATACCGTCGAAGACGTTGCACGGTTATAAGTATCAGCATCTTGGTAGTTAAATGCAGCTGGGTCTTTAAGATCACCGTTTGCAGGCAGGTTAACCCCTACTTCAATGTTTTCTGTCTGTTTTGGCTTACCAAACTCAGCAGGAATGTCGAGAGGCTTTGGCGCGTAAGAAAGAACTTCACCCGAATTTGGATCAACATCGTAACCTAAAAGAAACTCATCGTTAGCTGTAACCATGTAGTTATCTTTGTTTAGGTGAAATGCACCATTACGCGTTAGTTCATTAATCTCTGGCACCATGCGATCTTTCGATACAGCAAAGAAACCTGTACCACTGACACGTAAGTCCATTGGGTTGTTCGTATAAATACTCGAACCTTCGTGGAACTGCTGCGCTACTTGGCTAGCTTGCGCACCGCCACCAGCAGTCGTTTTTGCGTTAGTGAACAACGAGCTTGAGTAAACATCACCAAACTCGGCACGAGACTCTTTAAAGCCAAATGTGTTTGCGTTCGCAATGTTGTTACTGGTTGTATTCAGGTCTAATTGTGCAGCGGATAGGCCGCTTAAAGCTACATATGACATTCCAATATTCTCCTAATCTATCTAGCTAGCATAGTCACTCAATAAAGAGCTACGCTTTACCAACTTCTAGTACTTCAGCAAGTCGTACTGGCGATGTGAAACCAGCCAGATTGAGTAGTACGTTGCCATCACCCTTACCAAGAAGCACACTGTTCACGTTCGCATAACTGGAAACTTGGAACTCTGTGTTCTCGCCATCCAGCAAACCCGACGCTTTCACGTTGTATTTACCGGCCGGCAATGGGTTACCGTCTTCGTCTTTTCCGTCCCATTCAACACGTGTGTCACCAGAAGGTTTAGAACCGATATCAAATGTGCGAACCAATTGGCCAACTTCGTTCTCAACACGGACCATTACATTGTCCATTGCCTGAGGAAGCTTAACCATTGCCGCCATACCGCCATCACCGGGTTTCACACCTGCCGCACCAGGAACCAATACATCACGGCCAACCAAAGAGGATGCCTGCAGTGCTTGGTTAGAGGTCATTGATGAATTCAAGCTTTCAAACTGTGTATTCATTTTGCCAATGCCATCTACGGTCGCAAATGAAGCCATTTGCGCAATCATCTGGTCATTGCTAACCGGCTTGAAAGGGTCTTGCTGTGCTAATTGCTTAGTCAACAAAGATAAGAAATCTTCTTGCTTAAGATCCTGCTTACCTGTTGTTTCGTCGGGCTTCTTAGCGCCATCTTGAAGACTCTTCAGCTGGTCAACATAGGACAAGCCGCTTTGACCAACATTGTTGTTGATTCCAGCCATGTGCTACCTCCTTATCCTTATTGACCCATCTGCAGCGTACGCAGCAGCATTTGTTTACTCGAGTCAGCAACCTGTACGTTCGTTTGGTACGCACGTGATGCCGAAATCATGTTTGCCATCTCTTCCATAACGTTCACGTTCGGCTTGTAGATGTAGCCTTCGTTATTCGCTAATGGGTGATCAGGGTTGTACTCCGCGCTTAGCGGCTTATCGCTTTCAACAATACCTAATACTTTCACAGGTACAGTGTGGTCACTGTTGCGTGCTCGATTTAACTCAGCGCCGAACACTGCGTGGCGAGCCTTGTAAGTTTCTTCAGCAGAACTACTTACACTGTCCGCGTTCGCAAGGTTGCTCGAGGTCGTATTTAGACGAACAGATTCAGCACTCATCGCAGAACCAGTCACATTGAATACATTAAATAAGCTCATCTAATTATTCCCCTTTAATCGCTTTAGTTAAATTCTTGAACTTACTTCCTAGGAAGTCGAGAGAGGCTTGATGCCTAATTTGGTTTTGCATGAAAAGGTTTCTTTCCAAATCCAAATCAACCGTGTTGCCATCTCCTGTATCAGGTTGTGTAGGAATTCGATACTTCGTTTCCCCGTTCACCGTTGTTGAGGCAGAAATGTGCCGACCATCTGTGCGGCTAAGACCAATGCTTGCCCCAGAACTTGCCGCTTGCAGCGATTTCTTAAAGTCTAATCCCTTTGCCTTATACCCAGGCGTGTTCGCTTGCGCGATATTGGTGGAAAGCACCTCAGCGTTACGCTCACGTACACCAACTGTGTGTTGGTGAATGCCTAAAGCATTGTCAAAAGAAATAGCCATGTAAACCTCAACTCAAGAACTGACTGTTATGAAATAACCAAAGCAATATATATACCAACTTTTAAAACAAAGCGGTCTATCAATACTTTTACAGGTTACTCGTGGGTAAACTTGCAATATACAAGCCAAAAAATAGAGTAAATTGGAATGTCACTCTGACTTAAAGATATAGGTTAAGCAGGAAAAAGAAAACCCAGCACTTGGCTGGGTTTTAAAATTAGACAGTAACGCCGCACCTGATTCTGGTGCCAACCATTACTTTAATTTGTAGATGATGCCTGGATTACAGCGAACCATTTCAAAACGATCCGTTAAGCCTGTTAGTGATTCCGACGCACCTAATAGCAGGTAACCACCAGGGTTGAGGCTATTCGCCATCTGGTTAAGTACCTTTGACTTCATATCAGGTGAGAAGTAAATCAGCACGTTACGACAGAAAATGATGTCGAACTTGCCTAACAGTGCATAGCTGTCCATCAAGTTTTGAGGACGGAAGTTCACCATGCGCTTCACGTTGTCTTTCACTTTCATACGACCATCGCCCGCATCTTCAAAGAAGGTACGACGACGCTCTGGAGAAAGTCCGCGTCCCAAAGCTAGGTTGTCGTACGCGCCCGTGCGGCACATATCCAACATACTTGCTGAGATGTCAGTTGCGGTAATCGATACATTTGGCAGCATACCCGGCTTACGCGCTTGAGTCTCAAGCACCGTCATTGCCATTGAGTATGGTTCTTGGCCTGAAGAACTTGCCGCAGACCAAATCTTAATAGGACGTTTATTTGCCGCTATTTCCGGTAGAAGTTTATCCGCAAGCACAGCAAACGGGTAAGTATCTCGGAACCAAAGTGTCTCGTTCGTCGTCATAGCATCCACTGCTGCCACTCTCAACTCACGGTTTCGACCTGTCACTACATCTCTCAGCAAATCAGATAACGACGCTACATTGAACTTCGTTACTAATGGGCTTAGACGGCTGCGCACTAAGTACTGTTTGCTGTCACCTAATACAATGCCACATTGAGATTCTAAGAAACGGCTGAAATCGCGATACTCTTGATCACTTATTGTTATAGCAGTCATTAATGTCTCTTTTAGTTAGTTAACGCAGCTTTAACCGCTGCACCAAGCTCATCAGGGTTGAATTTCGCGATGAAGGAGTTAGCCCCTACGCGCTCAACCATGGCTTGGTTAAATACACCACTCAATGATGAGTGTAAAATTACGTATAAATCTTTCAATTCTGCGTGACGACGAATCTCAGCAGTCAGCGTGTATCCATCCATTTCTGGCATTTCGATATCTGAAATCACCAATGAAATCTGGTCGTAAATGCTGCCCTCGGCTGACATCTGCATCAACTTCTCGTAGGCTTCTTTACCATCTTTCACTGAGATAACTTCAAAACCAATTGACTCGATAGCGCGTTGAACCTGCTTACGAGCAACCGTCGAATCATCAGCAATCAAGATACGGCGAACCAATTCTTTTTCTTGTTCTACTTCTGCGATTTCTTCAGCAATTTTGCTGTCCATTGTTTCATCAACAGGTGAAATCTCAGCAAGAATCTTTTCAACATCTAGAATTTCGACTAATTCATTATCGATGTTGGTTACCGCTGTCAGGTAGTTGGCTTTACCTGCGCCATCTGGCGGCGGAAGAATCGATTCCCAGTGCATGTTAATAATGCGCTCAACTGAACTTACCAAGAAACCTTGAATAGTTCGGTTAAACTCAGAGATAACCACAAAACACTTTTCAACATCCGTTGTAGGACGGCCACCAATCGCTAAGCTCAAGTCGATCACAGAGATCGTTTGGCCACGAATGTGTGCGACACCTTTAACCAGTGGGTTCAAGTTTGGCATCTTCGTCAGCTTAGGGCACTGAAGCACTTCTTTTACTTTAAAAACATTAATGCCGTAACGCTGACGCCCCATTAGGCGAAAGGTTAGTAATTCTAATCGGTTTTGACCGACGAGTTGCGTACGCTGATTCACCGAATCAAGAATACCCGTCATGAGCTCATCTCCATATCAAACTTTTTTGTATAAAAAGTGTTAGTCTACTGCAGGCTACGAACCACCAGAGAAACGGAATGACGTATTATAAAACAAATTTGCCACCTCTTTCCATAGCAATGTGTAGAGCTACTTTTAAAACTGTCGCTAAGTTTATCGGCATTTTATCAATATTGTTTAGTTTTTTTGTGCAAGCTGCGACCCCAGAACAAATTGAGATGATTCAGTCTGCGGCGGAGCAACACATCCTTGATACGGTAGAACAGCCACGAGGCGGCGAACTCTTTGTTAATTCAGCAAATGTTGACTCAAGAATCAAAGCAACAGACTGCCCAATCCCTCTCGAGACAAGTGCCTCAACCACCACTAATACCCGCAGCAGTATTACGGTTTTAGTGCAATGTGTTCCTGATGAGTGGCGAGTTTATGTGCCGGTGCGTCTTTCGATGTCAGTTCCGCTTGTGACGACAACCAGAGCACTCGCGAGAGGCGAAATTGTTGGTCAATACGATGTGACCACCGCGATGATTTCTCTTAACAAGTTTCGTCGCCAAGGTTTCACCGCTCCAGAGCAAGTCGTCGGTGCCAAGGTTAAAAAGAACCTAAGACCGGGTGACGTTGTCGAAAGAGGTGATATTTGTGTCGTATGTCGAAACGAGAAGGTTATCATACAGGCTGTAAAAGGTGGCATGACCATTACTACCAAGGGCACAGCACTTACCGATGGTTCGATGGGCGATCAAGTAAGAGTGAAAAATGATAAATCACAGCGTATAATTGAAGGAATTGTTACCAGCATGTCTGAAGTCACGGTTTACTTTTAACTCTTTACTTCTAAATTGACGGTATCGTTAGTAATTTCGCTCTCAACTCTAACGCTGAAAATCACAGCGGGTGTGTTTGGTCCCTTTTCGACTATTAAGCTAAAAATTGCTAAAGTATTCGAACCCTTGGTCGATATTGACTGTACAGGTTCCCATTTTTGAAGAAAAAGGCTTAACTATGGCAGGCATTGATAATATTCGTTCAGGGCAAACCCTAACGACCACCAACCGATCAGCAGTACGCTCTGATTCTAGTTCTGAGGCATCACGTTCTGATGTGTCAACTAAATCACCAGCAAGCAAAGATGCGGTTTCTCTAAGCCAACAAGGCAAAGCGATTGGTCAACTCCATCAAGACATGGCAGCACAGCCAAGCTTTGATTCCGTAAAAGTAGCAGCGATCAAAGAAGCAATTGCGAACGGTTCATACACGGTTGATCCAGAAAAACTGGCTGACAATATGATCAAGTTCGAAAACGAATTAAAAGGTCTTTAAGCACTAACCCTTAGATTAAGTGGTTAACTTAAAGCACACGAGGTTATTGATAGGTTTACGTTATGGCGGCACTAGCAGATTTAGTTAATTTTCAACTTCAAAATGCCAAAGCCTTATCTGAATTATTAAGTTCAGAGAAAACCGCGATCACGAGCCGACAATCCAATGATATTGAGCGAATCGCCAAAGAAAAAGTGGTTCTTGTCGAACAGCTAAGATCAACCGATCAACGCATCGAAGCCCATACCAATATCTCAGAACTGACCGAGAATCCTGAACTGGCTCAGTTAGTCTCAACCATCAAGTCCATAGTGCACGATTGCCATCAAGCGAACCTGGTTAATGGCGAAGCCTTGAATCGAGCACACCTTAGCTTCAAAAAACTCAGCAATATGATGCAGCAAAGCCACGGTAAAATTGGCATGACCTACAATGCCGGTGGACAAACGCATACTATCTCTACGCTGGGAACCAACGTAAAAGCCTAGTTAAGTCGCCCTTTTCAGTAATACCCCTTATTAACCTTCTGCCTGTATCTGTATCTGTATCTGTATCTCAGACTATTCCTGTCGTTATCCTTTATCAAAATTCCGAATCAGCCTTTGAACGCTCTCAAAAAATCGATAAACAAAAAAGCGGCAAGTATTTTCATACTTGCCGCTTTTACATTCATATTAGTTATTGGTTGCCGACACGCCATCTGGAAAGCGAGTGACAGCCAATATCTTTGAATAGAATATTCGATTCAAACACCGAAACTAGAACAGCGTTTGTTGTCTCTTCTCAGGTACTGCCTGAACTTCACCGTAGTTACGGAGCTGATCCATCTTACGGATGTCTAACTGAAGCTCGGTCACGTAGCTATCACCCACAGGGTAACTGCGCACGACCTCAGCACCACGGATAACACCATCAACCGCACCGGACGTACGTTCAGTGCCAAGGCGTTGATCTTCAAGTTCAGCACGACCGCTTACTCGCATGCCGTAAACCTGTTCAGCCAGCTCACGATAAGCATCGATCTTAGAGGCTCTCATCGCACGGATACGTCTCTCTTCGTCGTTACGACCTTTCTGCTCACTGATACTCGCGTAGCCAACAGCTACTAAGAAATCATCAGGTCTCATGCTTTGCAATGGCTGACAACCGACAAGCAATAAAGCGGCAACAACAAACATTAACTTCTTCATCTCGAACTCCTAAGGGCGAAGAATAACAGTATAAGGTTGGCTGATCGTTGGGTCAGAACGAATGATCACGCCATCTTGAGTTCGAATACTGTTCAGAGTATCGAGGTCACGACCAATACGGTCAGCAGGCAAGAAGCCTTGTGCAGAAGCCACCACAATACGTGTTTGCATGCCAACCACACGAGCATTCACTAGAACACCGCCTTCTTGGCGAAGCATAGTGCCTGTCAGCACGTATTGAACGTCTTGCTCTTGAGCCAAGTCTTTCCAATCACGGCTTAACGCAAAGTCACCTTGGTGAGTCACTTGGATAGAACCCGTGGTTTTAAAATCAACAACCTTGAAGCCGCGACGCTGAAACTGATGAATGAAACCTTCTGATACTGAGTTACCGAGCCAGTTTGTTGTGTCCATGTGTTGTAGGTCAACAAACGAGGTAATCGCAATCGGTGTTCTTGCTGAAATACTCGTGTTCGACACGATCAAATCTTCGGTCATGCTTTCAACGAAAAAATCCATGGTATGACGAGGGCTGTCCATCAACATAAACTGACTGCCTGAATACTCAGACTTGCCGTTGTAGATTGGCGAATAAGCGCATGAGGTCAATAACATGACACTCACTACTACGAGCCATTTTTTCATTCTCTTATCTCCAGATAGTTTTAGTGCTACCTGTTCCAATATGTTCTCACCATTATTCTTTTCAATGGATTACAATGTTGGAACAGTCTTTGCTTTTCATTAATGGTTCAGATTAAGAAAAACGCACTTAAGTCAGCTTCAAGCTTATAGTTATTTGTTAAGCAATATTTATACCCAACTGGTAACGAATAGATGAAAAAAATAATTTCTTACTTATTTTCAATAAGTTCACTGATAACCATAAGCTTCAGTGCTCATGCCTCTTGGTATGAAGTTACCGGTACAGCAGCGATCGTATCGACAGAAGAAAGTGCAAGAGTCCACGCGCTGGAAGACGCGGTTTACAAGGCTGTTCAGTTCTCAGGCGCTGATATTGGCAGTATCTCCAACCTCACGCCCTATCTAGATTCGAGCAAGAAAGAGTTCCAGTTTACCAACCACGAAGTACGCTACATCTTGGTTGATAAAGAGAGAACACGCGGTGGCAATTTAATGATCACCGCAAGGATCGACATCTATCCTTCGGCAAATGCTTGCCATGAGAGCCAATATAAGAAAACATTTTTAGTCGGCAATATTGATGTGGCATCGCCTCAACAAGCCGTGATGGGAAGAATCTATAACATCGGCGATGATTTCAGCCATGTGGTTGACAGACAGCTAGCGCAAGAATCTCGCAGTTTTGTATCTGTCGGCACAACCAACTATGACATCGACAAGCGTCGACCTGAAGTGATCAAAATGATCGCTCAAGATACAGGCGCGCAGTACATCATTGGCGGCGACATTACCGACTTAACGGCGACCATCGAATCTAAGCTTTTGAAAGACGATGTTATCAACCGTCAGTTCGCACTCGAGATGCAAGTGTTCGACGGTAAAACAGGTCACCAAGTTTACAATCGTAGCTATCGTGAAGTGGCTAAATGGCCATTTGCTAAGACCAGTGAGGTCGATACACGCAGCGCACGCTTCTGGGCATCCACTTATGGCAGCATGATGCTTCGCGTCAGCCGTAATATCATGTTGGACTTGGAATCAGAAGTATCGTGTAAGATCACTCTTCCAGAGGTTGCGGCGGTCTACGGCAATACAGTGACCATCGATTTAGGCCGAATGCATGGTGTTCAGCAAGGTGACAAGCTTCAGTTATGGCACACAGGTTCGTTTATCGACCAACGCGGTTTGCCACGCAACAAGGTTTCTCAAAGTGACATCACGCTAACAGTTTCTCGCGTTTACGAAAACGAAGCGGAACTGACGATTGATCAGCCAAGCCTTGCGGGAAGCATACAAATTGGTGATGTGATGCAGAAAATCATGTAGTTAGCGACACGCTCGTCTCAGAGTTTCTAATAAAGCCTTAGCAGTTTTGTTAAGGCTTTATTTTTTTCATGATGATTAGTTTCGGTTTTAACGTATTTGTCGTAACCTTATTAATAACATAATCATCATTTAGCAAACTATGAGCCAGAATAATCTAATTGGTGCTACCGGTTACCGCTTTATCTCGAAAGGTAAAACCGCTTTTAAGATCCACATTCATACACCCGAAGACACTGTGCTACACAGATCTGTCGGCTTTGTTCGTATGGGTGAAGACAAGGCACTGAAGAAAACCATTAAGTTAAGAGATGAACTGGGCAGAGAGCTTTGGGGTAAGTTTTGGCCTAAAGTCCTCAAAGAGCCCTACTTGATGACGCGCCTACCTCATAGTTTAGAGCCTAAGATTGTATTCAAACCCAACCCAACACAGAGTGACCCCGAGCATCGTGATGAGTGCTATATAGCCAAATGGCGCGTGTTCTCTGAGAATGGTGATTACAAATACAAAACTAAGGTGTGCTCAATCAGAAAGCACGGTCGACTTGCCGCGTATAGCCAAACCAAACGCGCACTGCTTGATGCTCACAAAGATGTGATTGATCTGCTCGTTTTTATGGGTCGATTGAACAGCATCGACTTGAAGTAACCTTCGCTCAATTGAATTGACTTCCCATATTTTCAGATACAAAAACAGCCGCATTTGCGGCTGTTTTTATTTTTAGGTTAGTCACCCTAGTGATTGAAGATATTCAATCACACTGAATCGACCACCTAGCTTCGGCAGATCTCTGCTAATGTCGTCAATCGACGCTGTGAGTCTTTCACATAAGGATTGGTTTGATCCCACGCGTAGCCCGCCAAAATAGAGCACACCATTTGTTTAATCTTCGGGTTTGGATCTTGATAGAAAATCACATCCTGCAAGGTACCTGAGTACCACCCTTCGACATAGGTTCTAAAGGTGTTTACACCAACCATCAATGGATCGGCATAATCGCGTTCCCAATCAACCTTCTCACCGTTAAGCTGCTTTTCCACACACTCAACCGCAAACTGAGCCGACTTCATCGCAATCGTTACTCCCGATGAAAACACAGGATCAAGGAACTCACCCGCATTACCGAGCAATGCGTATTTGTCTGTCGCAAGATGCTTCACGTTAGCTGAATAGCCACCGATTTCACCTGCAGGATTTGGGTACTCAGCGCTTGCCAGTATCTCAGCCAAACCCGGTTCTTCCATTGCCAATTGCTTAATCGCGGCAATCTTATCTTGTGGGTAGGATTCAAAGAACTTAGGCTCCCCTACCACACCAAATGAAGACACTCCGTTGCTAAACGGTATCAACCAATACCAAACATCAGGGTTGGTTGGGTGCACCGAGATCAGAATTTTATTTCGGTCATATTCAAGGTCGGTATCCACTTCTGCAATATGATCGTTGATGTGCGTGAAAATAGCTTTGCGAGGAGGAAGCGATGACGGCTCTTCCAAATCAAGCATTTTCGGTAGTACTCGACCAAAGCCACTGCCATCCAGCACGTACTGCGCTTCTAGCTGATAGCGCTCTCCATCAAGAACTTGAACCTCTAAAATGGTACTGTTGTCGGTGAAATTAATGCCCATCAACTCATGTTGGTAATCAATAGCGACCCCCTGCTCCTCGGCAGTGTCTGCTAACACCTTATCAAAGGCGCCGCGCTGAACCTGAAAGGTAGTTCCCGGCCCAGCAGAGAACTTATCTTCAAAATTAAACGCGGTATAAACGCCATTTTTGCGAAAGGCTGCGCCATCTTTGTATTGGAAGTTGGCGTTGATTACTGCGTCAGTCATCCCAGCCTGTTCAATCACTTCCATGCAAGCGGGTAACAAGCTTTCGCCAATAGAAAAGCGCGGAAATACGCTTTTTTCAATCACTCGAACATCGATGCCTTTTTGATGAAGCAAAGACGCAGCAATAGACCCTGATGGCCCAGCTCCGATGATCACTACTTGAGTTGACAGTTTTTTCATTAATTTAAGCCATGTTTGTTATTTTTTATTGCGCGCCAGCTTTCAATTCAAGCAGTGTATGACCAAGACCGATATAGTCGGTACGGGTCACCACTTCAAAGCCAGCTTCTTCAACGATCTCTAAGAAATCTTCACTGCGGTAAAAACGGCTGTTGCCATTGGCCAAGCACGTAAAGTACAGCGAAGTCGCATTTAAACTATAAGAAGCCGCATCGTATTTCTGTGCATCCCAGAACAGTTCAAGGATATAGACCGTCGCCTCTTCTGACATATGAGAGCGAACACGCTTTAATATGCTCAGAATCTCCATTGGCGAGAAGCAATCAAGAAATTGGCTCATCCACCACACATCCGCGCCTGTCGGCAACGCTTGCTGTTTGTCGAGCATGTTGGCAGGGAATGGCGTTACTCTATCTTGGTGACCATGTTGCTTAGCGTTTGCCATTGCCATTTCTAGCTGCTGCGGAAGATCGACAATGGTGACTTCAACGTCTGCATCGTGATTGCAGCACTGCATTGCCCATTTACCCGTGTTACCGCCAATATCCACCAGCGTTTTAGGTTCCTTGCTAAAGACCTTCTCGAGCAGTACAGGGAATGAACGATCGGAATAGAAGTGATCAAACTTGAACCAGCTCTCTTTTGCTTTTTCTGGCAATTGAGACAAGCCTTGGTAAATAGTTTCCCAATCACCCAGCTCTTTTAAGCCTGCAGGTGTACCTTCTTCAATCGCTTCCGTTAAATGCATCATCGCGGCGTAACAAACATCAGCAGTGAAATCCATGTTTGCGTTCGTCATGCCATCGTGCAGAAGGTAGAAGCCAAGGTTAGCCATTTTATAGTTAGGCTTTTCCCAAGTCACAATATGAGCACTCAACGCCATATCAAGTAGAACTTTCACGCCGTACTCGGATACTCCGGTTAATTCAGAAAGCGTCTCTGCTGGTAAACCATCACTACCCGCATCATCTAAGGCTTTTAAAATACCTAAATCACGAAGTGTACGAGCAGTGTGAAAAACAATAGGAGCGAAAGACAATTTTTGAGCTTCTGTTTTTGCTT
Source organism: Vibrio sp. Isolate33 (assembly GCF_022397895.1). Taxonomy (NCBI): domain Bacteria; kingdom Pseudomonadati; phylum Pseudomonadota; class Gammaproteobacteria; order Vibrionales; family Vibrionaceae; genus Vibrio; species Vibrio sp. Isolate33. The sequence goes on from NZ_JAKEUP010000002.1 coordinate 584,032, forward strand.
CTAATGCATTGAATGGATCTAATTTATATTCCGACACGAAAAACCTAACTTTAAAATAATAGAGGGTTACTCTGCAGCCATTTGTGCAAGCTTACGTTTAATATCAACGTTTAAGTTATTAACCCAGCGGTTGTAATTACGGTGTATTTCACCATCGTCATACTTCAAATTCTCTGATTCAACGTAAAGAATAGAGTAAAACTTGTCGCTATAAGGAATTTCAACCACAGCATGGTGTGAGCGAACATACAGTTCTGCACGGATCAAGCCAGGTTTTATTTCTGAAACCAACCAGCCTCGATTCTCAGCCGATTCATAAATAGCTGATTTCACCTGTTTACTTTGAAGATTAAGTGCAACTGGAGTATCCTCAACATTCATTACAGGTTGGACACGTCCACACCCTGCAAGAACGAATATGAATAACATTGAAACGGCTATTTTTAGTAATTTCATTTAAATTCCTTATCTGTGTTTATTTATAAGCACGCATAGTATTTAGTTAGACCCAAAGCAAATCAATACTCTATGTCAAATCAGTCCCAATTAATGTCGTTCAATATTGAGAAATGGTCTGCAAATTCTGCCGGTCTCAATTCCGATGCCGAATGGCAAGCGTGGAGCACTCATTTAGATTGGCCACAAGACGGCTCAACGGAATTCAAAGCGATCCCTCCTATGATGCGCCGCCGAATGAGCCTACAAAGTAAGCTTGCCGTCCAAACCGCATTAACGCTATTAAAAGACACCTCGATTGATTATCTGGTTTTTGCCAGCCGACACGGTGAACTGCACCGAACCGCCACATTGATTCAGTCGATATTGGAAGGTGACGATGCCTCACCAATGGCGTTCTCACAGTCGGTACACAATACCGCAGCCGGGCTAACCACCATTGCCGCAAAAGCGCCGATTCCATTGACCTCTATTGCAGCTGGGCAAGATACTTTCCATAACGCTCTGATTGAAGCCTATCTTTACCTTCACCAATACCCATCGCATCGTGTGTTAGTTATCGATTTCGACCAGCCTCTGCCTGAGCTCTACCAAGAGTTCGAAACTCAAAGCTATGCCGACTATGCGCTGGGGTTAGTGCTCACCTCTGGCGATGACTACTCGGTATCAAGAGCCACATCGATATCAAGAAACGTATCATTATCAAAAGCCGTAGCTAGCGAAAACTCAGTAGCTGAATTGCCTCAAGGCCTGCAAGCGCTACAGAATATCCTTCAGAACTCACAGAGCTGGACAGTAGCAGGCAAACACCAAGATTGGACTTGGGTAAATAACGCAAAAGCCGGAGCAGTATAAATGAGCAAGGTCGACCAATATTGGCGAGTATTCGCGACAGGCCTCTGCTTTACCATCTTCGGATTAGGAGGCTTAGTGCTTAGCTTCTTGATCTTGCCATCGATCGCTCTCATTACTTCAGACACCATTCAACGAGAGCTTAAGGCTCAACGATTGATTCGTTTTTCATTCAATGCGTTCTGCCAGATCATGAAATTCACCGGCGCGATTGATTACCGAATTGATGGCGCGGAACTACTGCGAGAAGATCGCAACTGCATCATCGTCGCCAATCACCCAAGCTTGATTGACTATGTACTGATCGCCTCTCAACTTCCTCAATGTGATTGCCTCGTTAAAGCAGCCATTTGGAAAAACCCATTTATGAAGAGGATCGTCAAAGCCGCTGGATATATTCCCAACCAAACACCTGACGATCTTTTAGAACGCTGTGAAGAACGCTTTTCTCGTGGAAACGTACTGCTTGTTTTTCCCGAAGGAACTCGCACAACACCCGGAATTGAACCATCCTTACAACGTGGGGCGGCACAAATCGCGACTCGAACACAAACCGATTTACGCGTGATTCATATTACAGTTTCTCCGACATTCTTAACGAAAGAAAAAAAATGGTATCAAGTTCCTGCTACGAAACCCTTTTTTCATGTCGCGGTGAAAGGTAAAATAGAAGTCGCACCATTTATTGAGAATTCGAATAATTTAACTTCGGCAGCAAGACGCCTTAATCATCATCTTGCACACACTATTTTCCCTTCCGAAGAAAACATTTAGTTCCTCAATATAACAGCAGGCGATATCGGCATTTCGAAAATACCTCGCATAATGTAGAATCGCCCCCTTAAAGCAGCATTTAGATAAAGCATTAAGTAGGCCAAAGTGGAAACATTACACAACGAACTGAAACAACTGATCATCGACGCATTGAACCTTGAAGATATGAGCATCGATGAGATTGAAACGGAAGCTCCACTATTTGGTGATGGACTTGGGTTAGATTCTATCGATGCGCTAGAGCTTGGTCTTGCTATCAAGAAAAAGTACAACATTGTTATCGATGCCGACGACTCAAACACTCGCCAGCATTTTGCATCGGTTGAAAACCTAGCGAACTACATCTCATCTCAAACGAACAACTAGACAGATCTTTATGACACAAGCGAACCAACAAGAAGTATACAACCAGGTTAAAGATGCGCTTATCGAGCTGTTCGAGCTTGACGCTGAAGATATCACGCCTGAAGCTCATCTTTATCTTGATCTAGACCTAGACAGCATTGATGCGGTTGATTTGGTCGTTCATCTACAGAACGTAACAGGTAAGAAGATCAAGCCTGAAGAGTTCAAAGCAGTACGCACCGTTAATGACGTTGTAGAGTCTGTGGTTGAACTATTGAAGGACGCATAATGCGTCCTCTGCTGACTTTACTGTCGGCAATCATACTTTTCACTTATCCAATAGCGGTTTACTTTGGACTCAACAAGTTTGGCCTACAAACCGTGGGTATCGCCTTGGCCGCTATCTTTGCTGTCCGCATTTTTACTGGCGGTCAGGCTAAAATCAAAGAGCTAAAACACCTAGCTTGGATCAGTGGAACTGCCGGTATTGTTCTGCTGGCCTTAGGCTTAGCCTTTAAGCAACATGGCTGGCTAACCTATTATCCCGTTATCGTTAATGTTTGTATGCTGGTCGTATTCGCTTCAAGCCTATGGCAACCACAAACGATTATCGAGCGCCTTGCTCGTCTTCAAGAGCCTGAACTTCCGCAAAGTGGCGTTGATTACACGCGAAAAGTCACCAAAGTTTGGTGCTTGTTCTTTGTTATCAATGGCTCTATCGCCCTTTACACCTGCTTCCAACCTCTTGAAATATGGACCCTATACAATGGCTTACTCAGCTATCTGTTTGCTGGGTTACTCTTTGCAGGTGAGTGGGTAGTAAGACAGCGCATTCGTCAGAGTTAAATTGTTATGACCCAAACCGTATTTTACACCTCGTTGTCTGAACTTCTCAGCCAGAATAGAGCCCCTGAATCTATTGTCTGCTTTGACGACAATAGTGAGATTACGTGGCAAACATTTAACGACGACTTATCTCAACTCGTGCACCTTTTACCTTCATCCCCTTTTCAACGAGTTGCGATTTGTACCCAAGATAGCTACCTATTTTCGGTGGCATTTCTGGCGTGTGCAGCAGCCAGTAAACACATCATCTTACCGGGCAACTACCAGCCTTGTGCGCTTGCAGAGTTAAATGAACAGTTTGATTGCCTGCTAGTTGATGACTCGATTGGCGAAGTTGAGGTGAGTGACGTTCGCAATATCCAAACCTTATTGGACTCAAGCACCGAAGTACAAAAGCCTCTAACCGATGATCTTACGACCATTGATTTGGCAACTGTCCCATTAACTCTTTTTACTTCAGGTTCAAGTGGCACGCCAAAAGCGATAGATAAAACGTTAGAACACCTAGATATTGAAACCGCTCAGTTAAATAAAAACTGGGGCAAATTACTCAAGGGAAACCGAATCCAAAGCACCGTTTCTCATCAACATATCTATGGTTTACTATTTAGAATCTTATGGCCACTCTGCTCTGGTGTTCCATTTGCTCGAAACAACCTAGAATACCCTGAACAAATTCTGTCTCATGCCAATAAAAACTGTGTGCTCATCAGCAGCCCTGCGCTACTCAAGCGACTAAAGCACGAGACCAACAAGGTACAACTTGCAGGAATCTTCTCTTCGGGCGGTCCATTGCCTAACGAGTCGGCTCACCAGTCACGAGATCTACTTGGTCATTTACCTATCGAGGTGTTTGGCAGCACAGAGACCGGTGGCATCGCATTTCGTCAGCAAGAGAGCGCTCAAACTCCTTGGCAGCTTTTTGATTGTATTGAGGCTAGTCTCAACAGTGAGAATTGCATTAAGTTATTGTCGCCATATATCGATAAAAACAACTGGTATCAAACCGCCGACGAGTGCGAAATGGTCTCAGATAGTCAATTCATATTGAAGGGTCGAACCGACCGAGTGATCAAGATCGAAGAGAAACGAGTATCACTGGTTGAAGTGGAGAAACGACTGGAGCAACTGCCTTGGATAAGCGAGTGTGTAGTGATTCCATTTGAGGAACCTGAGCGATTAATCTTGGCCTCTGTTTTGGTATTATCAGATGAAGGCCAAGCGAGATTATCGACCATGAGTAAAGGTAAATTCTGGTTGATGCTACGTACAGAACTCAGAAAGTGGTTAGAGCCAATCGCTATCCCAAGAAAGTACCGTATTGTTGATGAGATTCCTCTCAACAGCCAAGGCAAGCGATTAACATCTCACATAGAACAGCTAATAAAATCATAGAAACCGCTGATCGTATTTTACACTGAGACTATCTTTTTATATTTTTGTCAAAGAACCAATATTTGCCCAAGGATTCTAAGCACGCCCTATGGATAAAAGAAAACCAAACATCATTGCTGTAGACACGCTAGATAATGAATCGACCCTGACACTCCATGTTAGCGCAGATATCACCGATTTTAAGGGGCACTTCAAGAGCTTCCCTATTCTACCGGGCGTCACACAAATCGATTGGGCACTTCACTACGCTGTCCAAGAGCTAAACGTCCCTGGTTTCTTTAAAGGTATGGAAGTCATCAAGTTCCAAGAGCCTATCCTGCCTGATGCTACAATCCAGTTATCACTCAAATGGGATGCTGACAAAGACAAGCTGAGCTTCAGTTACACCTCAAACAACGGTGAACAGACCCACTCTTCAGGCAAAATGAAGCTGGGAGAGAAAAGTGAATAGCGCTCCCGTCGAGGCTACTTCTCAAGACCAAACAAAAGAAAGCAGCTACAAGGCTTGCTTCCTTATCCCATGCTTTAACCATGGCGCAACCATGCCTGCTGTGGTCTCGTCGCTCCATCACTTTGAGTTGCCGATCATCATCGTCGACGATGGCAGTGAACTCACCACAAAACAGTTTCTGGCTCCCCTAGCAGAGAATTCAAACGTAACCTTGGTCACGCTTGAACAGAACCAAGGCAAAGGCGGCGCAGTAAAAGCCGGAATCAAAAAAGCACAACAACTCGGCTTTAGCCATGCCATTCAGATTGATGCTGACGGACAACACGACCTTGAATCCTTACCAGTATTGATTGAGGCATCACAAGCTAAGCCACAACGTCTAATATCAGGCCAGCCTGTCTACGACGAGAGTGTGCCTAAAGCAAGGCTCTACGGGCGTTATGCGACACACATTTGGGTATGGATAGAAACCCTTTCTTTATCAATTAAAGACAGCATGTGTGGCTTTAGAGCGTACCCAATCAACCAAACACAAACGGTACTGAGCAAGTACGATGTTGGTTCGAGAATGGACTTCGATATCGAAATTCTAGTTCGCCTGTATTGGGAAGGTTGCGACATAGACTTCGTTGAAACTCGAGTCATCTATCCTGAAAACGGCATTTCCCATTTCGATGCATTGTGGGATAACGTCAAAATCAGTTGGATGCATACGCGTCTTTTCCTCGGCATGCTGCCAAGAGCACCAAAACTGATTGCTCGCCATTTCAAATCCGATTCAGCTGATAATAACCAAAGTTTATCGACGGATTCAGAACCACAAGCTTCTGAACAACCCCACTGGTCTCGCACTCAAGAACGCGGCACAGTATTAGGCATCAAGCTGTTATTGACCATCTATACCTTGTTAGGTCGCGGTGTGTTCAACCTCATTCTGCGTGGTGTGATGCGTTACTACCACTTAACGGGCAAGCGAGCGCGAAACGCTTCTGAGCAATACTTGTTTCAACTAAAGGCGTACGCAGAGCAACAGAACATAGAATTACCTGCAGAGCTAACTAGCTATAACCACCTGCTTTCGTTTGGGCATACGATGCTCGACAAGCTTGCGGCATGGAAAGGCGATTTCTCAGCGGAGAATCTCACTATTCATGGCCAAGACCAATTCGAAAACATGGTAGCAAACCAGCAAGGTGTGCTGATTTTAGGCTCACACCTAGGCAACATAGAATTGTGTCGAGCTTTGGGTCGCAGACACTCGAACATCAAAATCAATGCTTTGGTTTTTACAGAGCACGCTGAGCGTTTTAACTCTGTGATGAAAGCCGTGAACCCGCAGTCTGACTTAAACTTGATTCAAGTGACTTCTATGGGGCCTGATACCGCTATCCTTTTACAACAGAAGTTAGAGCAAGGCGAATGGATCGTGATTGTCGGTGATAGAACTTCCACCAGCAAAGAGAGCCGCTCGGTATGGGCTGAGTTCTTAGGTAAGGAAGCCCCGTTCCCTCAAGGGCCATTTATGTTAGCCTCTGTACTCAAAGCACCCGTATTTTTGCTGTTTGGGTTACGTGACGATTCGCAAGAAAAACCGCACTTTAATGTCTATTTTGAGCATTTTAGCGACAAAATCGAGCTACCTAGAAAGACACGCGAACAATCTTTAAAGCAAGTCGTTCAACAATACGCAGACCGACTTCAGCACTACACACTGAAAGCACCGCTTCAGTGGTACAACTTTTTTAATTTTTGGACATTGAGCAAGCACCATGACGAAAAAGAATCCAAATAGCATCACCTTTGGTGCCGAACGCCTCACGATTGAGGACGTTGTCGCTATCTCACAAGGCGCTAAAGCCTCGATGAACTCAAGTGAAGCATTCACATCTAAGATCGACCGTGGTGTCGCTTTCTTAGAACGCCTACTTAAAGAAGAAGGCGTGATTTACGGCGTAACAACGGGTTACGGTGACTCTTGTACGGTTGCGATTCCGCCAAGCCTTGTCGATGAACTGCCTCTTCACCTAACACGCTTCCACGGCTGTGGCTTGGGTGAAATACTGTCTCACGAGCAAGCTCGAGCAGTTCTTGCAACTCGTCTTTGTTCGCTATCACAAGGCGTCTCTGGTGTGACTCACGATCTGCTTAACCAGATCGTTACCCTAATCAACCAAGACATCTCACCGCGTATTCCTCAAGAAGGATCAGTGGGTGCCAGTGGCGATTTAACACCTCTGTCTTACTTAGCAGCCGCACTGATTGGTGAGCGTGATGTCATCTACAAAGGTGAAGTGCGCCCAACCAGTGACGTCTACAAAGAGCTAGGCATCAGCCCTATCAAGCTTAAGCCAAAAGAAGGCTTGGCGTTGATGAATGGTACGTCTGTGATGACGGCACTAGCTTGTATCGCTTACAAGCGCGCGGAATATCTAGCTCAGCTATCGACCAAGATCACCGCTATGGTATCTGTCGGTATGCATGGCAATGACTTCCACTTCGATGAAGCGCTGTTCGCAGTGAAACCTCATCCAGGTCAACAACAAGTTGCGGCGTGGTTACGTGATGATTTGCAAGCGGATCGCCCGCCACGTAACAGTGATCGCCTACAAGATCGATACTCTCTGCGTTGTGCTCCACATGTTATCGGTGTGGTTCAAGACTCTCTACCTTGGCTTCGCCAGATGATTGAGAACGAACTAAACAGTGCCAACGACAACCCGATTATCGATGGTGATAACGAGCGCGTACTGCACGGCGGACACTTCTACGGTGGTCATATCGCAATGGCGATGGATACGCTAAAAACCGCAGTAGCGAACCTTGCAGACCTGCTTGATCGCCAAATGGCGCAGCTGATGGATTACAAGTTCAACAACGGTCTGCCATTTAACCTAACGGGTGCTGAAGGCGAGCGCAAGCCAATCAACCACGGCTTCAAAGCGGTACAAATCGGCGTGTCAGCTTGGACAGCAGAAGCATTAAAACATACGATGCCTGCAAGCGTATTCTCTCGCTCAACTGAGTGTCACAACCAAGACAAAGTGAGCATGGGTACTATTGCAGCCCGTGACTGTTTACGCGTTCTAGAGCTAACCGAACAAGTAGCGGCAGCTTCTCTTCTGGCTGGTACGCAAGCGCTTGAGCTTCGTAAACGCCACAATGAGCTTGATGAGCACCACATGAGTGAGAACCTCAAGCACATTCGCGACGAAGTACTGAAAGAGTTTGAGTTTATAGTCGAGGACCGCCCGCTGGAAGGCGATCTACGCCACTTTATTTCTCGTATTCAAAGTCAGCACTGGTCACTTTATTAAAAGAACTTTACTCATAGAGTAGTTAACCTCATAAAGTAGCTACCCTTTACACAATATTGTTGAGAGCGATTTATGTCTGAAATCCTTCATCCATTACAATCTGAGGTGGCGCTTATCACCTCATTCCAAGATGCCGACCCAATGGGCGTGATTTATCACGGCAACTACTTCCGTTTTTTTGAGGAAGTAAGACGTATCATGATGGATAAGATTGAGTACAACTATCATGAGATGAAGGATTCTGGCTACATGTGGCCTATCATCGATACCCGCGTGAAATACATTAAGGCGATACCGTTTAATCACAAGATTAAGGTCACAGCGAAACTCACCGAGTGGGAAAACCGCCTTCGTGTCGATTATGAAATTCATGATGCTCTAACCGGCGCTCGAATGACACGAGCACACACCATGCAGGTTGCCGTGACCATTGAAGAACAAGAGATGTGTTTCGCTTCTCCGAAAGTGTTTACCGATAAAGTCGAGCACTGGCACCAGTTCGGTTGCTTACCTCTAGCTGCTGAACATCAATCTCAAGCCTCTAACCCACAACAGGTGAATCATGAGTCTGTTTAAACGCAGTCGTAAACACATTAGCGTCTTGCTGTTAGGACTCGCTGCGATGATGGCAAGTAGCCTTGCTACTGCTAATCAGAACACAGCTGCCGTCGGTTCTATTTCAGAACTTCAAATGGTGTTGAGTGAAAATAGTATTGTTCGTGGCGAGTTTACTCAAACACGCAATATGGAAATGTTTGCCCAACCTTTGACGTCGCAAGGTACATTCCTATTAGACAAATCAAGTGGTTTACTCTGGACGCAAACCACACCGTTTCCGGTGAACTTAGTGCTTACCGATAACAAACTGAGCCAAAGATTTGCTGATCAACCCGCTAAGATCATCACTGACAAAGAAAACCCAATGGCGTTTTACTTCAGTCATATTTTCCTATCGGTGTTCCACGGTGATACGCAAAAGCTTCAAGAACAATTCTCTCTGTCGTTCGAGCCTGCAGCGATACAAAGCCCAGACGAGAATACAGGCAACAATTCATGGACACTTATCCTAACGCCCAAAAATGCGCCAATGAATGCAGTATTTGAAGCCATCACGCTACAAGGCAACAGTGATATTGAGCGAATCGAGCTAAAAGAGATTCGTGGGGACAGCACGGTGATCGAGTTCAGCCAGTTAAGCCATCAACCGGAAGTATTGTCAGATGCCGAAGCGCAACAATTTCAACTCTAAGCTTGCCCTTGTTTGGCTAGTTATCGTGGTGCTTTTTAGCGGACTGTTGATCAAACAGTTCGCTTTTTCTTCTTCAATGCCCATCGAAAGCAACATCATGAAATTGCTACCTGAGAATCAGCAAGATCCTATGGTTGAACAAGCTTTTCAGCAGATTTCCAACTCGATGAGTGAGCAAGTAGTGTTCATCTTGAGTGGCTCTGATATCAAGAGCACCATGGCAGCAACCCAAGCCTTTGAGAAATCGCTCAATCAAGACGCATTTTCTGACAGTTCAGTTCTCTTCAAACATGTTCAAGGCAAGATCAATGCCAGCACACAAAGCCAATGGAGTGACTTCTATTTTCGTCATCGCGCTCAACTGCTGACCGAACTACAGAAAGGAACATTAACTCATGCACCAGAATCGCGTGCTCAATATGTGGTTCAATCCTTGTACAACCCTTTTTCAGGTGTGACAGCGACTGAGTTAACCTTAGACCCGTTCCTGTTATTTCGTGACTATATAAGCGAGGTTGGCACCCGTTCGAGTAACTTTGGGATTAAAGAAGGTTATCTAACCGCACAATCACAAGATCAATCACACATTCTTGTTACCGCGACGTTAGCTGGCTCTCCTTATAGCCTAGCGATTCAAGAACAACTTCCTGCATTAGACGCTTTAGAACGAAAAATCGAGAAGCAGTTTGACGTCAAAGTTCAGCACACTGGTGTGGTTTTCTACGCAAATTACGGCACCCAAAGTGCAAAATCTGAAATCAGTACCATTGGCTTAGGCTCATTGGCGGGCGTGATTCTATTAGTGTGGTTGACGTTTCGTAGCGCACTGCCGCTTGCCTTGTCTTTGCTCTCAATCAGCACGGGATTATTGGTCGCACTGGCGAGCACCGTCGCCATCTTCGGTAAAGTCCACCTATTCAGCTTGGTGTTTGGCGCAAGCTTAATTGGCGTATCCATCGATTACTCTTTTCACTACCTCACTGACCGTTTGGCAGCAGGAAGCCAGTGGCAGAGTGACAAAGGCCTAAAGCATATCTTCATCGCAATCACTCTCGGCTTAATCACCAGCTTAATAGGATACCTAGGGCTGCTGGTTGCACCCTTCCCAGGCTTACAGCAACTCGCTCTGTTCTCATCCATCGGGCTTATTGCCGCGTATGCCAGTGTGGTGTGTTGGTACCCAGTATTGGCATTCAAACCAAGTCAAGAACGAGCGCTTCCGTTAACTAACCTTTGGTGCACATGGCTAAACTTGTGGAGCAATCCCAAATTTAGGATCGGCTTACCATTGGCAGTAACCTTGGTGAGCTTGGCTTCAATCACTCAGGTTCGTTACGACGACGATATCCGCCAACTTCAAGCGATGCCTGAACAACTCAAACAACAAGAGCAAGCCATCTCAGAAATCTCTGGCCTAGGTAGCGCTCAAAACATGCTGTTAGTGACGGCGAACAGCAATCAGGCGTTACTGAACAAATTAGCGTTGATCAGCTCGGAATTAGATTCGTTGGTCGATCAGCAAGTTATCTCAGGCTATCGCAGCGTCAATCAGCATCTGCCAAGTGAGCAAGAGCAACACGACAACTATCAGTTGGTTAAAAAACTCTACGCTAACCAAAGCGCGACCTTACAAACCACACTCGGTTGGTCGAGCTTCCCAGAGCTACCAAAATACCAACCGATCACACTGGATGAGTTTTTGGCGTCTCCGGTATCTGAGCCGATTCGCCCACTTTGGTTGCAACCAATCGATAACCAAGCGGCATCGGTCATCATGATCAAAGAGGTTACTGATTCTGAGTTATTCTCAAATTGGTTAGATTCAAACTTTGCTCAACAACAAGGCGTGAAATACCTCAATAAAGCAGATGAGATCTCATCTCTGTTCGCTGAGTACCGCGTTAAGATTACCGAGCTGTTACTGATAGCATTAGCGGCTATTGGCATGGTGTTAGCTTGGCGCTACGGCGTGAGACAAAGTCTATTGATGCTGCTGCCGTCATTGATTGCCGGTGTGGCCGGTTTAGCGGTCACAGGCATTTTAGGCTCGACACTAAACCTATTTAACCTGCTTGGGCTGATTCTGATTTTAGGGATTGGTATCGACTACACCCTGTTCTTTGCTGAGCAGAAAAAGTCACTGAGTACCTTACTGGCGATCACCTTGTCTGGTCTCACAACGCTGCTTTCATTTGGCCTTCTGTCACTGAGTCAGACTCATGCCATTCATAGCTTCGGTATTACCGTGCTAACAGGTATTTTCGTAGCATGGTTACTTTCACCACTCGCAATCAACAGCGAACAAACCACAGAAAAAAGTAAACCTCGCGAGGCCTTTAGATGAACAACACAATCAAGATAGCACTCGCCGTCGTGCTAGGGTTACTTCTCAACGCCTGTTCAATGGTTTCTCAACAACCGACAGGTGCAAGTGTCGCAATCGACAAAGACACCGAGCTAGCCTTGCCGCAGCCTACGGAGCTGGGATATTCATTGACGGCAAGCCAGCTGATCAGCGCAACTTGGCAAGACGACACCCAGCAGTTACCTGTTCAAGTTGAAGTCACTCCCGAAAAGGTCGTTTTAGCGGGCTTCTCTTCTTGGGGTACGCGTATCTTATCGCTGCAATACCAAAACCAAGCTATTGAAACACAAGTGCTATCTGGTCTTGGGGCTACACTGCCTCAACCCGAACAGGTACTGTTTAATTTAATGCTTACCTTGTGGCCTGCAGAAGCATGGGCTCAGCCTCTGCAAAGTATCGGCTGGCACTTGGTCGACACAGACAACAGCCGCACCGTGTTTGATGACAACCAGCAGGCAATCATTCGAATTGATTACCAAGCAGCTCCTGGTACACACAAAACCAAAGGTAATATTGTCTTCAAACATTTGACCCAAGGCTACACCATCACCATACAAACGTTGAACTCAACGATTGTCGATAACCCAAGTAAGAGCTAAACACTATGCCTATTTATATCCAAGACTGTGGTTTCCACTCAGCGTTAGGCTCAAGTATTGCTGACATTCATGGATGTCTTAAAGACGAACGTGAATCAAACATGGTTGAAGTGAACGATATGCTTAACGATGGCAAACACACTGTCGTTGGCAAAATCGCAAGTGCGCTACCAGAGACACCACCAGCTCAAGCGGAATACGCTACTCGCAACAATCAGCTAGCACTGTCGGCTCTCAATCAAATCAAAGACTCTATTGAGAAAGCAAAGTCACAATTTGGCGCAGATAGAATTGCTGTGGTAATTGGCACCAGTACTTCGGGAATTTCGGACGGTGAGGCAGCATTCAAACATAAACTGGCACACGGTGAATTTCCTGAGCATTACCACTATTCGAAACAAGAGTTAGGCAATACCTCTGAATTCGTTAGCCAGCATTTATCATTAGCCGGACCAAGCTACGCGATCTCGACCGCCTGCTCATCGAGTGGCCGTGTATTTCTCACTGCCCAACGTTTATTAGATTCAGGAATGGCTGATGCTGTGTTGGTTGGCGGTGTTGATACGCTGTGTAAGCTGACGCTCAATGGTTTTCATGGTCTTGAAGCCCTCTCGACCACACATTGTAAGCCATTTAGCCAATCTCGAGATGGCATCAACATTGGTGAAGCAGCAGCGTTTATGTTGCTCAGTAAAACAAAGCTAACGCTCAGTGATTCAGCCCAAAAAACGCCAAACATTGCCTTATTAGGCTGTGGTGATAGCTCTGATGCACACCACATTTCAGCGCCTCATCCTGAAGGGAATGGCGCTGAGCAAGCCATGAGAAAAGCTTTAAATTCTGCCAACTTACAAGCCGAAGACATCGGTTACATTAATGCTCACGGCACTGCGACACCACTCAATGATTCAATGGAAAGCAAAGCTATTCACCGTATTTTTGCAAACAAGGTTCCCGTTAGCTCAACCAAGCCGCTCACCGGGCATACTCTAGGAGCAGCAAGTGCGATTGAGGCTGCAATTGCGTGGCATATTTTGAAATATGACTTACCGCTTCCCTTACAAAAATGTCAGGATAAAGCTGAAGATATTGAGATTGATTTGGTAAACTGTGCGCAGAAACTTAAAGTAAAGAACATCTTAAGCAACTCATTCGCTTTTGGTGGCAACAACATTAGCCTGATTTTTGGTATAGTAAATGACTGATATCCCTTCTGTAGACCAACTCCTCCCTCACGATGATCCGATGATATTAATCGATCGTGCTATCAGCGTAGAGGCGTTGTCGATCCACTGTCAGGTTGATATTGGTGACCACAATCTGTTCTTTGACGCCGAATCTCAAACGGTCCCAGCTTATGTTGGTATCGAGTTTATGGCGCAGTCTGTTGCAGCATGGTCTGGATACCATGCACTGAAAAACGGCACAACTCCTCCAATCGGATTCTTACTCGGCTCTCGTCGTTATAAATCACTGTGTGACGAGTTTACTCAAGGTCAGACCCTTGATATCTACGCCGAACAGCTTATGGAAGACAGCGGTATGGCCGTGTTTACCGCAAGAGTCGAAGACCAAGGCGAGTTGGTGGCTCAATGCCAACTCAACGTCTACGTGCCGACCGAACAAAAATTACAAGAAATGAAAACTAGGAGCCCATCATGACCCGTCAGGTTTTAGTCACTGGTGCCAGTAAAGGCATTGGTAAAGCGATCGCTATTCAACTCGCGAAAGACGGATTTGAAATCGCCGTTCATTACATGGGTGACAAGCAAGGCGCTGAAGAGACTCTACAATCGATCACCAAACAAGGTGGTGCTGGGCGTCTTATTCAATTTGATATCAGCAACCGCAGCGAGTGTCGCGAAAAGCTTGAGTCTGATATTGCAGAACATGGCGCTTACTACGGTGTGGTAAACAACGCGGGTATTACTCGTGACACCGCATTCCCAGCGATGACGGAAGAAGAGTGGGATGGCGTGATCCATACCAACCTAGACAGCTTCTACAACGTACTTCATCCTTGCGTGATGCCTATGGTTCAAAAGCGTAAAGGCGGCCGCATCGTCACTCTGGCGTCTGTATCAGGCATCATGGGTAACCGCGGTCAAACCAACTATGCAGCGGCAAAAGCTGGTGTCATTGGCGCGACTAAGTCTCTTGCTCTAGAACTCGCAAAACGAAAGATCACCGTAAACTGTGTGGCTCCTGGCCTAATTGACACGGGTATGGTTGACGAACACGTGAAAGATCATGCGCTTCCTCAGGTGCCACTGCGCCGCATGGGTGAACCAGAAGAAGTAGCAGGCCTAGTCAGCTACCTAATGTCTGATATTGCAGGCTACGTAACTCGCCAAGTAATTTCAGTGAATGGAGGCTTAGTATGACCCGCCGCGTTGTTGTAACTGGTATGTCTGGCGTTACTGCTTTTGGTAACGACTGGCAGCACATCGAGCCAAAGCTCAAGGCTTGTGAAAATGCGACCCAATATATGCCAAGCTTTGAGCAATATGATGGTCTCAACACCAAACTTGCCGCGCCTATTGACGATTTCCAACTGCCTAAACACTACAAGCGTAAGCAAGTGCGTGGCATGGGCCGTGTATCGCGTCTAGCCACCGTTGCGACAGAAAATGCATTGGAGCAAGCAGGGCTGATTGGCCACGACATTTTGACCAATGGTGAGACTGGTATCGCTTACGGTTCTTCTACTGGCAGTACTGATGCCGTTGGCGCGTTCGGTGTGATGCTGAACGAGAAATCAACACGAGCCATCACAGCAACCACTTACGTTCAAATGATGCCGCACACAGCCGCGGTAAACGTAGGTCTGTTCTTTGGTCTACGAGGCCGTGTGATTCCTACCAGCAGCGCCTGTACTTCTGGAAGCCAAGCGATTGGTTACGCCTATGAAGCCATCAAGCATGGTTACCAAACCGTGATGGTTGCCGGTGGTGGTGAAGAGCTATGCCCAACTGAGTCTGCCGTTTTCGATACCCTTTTTGCTACCAGTTTAAAAAACGACACACCCAAGAAATCACCTAGCCCATACGACAGCGAGCGTGATGGCTTGGTTATCGGTGAAGGTGCCGGTACGCTTGTTCTTGAAGAGTATGAACATGCTGTTGCTCGCGGCGCGAAGATCTATGCTGAGATCATTGGCTTTGCCAGCAACTGCGATGCGGCTCATGTGACCCAACCTCAGATGGAAACCATGCAAGTTTGTATGGAGAAAGCATTGAGGGATGCACAGCTTCCAGCCGAGAAGATTGGCTATGTTTCTGCACACGGCACTGCAACTGAAAAAGGCGATATTGCAGAGAGTAACGCAACAGCGAATATCTTTGGTGAAGTGCCTATTAGCTCTCTTAAGAGTTACTTTGGTCATACGCTTGGCGCGTGTGGTGCAATTGAAGCTTGGCTCAGCCTTGAGATGATGCACAGCGGTTGGTTCAGCCCAACCCTAAACCTTGAGAATGTCGATGAACAGTGCGGCAAGCTCGATTACATCACAGGCTCTGGTCGCGAATTGGAGGTTGAATATCTGATGAGCAACAACTTTGCTTTTGGCGGAATCAACACCTCAATCATCTTCAAAAAAATCTAGGATAGATAATGAAAAATTGGTTAGTTGCTGCTGTTGTCGTTTTACTCGCAGGTTGTAGTGCCCCTAAGTATTCAGGGAACGCACTGCCTGAGGCAAATAAAATCGAACAAGTTACGATCGTTGAGGACGAGAAAACTCGCGCGGTTTTCCTAGATTCGATGCTCGACTGGTGTCTGAATAATCAAGTCAAATGTAAAGTTGTTGCAGACGGTTCAGAACACAATCCAGAAGAGATTACGCTAGATTACGTGTCTCGTTGGAGTTGGGATTTCAGAACCTTTGTGGCAGACGCAAAGATCTCGGCTTATCAAGATCAGCAGCGCGTAGGCAACGTTGATTTTAAAGCGCCGAATAGCGGCAACTTTTCGAAATTTGGTGACGATATGGAGCGCATCAAAGCGATGATGGACATCTTATTCGATAAGAAAACAGCCGCGCAAGCGACTCAAATGATTGCCGAAGACCAGCTATAACGAAGTTGTTTAGATAATAAAGCTCGAGACAAATAAAAAGGGTCAGTAACCACGTTACTGACCCTTTTTTGATTCTAGCAATCACTCAATTAAGCGTTAGCTTCACGCTCAGCAATGAACTCAAGAGCCATCTTGATGCGAGCGATTACGCGCTCTTTACCAACAAGCTCCATCACAGCATCAACAGAAGGAGACTGACCGCCGCCTGTTACTGCTACGCGAAGTGGCATACCGATTTTACCCATGCCGATCTCTAGCTCTTCACATACTGCTGCAATCACACCATCTTTGATGTTTGCAGTAGTGAAATCTTCAAGTGCTTCAACCTTAGCAAGAGCAAGCTCTAGTGGGCCTTTAGCAACGCCGCGTAGGTGTTTCTTCGCTGCGCCAGCTTCAAACTCAGAGAAATCTTCGTAGAAGTAACGAGATTGCTCAGCAAGTTCGATAAGCGTGTTACAACGCTCGCCAACTAGCTTGATCACTTCAGTGATAGCTGGACCGTTTGTTGTATCAATCTTCTGTGCGTCTAGGTGCCATTGCAGGTATTTTGCAACGTACTCAGGCTCAGAAGTCTTGATGTAGTGGTTGTTCAACCAAAGTAGCTTGTCAGTGTTGAATGCAGATGCAGACTTGCTGATTGCGTTTAGGCTGAAGAACTCAATCATCTCTTCTTGAGAGAAGATCTCTTGGTCACCGTGAGACCAACCTAAACGAACTAGGTAGTTGTTTAGTGCATTTGGTAGGTAACCTTCATCGCGGTATTGCATTACAGAAACAGCACCGTGACGCTTAGAAAGTTTCGCACCGTCATCACCAAGAATCATTGCACAGTGAGCGAACGTAGGAACTGGCGCGCCTAGTGCTTCATAGATGTTGATTTGACGAGGTGTGTTGTTGATGTGGTCTTCACCACGAACAACGTGTGTAATACCCATATCCCAGTCATCCACTACCACTACGAAGTTGTAAGTAGGAGCGCCGTCTGTACGACGAATGATTAGGTCATCAAGTTGGCTGTTAGCGATTTCGATGCGACCACGGATTTGGTCATCAAATACTACGCTGCCTTCTTTAGGGTTACGGAAACGGATAACGCATGCATCGCCTTCTTTTGCTGCTTCGTTTGCTGCAACAATTTTAGGGTGGTTAGCATCGTAGCGAGCCATTTCTTTATTTTCTTCTTGCTCTGCACGAATTTCATCAAGCAGTTCTTTAGACGCGTAGCATTTGAATGCTTTGTCTTCAGCAAGTAGCTTATCAACCATTTCGTTGTAACGGTCAAAACGCTTAGATTGGTAGTAAGGACCTTCGTCCCATTCCATACCCATCCATTGCATGCCTTCTAGAATTGCATCAACCGCTTCTTGAGAGTTACGCTCAAGGTCTGTGTCTTCGATACGTAGAACGAATTCACCGCCTTGGTTTTTAGCGAATAGCCAAGAGTAAAGTGCAGTACGTGCACCACCAACGTGAAGATAGCCAGTTGGGCTAGGAGCAAAACGAGTTTTAACCGTCATTTAAATACCTTGATTATGTAGGTGATTCTTTTAGTGGAGCCGATTACAAAGCCTGTAATGACCAAATATCACTAAATTTTGGGCGCTATTTTATCACCACCGCTTAAATCTACAATCAGTAGTGAATGATTAATGTGCTGTTGTTGTACGAAAGCGATTATAGAAAGCCGAATTCCGCCTTCAAAGTAGCAAAACTATTGTCTTAACCAGTAGATTATAGCCACAGATCCTTTATTACCCTCTCCCATTCCAAAATTGAATCCACCAGCCAATGCACCACTAAGATCAAATTCTTGAATTTATGTTTGACCTTACCCTTACGGGAAGGTTTATGTTAGGCGTAGATGAGAATTGGAGTATCGATATGAACCACTACACAACCGCGCTCAACGGCCTAAATTGCATGGGTTGTGCGAAGAAAGTCCGCACACTGTTTGCTGATCTCGACAACACGACGATCAATGATATATCGCCGACCTACATCGATATTTCGACTCCATTTAGTTATGTTCAACTCAACGAACAGTTAGCGACACTTGGCTACAGCATGGGTAACAAGCTGCACCTTTCGCTATCCGGCCTTAACTGCGGTAAGTGCGTGAACAAACTGACTCAAGCGCTTGAACAAACCGAGCAAGCATCAAACCTAGAAGTCAGCAAACAGGAATTATCACTGAATACTCTGCTTTCTGAATCCGAGGTGATTGAGTTGGTCGAAAGCGTGGGTTATCACGCAGCCCCGTATGCTGAATCTAATGACCTCTCACCAAGTTCCGATTTAGAAGAAGATAAAAAATCGGCACTTACAAAAACAACGTCAATTGAACCCGTTGCGAGTCAATATACTTATCACCTTGTTCTTGAGGGAATGACGTGTGCAAGCTGTGTTTCTTCAGTCGAAAAAGCACTGAAAAAGAACGAGTTCGTCGACCAAGCTCAGATCAACCTTGCCGAGCAAACGGCCTTGGTTTTCACCTCTAAAACACGTGACCTGATCGAAAACGAACTCATCCAATCGGTGAAAGCCGCAGGTTATGGCGCCGAGTTTGTTGATGATGCAGCAACACAACAACAAAAGCAGCAAGAACAACAACTTCGCACTCAACAAGCCTTCCTGAAAAACTCAGTAAGCGCGCTACTGCTTGGGGCTCCGCTGATGGCTTGGGGTGTGTTCGGCGGCAGCATGACCATTACTACATTTAATGACCAACTGGCTTGGGGATTAATCGGTGTGGTCTGTTTGGTACTGCTGGCCACTTCAGGTCGTAGCTTTTTCACTAACGCTTGGCAATCACTGATGCACAAGCGCGCGACCATGGATACGTTAGTTGCTTTGGGTACAGGTGCAGCATGGTTCTACTCAATGCTGGTCGTACTGATTCCATCATGGTTCCCTGAAGCCTCTCGCCATGTCTACTTTGAGGCGAGCGCGATGATCGTTGGTCTTATTTCCTTGGGCCACTACATTGAAGCCAAAGCCAAAGCTCGCACCACAAAATCACTACAAGCATTGATTAACTTACAACCTCAAAAAGCGGTAGTTATCGTCGATGGCAAAGAACAAACCATTGCTGTAGAAGCTATCCAAGTCGGTATGCAAGTACGAGTAAAACCCGGTGAAAAAGTGCCAGTTGATGGTGTTGTGGTATCTGGCGAATCTTATATCGATGAATCCATGCTTACCGGTGAACCACTTCCCAACGTTAAATCGGTGAGTGATGGTGTTTCTGCAGGTACGATTAATGGCGATGGCAGCTTAGTTATTGAAGCGACAGGGATAGGCTCAAGCACCATGTTAGCTCGAATCATTCAGATGGTTCGCCAAGCACAAAGCAGCAAACCTGCGATAGCGAAGCTTGCCGACTCTATTTCTGCCGTGTTCGTACCCGTTGTGGTCGCAATCGCAGCTGTTGCCGCCCTAGTTTGGTTTTTTGTTGGCCCACAACCAAGTGCCAGTTACATGCTTGTGGTATCGACTACCGTGCTGATCATCGCTTGTCCGTGTGCCTTAGGCCTAGCGACTCCACTCTCTATTACTGTCGGCGTAGGTAAAGCCGCTGAGTTTGGTGTTCTAATCAAAGACGCTGATGTGTTGCAGTCAGCCAGCAAGATTGACGCGGTCGTATTTGATAAAACAGGCACCCTAACCCAAGGTAAGCCAAGCGTTCAGCAAGCGTTTTATCACAACCTATCAGAACAAGAACTGCTGGCTTACGCCTATTCCGTTGAAGTCGGTTCAGAACACCCACTTGCGAAAGCCGTTTGCCAGTATGCCGAAAACTTAGAAGTTTCAGCACTCCCACACAGCGACTTTGAAAACCGCCGAGGCCTTGGAATACAAGCCAACATTAACGGCAAACACGTTCAAGTCGGCTCTCTTAAATACCTAACCCAACTTGGTATTGATACTAAAATGGGCAGTGACTTTATCGAACTTTGCCGCACACAAGCATGGACGCCAATCTTCGTAGTCATCGATCAAAAACTGGAAGGCATATTAGGCATTTCAGATGCATTAAAAATAGATAGCAAACAAGCCATTGCTCAACTAAAATCCGCCGGAATTCACACTGTGCTATTAACAGGCGACAACGACTCTGTCGCTCAAGCGATTGGTCAAAGTGTCGGTATCGATGAGGTTATCTCGGAAGTACTACCAGAGCAGAAAGCTCAGCATATTGTTCAGCTTCAACAACAATATAAGAGTGTGGCTATGGTTGGAGATGGCATTAACGATGCACCAGCGCTTGCTCAGGCTGATATCGGTATCGCGATGGGCAGTGGTAGTGATGTCGCGATTGAAAGTGCACAAATGACACTTCTCAACTCGTCACCACTTTCTGTAAGTAACGCGATAGAACTGTCCCAAGCGACAGTGAGAAACATGAAGCAAAACCTATTTGGTGCCTTTATCTACAACTCGCTTGGCATTCCTATTGCGGCCGGCGTGCTCTACCCGTTTTTTGGATTTCTGCTTAGCCCAGTAGTTGCAGGAGCAGCTATGGCGATGTCGTCAATTACTGTAGTAAGCAATGCCAACAGGCTGAGATTGTTCAAACCAACTCATTCTAATATTAATAAAAACCATATTCATGAGGTTAACCATGATTCGTAAAGTTATGACTCTTACTGCACTCGCTGCAATTTCAGGACAGGCTTTGGCTACTGATGTTCTAAACCACAAATCTCCATACTGCGGCTGCTGCACAGAATGGACAGAGCATATGCGTGATGCCGGGTTCGATGTAACAGAGAAGCTCCACGATGATATGAACCCTATCAAACAAAAGTTAGGCGTAACGCAAGAGCTGGCTTCTTGCCACACCGCAGAGATCGACGGTTATGTGTTTGAAGGTCACATTCCAGCGGAAGACGTAAAAGCCTTTTTAGAAAACCCACCACGTAATGCGATTGGTTTGGCGGTTCCGGGTATGCCAATGGGCTCACCGGGCATGGAGTATGGCGATAAGAAAGACGAGTACTCTGTGTACGCGTTTAATGATAAAGGTCAGGTGTTTGAGTACCGTCACTACAAAGGTAACTAAAGTACACGAACACTAAGCTAGAAATGAAAGCATAAAAATAGAGCCTAGTATCAAGCAAACCCAAGACTGTGGTTTACTTACTAGGCTCTTTGCTTTTGGACAGTAAAGCAAATCTTGTCGCGACACTAACCGGGCTGTTAGTGCCGCTTAATCCCCTCGCTCATTCACGAAGGAAGTGCTTTGGCAAAAAAGCTATTTCGCGAAATAGTCTCATTGACTAAACCGCCAAATAAATCCGCTTAGAAGCCGTAAGAAGCACCGAATACGAATGCGTTGTTCTGCTTAGAATCGCCGTTTGCGAAGTCTACGCCGTTAGCTTGGCTTCGGAACTCAAAGTAAGGTTGAACGCCTTGACGAGTCCATGTTGCACGTAACTCGTGGTCCATCGCTTCTGCATCAATCATGTATACGTTGTTGTAGCTAAGTGCTAGGTCAGCATTCACTGTGTAAGCAATGCGGTTATCCATGCGGTAGTCTGTGTCAGCATCAGCAGAAGTATCATCGATGTGTGCACGAGTACGGTTACTAATAGAGATACCGTTATCGAAGTTGTAACCGATCTTAACTAATGGACGGAACTGAATGCTTTCACCCGCAGAGAATAGGTGTTGGTAACCAGCAGCAACCCATAGGTTGTCAGTGATATTGAAAGATTGCTCACCACCTACAGTGATACCAGGAGTAGTATTACCTGCACCGCCATTTTCAGATTCAAGTTTACCCAGTTGGATACCATCAAACTCAGAGTAAACCGTGAAGCCGCCTAGAGAGTTGTCAAACGTGTGACCCGCTTCTAGCGTAGAAGTCATGTCAGAACCGTGGATACGGCCGTCATCGTGAATTTGGATGTTACCTGTTACGTAAGAAGAACCAGCAAAAGCACTAGAAGCGAAAGCAAGAGAAAGAGCACTTATAGCGATAATTTTTTTCATAGTAAACTGCCTTAGTTTGATTTTTTCAGCGGCATATCTTCGGTACATCATTCACCTTCACCGCTTGAGTAGTTGGTCGCCTCCCTGGCATGAAATCTATGTTGCTCGAATTAATTTGCGTTTCAAAATAAAAGAGCAGACAGAGTGATCTCTCTCACTATCAAAAAAGAACAAGTTATTTAATGACTTAAAATCAAACACTTAAAAATATAAAAATTGATAAAAAACTAAAGATGGAAAAATGTACAGATCGGGATCACATTATTTTACGGTGCGAAATTAGATTCAGTTAATTGAATCACACCTGATTTAGAGTTTTTTATGAGGGACTTATTTTTTGAAGAGAATAATGAGAAGCGCGTCACTTTTGCGATGAACCTCACCTTATGTGCATTGTTGACGTTATAAACAAAGACGGTTTCTATATGTTCCCGTTTTGGATGAGAGCCTAATTCGCAACAAACAAAAAGAGCTCCCACTTTTAACCTTAAGTAAGGTAATAGCTAGGGAGCTCTTCTATTAATGTTGCTTATCGATTATTTAACTGACGTTACTCGACTTACTTTCTCGCCACTTTCAGAGATAGAACGGATGTACGTTTCACCAGAAACCGATGGACGTTGCTGCTCATCATACGTTAGCCAGTTTTCACCATCAGCAGAGTATTGCAGCTCTACGCCAGGGAATTGAACGTTCATCGCCAGCTTACCATCAACAACTTGAGCGCCTGGAACTGGTAGACGGTAATCAATACCCGCTTTTTCAAGCTTAGCCAGTTCACGTTGACCAACAATATTCGCGAAGCGATTAAAGTCGCTGTTTAGAGCCTGCTTGTTCACTAGGTTAGTTTCTTGAGAGTACTCAACGCCCACTTTGTAGTCGTTTTCCCACTCAGCTCTGTGCCATGCGCGCTCTGCTGCTGCCAATACGCGAGGGAACACCATGTATTCATATTGCTCGTCCGTACGAACTGTTTCAGACCAAAGTTGTGCAGACAAACCATAGAAAGGTTCCGCTTCAATTTCACCTTTACCAGAGAAGCCATTACCGTCACGGTCTAATGATGTTTCTGCGTTTTGTGGCATGTTTTCTGGTGCGAAGCCAAACATCTTGCGAGTATCGGTTGCACGCGTTGCCCAGTAGTAACCGCGCTCTGCTGCATCAACTTCGTATGGCATATCCATGTATACGTAGTCTGGGTTAGAGACAATCACGTCATACCCTTTCGCAGACCAATCGTACACTGATGAAGTGCCGCCCCAGTAAAGAACGTCCCAGAAGTTCACGCGAGTGCTTTCGGTTGCAAATGCTTTCTCGCCTCCGCTGTATTTCAGGCCATCTTGCCATGCTTGGAAGTGAGGAATGCCTTTGTCAGCAACAATCTTAGATACTTGCTCCGCAAAGTGACTTGGCAAATGACCGAAGTCGCTTACTGTGCCATCTGCGATCAAAGACTGACACTGTGGAGACTGTTGGAATGGCTTATCTTGCTTAGACAAATCGATGTTGCCTTTCCAAGCTACTTTATCTTCTGCATTAATATCTTGTAAGCCAGCGCCTAACTTGATGTTTTTCGCTTCATCGCCGCCGAAGTGCCAAGTCGTTAGTGGAACACCCGCTTCTTGGTGCATTGCCGCCACTTCAGAGATCACTTTATCAACAAAGTGAGTTGAAGACTCCATACATGGGTTAATGAAGCTTTGTTTATCGTAGAACTGAACCGTGGTTACGTTCGACGTATCTTGTGGATCCATCAAGCGGTATTCATTTGCTTCCGCTTCTTTACCTTCCGCCATTAGGCGAGTGTAACGCGCTTCCATTGATACCACAGCAGAACGAGCGTGTGCTGGCATATCAATTTCAGGGATTACTTCGATGCTGCGCGCTTTTGCGTAGCTTAAGATCTCGACGTAATCCGCTTTACTAAAGAAACCAGAGCCAAAGTTGTCTGTTGTTGGACCTGAACCTAGCTGAGGCAGTAAACAGCTTTGCTCTTCCAAATCAAAACAACGATTAGACCCTACATCCGTTAGCTCTGGTAAACCTGGGATTTCTAAACGCCAACCTTCATCATCTGTTAAGTGAAGGTGCAGTTTATTCATCTTGTATGCCGCCATTTGATCTAGCGTGGCTAGGATGGCATCTTTTGAGTGGAAGTTTCGAGCAACATCCACCATCACACCACGGTAATCGAAACGTGGCGCATCTTTGATCGACAGTTGTGGTAATGATTCAGCGTTCTGACTGTCTATTAGGCCAAAAATAGACTGAACTGCGTAGAAAGCACCTGTTTTATCAAACGCTTTAATCGCAATCCCCTCTTCCGAGATGCTTAGTTCATAAGCGCCAGATTTTGCTAAATCACCCGTAAACTGAGTAGGAACAACGGTAACACTTACTGGAAGGTCACCACTCACATCTACGTTTACCACATCTGCACGTTCTTCAATTGCAGCGAACTGATCAGCATCGAATGCGTCTTTTGGTAGGGCAATACCACCAGCAATGCTCACAGATCCTTCGCCCGCTTCTACCGACATTGGCGTTGGTAGTAGCGTTGTTGATACATCTTGAGTTGTCAGATCAGCATTCTTTTCGAAACGCGTCACTGCTGTAGCCATTACGTTATTGTCATCAGGTGTACGTTTTAGGTTGTTACCCTCTAGACCGGTTACGAATGACGCGACGTCTTCTGTATTCAATGAAGCAATCATCTTTGGTTCTGCGTTTGGCGCCGTTACGAATGCACCCGGCATGAAGTCGGTTTCAAACAGTTGCCAGTATTCACTCGTCAGCGGAAGAATCACTTCTTCACCCGCCGCAAAGCCATCGAACTTATCTGTAGGTTCTAGTTTGTGTAGGTCACCCGTGACACGAGTGATTTTAAATTGTTCATTATCAACATCTAAGATAAGGCGAATACTGTGGAAGTAGATGGTCCAATCTTTCGAATCAATCGCTTCACCGTCATTGGTCAAGGTCATGTTCACTTTGTTACATGATGCCCATTCAGCGCCGAGGTCCTGACAAGCCATACCTTCATTCGCACCGTGATTGGTTAGAATTTCATATTGCACATCAAGGTTATCAGCCAGTGCATTAACAACCTGTTGTTCTGGTGCTTGTGTTACTGCACAACCCGTCAGGCCAGCCAATACCGCTACAGATAGTAAGTTTCTCTTCAACATCGTATTCACCCATAAATTTAAAAAATTGAGTAAGAAGCAAAGTGGAGCGCTTCTGAAAGTTAGATAAACTATATGGCCTTATTTTTTGGCGTGAATTAAATCAGGCCAATTCAGTGATCGGCTTCAAATCTCAAAAATACTGATAAATTTAATTTTAATAAAATCATAAGGTTATACTTAACGACACTTCCGTCACTTTTATTTTGACGTAATAACTGAGAATTAAATCACAATCTTTTCATAGGATTTCATAAAATCGTGTCGTTCTTGGAGAGAAAAGTTTTAGAGTTTGCTCGTATTGTTATACTTTTCGTATAAACAACGTGACATCGTTCTCAAAAAAAACCGTTAAAAAACTCCGTCAAAATCTTTTTTAACGAGCTTATGTCTTTCTAAAGGAGCTTTCTTTGCGCACATTCTTGTACCTTACGCTACTCACATTTGCCTTTTCAGCAAAGCAAGCTGTCGCCGAACCACTTTATTTTCAGGCCAAAAAGGATGATCTGACCCTCACCATCTTAGGTTCTGTGCATGTTGGAGACGAGAGCATGTACCCGCTTCCCACGCAAATCACTGACACGTTAAAAGAGAGCGACGGATTAATTGTCGAGACGGATGTAAGAAAGACAGAAGGCGTGGTATACCCTACCACCACGGTCACTACAGCCGATGTATTAAGCGAAGATCAACAACAGTTATTAACAAGCATTTCCAAATCTTTGGGTATGTCGACACAACAACTACTGAGCTCCCCGCCTTGGGCGACATCTCTGTCGATACAAATGCAGCAGTTAAAGAACCTTGGTTACGGCTCAGCGGGCGGTGTAGACGCAACACTCGCCTATAAAGCGACGATACAAGACGTTCCATTGATCAGCTTAGAGCCACTACAATTTCAAATAGACCTCATCGCAGGGCAAAAAGATTCCGGAAAAGAATGGCTAGTAACAAGCATTGAAGAATTTGACCAAACAGACCGTGTGGTTCATTGCCTAATTGAAAGCTGGAAAACGGGTGATATCACCAAACTTGAAGACTTTGCAAAGCTGTCTGAAATGCCAATAGAGCTTGAGAAAGCATTCCTAACGGATCGCAACGTTGATTGGGCAAACAAGCTATCTGCCAAAGATTGGAAACTCGACTCAAATGGACACTACGTGCTGGTCGTCGGTACTTTACACCTGATTGGAGATGGTAACCTTTTACAGTTGTTAGAAGATAAAGGTTTCAATGTCATTCAACAATCGCAAAGCCAACAAGCTCAGTGTCAGTTCGAAGCTAACAAAGACAGCTAGTTAGTGAAGGCATGACCTTTTCATTATAAAAGCATGTCCTTAATAACAGAATCTTTACATTTAATAGCACCATAGCGGTGCTATTATCTTTCGCTCTTTTTACATACGGTGTTGTTCTCATGAAACCAGTATTTTTTGCTTTCCCTTTAGTTCTAGCGATCCTGATGCCCACATTAACGTCTGCCAAAGAAACTTGTACGATCGAACAATTCCAGCCGATAGACATCCAGCCAGACACCAAAGGCGGTGTATTAGATAAAGAAAGCGGACAGTTTCTGATTACTGAAAAGCCACCAATGCGATGCGCGAATATTACGTTCACGACATCAACGACACGTAACCGTATCGCAAGCCAAATGAATAGTAATTTTGAAGCAAGCTTCTACGATGGTCAGACGGGTAATTCTCACTCGGTGACTTTTAACGAAGATGAAGTACAGGCAGGTTACATTCGAATTGGTCCAAATAACCCTGTTGAAGCTTATGTTTGTTTTGTTACCTCAGAGACGCCAATCAAAGACATCACTTGCGATGTGAACTGATCAGTGAACGAAAAAAACAGGGCTAAGGGAAAAATCCGTTTTCCGCATAGCCCTATTTTGCTGCTTACTCGGTTTGTTAAAGGATGTCCGTGTCTGCCGCTAAGTAGCGTGCGATAATTGGATGTCTGATTGCGTTCGGGTCACCTGGCGACCACATTCCACGCTTCATTCCTTTAACGATTAGATGGATCACCGCCGCATCTATGGCCGACATTACCGCTATATTAACCGGTTCATTGTGGCTATAGCCCATTTCAACTTCGAGTAGTTCTTTGTAATCGACAAATCGAAAAGCACCGAAGCCAATCTCATGTGAAGAAATGGTTTTGGATGTGGTAACACTCAATAAAACTTGCCCCGTTCTTACATCCACAGCTCTTAAGTTCACGGTCACTTGATCAGTTCGATATTGCCCTGAACCTCCTATACCCAAGTACTTAGCACCTGCCCCGCCCGTTACAATATTGGAGTCGTAAGCCACAATACCACCTTCAATGACAATGTTTGCCGAGCTCAAGGATGACAAATCAGCCCCATGGTTATTGACGACTTTATCCTTCTTTTGAGCAGCACGAATGATCTTACGTTCGGTCAACAAATTCTGGAGGCCTTCACGCTCTAGAGGAACAAACCATTGTGAATCTATCAGTGCTGTGGTCAGCAAAGATGTACCTCCCTGTGGTACTGCTGTTGAAAAGTTACTGTTGGGTTGGGGTTTATACTGTCCTGTCTGATCTCTAAAGTCATACACGGACACTAGAATTTTACCGCGAGGCTGAGGCAATGAGATCAGGTCTGTATAGGTTGATCCTCTAGGCATCAGCTTGGGCGTTTCAGAAGTCTCCGGAATTTGCATAGAGTAAGTGCATCCTCCCAACACAAAAGCCAGGAAGACGATGATGATCGATTTCATAGCACAATCCTTGTGAATTAGAGGTCTGGGTTGAGTCCTGATACGCTGATTTCGGTTGATTCTCCTGTCGCTTTATCGACGATTTGAACCAACAAAGTCCCTGAGTCATCCACAATGTTCAGGAAAAAATCATCGGTTTCTAGTTGTCCTGTGTTGCCATTACCGACATCCGCAAGCAATTGGCTAATCAAACGAGACTCTAAACTCGATGCTAATCGATCTAACGCAGATTCTTGTTCATCAAAAATGTCTCGAGCGCTAGGGTCTTCGAAATCATTGATGGCATTGGCGTGATTAAAAAGGTGAGAACTGTTTAAAGCGTTTCCGCCAAAACTTGGGTTTACGGGCGTATAAACTAACTCGCTTGCATAAACTGAAGGCGAAACGAGCAGCGCAATGAGCGCAGCCTTTCTGAAAAATATCGACATCCTTGGCTCCTTAGAATTCATCATGGTCTAGATCGTAAGTGTCCTGAAAGATCCGTTCTGCTTGCCATCTGATGATGTAATTTCCAACCACTCTTGTTGCATCGGCAGCACGTTCTTTTGCTTGTCTACGACCAGGGGACAACGCCGTACGAAAGATCGGTTTCCTAGAGTGTTGAACCTCTATGATGCTTCCAGATAACGCCGTTGGCCTTTCTTTTACCGTCAAATTTTCCTTAAGGTCGGGATAACTATCATTGAGCGATTGCGAGAAGAAAAAATAGAAATCCTCTCCGAGCCGCGTGATGGTTCTGTCCACTATGATTCCATCAACTTCACTAAAGTCGTTGAATTTTTCCTTAAGTTTGTTTGTCGAATCCTCAAATTTTTGTCCGTTTTCTAAAGGAGCAGCATTTTCAAGACCATGACTCTTTTCTTCTGCGTGAATAGCAAAAGAAAGCAGAGTTATTGTAAGCAGCTTGATTTTCATGAGTGCTCCCATTCAAAGTCCATTTACAAAATGAGAATGTGATTCGTCGAATCTGAATAAAGCGTAATTCATGCTTACAGTGGCATATATAAACTTTGGGATTAATTGCTGAAGGGAATTGGTTAACTTAGGTTGGCAGGCGGCAGCTGAATACTAATTAAATTTCATATCTAAACCAAAATATTTTCAACTTTAAGTTTATAGCTGTTCGTAAATTCAAAGCCTAGGATTTCGATAAGAAATAGGTTCACTCACCTCCCTACGAAATTTATTTTAGTAGGGATCATAATCACGAACACTTTAAGGCAAAGATGATGGTAATTGGGCAAGCATCACTTATCAGCTTAACTTGTTTATATTTTTTATCAGGAGGTTTTAATAATGCTATCGCATCAGATATAGAGGGCGATTTTTTACATAATGTTAGTCAGGATATCATTAATGATTATAACGACTTGGAAAACTATCCTTCTGGAGATTTAGATAATTATTCAGAAATTAATATATCTAATGCTTCTGATTCAACAGCAATAATTAAACAACGCAGTCCTGGTATTACCGCGAACAACAGAGCAAAGATAACGCAACGCGGAAGTTCTAATTCCGCCTTTATAGGTCAAGTAGGGCGAAACAATACTGCCTTGGTTGATCAAAATGGTTCAAATAACTATGCAGCGATTGGTCAGATCGGAGTCAATTCTGAAGCGCTAATTTCCCAAGACGGAAACAACAATTTAGCAGTTATTGGACAAGCTAATTTCTCTGGAAGCAGCAGCAAACTGAGTATCGATCAACAAGGAAATAACAATACTGCATTTATGGCTGGTGCTGGAGGGGACAATTCGGGAATTTCTCAAAATGGGCATGATTTTGCAATCGTAAACGCGTCGAGCTCAATGAGAATATACATCAATCAAGCAAATTAGCGCGCAGTATGGACGCTTGATTCGAGTTGCTTCTATATGAAGCAGCAACAACGTCGACATGGAAATGTATAAGGATACAACTTATGAAACTTACAAAACTTGGAATTATAGTCGGTGCCGTTATTGGCTTAAACGTAGCTCACGCAGATGATTTGCCAGCTCCATTTCCTGCATCTGAGCCAGCAACGGGAGTCATTGAGGGAGTAGCAGACCTTGGTATCAAGAGTAAAGTTGATGCAATTCAGCCTTTAGCTATGGACAATACAGCGGTGTGGCAAATGGGGAGTGGCGATATGGCTAATGTAACCATTATTCAAAACACATCAGGTGTTACTAATGGTCATGTCGCGCTTGTCGATACACATGCCAGTTATAATTCAGACGTAGTTGTTCAACAGAGTGGTAATCTAAATGAGGCAGAGGTTGAGCTACGTTACAAACATAACGATGCTTGGGTTAAACAAGATGGATTGCGAAACCAAGCTAAAATAAAAGTTGAACGTTGGGGGCAAAACAATGATCTGCGTGTCACCCAAATGGGCGACGATAATATCTCTGTAGTTAAAGCTCTTGGCGGTGCTGACTTCAATGAAGCAGATGTGCAAGTCAATGGTCATTCAAATGTAACATATACTGAGTTCAGCGACCGAGATGCTGATTATAATGATGTTGATATTAATGTTACTGGTGATAGCAACTACGTCCAAAGTATCGTTGATACTCGTAACATTGGTCCCGCTAGAGACAATTTGGTCGACATCGAAATTTCAGGTGATGGCAACCGAGTTTTCACGGAACAAATTGGACGAGAATCAACTGCCATGGTTAACCTACAGAGCAGTAGCGCTAATGAATTCCTAATTCATCAAACTTCGTATGATGCTGCGTATGTTTCAGGTAACGGTGCATACGGCAATGTTGGTCTAATAAACCAAAATTAATATGACCTCTAATGCATATATTAAAACGGCGCTGGTCGCCGTTTTATTTATTTCTTACCATTTAAATGGATTTGCTTATGATTTAAATTCAGTACAGTGCCTGATAAAAAATAAAAATCTTATTCTGACCGTAAATAACAGTGTGGCATCTTCATTAACATTAAGTACGAACACCTATTCTATTTTCAATCAGAATACAGAAAGTGGTGTTACGACGTTGATTCTTAATATAAATCAGTTTCCAGTCACTATAAAACTTCACCCAAACAAGGGGATCTGGAAAATTCATGAAGACTGTACAATCAATAAAATAAACCATAAATCTCGGTAATTCCCTCTTTCTACTTAAGTATTATTTTACCTTCGACAATACTATTAAATTTATTTCATAAATTTGATGAATAATTAACCTTAAAAGTTAGCAAAATAACAATACGTGCTTTAAACTAAAACACCTAAAGTTCAAGTAATGAGTTAAGACAAGGAGTTCCACATGGCTAAGCTGGAAGCTCATAACGCCATTTTACTTGCGGAGAACAATTTACAATCAATATTACTTAAAGAGTCTATAGAACAAAAAGTTAACCTGAACATAAGGCTCATATCACCAGAACGGTTAAGTATTAAGTCCCTACAGAATCAAGGCTTAGATCTAGTTATTATTGATTTTCCGATAATGAGTAAACAGTACATTGAAAAATATCAAGAGATCAGGGATGACGTCGCAAGTAACGTTCATGAAGTGTTACTCAATACACCAGACGACTTTCCACATTCAGAAATGCTCAAATGGCAGTATCTCGTTGGTATTTTTTATTCGTCTGACACGCTTGATAAGCTAGTGACCGGTTTTAACTGCATTTTGCAAGGTGAGATGTGGATGAGCAGAAAACTGATCTATAAATACATTCGTTTTTATAGAGACAGACAATGCGCCAAAACCAGCCCTCATTACCTCAAGCTGACCAAACGCGAGCAGCAGATCATTAAGTTACTCGGTGATGGAGCATCTAACACTCAGATAGCAGATACCCTCTATGTCAGTGAGAATACGGTCAAAGCACACCTTCACAACACGTTTAAAAAAATCAAGGTGAAGAATCGCTTACAGGCTCTGATTTGGGTGAAGAACAACATTGCAACGAGTGAGTTTGTTCAATAAGAGTAAGCTTAGACTCACTGACGATAAATAGGCCGATGTAACCCCAGAATATAAAAAGCCGTAGCCCCTTCTATTGCAAAGAGTGCTACGGCTTTCTTTAATGCGGTCGGTAAAGAGGTTATTTAGAACATCAGGCGAACCCCAATTGAGTTCCAAACCAAAACGAAACAAAAGGTTCAAATGCAAAAAAGCCGTAGCCCCTTCTATTACAAAGAGTGCTACAGCTTTCTTTAATGTGGTTGGTGAAGAGCTTATTTCGAACATCAAGCGAACCCTAGTCTAGTTCGAATCCCATTTACAATAGCTCAAAACGACGAAAGCCTGCTCATTGAGCAGGCTTTCTTTAATGTGGTCGGTGAAGAGGGATTCGAACCCCCGACCCTCTGGTCCCAAACCAGATGCGCTACCAAGCTGCGCTATTCACCGAGATATCTAACTGGCTCATTGCCTGTCGATGGAGCGTATAATACGGGTTCTGAATTTATCCGCAAGGGCTTTTTCTCATATTTATTGCGATTTTGAATCGTTCGAACAAAAGACATACAACAACGAGCATGATGTGACGAAAAACACACAGTTACCAACAAGTATTTAACTTATGAAACAGGATTGATCCAGATCAGTGAATTGATAACGCTTGTTAATACACTAACCCCTGTCATATAACTTTGAGGTATACACATGGACTTTTGGCTAGATCTCCTATTTGGTAATGCGGTGGGACTATCTTCAATGATAGTAATCTTCGGGGCTCTGGGTCTCATGATGTTTTATGGAGGCTTCTTCATCTACAAAGTTATGACTGACAAATCTCCTCACTAGAGTCGCTCAGCCTAAATCATTTACTGTTAAGTATCATTTACTTGATCAGTAAACGTTAAAACGCTTTGCACCGGAGCTGACTTCTCTTGTCTCCTCCGGTTTTTTCATTTTTAAACCCAGCCCCAACTTAGGTATACTTGACCTATCCTTCTCTAACTTGAGATGCACACTATGTCTCATGATGACGATTTAGACCTATTCCAAGAAATGATGGGCGATGTGAAACGTATCGACCATGACACCGCTGAACACCAGAAAGTACACCGCGTAACGGAATCTCACCTAGCCAAACGTGAAGCCGCAATGTGGCTGTCTGATGACGAGAAAGATTACCTCTCGCTCGACTACTCTCCGATGGTGAAGCCAGATGATGTTATCGCCTATAAGAAAGATGGCGTTCAGGAAGGCGTATACAAAAAGCTACGTCTAGGTAAGTACCCTATTCAAGCCAAGCTGGATCTGCATAGAAAAACACTCAAAGACGCACGTAATGAAGTGCTTTCATTTTTGCGTCAATGTCTAAGGATGGATGTTCGTACCGTCATCATTGTTCATGGCAAAGGTGAACGTTCGAATCCACCAGCGATGATGAAAAGCTATGTCGCCAACTGGTTGACTCAAATTAACGATGTCCAGTGTGTGCATTCGGCGCAGCAATTTCATGGTGGAACCGGCGCAGTCTACGTCATGTTGAGAAAGAGTAATGACAAAAAACTCGAAAACAGAGAGCGACACCAGAAGCGATCAAGTTAGTACAAGTTGTATTGATAGCCTCGACGACACGCTCATTGTCACTTCAATTTACTGGACAATAGATATTTAGTGCCGAAGTAGACACTAGGTGCTAAAATTGTCGTCAGTTAACGAATTCAAACGTAAAAGCAACTGCCCTGTAGTTGCTTTTTGTTTATCTAAATTTCCGTTGTGAAACGCTAAGAGAATATCATGTCACAAGAATCCCAAGCTAAACGCCTTAATAAGTACATCAGTGAAACTGGTTTTTGCTCACGCCGCGAAGCCGACAAACTCATTGATGCTGGCCGAGTTACTATCAATGGTAAAATCCCAGAGATGGGTACGAAAGTAATGCCAGGTGATGACGTTGAGATCGACAACAAGCCCGTTCGTTCGAAAGAAAAGCCTATCTACATCGCCCTGAATAAGCCGACCGGTATTACTTGTACCACTGAGCGAGATATTCCTGGCAACATCGTTGACTTTATTGGTCACCACAAGCGTATTTTCCCAATTGGCCGCCTTGATAAACCGTCTGACGGTCTTATCTTCCTGACCAATGATGGCGACATCGTAAACAAGATTCTTCGTGCGGGTAACAACCACGAAAAAGAGTACGTGGTTCGTGTCGACAAGCCGATTACGGGTGAGTTCTTACAGAAAATGGCAGCGGGTGTTCCTATTCTGGATACGGTGACTTTGCCATGTAAAGTAGAGAAAGAGACCAAGTTCTCTTTCCGAATCACACTAACGCAAGGCCTTAACCGCCAAATCCGTCGTATGTGTGAAGCACTTGGTTATGAAGTATTCAAACTTCGCCGTGTACGTATCATGAACATATCTTTAGATGGTATTCCAAATGGTAAATGGCGCTACCTGAGCGACGAAGAGATCACTGAAATCTTAGCGATGTGTGAAGGTTCAGTAAGTACTGAAGATGCGTCAAAAATGAACGCGAAAGGCCAACGTATTCGCAAAGCGACGGACGCTAAACTTTTTGATAGCCGTGAAGAGAACCAAACTTCAACAGCTCGCCGTAACCAAAAAGAGAACCGTACTCGCACCTACCGCGGTAACAATGCCGATGAATTCCGTCATGCGCCTAATTCAAAGCGTGGTCGTAACTCATCGAATAATGAAAGCGGCGGCAATACCGAGAACTGGAAATCGAACTCTCGCTCAGAGCGTTCTAATTCAGATAGAAACAGCTCGGATCGTAATCGTACAAATCGCGACAATAACGATCGTAGAAGCGGTAAACCAGCAAACCGTAGCCAAGACTCAAACAGACCAAACAAACCAGCACCTAAGCGCGTTGGTGGTACCTTAGGTCTTAAGAAGTAATATTTACTCTCTAATACAGAAACGCCCGCTAGGTTATCTTAGTGGGCGTTTTTTGTTGTTGGCTAAGTCAAAACTAGGTACGAAGACGGTATTTAGCTCGACAGATTAATGGCTTTTATTATCGCCCGTCTGTTACAAACACAAATCAGTAAATTGAGCTCGGGTAAGCAAGGCTAAGTCCTTTGGAGCTAGCTCGATTTCCAAGCCCCTCTTTCCTGCACTCACACATATCGTTTCAAAATCCTTCGCAGTGGAATGTACAAAGGTAGGCAATGCTTTCTTTTGACCAAGCGGACTGATTCCACCAACAACATAACCCGTGGTTTTCTGTGCGATATCAGGGTTAGCCATCTCCGCTTTTTTGCCTTTCGCCGCTTTTGCTGCAAGCTTTAGGTTTAGCTTTTGGTCCACAGGGATAACCGCCACAGCCAAGTCTTTAGCTACACCGTTCAAACAGAACAAAAGCGTTTTGAACACACGTTTAGGATCCTGACCAAGCGCTTCAACTGCTTCCAAACCATAATTCGTATTGTTGGCATCGTGATGATACTGATGAACGCTATGAGCGATTTTCTTTTTCTTGGCGAGATTGATTGCTGGGGTCATAACAAATCCAAACGATAGATAAACAAAAAGCGACGCCGAGGCGTCGCTTTAGTTAAATTTATCATGGTGCTAGAGTCAATCTAATTCAGCACCTAGTGATTAAATTTATTGGGTTCAATTACTTGTACACCATTTGACCAGAAGGTGCGTACTTGTTCACGTCTACTGGGCTGTTTGCTTCTAGGTACTCTTTCAGTACTTCTGCATCAACAAAGCCAGTGTTTACGTAACCAGGGTGGTCAGACAGTTTAGGGTAACCGTCACCACCAGCAGCGTTGAAGCTTGGTACTGTGAAGCGGTATGTTTCGTCTAAACGAAGTTGCTTGCCACCGATGAATACGTTAGATACTTCACCGTTCGCTACTGTCATTGAGATACCAGCGAATTGTGCGTAAGCACCAGAATCGATTGGTTTAGTTGCAACTACATTTAGGTAATCTAGAACTTCTTTACCCGTCATGTCGGTGTAAGTCAGGATGTTTGCAAAAGGTTGTACTGTTAGTACGTCTTTGTAGGTTACATCACCGGCTTCAATTGAATCACGTACACCACCCGAGTTCATCACAGCGAAGTCTGCTTTTGCGCGCTCCATGTGAGAAGTCGCAATTAAACGACCTAGGTTAGTCTGTTGGAAACGAACAACGTTACGGTCACCTTCAAGCTTGCCATTAGTTTCAGCAATTTGAACTTCTAGCTGTGCTTGGCCTTGCTCTTGGAAAGGACGTAGGAACTCAAGTAGTTCTGGGTCTTGTGCGATTTCATCTTGAATAAAGACACGCTGTTTCTTGCCGTCAATCTTAACTTTTTTCTTAAGGTTAACTGGAACAAGATTGTAGCTCACCATCTCTAGCTCGCCATTACGGAATTCGTAGTCAGCACGGCCTACATATTTGCCCCACTCGTGAGCTTGAACGATGTAAGTACCGTTTTGAAGATCAGGCTTACACTCATCACCCGGCTTGAAGTTTTTCTTCGCAACGTTAGGGCCTTCCATACATACAGGCTCTTGCGAGTGACCACCAACGATCATGTCTAGGTCACCTTCATCTAGGTAACGTGCTAATGCCACATCACCCGGTGCGTTAACGCCACGCTGACCATTTTCGTAGTGGCCCATGTGAGTCACTGCGAAGATAAGATCTGGTTTTTCTGTTTCTTGAAGTTCAGCGATCAGTTGCTTCGCTTCTTCTTTAGGGTCACGGAAGTCGATACCAGCGATGAACTCAGGGTTACCAATCTTTTGAGTATCTTCAGTTGTTAAACCAATAACCGCAATCTTGATGCCTTGCTTTTCGAACATCTCGTAAGCTTGGAACTTGCGTTCGCCTGTCGCTTTATCGTAGATGTTCGCAGACAGCATTGGGAAGTTAGCCCAGTCGATCTGCTTTTGTAATACGTCTAGTGAGTTATCAAACTCATGGTTACCCAATGCCATGGCATCGTAACCAATCTTATTCATACCTTTGAAATCAGGTTCAGCATCCTGAAGATCTGACTCTGGCACACCTGTGTTGATGTCACCGCCAGATAGAAGCAACACGCTACCGCCTTCTGCTTCAACTTCCGCACGAAGTTGATCAATGAGCGTTTTACGCGCAGACATGCCGTATTCGCCGTATTTGTTCTGCCAGAAACGACCATGGTTGTCGTTAGTGTGAAGAATAGTTAGCTTGTAAGTTTCGTCTTGGTTCCAATCATGGGTCGATTGAGACGCACAACCAGCTAAAGTAGCTAGGATTGCAGCACTTAGTGCTGTCTTTAGAATAAGGCGTTGCTTCATTGTCATACCTTTGAACTTTTTAGGGGAATCCACTGCTTCAACCTCTCTCATTTAGCCAATGTCTACTTAAGAAACATCGTTAGAGAATGGTAAAACTTGAAGTAGTTTAAATTAAGACAGTAAACCTAACAGAGTGATTTCATATTTATGTAGGATAGATCACCTTAATCCGCTATCGAGTGTGTAACAAAGCGGCAAAGTTGCATTTGAGCAAATAAGTGATCACAGGCAAACGTTTTCATAATTTTTTAGATTATTTGTGATTTACTCAATCCAACGCCGTAATTAAGTGATCCTCGTTAAATTTATTTTATTATTCAAAGCCTTAAATGATACGTTATAACATTTCAAAATATGCATTAGCTTGGTTTGAACATGTCGAAACAACGGTAACTTACTTCGTAATAGGTACAAAAAAGCCGGCACTTATGCCGGCTTTTCATTCTGTGTAATTCGATTATTTGATATCGATGTGCTCGAAGCCTTTGATAAGGTCATCAAGTGCTTTCATCTGCTTCAAGAACGGCTCTAGTTTATCTAGAGGCAGTGCAGATGGACCGTCACAACGAGCTTGGTCAGGGTTCGGGTGAGCTTCGATAAACAGACCCGCAATACCAGTTGCAAGACCCGCTTTCGCAAGTTCAACCGTTTGCTCACGACGACCGCCAGATGCAGCACCTGAAGGGTCGCGCATTTGTAGAGAGTGCGTCACGTCGAAAATGATTGGGCTACCGTTTGAAGATTTCTTCATCACGCCAAAGCCAAGCATGTCCACAACAAGGTTGTCGTATCCCATACAAGCGCCACGCTCACATAGGATGATCTTGTCGTTGCCACACTCAGCAAACTTATCAACGATGTTGCCAACTTGGTTCGGGCTCATGAACTGAGGCTTCTTCACGTTGATTACAGCGCCAGTCTTCGCCATCGCTTCAACTAGGTCAGTTTGACGAGCTAGAAATGCTGGAAGCTGGATAACATCAACGACATCTGCAACTGGCTGAGCTTGTGCTTCAGTGTGAACATCAGTGATGATCTTCACGCCGAATGTGTCTTTTAGCTCTTGGAAGATTTTAAGACCTTCTTCCATACCTGGACCACGGTACGAGTGAACAGAGCTGCGGTTCGCTTTATCGAAAGACGCCTTAAATACATAAGGGATACCCAGCTTTTCTGTTACTTTTACGTAGTGCTCACAGATCTGCATTGCTAGATCGCGAGATTCAAGAACGTTCATGCCTGCAAATAGCGTAAATGGCTTGTCGTTAGCAATTGGCATGTCGCCAATATGAACTGTTTTCTGTTCCATCATATTCTCTCTAAATAATTATTAATTAGTGAACGACCACTGTCTTTTCGTTCATGACGTTCACTTGAGATTTCAGTAACTCAGATGCAGGGTCATCTGGGCATTGGTCGATAAAGTATTGATAATCCGTTGCTGCTACTTGGTGGCAATCTAGCTGTTGATAGATAAAGCCACGATCGCGGATTTCATACGGGTCATCCGGTACAAACGTTAATGCAAGGTCAGTACATTTCAACGCAAGCGTATAACGCTCTTCTCTTAGCAGTGCGCTCTTAAGCAATGCTAGCCACTTACCAATAATGGTTGGGTGGTCGGCCACTTCTAAATGCTCCGCTTTAAGCTTAGCTAATGGACCATCATGTCCAATCAGCCATGCACGCAAGGTTTGCTCGCCAACATACTCGCCGTTGTAAGGGTTGATATAGACAGCAGCTTGACCGTACCAACTCACTTTAAGCAAGAACTGAGTCGGGAAAGAGACACCTTCTACAGGAAAGCCTAGCTTGCGACCGAGAAAAAGAAAGATCGCGCCAAGGCTTACTGGAATGCCTTTCTTTCTCTCAAGCACTTTATCAATGAATGCGTTTTCTGAAGAGAAGTACGCATCTTTATCGCCAGCGAAGCCCCACTCATAGAAGAATAGTCGAATAAAGGACTCAAACTTCTGCTGTTCGTCGGTTTCATGAACCAAAGCAAATTCAGCTTCTTTAAACAATCTTGCCAGCTCTTGCTCAGCCCAACTGTCTTGAGTTTCTGGGTTAATCGCTTTATTTAAGATCAATGCACCTTCAGCTAATTCTAGCTGGTCAAAGTCTTCATCAAAAAATTCGTACATAGATAGTTAACCGAAAATAAGGAGATAATTAACCGAAAAATGTTGGTGTCTTCGTCATTGCGATTTTGCCTGCCATTGCTAACCAGCCAAGCGCACCGAAGAAAGAGAAAACTCTCAATAGCTTGTTCTTACCTAACTTAAGCGCAAAGAAACCCAATGCGATGTAAGCCATAACACAGGTTAGTTTTTCGGTTAACCATGGTGCTGCAGGTGTAAATGGAATAAAGCCAGTGATAAAAATCAAACCAATACCCGATAGCAGTAGCAACGAGTCATTGATATGAGGAAAACGCTGCAAGAAAGGATGCTTAAGCTTCGGAGAGTTAGCCATCATAAGAGCGAAACGAATCGAAAGCAGCAGTGCGCTTATCGCAATCGTTAGTAAGTGAAAATGTTTTAAACCTTCGTACATGGTATTCCTTTATATTTTTATATGTGCTTTCGTTAACACGAGCCACACAATACCCGTTAATGCTCTGTATTTCTGCGTTAATTCTCTGTATTTCTACGTTAATTGCATTATCGAGTGAAATGTATTGTCGAGTTAAAGGTATAAATTTAGCAAGTTCATCATCTATTGCTCACAAGATGATTAACCGCAGCCGATGGACAGCTAGTATCTATGAACAGTTACTACCTATGAACAGTAACGACCCAATGTCACTCGGTCATTACCACCGTAATCTTTCTCTGTGACAACATCGAGATAACCGAGCGCCTGCATGATCTCACGTACCGCCAAACCTTGGTCGTAGCCGTGTTCAAATGCCAACCAGCCTTCATTTTCCAAAAAGGCACGTGCATTTTCAGAAATGTAACGAATGTCAGCCAGTCCTTTCTCTTCCGCAACCAATGCAGTAATTGGCTCAAAACGCACATCCCCTTGAGATAAGTGAGGGTCATCTTTCTCAATATAAGGTGGGTTAGAGACAATTAAAGAGAACTTGGTATCGTTGCCATCAGAAGCTAGCTCGCTTAAAGGATCAAACCAACTGCCATGTAAAAACGTAGCGTTGGTGATGTTTAAGCGCTTCGCATTTTCTGTCGCAAGCTCTTGAGCTTCAGGACGCAGATCAATACCCGTCACAGGGCGGTTTGGCATTTCAGACGCAAACGCTAATGCGATCGCACCAGTGCCAGTACCTAAATCTAGAATCGCACCTTGTTTGCCATAGGTTTTATCCAAAGCCACTTCAACCAAACGTTCAGTGTCTGGACGAGGGATTAAAGTAGAAGGCGAAACTTTTAGCGGCAATGACCAAAACTCACGCTCACCAACAATGTAAGCCACTGGCTCACCGGTTAAACGACGTTTTAGTAGGATATTGAATTCAGATTCTTGTTCTGAGGTGAGATGCTTCTCAGGCCAAGTAAGTAGGTAAGATCTTGGTTTGTCTAAGGCGTGACATAGCAGTACCGCAGCATCAATCGAGGGCGATGTGTTATCGCCCTCTTGGAGCTGCACGATTGCTGCTTTTAATGCACTTTCAACCGTATAAGCAGACTGCATATCGTTAGTTATTTTCTGCCAATGCTGCAAGTTGGTCAGCTTGGTGTTCTTGTAGAACGGGATCAAGCAGACTTTGCATATCACCTTCCAGAACTTCGTTCAGACGGTAAATAGTTAAGTTGATGCGGTGGTCAGAAACACGGCCTTGTGGGTAGTTGTAGGTACGGATACGGTCACTACGGTCACCAGAACCTAGTAGGTTGCGACGTGTGTCAGAGATTGCTGCCGCACGACGCTCTTCTTCAGCTTGAACGATACGAGCCGCAAGAACTGCCATCGCTTTCGCTTTGTTTTTATGCTGAGAACGCTCGTCTTGACACTCTACTACTGTACCTGTTGGTAAGTGAGTAATACGGATTGCTGAATCCGTGGTGTTAACGTGCTGACCACCCGCGCCTGATGCACGGAAGGTATCAATCTTAAGATCGCCTGCTTTGATTTCTGGAAGATCGGCTTCTGGGATCTCAGGCATAACAGCAACAGTACATGCAGATGTGTGAACACGGCCTTGAGATTCTGTCTCAGGTACACGTTGAACACGGTGACCACCTGATTCAAACTTCATTGTGCCATAAACACTGTCGCCACTGATCTTAGCGATCATCTCTTTGTAGCCGCCTTGTTCTGAGTCATTGCTGCTCATTACTTCAACGCGCCAGCCTTTCTTCTCTGCAAACTTAGAGTACATACGGAAAAGGTTACCAGCAAAGATACCTGCTTCATCACCACCCGCGCCTGCGCGGATTTCTAGGAAACAGTTACGCTCATCGTTTGGATCTTTTGGAATAAGAAGAATCTGTAACTCATCAGTCAGACGCTCAATCGCTGCTTTCGCATCTTTGATTTCATCTTGAGCCATTTCACGCATTTCTGCGTCGTCTTCGTTTGCCATCTCTTCAGCAGCTTCTAGATCTTCTTTCGCTTGCTGGTATGACTGGAAGCAAGCTGTCACTTCTTCAAGTTGAGAGTACTCTTTTGAAAGTGCACGGAATTTGTCTTGATTCCCGATTACATCTGGATCACCAAGTAGATGTTGAACTTCTTCATAGCGTTCAACAAGTGTTTCAAGCTTTACTAGAATCGAGGCTTTCATAATGTCTTATCTTGTTGGAGGTCTAATATTATTGAGGGTTTTCTAAGCCCAAACTCTGTCTAATGACCATTAATTTTGCAGGTTCTCCTTGCTCAGCTGCACTTTGAAGTGCGCGCGTTGGAGCATGGATCAATTTGTTTGTGAGCTTATTGCTGAGCTCGAGTAAAACTTTTTCAGGGTCACCGCCAGCGGCAAGTGATTGTAAACTTTTACTTAATAATTCTTCGCGGATTTCGTTAGCCGATTTACGGTAATCTCGAATACTGTCTACCGCTTGCAGTGAGCGCATCCAACTCATGAACGCGGCACTTTCTTCACTGACGATCGCTTCAGCTTGAATCGCTTCTACTTTGCGTTGTTCGATATTGCCATCAACAATCGACTGCAAGTCATCAACCGAATAAAGGTAGGCATCGTTCAGATCGCCAACCTGTGATTCAACATCACGAGGAACGGCAATATCAACCAATAGCATAGGCTGATGCTTTCTTGTTTTCAGTGCAGTCTCAACCATACCCTTACCGATAATAGGCAACGGGCTTGCGGTTGAGCTGATCACGATATCCGCTCGATGAAGATGATCAGGGATCTCATTCAAACTGATCACTTCAGCACCAAACTCTTCAGCCAGCCCTAAAGCACGCTCTCGAGTTCGGTTCGCCACAATCATTTTTGTACAGCCATTCGCCGAAAGGTGCTTGGCCACCAGTTCAATGGTTTCACCCGCGCCCACCAGTAACACGGTTGAATCTGCTATGGATTCAAAAATATGCTTGGCTAAGGTACAGGCTGCGTAAGCAACAGAAACCGCGCTTCCGCCAATTTCAGTTTCAGTTCGAACACGCTTCGCAACAGAAAATGATTTCTGGAATAGCTTTTCCATTGAAGCGTCAACGGATTTGTTCTCTCGCGAGTCCGTATACGCTTGCTTCACCTGACCTAAGATCTGCGGTTCACCCAAGACTAAGGAGTCCAAACCACAAGCAACGCGCATTAAGTGTTTAATCGCGGCTTGCTCTTCATGGATATAAAGGCTTGGCTTTAGTTCTTCTGGGCTAACTTGATGGAAAACCGACAACCAATCAATGAGTTTGTTTTTAGCCACGCCTTTAACGTCGCAATACACTTCAGTTCGATTACAGGTAGAAAGTATGACACTTCCATTCACGTGTGCATTCGCGTTAAGTTGCTTGAGTGCCTCAGATAATTTATCTGGACCAAAAGCGACTTTTTCTCGCAATTCAACCGACGCTGTATTGTGATTGATACCTACGGCAAGCAAAGACATGTATCAGAAGTTCTCGATCAGGGAATGGAAACAAGGGGCGAATTTTACTTGATGCATGGCTCTATTTAAAGAGCAAGCGGGATTTGTTTTCCTGAGTTCGTGAATTCAATGCTATAGTTGAAGCGTTTTTTAGATAAATTTGAACAAGTTGTGAGCAAATATGAGCAAACTTCGTAGAATCACGTCTCTTATTTTTATGACCATAATTATGGTGGGTTGCTCGTCTATGCCTGAACAACCGACCAGTGTTGAGTGGCAAAGTCACCAAAACCGACTTCTACAGATAGAAAACTACCAAGCCT
This sequence comes from Vibrio sp. Isolate33, assembly GCF_022397895.1. Taxonomy (NCBI): domain Bacteria; kingdom Pseudomonadati; phylum Pseudomonadota; class Gammaproteobacteria; order Vibrionales; family Vibrionaceae; genus Vibrio; species Vibrio sp. Isolate33. The sequence goes on from NZ_JAKEUP010000002.1 coordinate 628,255, forward strand.
CGGGCAAGCTCGCCTACATTTCTCCAGAGCAGCGCCAAAGCCTAAATTTCATTTGGAAGCATTCACCAAATCAAAGTCAATTGAGGCTCACTACGTTTCTCGGTCAAACCGCATTAAACCTGACTATAGATCCGTCGGGTGCCAAAGTGGTGACCTATGACGACCAAGTATTTACTCACGCAAGTGCCTCTGTATTGGTTGAGCAACTGACAGGTTTGCAGATCCCTATTGATCACCTGCCCCAATGGTTCCTTGGCATTCCAGACCAAGCTGACAGCTACCAACTAAATACATCCAACACGCTTGAGTCTCTAACCAAACAAGTCAGCAGCCAGCTATGGACACTGAACTTCGCTAATTATCGAAATACAGAGATGCCTAGTAAGCAGCTATCAGATGAAGACAACACAAATGTAGAAAGCATCCCCCTCCCTACTCGATTGTCATTCAAGCAAGACGATAACAAAATCAACATTGTAGTTTCGAAGTGGACACTGAAAAAATGATAACAACGCCAACGCATTGGCCTTCTCCGGCTAAACTGAATCTATTTCTTTACATCACAGGTCGACGTGACAACGGCTATCACGAGCTTCAAACTTTGTTTCAGTTTGTTGATTTTGGCGATGAACTAACGGTTACCGCAAACTCAGAAACGAACTCAATAACCATCACACCGGAAATCCCAGGCGTTGCGACCGAAGACAACCTGATTTGGAAAGCCGCGACCGCCCTTCAACAATATACATCGACCTCTTTCGGTGCCGATATTAAGCTTAAGAAAGTCCTTCCAATGGGAGGTGGTATTGGTGGAGGTTCTTCAAATGCCGCAACCGTGTTGGTCGCACTGAACTATCTATGGCAACTCAAGCTATCGGATGATCAGCTCGCAGAGATCGGATTGAAACTTGGCGCTGACGTTCCTGTGTTCGTTCGAGGCCATGCCGCCTTTGCAGAAGGCGTTGGAGAACAGCTTCAACCCGCTAATCCGGATGAAAAATGGTATCTCGTTGTTAAGCCTCAAGTGAGCATAGCAACTGTAGACATATTCACACATTCAGAATTAACTCGAAATACGCCGAAGCGAGCGCTATCAACGCTTCTAGAGCAAGAATACGTAAACGATTGCGAAAAAATTGTGCGAATGCTGTACCCAGAGGTTGATAAGCAACTTTCATGGCTGCTACAATACGCGCCGTCGAGATTGACTGGCACTGGTTCATGCGTTTTTGCTGAATTTAGCAGCAAAAAAGAAGCCGAATTGGTGTTGGAACAACTGCCTGACACAGTTTCCGCTTTTGTAGCGAAAGGACGAAACATTTCTCCTTTAAAAGAAACTTTGGCTGAATACCACTCAGCCCACCCACAATCTATTTAAAACTGGACGCAACCCGAGGTTTCCACCGTGCCTGATATGAAGCTATTTGCTGGTAACGCAACACCTGAACTAGCCCAACGTATTGCTGATCGTCTATACATCTCTCTTGGCGATGCTACTGTAGACCGTTTTTCTGATGGCGAAGTCGCTGTTCAAATCAATGAAAACGTTCGTGGTAGCGATGTATTCCTGATTCAATCAACTTGTGCACCAACCAATGACAACCTAATGGAATTGGTGGTAATGATTGACGCAATGCGCCGTGCTTCTGCTGGCCGTATTACTGCTGTAATCCCTTACTTCGGTTATGCCCGTCAAGATCGTCGTGTACGTTCTGCTCGTGTGCCAATTACTGCAAAAGTTGTTGCAGATTTCCTTTCTAACGTTGGCGTTGACCGCGTTCTTACTATCGACCTACACGCAGAGCAAATCCAAGGCTTCTTCGATGTACCTGTTGATAACATCTTCGGCACTCCAGTTCTTCTAGAAGACATGGCGAACCGTGGTCTAGAAAACCCAGTTGTGGTTTCTCCAGACCTTGGCGGTGTTGTACGTGCTCGTGCTACTGCTAAAGCGCTAGGTGATGTAGACATCGCTATCGTTGATAAGCGTCGTCCACGTGCTAACGTTTCTGAAGTAATGAACCTAATCGGTGATGTTGAAGGCCGTGACTGTGTTATCGTTGATGACATGATCGATACGGGTGGCACACTATGTAAAGCAGCTGAAGCGCTTAAAGAGCGCGGTGCTAAGCGTGTATTCGCTTACGCAACTCACGCTGTTTTCTCTGGTACTGCTGCGAACAACATCAAGAACTCAGTTCTTGACCAAGTTATCGTAACGGATTCTATCTCTCTATCTCCAGAGATGGCTGCGACAGGTAAAGTAACAACACTTAGCCTTTCTCGCATGCTTGCTGAAGCGATTCGTCGTATCAGCAACGAAGAATCAATCTCAGCGATGTTCAACTAATCAACGCTTCATAGCTTTGTTTTAGAAACACGTTAGGGAAAGACATTAAGCACTTCATTCAATGAAGTGCTTTTTTTATGTCTGAGTGATATCGCACTGCTATTTATCGCAATCAGGAATAATCGTGTTGCTATCAGCTAGCTCGCACCTTTTTCATAAACTGTGATATCATACGGCGCTTTTTGAAATCCCAAGAGAGATCCATACCTTGAGCCAACAAATAAAACTTCTCGTTGGACTGGCTAATCCAGGTCCAGAATACGCCAAAACTCGCCACAATGCGGGTGCTTGGGTAGTTGAAGAATTAGCACGTGTACACAACGTGACACTAAAGAACGAACCAAAGTTCTTTGGCCTTACGGGTCGTATCATGGTTCATGGTGAAGATCTTCGTTTGCTGATCCCAACGACTTTTATGAACTTATCAGGCAAAGCAGTTGCAGCCCTGGCAAAGTTCTACCAAATTAAACCAGAAGAGATCATGGTCGCTCACGATGAGTTAGACCTACCTCCTGGTATTGGAAAGTTTAAAAAAGGTGGTGGTCACGGCGGACACAACGGTCTGAAAGACATCATCAGCAAACAGGGTAACAATAAAGAATTCTATCGTCTTAGATTAGGCATTGGCCATCCAGGACACAAAGATAAAGTTGCAGGTTATGTATTAGGCAAAGCTCCACAAAAAGAGCAAGAGTGTATCGAGGCCGTCGTTGACGAATCGGTTCGCAGCCTAGACATCTTATTAAAAGATGGCCTACCAAAAGCACAAAATCGCTTACATACGTTCAAAGCAGAATAAGGTTTATATCATGGGTTTTAAATGTGGCATCGTTGGTCTACCAAACGTTGGTAAGTCAACTCTGTTTAACGCACTGACTAAAGCAGGCATCGAAGCAGCAAACTTTCCATTTTGTACGATCGAACCAAACACAGGTATCGTTCCGGTTCCAGATCTACGCTTAGATGCATTAGCAAAAATTGTTAATCCACAGAAGATCCTTCCAACAACAATGGAATTCGTAGATATCGCAGGCCTAGTTGCTGGCGCATCTAAAGGTGAAGGTCTTGGTAACAAATTCCTAGCTAACATCCGTGAAACTGACGCTATCGGTCACGTTGTACGCTGCTTTGAAAATGAAAACATCGTTCACGTTTCTGGCAAAGTATCTCCAATCGAAGATATCGAAGTGATCAACCTTGAACTTGCGCTGGCTGACTTAGACAGCTGTGAACGTGCAATTCAACGTAACGCTAAGAAAGCAAAAGGCGGCGACAAAGACGCTAAGTTCGAAATCACAGTACTAGAAAAGCTACTACCAGTTCTTACTGAAGGCGGTATGGCGCGTACTGTTGAACTAGGCAAAGAAGAAGCGGCAGCAATCGGCTACCTAAACTTCCTAACGCTGAAACCAACGATGTACATCGCAAACGTTGCTGAAGATGGTTTTGAAAACAACCCTTACCTAGACGCTGTTCGTGAATACGCAGAAAAAGAAAACAACGTTGTTGTTGCTGTTTGTGCGGCTATCGAATCTGAGCTTTCTGAGCTTGATGACGAAGATCGCGAAGAGTTCCTAGCAGACATGGGTATCGAAGAACCAGGTCTTAACCGAGTGATCCGCTCTGGATACGAACTACTGACTCTTCAAACTTACTTCACAGCTGGCGTTAAAGAAGTTCGCGCATGGACAATTCCTGTAGGTGCAACAGCGCCACAAGCTGCTGGTAAGATCCATACTGACTTCGAAAAAGGCTTCATCCGAGCTGAAGTTGTTGGTTTTGATCACTTCATCGAATTTAACGGTGAGAGTGGCGCAAAAGATGCAGGTAAATGGCGTCTTGAAGGCAAAGAATACATCGTAAAAGATGGCGACGTTGTTCACTTCCGTTTCAACGTATAATTGTTGATTTAACATCAAATAAAAGGCCAGTGAATTCACTGGCCTTTTTGTTTTTACCCTTTCGAAATAGTCCTGCATCAGAAAGTTAACTTCCTATATATATCGCCTTTTTGACCTGTTTTTTGCCGACAAATACGCCTCTTTGCCTAAAAAGAAACCGAACAGATGTTTATTCGCGATTTATTCAAAAAAAAAGTTGACGGGTTTCACTCAACTCCGCATAATGCGCCCCGTTCACAGCGAAGCGGCAACGTTTCAAAATGAGCGACAATATGGAAATGGCTACTTAGCTCAGTTGGTTAGAGCACATCACTCATAATGATGGGGTCGCAGGTTCAAATCCCGCAGTAGCCACCATTTCCTAAGCACTCTATTTGATATTAAAGTTTGTCTTTAGTAACAAAGAGTTTTTAGGAAATAACGCGGTCGTGGCGGAATTGGTAGACGCACCAGATTTAGGTTCTGGCGCCGAGAGGTGTGAGAGTTCAAGTCTCTCCGACCGCACCATATTGAGATGTCTTTAAGACATCATTGTTGGGCTATCGCCAAGCGGTAAGGCACCGGCTTTTGATGCCGGCATTCCCTGGTTCGAATCCAGGTAGCCCAGCCACAATTTAAAGTGTAATTATCTTTAAAAAGATAATGGCATTGAAAGCAAGATTATATTATATTGTCTCGCTCTCAGATGGCTACTTAGCTCAGTTGGTTAGAGCACATCACTCATAATGATGGGGTCGCAGGTTCAAATCCCGCAGTAGCCACCATTCTTTCTTCGAGAAAGAAAAGACAACGTTGTATTGAATCACCAATATTCAGTATGACCAAAAGATTTGCTGCGGTCGTGGCGGAATTGGTAGACGCACCAGATTTAGGTTCTGGCGCCGAGAGGTGTGAGAGTTCAAGTCTCTCCGACCGCACCATTATTTAGAATGTGTTTCTTTTAGTAGATGACCATTCATTGTTGGGCTATCGCCAAGCGGTAAGGCACCGGCTTTTGATGCCGGCATTCCCTGGTTCGAATCCAGGTAGCCCAGCCACATACAACGTTACTTAGACAAACCATAAGTCTTYTTAACTATACTCTTCGCTAGAGTAAAAGCTTTGCTGCGGTCGTGGCGGAATTGGTAGACGCACCAGATTTAGGTTCTGGCGCCGAGAGGTGTGAGAGTTCAAGTCTCTCCGACCGCACCATTATTTCTCTTTCATTAGAGAACAAATAGNTTAACTATACTCTTCGCTAGAGTAAAAGCTTTGCTGCGGTCGTGGCGGAATTGGTAGACGCACCAGATTTAGGTTCTGGCGCCGAGAGGTGTGAGAGTTCAAGTCTCTCCGACCGCACCATTATTTCTCTTTCATTAGAGAACAAATAGTGAATCTATTAGATTTATTATYGGCTACTTAGCTCAGTTGGTTAGAGCACATCACTCATAATGATGGGGTCGCAGGTTCAAATCCCGCAGTAGCCACCAYTTATACARCGTCTTATTGAATCACCAATATTCGATATGACTATAAAGATTTGCTGCGGTCGTGGCGGAATTGGTAGACGCACCAGATTTAGGTTCTGGCGCCGAGAGGTGTGAGAGTTCAAGTCTCTCCGACCGCACCATTATTTAGAATGCGTTTCTTTYAKTAGATGACCATTCATTGTTGGGCTATCGCCAAGCGGTAAGGCACCGGCTTTTGATGCCGGCATTCCCTGGTTCGAATCCAGGTAGCCCAGCCACATACAACGTTACTTAGACAAACCATAAGTCTTCTTAACTATACTCTTCGCTAGAGTAAAAGCTTTGCTGCGGTCGTGGCGGAATTGGTAGACGCACCAGATTTAGGTTCTGGCGCCGAGAGGTGTGAGAGTTCAAGTCTCTCCGACCGCACCATTATTTCTCTTTCATTAGAGAACAAATAGNATATTCGATATGACTATAAAGATTTGCTGCGGTCGTGGCGGAATTGGTAGACGCACCAGATTTAGGTTCTGGCGCCGAGAGGTGTGAGAGTTCAAGTCTCTCCGACCGCACCATTATTTAGAATGCGTTTCTTTTAGTAGATGACCATTCATTGTTGGGCTATCGCCAAGCGGTAAGGCACCGGCTTTTGATGCCGGCATTCCCTGGTTCGAATCCAGGTAGCCCAGCCACTATTACAACGTTATATTGAATCACCAATATTCAGTATGACTATAAAGATTTGCTGCGGTCGTGGCGGAATTGGTAGACGCACCAGATTTAGGTTCTGGCGCCGAGAGGTGTGAGAGTTCAAGTCTCTCCGACCGCACCATCATTGAATGAAACCCAGCTTTTTAGCTGGGTTTTGTTTTATCTGGAATATGTAAATCTGCTATCTAGGTCACCAAGTATTTTCTCTTACCTAATCACTTCATAACTTTTTTATAAGACAATATCTGCTCCATTTTCTAATTGAGTATGACTGCCCTATGAAAACCCTGCCTTTAACGATTGGTTGCTACACAGATACTCCCAGTAAAAGCCAAGGCGTGTATCAGACTCAATTAGATTTAGATAACGGAAAGCTATCACCGTTAGAACTCGTTGCTGAATGTACCAATCCATCTTTTGTCGTAGCGACACAACTCGGCATCTACACGGCTTCTGAAGTTGACCAACCCAAACAGCCACAGTTGATTCATATCGCGAATGCTAGCTCAAAGACCGCTAGTAACTCAGGGGCTATCTCTGGCGATCATCCTTGTCATATCACCATAGATCCTAGCCATAAGTTTGCTATTACGTCGCAATACTCATCAGGCACATTCGATATCTTTAGTTTAAGTATCAACGGCAATATCGATAAACGACTCAAAACAATCAAAATGGTCGGTTCTGGTCCAAACAAAGAACGACAAACAGGGCCACATGCTCATCAGTGTCTGTTCTTACAAAACTCACCACAATTTGTCACCGTCGATCTTGGCGCCGATAGAATCAACTTTTACTGCTTTGATGAAGAACAGGAAGAGTTTCTAGACGAACCAATGCAATCCATAAAAGCTCCAGTTGGTAATGGACCTCGTCATTTAATCTTCAATAAGGCAGAAGATAAGGCCTATGTGATCTGTGAGTTATCTGAAACGATACTTATGTTAGAAAAGGTTTTAGGTGTCTGGAGCATTGTGGAGGAAATGGATACTCTTCCCAATACTGAGAAAGGCGAAGCAACGGCAGCAATCAAACTATCACCGGATGAACAATTCCTTTATGTGTCTTGTAGACACCAATCAAGGATCAGTAGCTTCAAAATCGAACCGACCACCAAAATGCCTATTTTTATTGATAGCTATAGTACTGAAGGTAATTTTCCTCGTGATTTTCATATTACCGACTGCGGGCAATGGCTTATCGCCGCAAACCAGCACTCCAATAACATCACGTCATTCAAACGAAATATTGAGGATGGTTCTCTGGTCTACACAGGCTACTCGTTGGAGCTAGATGCGCCTGTTTGTGTGACGCAACAGCGATAGTGATCATCGGGTACAAAAAAGGAGAGCATTCGCTCTCCTTCTCTTTATAAGCAGCCTGAAACGCTCAATTAAAGACCCAAGGCGTATTTCAATACTTGAGTTTTAATCGGCCCTGAGTTCTCTGCAAGCTTAAGCGCAGCATTACGCACAAATTTCAGTGGGCCAATATCATTACTGAATGTTTTATAGAAGAAATCCATACCGCTTTGCATCACTAGGTTGTCACCTCTTCTCATCACCTCATAACGCCTTGCGACAGATTGATTCAGCTCACCTTTCTCTTTGGTCACATCCAATAAAGCGGCAACATCTTTAAAACCCAAGTTTACGCCCTGCCCTGCTAATGGGTTGATCGTGTGGGCCGAGTCGCCAACCAGAATGCAGTTGTTCTTAGCGTAAGATTGCGCATGACGTCGAGTAAGGGGGAACGAACCAGAGTTGAGGACTTTGATGCCTCCCAGTTCCGCAGGAAAGTTAGCAAGTACTTCATTGCGTAGCTTGTCTGGGCTCATTGCCGACAGTTGCTTGATGCGAGATGGCGAGTCATACCAAACCAATGAACCCTGCCCGACTTCTTTCCCTTCTGAAACGACAGAACACAGAGGAAGAAACGAACGCGGGCCACTTGGTAGAAATTGTTGCCAAGTAATATCTTGTTGAGGGAGCTCAGTTTCCACATTGATAAGCATGCAGTGCTGTCGGTAATCCCAAGCCGTAATACCAATGCCAGCTTGCTGTCTAACCGCGGAGTTAGCGCCATCAGCACCAATCACCCATTTAGCCGATAACTCAGCACCAGATTGAAGCTTAACGATATTAGTTTCGCCAAACTCAATAGAATCCAATTTTTCAGGGCACAACAGTTCTAAATTGTCATAAGCATCAAACTGAGACCATAAACCCAATTGAATGAGTCGGTTTTCAACAATGTAGCCTAAACGAGGCAAATCTAGTGACGCGGCATCAAACCGAGTACGACATTCTGGGTGTTCCCACGTCTCTAAGCGCTTATAAGAGCATACTCGCATCGCTTCTATGTGTTGCCATGCGCCAAGATCTTCAAGTAAATCGACCGATGTTTGAGAAATAGCGGAAACACGAATATCCATCGTTTGCGACTCATCAAAAGCTTGAGGCGCAAACCCTTCGATCACGGCAACACTCAGACCTTGCTTTGCAAAACCAATCGCTGTTGCCGCACCAACCATGCCGCCGCCGACGACCACAATATCGTAACTGTTCATATTTTGTACTTATCAGTTTGATTCTTTGACTGATTTTGATTGTACTTTTTCATAACTAACTTGTAACCAAAAACCTTATTTGAAAAAAGGGTTATCCCTTGCTGTGTCTAGCGTTAACGATAATAAAAACCACTACATAAGAGATTTTATCAGACTACTAGTCAGTCGGTTTTGAAACCAGTACAATACGCCGCTTGCTGCTAGAGCCAGTCATAAAATGAATACCTATTTGTGACAAATGGTTCTCGCAGATGAATACTGGGCGATTTGCTCCCTTAAATTAAACTAACGATCGAGCGAACAAAAAATGAGTAAGAAACTGCTAATTAAAACTTGGGGCTGTCAGATGAACGAATACGATTCATCAAAAATGGCCGACCTGCTTAACGCTGCTAATGGCTATGAGCTAACTGAAGTACCTGAGGAAGCAGATGTACTACTACTGAATACTTGTTCTATCCGCGAAAAAGCGCAAGAGAAAGTATTCCACCAGCTTGGTCGTTGGAAAACGCTAAAAGATAAGAAAGAAGGCGTGGTGATCGGTGTGGGTGGCTGTGTAGCGACTCAAGAAGGCGATCACATTCGTCAACGTGCACCATACGTAGACGTTATCTTTGGCCCTCAAACACTGCACCGTCTTCCTGAGATGATTAAATCTTCTCTATCTAATGACGCGCCAGTGATGGACATCTCTTTCCCTGAGATCGAAAAGTTCGATAGCCTGCCTGAACCACGCGCTGAAGGTGCAACGGCATTCGTTTCTATCATGGAAGGCTGTTCTAAATACTGTACTTACTGCGTTGTACCTTACACGCGTGGTGAAGAAGTTAGCCGCCCAATGGACGATGTACTGTTCGAAGTAGCTCAACTTGCAGAGCAAGGTGTACGTGAAGTTAACCTGCTGGGTCAAAACGTAAACGCGTACCGTGGTCCAACTCACGAAGGTGATATCTGTTCATTCGCAGAACTGCTTCGCCTTGTGGCTTCTATCGATGGTATCGACCGTATTCGTTTCACAACAAGCCACCCGCTTGAGTTTGGTGATGACATCATCGCAGTTTACGAAGACACACCAGAGCTAGTGAGCTTCCTTCACCTGCCAGTACAAAGTGGTAGTGACCGTATTCTTACTATGATGAAGCGTCCTCACACAGCAATCGAGTACAAGTCGATTATTCGTAAGCTACGTAAAGCGCGTCCAGACATTCAAATCAGCTCTGACTTTATCGTTGGTTTCCCTGGCGAATCGAACCAAGATTTCCAAGACACGATGAAACTGATCAAAGACGTTGATTTCGATATGAGCTTCAGCTTTATCTTCTCTCCTCGCCCGGGTACGCCTGCTGCGGATTACCCATGTGACGTGCCAGAGCAAGAGAAGAAAGATCGTCTATACGAACTACAGCAAACCGTGAACACACAAGCAATGCGCTACTCTCGCCTAATGCTTGGTACAGAGCAACGCGTATTGGTTGAAGGTCCATCGAAGAAGAACCTAATGGAACTTCGTGCTCGTACTGAAAACAGCCGCGTAGTGAACTTTGAAGGTTCTGCTGACCTTATCGGCCAGTTCGTAGATGTGAAAATCACAGAAGTATTTGCTAACTCACTCCGTGGTGAAGTAGTACGTACTGAGAAAGACATGGATCTTCGCAGCGTGATCTCGCCGACTCAAATGATGGCGAATACAAAACGCGAAGACGAGCTAGGTGTAGCGACATTTACGCCATAGGCAATACAACTGTTTGAGCACAAAGCGCAAACACAAAGCTTGAAATTACCTAACTAAGTGACCATCTTAGAAATAGGGATATCACCATCAGAAGCCCGGTCTAAATCGGGCTTTTTGCTCTTTGTTTTATTTAAGAGCGAGTGGCACAAAATGAGAGGCTAATTTGAGCAATAAAATCGTTACCTTAGAGATAAATCTAGAGCCAGCCGACAATAAGCGCTTGGCGAGCTTATGCGGACCATTCGACGACAACATCAAGCACCTTGAGCGTCGTCTTGGCGTTGAGATAAATTACCGAAGCAACTTCTTCACTATCGTTGGTAAGCCTCACACAACAGCCGCTGCTTTAGACATCATCAAACACCTCTATGTTGAAACGGCTCCAGTTAAAGGCAACATTATCGATATTGAACCAGAGCAAGTGCACTTAGCGGTCACTGAGTCTGGTATTTTGGAGCAACACGTCGAGTCTGAAATTGACTACGGCAAAGAAGTCACAATTAAGACTAAAAAAGGCGTGATTAAGCCACGTACTCCGAACCAAGCACAATACCTAATGAACATGGTCACCCATGACATCACTTTTGGTATTGGCCCTGCAGGTACAGGTAAAACGTACCTAGCGGTTGCGGCGGCTGTCGATGCACTCGAACGCCAAGAGGTTCGCCGTATTCTACTGACTCGTCCTGCTGTTGAAGCGGGTGAGAAGTTAGGTTTCCTTCCTGGTGATTTGAGCCAGAAAGTCGACCCATATTTACGTCCACTTTACGATGCACTTTTTGAGATGCTCGGTTTTGAACGTGTTGAAAAGCTGATTGAGCGTAACGTGATTGAAGTCGCTCCACTGGCTTACATGCGTGGCCGTACTCTGAATGATGCATTTATCATTCTGGATGAGAGCCAAAACACCACGGTAGAACAGATGAAAATGTTCTTAACCCGTATCGGTTTTAACTCACGTGCAGTTATCACAGGTGACATTACACAAATCGATTTACCTCGTGGCGCGAAGTCTGGTCTACGTCATGCAACTGAAGTGCTGAGTGAAGTCGATGACATCAGCTTTAACTTCTTCATGTCTGAAGACGTCGTTCGTCACCCTGTTGTTGCTCGTATCGTTAACGCCTACGAGAAATGGGAAGCAAAAGACCAGAAAGAGCGTAAAGAGTTTGAGAAGCGTAAACGTGAAGAACGCGAAGCCAAACTTCTTGAGGCTCAGCAAACAGTTACGACACAATTAGCAACACAAAATAGTTCTGAGATTACAGAACAAGGTGATAAATAGATGTCTATTGAACTAGACCTGCAAATTGCGGTCGAAAATGAGCAAGGTCTTCCAACCGAGCAAGATATTCAGCTTTGGTTAGACAAGACAATTCCTCAGTTTCAAGAGAACGCCGAGTTGACGGTTCGTATCGTTGATACGGAAGAAAGCCACCAGCTCAATCATGAATACCGTGGTAAAGATAAGCCAACTAACGTGCTGTCTTTTCCATTCGAAGCTCCTCCAGGGATCGAATTAGATCTTCTGGGCGACCTCATTATTTGCCGCCAAGTTGTCGAAAAAGAAGCAGTAGAGCAAAATAAGCCTCTGCTAGCACACTGGGCTCATATGGTTGTACATGGCAGTCTGCATCTGCTAGGTTATGATCATATCGAAGATGATGAAGCTGAAGAGATGGAGTCACTCGAGACAGAAATCATGCAAGCTATGGGGTTTGAAGACCCTTATATTCTAGAAAAGTAAATTGATTCTAGGTAAGTAGTTTGCAGAGAAACAACGACTCATCGAACCTGCTATTTTCAGGAATCTGAGTTGTGATGTGTGCTATCACACTTCTGATAGCGTTATTTTTTGAGAAATCATGAACGAAGGTAACCCCCCCACTTCTGAGGGAAGTAAAAAATCTGAAGGTCCGAGTAGAAAGTCCTTCTTTGAACGCCTAGGCCAACTATTTCAAGGCGAGGTAAAAGACCGCCAAGAGCTCGTAGATGTAATCCGCGACTCAGAAATTAATGACCTAATTGACCACGACACACGCGACATGCTCGAAGGTGTTATGGAAATTTCAGAGATGCGAGTACGCGATATCATGCTGCCTCGCTCTCAAATGGTTACAGTTGAACGCACCGATGACTTAGATACATTGATTGCGCTTATTACTGATGCTCAACACTCTCGCTACCCAGTGATCAGTGAAGATAAAGACCATGTTGAAGGCATTCTATTAGCGAAGGACCTACTTAAGTACTTGGGTTCAGACAGTGCTCCATTTGACATCGAACAAGTGATTCGCCCTGTAGTTGTTGTTCCTGAAAGTAAGCGTGTTGATCGCCTACTCAAGGAATTCCAAGAAGAGCGTTACCACATGTCTATCGTTGTCGATGAGTTTGGCGGTGTCTCTGGCCTAGTAACCATTGAAGATATCCTCGAAGAAATCGTTGGTGAAATTGAAGACGAGTTCGACGATGAAGAAGAGTTAGATATTCGTAAGCTGAGTAAGCATACTTTCTCTGTTAAAGCTTTAACTACTATTGAAGAGTTCAACGACACGTTTAACACGGCCTTTAGTGATGATGAAGTAGATACAGTGGGCGGTATGGTGATGACAGCACTCGGTCACCTGCCAGTTCGTGGCGAAATTGTAGAAATCGAAAACTACCATTTCAAAATTACGTCTGCAGATAACCGTCGTGTGATTCAGCTACAGGTAACCATTCCTGATGAACAGCCTCTTCCGACTATCGAAGAATAACAACTTCTCTCTAAAGAGATGACAGAAATTAGATGACTAAGACTTTTATTCATCGCCTATTACGGCCGCTTGCGGCCGTTTTTGTTGGCGCTATAACAACCCTTTCATTCGCTCCATACTCAATATGGCCTCTTGCTATTCTCAGCCCAGCTTTGTTGCTGCTACTGATCCATAATCGCTCTCCTAAAAGTGCACTTTGGATAGGTTACGCATGGGGTTTAGGCCAATTCACAACGGGGATTAGTTGGGTATACGTCAGTATTGATGGCTTTGGTGGAATGCCACTGGCAGCCAACTTATTCTTGATGGCACTACTTGTGGGCTATCTAGCCGTTTACTCAGGGCTTTTTACTTGGAGTTTGAACAAGTTCTTCCCTGCTAACAACCTAAGTCGTTTTTTCCTAGCAGCACCCGCGTTGTGGCTCATCTGTGATTGGTTACGTGGCTGGGTAATGACGGGATTCCCGTGGTTATGGCTAGGTTACAGCCAAATCGACTCTCCGTTTGGCTCTTTCGCACCGATTGGTGGTGTAGAGCTAGTGACTCTTGCAATTATCGTCTCAGCTTCTGCGCTCGCTTATACGATCATCAACAAAGCATGGAGTGTCGCTGTCATCCCTGCTGTTGTATTTAGCACCGGTTTTGGCCTTCGCAATATCGACTGGGTGACGCCGAACCCTGACAAAACAACGTCAGTGGTATTAATTCAAGGCAACGTCGACCAAGACAGTAAATGGCTACCAAGTCATCGCTGGCCGACTATGATGAAATACACCGATCTGAGCAGAGAAAACTGGGATGCGGATATCATCATCTGGCCTGAAGCGGCTATTCCTGCATTTGAGGTAGAGATCCCTTCTTTTCTACGTAACTTAGACAGCGCAGCCAAGATGAACAACAGCTCGATCATCACGGGTGTATTGAATCAGTCTGAAGATAAGAAGTACTACAACAGCATTTTATCACTTGGAGTAAATCCATACGGCGAGTACAGCTACGATCCAAACGAACGCTACCACAAACACCACCTATTGCCATTTGGTGAGTTTGTACCGTTCGAAGAGATCCTGCGCCCGTTAGCACCGTTCTTTAACTTGCCAATGTCATCGTTTAGCCGTGGCGATTACGTTCAACCAAACATCGTTGCTAATGGTCGTCACCTTGCACCAGCGCTTTGCTATGAGATCATCTTTAATGATCAAGTTAGACAGAATGTCACCGATGAAACGGACTTTATCTTAACGCTCTCTAACGATGCATGGTTCGGCCGTTCAATTGGGCCATTGCAACATATGGAAATCGCACAAATGCGTGCTCTGGAGCTCGGTAAGCCAGTTATTCGCTCGACCAACAATGGCGTAACGGCAGTAACGGATCATAAAGGCAAGATCATCAAGCAAATCCCGCAATTTGAAACCGCGGTATTGAAAGCTGAGCTTGTTTCCACAGATGGTCAAACCCCTTATCACGTGGTCGGTACTTGGCCGCTGTATATCTGGGCTTTGTTGAGCTTAGTGATTGGTTGGCTGGTAAGAAGAAAAGACTAGATTCGAGAATAAGTGTTTGAGGGTTGACCAATTACGGTCAACCCTTTTTTATTGCTACGATTTTGAATTGGTGACGCTATAAGTCGGTATTCTAAGGCTTCAACGCTTTGCGGCTAAATCCTTTCGAACCACATTTAATACACGGAATGATCGTAGTTGGGTGGTTGTACTCAGTTTGATGGCCACACTCATCACAGACCAGGGTACCCAACCCAATAACCTCATCCGCTTGATACAACCCCTGATGCTCTAAATCTTGGAACAGCTCAACCCACTCCACTTTGGTGCGATCAGTAATATCCAAAAGCCCCTGCCAAATAGAATCAGCAATCATCAAGTAGAACGGGCCGCTTTTACTCTCTTCATAACTTTCAGAGAATTCTTTTAAGTCCGATTTCACATAAGCTGAAATCAGCGATAGTTCGTCTTTGGTCATGTCATTGGCAGCTTTCGCAAACTTACCTGACGTTTCGATTTTGTTGTTGAGCTCTTCAGGACTATGCTTCAGCGTTTCAATGACCTCTTCAACCACTTCTTCATAGAGTGCTTTTTTCTTCGGCATAACAACCTCCTTAAGATAACCAACTTTTACGCGTGCAAACGAATGTGCCACAATACACTCCCGCTCACAAACAAATGCAATTCATACTCTTAAGTATAGTTGCCCTGCGAAATTCAGTGAAAATTACGCCATCTACTAGGCAGCAACTGCAAGTATGAAGGGTATAACTATTGTTGTACTAGGCTCCTTTAGGTATTCTATGACGATCTGTAAGATTCTGTTCTAACCGAACTCACAAATTCCAAGATAACCGGATACCATCGATGCAAGAACAATATAACCCGCAAGAGATTGAACAAAAGGTTCAACAACACTGGGATGACAGCGAGACTTTCGTTGTAAGTGAAGACCCAAACAAAGAAAAATTCTACTGTCTTTCTATGTTCCCGTACCCAAGTGGCCGACTGCACATGGGTCACGTGCGTAACTACACCATCGGTGATGTGGTATCTCGTTTCCAACGTCTACAAGGCAAAAACGTAATGCAGCCAATCGGTTGGGATGCATTCGGCCTACCTGCAGAAAACGCAGCTGTTAAGAACAACACAGCGCCTGCACCATGGACTTACGAAAACATCGAGTACATGAAAAACCAGCTTAAGCTTTTAGGCTTTGGTTACGACTGGAACCGTGAATTCGCAACGTGTACGCCTGAGTACTACCGTTGGGAGCAAGAGTTCTTCACTAAGCTTTACGAAAAAGGCCTAGTTTACAAGAAGACTTCTTCTGTTAACTGGTGTCCGAACGACCAAACTGTACTTGCAAACGAGCAAGTAGAAGACGGTTGCTGCTGGCGTTGTGACACTCCAGTAGAACAAAAGAAAATCCCACAGTGGTTCATTAAGATCACTGAGTACGCTCAAGAGCTACTAGACGATCTAGACAACCTTGAAGGCTGGCCTGAAATGGTTAAGACCATGCAGCGCAACTGGATCGGCCGCTCTGAAGGTGTTGAGCTATCTTTCGCTGTTAACGGTGAAGAAGCGCCACTGGAAGTTTACACAACTCGTCCAGACACGCTAATGGGTGTTTCTTACGTTGGTATCGCTGCAGGTCACCCACTTGCAGAGAAAGCATCTCAAAACAATCCTGAGCTTGCTGCGTTCGTTGAAGAGTGTCGTAACACTAAAGTTGCTGAAGCTGAATTAGCGACGATGGAAAAGAAAGGTATGGATACTGGTCTAACGGCTATCCACCCTCTTAACGGTCGTGTTGTTCCTGTATACGTAGCAAACTTCGTTCTTATGGATTACGGCACAGGTGCGGTAATGGCGGTTCCTGCTCACGATCAACGTGACTACGAATTCGCAACTAAGTACGGCATCGACATTATCCCAGTAATCAAGCCAGAAGACGGTTCTGAGCTAGACGTTTCTGAAGCGGCTTACACAGAGAAAGGTGTATTGTTCGATTCTGGTGAATTCGATGGTCTTGCTTTCCAAGAAGCATTCGATGCAATCGCGGCGAAACTTGAATCTGAAGGCAAAGGTAAGAAAACAGTAAACTTCCGTCTACGTGACTGGGGCGTTTCTCGTCAACGTTACTGGGGTGCACCAATCCCAATGGTAACCACTGAAGACGGTGAAGTTCACCCAGTACCAGCAGACCAGCTACCAGTAATTCTTCCAGAAGACGTGGTAATGGATGGTGTGACTAGCCCAATCAAGGCAGACAAGTCTTGGGCTGAGACAACATTCAACGGCGAACCTGCTCTACGTGAGACAGATACATTCGATACGTTCATGGAATCTTCTTGGTACTACGCTCGTTACTGTTCACCACAAGCTGACGATATCCTAGATCCAGAAAAAGCAAACTACTGGCTACCAGTAGACCAGTACATCGGTGGTATCGAGCACGCTTGTATGCACCTATTGTACTCTCGTTTCTTCCATAAATTGCTACGTGATGCAGGTTACGTAACGTCTGACGAACCATTCAAGCAACTACTATGTCAAGGTATGGTTCTAGCTGACGCGTTCTTCCACACGAATGAAAAAGGCACGAAAGAGTGGATTGCTCCTACTGACGTGACTATCGATCGTGACGGTAAAGGCCGTATCGAAAAAGCTGTCGACAACCAAGGCCGCGAAGTTGAACACTCAGGCATGATCAAGATGTCTAAGTCGAAAAATAACGGTATCGACCCACAAGAGATGGTAGACAAGTACGGTGCTGACACAGTACGTCTATTCATGATGTTTGCTTCTCCTGCAGACATGACACTTGAGTGGCAAGAATCTGGCGTTGAAGGCGCAAACCGCTTCCTTAAGCGTGTTTGGAAACTGGTTCACGCTCACTCTTCTAAGGGTGCTGCTGAATCTGTTGATGCTTCTGCTCTGTCTGGTGACCAAAAAGCACTTCGTCGTGATATCCACAAGACTATCGCGAAAGTGACGGACGATATCGGCCGTCGCCAAACGTTCAACACCGCAATCGCTGCAATCATGGAACTGATGAACAAACTAGCGAAAGCACCTCAAGAGTCTGTACAAGATCGTGCAATCCTTGATGAAGCACTAAAAGCTGTTGTTCGCATGCTTTACCCAATGACTCCACACATCTCTTACGAAATGTGGATTGCACTGGGTGAATCAAACGTAGACTCAGCAACATGGCCAACTTTCGATGAGAAAGCGCTAGTTGAAGACGAGAAGACTATCGTTGTAATGATCAACGGTAAGCTACGTGCGAAACTGACTGTTGCTGCTGATGCGACCGAAGAGCAAGTTCGTGAACTTGGTCTAAACGATGAGAACGCTAAGAAGTTCCTAGATGGCCTAACGATCCGTAAGGTTATCTTCGTACCTGGCAAGCTTCTAAACATCGTAGCTAACTAACATTAGCTGCAGGCTAAAACTGACTAATTGGTCTTAGTCTGCACATATAACTGTTGTAACGAACTTATTTCGTTTTTAGCAGTCTCTAGACAGGGTAATTAAATTGCCCTGTCTACTTATTTAAACGCTTTACTTTCAGTGACTAACCCCACGCCAACAAACTAAAGTATTTAAATAAGTATTCTACCTTCATGAGAGCCATCAAATAATGCGCCTGATTTCACTATCTTCATTGAAAGTTACTATTGTTGTTCTAACCGTTAGCCTATTGAGTGCCTGTGGTTTTCACTTGCGTGGTGATTACTCAGTGCCAGAAGAACTTAACAAGATCTCTGTGACCAGTTACGACCAATACAGCACGTTTACACGTATGATGAAAGGCCAGCTGCGCATGAACGATGTAGAGATTGTGCCACCTGCGCAGAACACTCCTAACCTGCATATCATTAGCGAAAGCGTAGGCGAGCGAACTCTGTCTCTTTATCAAAATACTCGTGCAGCAGAAAAAGAACTAACATTCCGCTCTTCTTATCGCGTGACTATTCCTGAAATTGGTTCAAAAACGTTCTCGACTAGCGTTACCCGTAGCTACCTAGATAACCCGTTGACTGCACTTGCGAAATCGGTTGAGCGCGACATGATCGAAGATGAGATGCGTAAGCTAGCAACAAGTCAGATCCTTCGTCAGATGGCTCGCCTTAAAGCGACTATTGCGGCAGGTAGTATGGACCTAGAAGCTTTAGAGAATGTTCAAGTAAAAGAGCTCGAGAAACAGTACAACATCAAAAATATTGAAGTTGAAGACGTTGAAGTTGCTCCAGGCTCAGAAGAACAGCCAGAGCTCAGCGAATCTGCTGAATAATAGGTTTATTTGATGCGTATTTTTGCCGATCGTCTATCGGAGCAACTGTCTAAACAGCTGAACAATGTTTATCTGATTTTTGGTAACGAACCCCTGCTGTTACAAGAAAGCCGAGAAGCGCTCCTGAAAGCGGCTAAGCAACAAGGTTTCGAAGAACGTCACCGCTTTGCGATCGATAACAGTCTCGATTGGAATGAAGTTTACGATTGCACTCAAGCACTCAGTCTATTCTCTAGCCGTCAAGTCATTGAACTTGAGCTTCCGGAGTCGGGTGTGAATGCGGCGATAGCAAAAGAATTGCTTGCCATATCTGAGCACATCCACAGCGATATCTTGCTAATTCTTGTTGGCACTAAACTGACCAAAGCTCAAGAAAACGCTAAATGGTTCAAGGCACTTTCGAGCCAAGGGCATTGGGTCAGCTGTTTAACTCCAGATGTCAGCCGATTGCCTCAATTTGTCCAAGCACGCTGTCGCCAAATCGGTTTATCACCAGATCCTGAAGCGATTCAAATGCTGGCGCAATGGCACGAAGGCAACCTTTTTGCATTGACTCAGAGCCTAGAGAAACTGGCGCTACAATACCCAGATGGAAAGCTCACTTTAGTACGCTTAGAAGAATCGCTGAGTCGCCACAACCATTTTACACCGTTCCATTGGAGTGATGCATTACTGGCAGGTAAAGGCAATCGAGCTCAACGAATTCTAAGGCAGCTAGAAGCGGAAGGGGTTGAACCTGTTATTCTGCTGCGTAGCATACAACGTGAGCTTGCCCTGCTATTGCAGATGCAGCAACAAATGAAACAGATGCCGATTGGCCAGGTCTTCGATAAACACCGCATCTGGCAATCGAAAAAGCCGCTTTATAACGCCGCGCTAACAAGAGTTTCGATTTCTCGATTACACTCTTTGTTCGCGTTGCTCACTCAAGCTGAATTGATGACAAAAACTCAATATGAGCAGTCGCCATGGCCACTAATTCATCAATTAAGCGTAGAGTTTTGTATCCCTTCAGCTTCAATACCATTCCACGCATAAAAGCGTGTTATATTCTAGGGCCAACAAGCCCTAAACAAAGCTAAATTCAGATTAAAGGAACACCCAGTGTTACGTGAAGAACTAAAAGATTTTCTTGCAGACAAAGCCGACGACATGAAAGCAGAATCGATTGTAACTATCGATGTAGAAGGCAAATCAAGTGTGACTGATTACATGATTGTTTGTACTGGTACCTCTAAACGCCATGTTGCTTCTATTGCACAACATGTTGCTGATGAAGTACGTAAAGCGGGTATGCAACCTCTAGGTATGGACGGTCAGCAAGAAGGTGAATGGGTTGTTCTAGATATGGGCACAAGCATGCTTCACGTTATGCAAGAAGAGCATCGTGAGCTGTACCAACTAGAAAAACTTTGGGGCTAAGCTTTGAAGATCCAGTTAATCGCAGTTGGCACAAAAATGCCAAAGTGGGTTGAAGAAGGGTTTCAAGAATACAAACGCCGCTTCCCTCACGATATGCCATTAGAGCTCATTGAAATTACTGCAGGAAAGCGCGGTAAAAATGCTGACATTGCACGCATTCTTCAAAAAGAAGGCGAAGCGATGCTGGCTGCAGTTCCAAAAGGCAACCGTATTGTCACGCTCGATATCCCAGGTAGAAAGTGGGATACCCCTCAACTTGCTGAGCAATTAGAAAGTTGGAAGCTGGATGGACGTGATGTTTCTATCCTGATTGGCGGGCCTGAAGGACTAGCACCTGCATGTAAAGCGGCCGCGGACCAAAGTTGGTCTCTGTCTGCGCTTACTCTCCCTCACCCATTAGTACGCGTTATCATGGCTGAAAGCTTGTATCGAGCTTGGAGCATCACTGCTAACCACCCTTATCATCGAGAATAAGCGTTAATGTTACGTAAACGTAGCCAAATCCGTGATTACAAAGCAGAAGCACGACTATTTACTAGCCGTGCTTTTGTTGCGTTTGCGGGGATCATAGTCATGATGTCGATGTTGGTTGTTAACCTGTACAACATTCAGGTCAATCAATACCAAGATTATAAAACTCGTTCTAACGACAACCGTATCAAGGTCGTTCCGATCGCCCCTAACCGTGGTTTGATTTACGATCGCAACGGTGTACTTCTTGCCGAAAACCGTCCTGTTTTCAATCTAGAAATCATACCCGAAAAAATCAAAGATATGGATGACACGCTTGCTCGTCTGCAAGCATTAATTGAGATCCCGCCAGAGCGTATCGAGCGCTTTAATCGTGATCGTCGTAATTCACGACGCTTTAAATCGGTACCGATTCTTAATCAACTGTCTGAAGAACAAGTTGCCGTCTTCTCTGTAAACCAACATAAATTCCCAGGCGTTGAGGTTACGGGGACGTTGAAGCGTTTCTACCCGTATGGCGATGTGCTCACTCACGTAATTGGCTATGTATCGCGCATCAATGATCGTGATATGCAGCGCCTGATGCGAGAAGAAAAGGACGCCAATTACCAAGCTACTCGTGATATCGGTAAGTTGGGTATTGAGCGTTATTACGAAGACATGTTGCACGGTACAGCAGGCTACCAAGAAGTCGAAGTTAACAGCCGCGGACGAGTGATCCGTACCCTCAAATTTGTACCTTCGGTTCCGGGCAAAGATATCGTACTTAACTTAGATATCAAGCTACAGCTATACGTACATAAGTTACTTGATGGCCGCCGTGGTTCAGCTATCGTTCTCGACCCGAAAGACAATGGCGTGTTAGCCATGGTATCGAGCCCAAGCTACGACCCAAACGCATTCGTGCATGGTATCTCGTCTAAAGGCTATAACGCGCTACTTCAAGACAAAAACCGCCCTTTGGTTAACCGTGCCACGCTAGGTATTTATCCACCAGCATCGACGATCAAGCCCTTCATTGCTGTTGCTGCTCTGCAAGAAGGGGTTATTACACCAAACACTACGCGCAATGACCCAGGCTATTGGAAGATACCAAATTCAAAAACGAGACCATTCCGTGACTGGTTACGTTGGGGACACGGTGTCGTGGATATAGAGAAAGCGATTGAAGAGTCGGTGGATACCTTCTTTTACCAAATTGCTTATGACCTCGGGATTGATCGCATATCTAAATGGATGATGATGTTCGGCTTTGGTGATTATACTGGCATCGATATCTACGAAGAAAGCAAAGCCAATATGCCAACTCGTGATTGGAAGATGGCCAGACACCGTGTGCCTTGGTATCAAGGTGACACCATCCCTGTTGGCATTGGCCAAGGCTACTGGACTGCAACACCAATGCAGATTGCGAAAGCGACCTCTGTATTAGTCAATGAAGGTGAAGTGACAGCACCTCATCTACTGCGTTCAACCATTGATAATGGCCGTCCATTCGATGAACAAATCATGTCCGACATTGAAACTTACCCACCGCTAACCGGGGTTAAGAAGAAGTATTGGGATATCGCTCAGGAAGGCATGAGGCTGGCTAACCACGGTAAGAAAGGTACGGCAAGACGTTCATTCCAAAAGATGTCTTACCAAACCGCTGGTAAATCGGGTACTGCGCAAGTATTCGGCCTTAAAGAAGATGAAGAGTACAACGCGGACGAAATCGCCGAGCACTTGCGCGATCACGCCCTCTTTACTGGCTATGCGCCTTTTGAAGATCCAGAAGCCGTCGTGACTATCGTTCTAGAGAATGCCGGTGGCGGTTCTTCTAACGGCGGCCCAGTAGTAAGAAGGATTTTAGACCATATTATCCTTGCAGAAGATTATCAAAGTGAGCCAATTAAATAATGAAACTTGATCCCTCAACTGGACGAAATAGAGCCTTATTCGAAAGGCTACATATCGACCTGCCATTATTGCTCGGCATTCTGGTTTTAATGGGCTTTGCCTTATTGATCATGTACAGCGCAAGCGGACAAAGCCTTGCGATGATGGACCGCCAAGCGATGCGTATGGCTCTGTCTTTGGGTGTAATGATCTTTTTAGCGCAAATCTCACCACGTACCTACGAAACCTTAGCTCCGCTGCTGTTTGCTGGCGGTGTCATCTTGCTATTAGGCGTATTGTTCTTTGGTGAGGCCTCTAAGGGTGCTCAACGTTGGTTAAACTTCGGCTTTATTCGATTCCAGCCCTCTGAGTTATTGAAGCTGGCGGTACCTTTGATGCTGGCACGATTTATCGGTAAGCGCTCACTACCACCAACTTTCCAAACGCTCGCGATCTCGCTAGTGATGGTATTTGTACCGACGATTTTAATCGCGAAGCAACCCGATTTAGGTACTTCTATTCTTATCGCAGCGTCCGGTATCTTCGTAATATTCCTAGCAGGTATTAGCTGGAAGATAATCGCCAGTGCTGCGATAGCACTTGGGGCGTTCATACCAATTCTGTGGTTCTTCTTGATGCGTGAATATCAAAAAGTACGTGTAAGAACCCTTTTTGATCCTGAATCAGATCCATTAGGTGCGGGCTACCACATCATTCAGAGTAAGATTGCGATAGGTTCTGGTGGTATATCAGGAAAAGGCTGGCTGCAAGGTACTCAATCTCAACTGGAGTTCATCCCAGAGCGTCACACTGACTTCATTTTTGCGGTTATTGCCGAAGAATGGGGCATGATCGGTATTTTGTTTTTGCTTGCTATCTACCTGTTCATTATTGGACGTGGTTTAGTACTGGCTAGCCAAGCTCAAACGGCCTTTGGTCGAATGATGGGCGGCAGTATCGTACTGAGCTTCTTCGTCTATATTTTTGTAAACATTGGCATGGTAAGCGGCATCCTACCGGTTGTAGGTGTACCTCTTCCTCTGGTCAGTTATGGCGGCACTTCAATGGTTACCCTTATGGCTGGTTTTGGTATTTTAATGTCGATCCACACACACAGAAAAGCATTCTCAAAGGCGACCTAATCGATGTCTATTACAACGTATTCAAAAAAAGCATCCTTGGTTGATGAGCTGCCAATTAAAAAAATCCTCTCTATTGTTGGGCTAGCAATTTTAATCAATGGCTGTTCTTCACAGAAACCAACAGGTCGCTACGATATTGATTCCGATATTGCGCCAGACGCGCCTATCTCGGTAGAGCATTTAGAGGATGCTCATCCTCAGTATGAACCCTACAGTTTAGGTGGTAACAATAACTACACACTGCGCGGTGAAGACTACAAAATCGTCAAAGAGACGGAAGGATTTACCGAGAAAGGAAAAGCGTCTTGGTACGGTAAGAAATTTCATGGCCATTTAACCTCAAATGGCGAGATTTACGACATGTATTCGATGTCTGCAGCGCACAAAACATTACCAATTCCAAGCTATGTAAAAGTGACTAATACTGACAACGACAAAACCACGATTGTTCGTATCAATGACCGCGGCCCATTCCATGAAGGCCGAATCATTGACCTTAGTTATGCGGCCGCTTACAAGCTCGATGTATTAAGAACCGGCACTGCAAATGTTGAGATAGAAGTCATTACTGTAGCTATGCCAACCGACGCTAAGAAAAAGGCCGCTTTGCCGCAATTTATTATTCAAGTTGCCACATCTCCGCATGAAGATAGAACAGAAAAGTTGGCCAAAGATCTAAGCGAAAAGCTAGAAGTAGCAACGTTCTTGCAGCCAAATGATGGCAACTACCGTCTGATGCTTGGGCCATTTCATGACTATGCTCTGACTCAAGAGAAATTAGAACAAGTTAAGCTAATGGGTTACCCGTCAGCTTATATAAAAAAACACACCCTAACTCGCTAATTAATCTAACAGTTACTTCTGGTAATCAGCGCTCTGGTGTGACAGAGTGATTCTGTTAATATATGAATAGTTCACCAAATAATTGCATTCAAAATGATTAAATCTAATAAACTTGTTAAATCGATTTTTGCTACTTCTGTTGCGCTTTCTGCAACGATAGCTACATCGTCATTCGCCGCTCCTATTGTTGTTCCTGATGCACCTCAAATCGCCGCTAAAGGTTTTGTTCTGATGGATTACCATTCAGGCAAAGTACTAGCAGAGAAAGAGATGAATACTCAACTTTCTCCAGCAAGTTTAACCAAGATGATGACGAGCTACGTGATCGGCCAAGAGCTTGATCGTGGCAACATCAACCTAAACGACGATGTTGTAATCAGTGAAAATGCTTGGGCTAAAAACTTCCCAGATTCATCTAAGATGTTCGTTGAAGTTGGCACAACGGTAAAAGTTGAAGAGCTGAACCGCGGTATCATCATTCAATCAGGTAACGATGCTTGTGTTGCAATGGCTGAACATATTGCTGGCTCTGAAGATGCATTCGTTGACCTAATGAACGCTTGGGCAAGCTCTATCGGCATGAAAGACACGCACTTTGCTAACGTGCACGGTCTAGACAACCCGAACCTATACTCAACGCCTTACGATATGGCGCTACTTGGTCAGGCGCTAATTCGCGATGTTCCTGATGAGTACCGTATCTACTCAGAGAAAAAATTCACTTACAACGGCATCACCCAATACAACCGTAACGGTCTGTTATGGGATAAGAGCATGAACGTTGACGGCATCAAAACTGGCCATACAAGCAACGCAGGTTACAGCCTAGTAAGCTCAGCAACAGAAGGTAAAATGCGCCTAGTTGCGGTTGTAATGGGTACTAAGAATGCGAACGCTCGTAAAACAGAAAGCAAAAAGCTTCTTAGCTACGGTTTCCGTTTCTTCGAAACAGTAGCACCGCACACAGCTGGTGAGACCTTCGTGGAAGAGAAAATCTGGATGGGTAGCAAGGACACCGTTGCGCTAGGTGTCGACGAAGATACTTTCGTGACTCTACCTCGTGGCCAAGCTAAAAACCTAAAAGCAAGCTTTGTACTTGAGAAAGAGCTAGAGGCGCCAATCAGCAAAGGCGATGTGGTTGGTAAACTATTCTACCAAGTTGATGGTGAAGATGTTGCTGAATACCCACTACTAGCACTTGAAGACGTAGACCAAGGCAGCCTATTTAGCCGTCTGTGGGACTACCTAGTACTGCTGTTCAAAGGCCTATTCTAAGTAAGTAAAAGGTTTGTGCTCAACAAAACCTAAGCTTATTGAAAAGCTAACCTAATGAGTAAGTTCATTATTTACTCATTAATGAAACAAAAGCCGCCATGTGCGGCTTTTGTTGATCTTGAGTTCGGTGATATTTACACGTAATATTCCGCCTTATTACTCGTGTCTGTAGACCGAACACGCTTTTTATCGACTATCGCCAATTTGCGAGAGTCTAGCCTTTTGGAGCTAATCATGAACATCAATTCTGATGCAAAACTAAAAGACCTCTTAGAGTTCCCTTGTTCATTCACTTACAAAGTCATGGGCCACGCTAAGCCAGAACTGACTGAGCTAGTGCTAGAAGTGATCCAGCGTCATGCTCCTGGTGACTACAGCCCAACGCTAAAACCGAGTGCGAAAGGTAACTACCACTCTGTTTCTATCAATATTACAGCGACGTCAATTGAGCAGGTAGAAACCCTATACAAAGAACTGGGCGAGATCGAAATCGTTCGTATGGTTCTGTAATCTTTGATTACGCATGAAAAACAGCGGCTTATTGCCGCTGTTTTTGTTTAAAGCACAGTATCGACACCAAATTCATTCAACTTAATTTTAAATAAATACAAAGAAAGTTGAAAAACCTTGCAGTCCGTCTGTAGTTAGAATCATGTTTCGCGTTTATAATGCGTTCACTTTATTAATCCTTGAGGGAGTGCCGCTTTGCAAAATAAGCTAATCGTAAAAAAATTAGGCCGTCAGGATTATGAACCTGTATGGAAAGCCATGCATAAGTTCACAGACGAACGCACGGAAGAAGACGTAGACCAAGTTTGGTTGGTTGAACACAACCCTGTCTTCACTCAAGGACAAGCAGGCAAAGCTGAGCATGTATTAAATGCCGGTGATATCCCTGTGATACAAAGCGATCGCGGTGGCCAAGTGACTTATCACGGCCCAGGTCAGTTAGTTGCTTACTTTCTGATTAACATCCGCCGCAAGAAATTCGGAGTGCGCGATTTGGTTACTCATATCGAGAACCTCGTAATCAATACTCTGAAAGCTTACAATATAGATTCAGCTGCCCGACCTGACGCTCCTGGTGTTTATGTCGATGGCAAGAAAATCTGTTCACTCGGATTACGTATTCGACGTGGCTGCTCGTTCCACGGGCTAGCACTGAACGTCGATATGGACCTGTCTCCGTTTCTACGTATTAACCCATGTGGTTATCAAGGTATGGAAATGGCACAGGTCAGCCAACTTGGCGGACCAAGTGAACTAGAAAACGTTGAGCAACAGTTAATACAAGAGCTCGTAGAGCTACTCGGCTATGACCAAGTAGACATTCAAGCCACCAGTAACATTACAGCAGAAGCATAAAATCATGAGCAAACCAATCCAAATGGAAAAAGGCGTTAAATATCGTGACGCTGACAAAATGGCATTAATTCCCGTAAAGAATATGCCTGCTGAACAGAAAGAAGTGCTACGTAAGCCAGAATGGATGAAGATTAAACTTCCTTCAGACAGCCATCGTATCCAAGAAATCAAATCAGCAATGCGCAAAAACAACCTGCACTCAGTTTGTGAAGAAGCGTCTTGCCCTAACCTAGCCGAGTGTTTCAACCACGGTACGGCAACGTTTATGATTCTTGGCGCTATCTGTACACGTCGCTGCCCGTTCTGTGATGTTGCCCATGGTCGTCCAGTTGCTCCTGAAGCGGAAGAGCCGAAGAAGCTAGCTAAAACAATTAAAGACATGAAACTGAAGTACGTTGTAATCACTTCAGTTGACCGCGATGACTTGCGTGATGGCGGTGCTCAGCACTTTGCTGACTGTAACCGTGAGATTCGCGAACTAAACCCAAATATTCGTATCGAAACACTGGTTCCAGACTTCCGTGGTCGTATGGACGTTGCGCTTGACCTAATGAAAGACAACCCGCCAGATGTTTTCAACCACAACCTAGAGACAGCGCCACGCTTATACCGCAAAGCGCGTCCAGGTGCGAACTACAAATGGTCTCTTGATCTACTGAAGAAGTTCAAAGAACAACACCCAGACATCCCAACAAAGTCTGGTGTAATGATGGGCCTTGGTGAGACGAAAGAAGAGATCGTTCAAGTACTGAAAGATCTTCGCGAACACGGTGTAACTATGCTGACACTAGGTCAATACCTAGCACCAAGCCGTCACCACTTACCAGTAGAGCGCTACGTGCCGCCTTCAGAGTTCGACGAGCTGAAAGAGATCGCTCTTGAACTTGGTTTCACACACGCTGCATGTGGTCCGTTTGTACGTTCTTCTTACCACGCAGATCTACAAGCTCAAGGTATGGAAATTAAGTAATCACGATTGCTTAACTAAAAATACAAAGGCGCTGAATATTATGTTCAGCGCCTTTTTTCTATCTTCTTAGTGCCGCTAAAAACAACAAAGCCACTCATTAAGAGTGGCCTTGAATAGCAAATATAATGGTGTAGCCGTTAGCTGGTCACTATCCGAAAGAAGCCCAGATTACCGTTGCGACTAAGATTGGGCACACGAACTTGACATACATTGGCCAAACCTTACCAAACCAACCCAGCTGAAAATCAGGGCAACCTTGCTCAAGCTCTTTCACTTTTGACGCTCGACTCCACACCCAGCCACCAAACAGACAGAACATCAATGCGGCGATCGGTTGAAGGTATTGAGTGGCTATCATCGCCACCATGCCAAACATCGCAGCAAAGTTGTAAACAATTACCACACTGAACAGTGCGATTGCACCACCAATCACCCAACTTGTTGGCGTTCTTCTGGTATTGAAACGCTCACTCACTAGCGCTACCGGGCCTTCTAACATCGAAATTGAAGAAGTAAGGGCAGCAATCGTTAGCAGTAGGAAGAAAACAATCGCGAAGATCTGGCCAAGCACACCTAAGCTATCAAACATCAGAGGTAGAACCGTGAACACTAGCGTGTCTGAGCTTAACAGCGAGCCATCTTCCGCGTAGATTTGAACACCTTTTTGCATCGCAACAAACATCGCAGGCATAACGACTAAGCCCGCAATAAAGGCAACAGCAGTATCAACCAAGGTTACGTTCATCGCCATTTTTGGCAGGTTCTCTTTCTTACTTAAGTAGGAGCCATAAACCAACATTGAACAGCCACCAATGGTTAGCGAGAAGAAGCCTTGTCCCATCGCCGCTAGGATCAGTTTTCTATCCCACACTTTCTCAAAGTCTGGAACTAGGTAATGTTTTAAGCCTTCCATCGCGCCAGATTGCGTCATGATGTAGACAAACAATAGGCCGAACAATACAAACAATGCCGGCATTAAACGCGTCGACCACTTCTCGATACCTTGCTTAACACCGCCCTGCACAATCAAAATGGTCAGTACGTAGAACGCAACTGTACCAAAGACATTACGCTCAACGCTGAAGCCTTTAAACCAATCCGCAATCGCCTCTAGGCCAATGAGATCAGCAACAGCGCCGATTAGGAAACAGATCAACCAACCGCCGACAATGCTATAAAATGCTAATACTGCGCTTGGAACACTGAGACCAATCCAACCAACAAATTCACCGACTTTCTTGCCTAGCGGATTAGCCGTTAATGAGCGCATACTATCGACAGGGTTCGCTTGGCCGTGACGGCCGATAGCCATTTCTACCACCAGCATAGGGAAAGCAACCACGAAGATCATGATTAGGTAAACAAGCAGAAAAGCACCACCGCCATTGCTCGCAACTTGAGTTGGGAAACCCCAAATATTACCCAAGCCAACCGCTGCACCAGCCGCTGCTAAAATAAAACCCAAACGAGAGCTAAATAGCTCTCTTGAAGAGGAAGATTGTTGGTCCATATTGCCCGCAAAAAAAATCAGTGAACTAGTTGAGAAGTACGGTAATCAAAAGCAATGATAGACACAACCAATAAATGAACAATTCTCTGATTTTTACAATCAATACGCTATTTAGAACCAAAAAATTAACAACAATCCCGTCTGATAGTTTTTCAATGCCAGATAAAAAAAGATCATCAATAAAGCCCATTCACTAGATTAATACTTATCACTAAGCGAACAATACAAACAAAAAGAGCACCAACCGGTGCTCTTACTATTCATCACTAGATTAAAATTAAATCGTGAATACTTGGTAATCTTTTAAGTTCGGAATGATTTCATGCAACTCTTGCTCTTGTTCTGCCATCTCATCAAGTGAATCACAGAACTCGGTGCCTTCTTCTTGCATTTGCTGAGCATGTTCTTTCATTCGCTCTTCAACTTTAAGCTTGAGATCCGCCATGCTGTCAGCCAGTTCAGTCAGGTTTAGTCCACCCTCTTGCTTCATCTTTTCAGACATCGCATTGAAAGCACTCGAGATAAACTCTTGGTTAAAGATCTCCTTAGCCTTCTCGAAATCTTCAGACCAGCCATTGGCCATCGAGTCGAAACTGTCTGCTGGTAATACTAGCTCACCATCTTTGTAGTAACGCGCCTCAAGTTCAGCAAAATACGTCTTCATTGACTCTTTTACATTATCAAACGACTCAGGCGAATCTAGGCTAGCGGCAATATCATCAATAACATCATTGGCTAATGCTAAGCTCTCGTTAGCCATTTGCTTTGCACGAGGTAAATACTCACTCATGCTGTCACGATACTTCTCTATCGCAGCTTGTTGGTCAGTATCGAGCTCAACTTTCTCACCATGGATATAGAGGTCATTGTTTTCATCGAAGACCGCAGTATCGCCATTCACCTGATGGATTTCGACTTTTTGGTCATCGATTCGTAATTCATTCTTCAAATCAACTCGACACTGCGCTGCAAACGTTGGCAGACTCACAACAGAGATTACCGCTGTTAGTGATGCAATTAATACACTATTTTTCATAAATACATTGCTTTTCATAACATCCTCTCATCAATCTGACAAATTACTATACCTTGGGTTTATGCTTCTTTGTCAGAGAAACGTTTTATATCTATTAGCCAGTTAGTTAGTCGATAGATATAACTTCGTAGCAAAACTGTTTATCAGCGACCTTAAACTCAATCTCATCGCCAACTTCTTTACCCATTAAAGCCTGACCAAACGGCGCATTCGCGGTCACGATGGCAACTTCATTATCATTCCACGTAACAGAAAGCCCGCCAACCCTCGGCCCCATGAAAAAGTGTTTATATTGGTCATGCTCGTCAATCACCACCACATAGCTATTCACCGTAATTTTTTCACTGTCACGCAATACCAGGTTTCGGTAACACTGAATATCATCTTCACACTCTTGCACTCTCACCGCTTGTCCGTGGGCAAGATACGAGGCTTCTAGAGCTAAGGTGTCGTACTTGTGCTCTGGCACTGTCTCTTCATCGGTCGCGGCGTCAATGGCACGCTGGGTAGCGGACTGCGCGATACTTAATCGGGTTTCGAGTTGCTCAATGATTATTTGTCGAAGCTCAGACTTATTCATACTATTGGGGTGCTTTTCTATAGGAGCTACAGAATAGAATTAGGTACAATCAGGTGCAAGACATTTGATTCAACAAGCGACGCTATCATGAATAGACGCCCGCTTTAGCATCAATACGACACTTATTAAATCAGGTAGAACATAAATGATTGAGCAGAAGCTAAAACAAGTATTCGGATTCGATTCACTACGAAACGGACAAAAGCAAGTCATTGATAATGTTCTATCTGGTCACTCGACAGCCGCGATATTCCCGACGGGATCAGGCAAGTCGCTTTGCTACCAATTACCCGCATTAGAGCTTCCTCATTTAACCTTGGTGATATCGCCACTGTTAGCCTTAATGAAAGACCAACTCAGCTTCTTACACAGTAAAGGCATCAGCGCGGCTGCCATCGAATCAAGCCAAGACAGACAAACCACACAACAGGTTATGCAGTCCGTACGTAACGGTGACACAAAAATCCTAATGATCTCGGTTGAGCGCCTGAAGAACGAACGCTTTCGTCAGTTTATCTCCCAAGTGCCTATCTCGTTACTTGTAGTCGATGAGGCGCACTGTATCTCGGAATGGGGTCACAACTTCAGACCTGATTACCTAAAGCTTCCTCAATACAAAAAGCAGCTGAATATTCCTCAAGTGCTATTGCTCACGGCAACCGCAACGACCTCTGTTATCCAAGATATGAAGTCTAAGTTTGATATCGATGAAGAACGTGTTGTGGTTACTGGCTTCTATCGTCAGAACCTAGACCTTTCAATTCAACCTTGCGAACAAGCCAACAAACTAGAAACCTTGTGTAATGTTGTTAACCAAGCTTCTCTCGCTCCGACTATTGTGTATGTCACTCTTCAACAAACAGCAGAGATGGTCGCTCAGCAACTTCGTAATGCTGGCGTAAATGCCGTGGCTTATCATGCCGGTCTTAAGCCAGAAAACAGAGACGCCATCCAACATCAATTCATGAGTGATGACGTCAACTGTATCGTGGCAACCATTGCATTTGGTATGGGTGTCGACAAGTCGAATATTCGCCGAGTGATTCACTTTGACTTACCAAAATCAATAGAGAACTACTCACAAGAGATAGGAAGAGCTGGCCGTGATGGACAAGCTTCTGAGTGTATCTTGCTCGCGAATAAACACGGCTTGAGCACATTAGAGAACTTTGTATTTGGCGATACGCCAGACAACATATCGATCCAGGCAGTATTAAAAGAGATCTACGAAAACCAAAACACTAATGCTTCGGGTTCGAATCAATGGGAGATCATGCTTAATCAGCTATCGCGTGAGTCCAACATTCGTCAGCTGCCGCTTAAAACACTGCTGGTTTACCTCGAAATTGAAGGAGTAATTGAGCCGAAGTACAGCTACTTCGCGGATTACAAATTTAAGTTCATTCGCCCTAAGCAGCAGATCTGCGAGCAGTTCCAAGGCGAACGTCGTAACTTTGTTGAAGCGATTTTTCAATGCTCACCACAAGCGAGAGTCTGGTGCCAAGTTGATTTCGATGCGCTTTGGACTCACTTCCAAGCGGATCGCCAACGTGTGATTGCCGCTATTGATTATTTTAATGAACAGAGCTGGATTGAGCTAGAAAGCAAACAAATCACAGATGTCTACGCGATTCACAATACCTCTGAAGATATGATGCAATTATCTGAGCGATTAACTGAGTTGTTTAAGGCAAAAGAGAACAGTGAAATCAATCGTCTTAATCAGATGCTGAGCTTCTTTGAAGCCGACACCTGTCTAAGCTCACGCCTTGCAAGTTACTTTGCCGATGACAAAGCACCAACCAAGTGTGGTCACTGTTCTGTATGCCGCGGTCAAGTAGCAACCCTACCAACCGTTGATGTTGAGCCAGTTGATGATGAAACGGTAATGACATGGATCCATGAGTTCATTTCAGCGAGCCAACAGCTAATTACCGATGAAGCAATTACTCGTTTTCTCTGTGGAATCGCCACCCCACTTTCAACCAAGCTTAAAGCCAGCAAAATGGTCGGCTACGGAAAATTAGAGCAACAACCATTCAGTGATACCTTAGCGCGAGTGAAGCACCTTCCTAGGTAACTCTCACCTATAAAAAACCGACTAAGCTATCAAGCTTTGTCGGTTGTCATCTAACTCATTATCTTTAAAAGAAGCTCAGCTGACGCATCTGATCTTTGGGTTGTAACATCACACTTAGACCTAGTAAGCGTATCTCTCGTCCTTGTTGTCTTTTCAATATTTCACTCAAGAGCTCTTTAAAATGTTCACGATCGAGTGAAGCGTGTATGTGTTCGATAGTGGTTTGCTGAAAGTCGGCAAACTTGAGTTTGATTCCCTGCTTTATGATCGCTTTACTCGGGCTGGCCTTTTCTAAGCGAGTTTCGAGTTCAGGAAACAGCTTATCTTCTATCACCTGCCAGCATTCTGCGTAGGTCGATATGTTTTGAGTAAAAGTTCGCTCTACGCCTACCGACTTTCTTTCACGCTCAATGATCACTTCTCGGTCATCAATGCCGTGGCTACGCTTCCAAAGTGACGCACCTTGGCGGCCAAACTTGAGCAGCAGGTCGCGATAGTCAGACTCTTTGATATCCTTACAAGTAAATAAACCCGCTTGATGCAGCTTTTCAATGCTCACTTTGCCGACACCAGGAATTTTTTCGAGTGGTAATTCATCGATCACCGCTTGGACATCTTGAGGAGGGATCACAAATTGCCCATTAGGCTTGTTCATATCCGAGGCGACTTTCGCCAAAAACTTTATCGGAGCAATACCAGCAGACGCTGTTAGATTGAGTTCATTCCAGATATCACGACGAATCGATTCTGCAATGAGCGTCGCCGAACCATGACATTGCTTTGAATCAGTCACATCAAGAAACGCTTCATCCAAAGAAAGCGGCTCAATCACTGAGGTATATCGAGAAAAGATTTCGCGGATCTTCTTAGATATCTCTACATAGACTGACATTCTTCCCGGCACAACCAACAAATTAGGGCAAAGTTGCAGCGCTTTACCAGTAGGCATAGCAGAACGAACACCAAACTTACGCGCTTCGTAGTTGCACGTGCTCAGCACACCGCGCTGCTTTTCATGCCCACCCACTGCGAGCGGTCGATTTCGGTAAGATGGGTTGTCTCGCATTTCTACAGCTGCGTAAAAACAATCCATATCGACATGGATTATTTTTCTGACTTTCTCTTGGTCCGAACTGCACATTTAGAAATAACTCAACCTTACAACTGTATCTATGAACAGTATAATCAATTATTCTCAGATTTAAAATGATCTGGAGTCCAGCTCAACAGGTTTCACTTCATTCGCCGCCCACTATTCTGATAGTATTGTTAGGAGTATTTAGTCTATAAGTAGGGATAGCTTTTGAGTGAAAAAATACTAGTGGTAGAGGATAGTCGAGCATTCAGAAACTATCTTTACCAGCAATTTAAGAACGATGGCTATGAAGTTGCGCTGGCGGAATCTGTAGAAGAAGCCAAAGCGATCTTAGAGCAAGAAACGGATTTCTTGTGTGCAGTCCTCGACTACTGTTTACCTGACGGCCAAGACGGCGAGATCATTGATCTGGTACTCGGCTACCAGCAAAAGATCATCGTGCTAACTGGCATGTTCAACAACACACTTCGAGAGCAAGTGCTTGCCAAAGGTGTGCTTGATTACATCCTCAAAGACAGCATGTCATCAGTCAGTTACTTGCTTCCTCTGGTTAATCGAATCTCCAATAATCGCCACCACAAAGCTCTGGTCGTAGATGATTCTGCTGTGGTTCGCCGATATGTCGTCCAGCTTCTCGAACATCAATATATTCAAACCGTTCAAGCAGAAGACGGTGAGCAAGCACTCACGCTTCTCCAAAACGATCCTGATATCACTTTTGTTGTGACCGACCATGATATGCCGAATAAAGATGGCATTTCGATGACCCGCGATATTCGAGTCCATCACGACCGTAATCAACTCGCGATTCTTGGACTGTCTGGTAGCGATGATCGCACCATGACAGCACGCTTCCTCAAAGCTGGCGCTAACGACTTCCTATATAAGCCTTTCAACCAAGAAGAGTTTTTCTGCCGCATCCACCAACTATTGGATATGAAAGAAGCCACCAATGAACTGTTTCGTCATGCCAACGAGGACGCCCTCACCGGATTATGGAACCGTCGTTACCTGTTCAATCAAACCTGTAAAGGTTGTGAGCAGCGCAGTATCGCCATGATGGATATCGACTTCTTCAAGAAAGTGAACGACACCTACGGTCACGATGGTGGTGACGCAGTACTGGTGGAAGTCGGCAAGATTATCAAAGACCACTTTAAAGATGATGTTACGGTTCGTTTCGGTGGTGAAGAGTTTTGTATTCAATCATGCGGTCCATTTGAGGACTTTGTCGAAACCTTAGAGTCGATGCGAGTGGCGATACAAAACCAAGACGTCGTGCATGATTCACAGCTTATCAAAGTCACTATGAGTATCGGCGTCACTGACTTGGTTGGTAGCTTAGATGAACAAATCAAAGCCGCTGACGAGCTGCTTTATACCGCAAAAGAGCAAGGCCGAAACCAGTTAGTATGTGCTCGTAATAATCTTCAACTCGCTAACGAGTAGCTCCAATACTCGAGGAATTTAATACAGAGTATTGTGTAGCACTAAGAAAGCGTAGAAACGAAAAGAGCCCAAGGCGTTAACCTTGGGCTCTTTGCTTTTTAGAGAGCTGAATTAGCCCCTAGTCAGCATCGCCAGTTAAGCGATACGATCTTTGTTCCAAGCCGCTTCTTTTTGCTGACGCTCCGCAAGCTTCTCTTCACGGTATGCTTCACGTGCTTCACGCTTTTTACGTGCATCACAAGGTTCTGGACAGTTACATACCTTATCAATGCCAACTGCACCCAAGCCACCACAGCTGCCTTTCACAACTTTCTTTTGGATAATGTAGCCAATCGACATTGCTGTGATCACTGCTAGAAAAACACCAAATGTAATCAGAAATGTATTCATAATTATCTCGCTTACCTTATTTACCTAAGTATGGCTTAAATGCTTCAGAAGCAATCTCTTTAAAGCCATCTGCTGTTTTTACCACCATGAACACAGGGATGTTATGTTGGTTTGCGACTTCCATTCCTTTCTCCTCACCTAAGACCATAAGGCCAGTAGATAAGCCGTCCGCAGTCATTGAAGACGGGTTTAAAACAGTCACAGAAACCACTTTATGATGAAGAGGCTTTCCTGTTTCTGGGTTGATGATGTGTGAGTAACGAACACCATCACGTTCAAAATAGTTACGGTAATCACCCGACGTTGCGATTGCCATATCACCCGGTTCGATGATCTCTTGAATGTTGCGTTCATCAACACTTGGCTTCTCGATAGCAATACGCCAGCCCACACTTTCGCGGTTTAGGCCTTTTAGACGGATTTCACCACCGACTTCAACCATGTAGTTATGAATGCCGATTGAATCAAGGTAGTCAGCTACCACATCCACACCCCAACCTTTTGCGATGGTTGAAAGGTCAACATACAGGTTCGGCAAATCTTTAGTCAGCTTATTGCCTTCAACACTTAGGTGGTGAATACCTACTTTTGCTTTACGAGCTGCCAGTTCTTCATCTGTTGGCACCACTTCAGGACGCGCTTCAGGACCAAAACCCCAAAGGTTGACTAATGGACCAACCGTCACATCCAATGCACCTTCAGTAAGACCGTTCAAACGAATCGCTTCTTTCACAACTGTTGCAGTTTGTTCCGATACTTCGAAAGCATCCGCGCCTTTGTGTTGGTTAAAGCGGCTTAGTTCAGAGTCTTCACGGTAGGTCGACATCTGGTCGTTCACTTCTTCAAGTAGACGATCGATTTCGGTATGAACTTCATTAGACTCAGGAAATTCATCACCGTTGATGTATTTAATATTGTAACTGGTACCCATAGTTGGGCCACTAAAATGCACTTGCTCTCTTGGCTGTTCACAGCCCGCAAGAAAAATCAAAGAAGTTAATGCAACAAGCCAAATTCTCACTTGCTTACTCCTGTCTAATGTTGAGGATTTATATAAGGAAAAATAAGAGTAAAAAATAGGTCTTTCGAATACCTTACTCTTTCTTATATAAGTCAGTATGTTGTCAAAATCAGTCTTAGAAAAACAAATGGCTGACTCGCAGGAGTCAGCCATAATATCAATCACTTAAGTGGATTAACCACCGAAGTCATCTAGTAGGATGTTTTCATCTTCTACACCAAGATCTTTCAGCATGCCGATAACAGCAGCGTTCATCATTGGTGGACCACACATGTAGTACTCACAGTCTTCAGGAGCTTCGTGATCCTTCAGGTAGTTTTCGTACAATACGTTGTGGATGAAACCAGTGTAACCGTCCCAGTTGTCCTCTGGTTGAGGATCAGACAGTGCACAGTGCCACACGAAGTTCTCGTTTGCAGCAGCTAGGCCGTCGAAGTCTTCAATGTAGAACATCTCACGCTTAGAACGCGCACCGTACCAGTAAGACATCTTACGAGTAGAGTTAAGACGCTTAAGTTGGTCGAAGATATGTGAACGCATTGGCGCCATACCTGCACCACCACCAATGAATACCATTTCATTGTCTGTGTCTTTAGCAAAGAACTCACCAAATGGACCAGAAATAGTACATTTGTCGCCTTCTTTAAGAGACCAGATGTATGAAGACATCACACCAGGAGCTACGTCAGGGTTGTTTGGCGGCGGAGTTGCGATACGCACGTTAAGCTTGATGATGCCTTTCTCTTCTGGGTATGAAGCCATAGAGTAAGCACGGATCGAATGCTCTTTAACGATAGACTCGTAACGGAACAAGTTGAACTTATCCCAGTCACCACGGTATTCCTCAGGAATATCGTAATCTGCGTATTTCACGTGATGTGGTTCAGCTTCAATCTGAATGTAACCACCCGCGCGGAACGGAACTTCTTCGCCTTCAGGGATAGCTAGTGCAAGTTCTTTGATGAAAGTAGCTTCGTTGTTATTCGAGATAACAGTACATTCCCACTTTTTAACACCAAAGATATCTTCGTCTAGTTCAATCTCCATGTCAGTTTTCATAGCAACTTGACATGCAAGACGTTCGCCTTCGCGAGCTTCGCCTTTTGTGATGTGATCAAGTTCAGTTGGAAGGATGTCGCCACCACCAGACTTAACTTTTACACGACACTGACCACAAGAGCCACCGCCACCACAAGCAGAAGATACGAAGATACCAGCGCCAGCTAGGGCACCAAGTAGCTTGCTACCAGGTTGAGTAACGATCGCCTTTTCAGGGTCGCCGTTTACAGCAATAGTGATGTCACCTGATGGTACCAGCTTAGATTTAGCGAAAAGAATCACTAGTACTAGAGCCAATACAATAATGGTAAACATCGCTACGCCAAGAATAATGCTTTGCATTTGTTATTCCTTATTACTGGGTGCTTACCCTACAGTTGAACACCAGAGAAAGACATAAAGCCTAACGCCATCAGACCAACAGTAATGAACGTGATACCAAGGCCACGAAGACCCGGAGGAACGTCAGAGTACTTCATCTTCTCACGGATACCCGCAAGAGCAACGATAGCTAACATCCAACCCACACCAGAACCGAAGCCGTAAACAACAGATTCAGCAAAGTTGTAGTCACGAGTTACCATGAAAGATACACCACCAAAGATTGCACAGTTAACTGTGATCAGTGGAAGGAAGATACCTAGTGCGTTGTACAAAGGTGGGAAGAAACGGTCTAGGACCATCTCTAGGATTTGTACAAGTGCCGCGATAACACCGATGAATGCGATGAAGTTAAGGAAACTTAAATCGACACCTTCAACAAGCGCGTTTTCTTTTAGGATGTGTGTGTAAACAAGGTTGTTTACAGGAACAGCGATTGTAAGTACTACAACTACCGCAACACCAAGACCAAAAGAAGTTTTAACTTTCTTAGATACCGCTAGGAATGTACACATACCTAGGAAGAAAGAAAGCGCCATGTTTTCGATGAAAATCGATTTAACTAGCAGACTAATATAATGTTCCATGACTACCTTACCCCTTCGCTTCTACTTGTTCTGGTTTGAACACACGAATCGCCCAAATCAAGAAACCAATTAGGAAGAATGCAGAAGGTGCTAGAAGCATCAAGCCGTTTGGCTGATACCAACCACCGTTGCTCACTAGAGGTAGTACTTCCATACCAAATAGTTTGCCAGAGCCTAGAAGCTCACGGAAGAAACCAACAGTGATAAGAACGAAACCGTAACCAAGACCGTTACCAA
This sequence comes from Vibrio sp. Isolate33, assembly GCF_022397895.1. Lineage (NCBI taxonomy): Bacteria > Pseudomonadati > Pseudomonadota > Gammaproteobacteria > Vibrionales > Vibrionaceae > Vibrio > Vibrio sp. Isolate33. The sequence continues at coordinate 668,328 of NZ_JAKEUP010000002.1, forward strand.
GACCATCGATTAGAGATGGGATTGGCGCAGACTTCATTGCGAATGCTTCAGCACGACCCATTACAATACAGTTAGTAATGATTAGGCCTACGAATACAGATAGCTGCTTAGAGATATCGTATAGGTATGCTTTTAGCACTTGGTCTACCACGATTACTAGTGATGCGATAATTGCCATCTGAACGATGATACGCACACTGTTAGGAATGTGGTTACGGATCAAAGAAACGAAGAAGTTAGACAGAGCAGTAACGAACATTACCGCGATAGTCATAACAAATGCTGTTTCTAGCTTAGTGGTTACCGCAAGAGCAGAACACACACCAAGAACCTGTAGCGCGATTGGGTTGTTGTCCAACACCGGCGCTAAGATGCTCTTTTTAATTTCTTTTGCACTAGACATTAGTTCAGACCTCCGTCACGAACTTTTGCTAGGAACGGACCAAAGCCCATATCACCTAACCAGAAGTCAAATGTATGTTGAACACCAACGCTAGTCAGTGTTGCACCAGAAAGGCCATCTACACCGTGCTCTGAACCTTGAGGAGCGCCACCTTTAACAACCTGGATAGCAGGTTTGTGGTTTTCGTCGAATAATTTCTTACCAACGAATTGAGCGCGCCAAGTTGGGTTCTCAACCTCACCACCAAGTCCAGGAGTTTCACCTTGCTCGTAGTAAGTGATACCAGAAACTGTGTTGCCATCAGTTTCTACCGCAACGAATGCGTACATCATTGACCATAGGCCGTTACCGTGAACAGGGATGATAACTTTAGAAGTTTCAGCGCCATCTTTCACAAGATATACAGTACCTGTGTTAGCACGACGAAGGATCTTAGCAATGTCTTCTTCAGCTGAAAGCTTGATTGACTGAGCTGGATCTTTTGCCGCTTTACGTTGGTCGTATGCAGCAGCATCGCCGTCAACGAAATCGCCAGTAGCGAAATCAACTAGACGAGGTTCGATGTTCTCTGCGTACAACGCTGGAATATCACCTGCAAGGTCAATGCCCGCAACTTCAAGGATCTTAGTTTGCTGATCCAGAACTGCGTTAGCTTGTTGCTTAGGTTTAAGAACAACTGCAGCTGTTGAAACGATGATTGAGCACACTAGGCTCAATGCGATAACAACAAACAGCGTCTTTTTAATGCTATCGTTATTACTTGCCATAGCGCGCTAGTCTCCGCTTAATGTTCTTCTCGATTACAACGTGGTCAAACAGAGGAGCAAATAGGTTTGCGAATAGAATCGCAAGCATCATGCCTTCTGGATATGCAGGGTTAACTACACGGATCATTACACACATTGCGCCGATTAGGATGCCGTACCACCACTTACCTTTGTTGGTAAATGAAGCTGATACTGGGTCTGTCGCCATGAAGAACATACCGAATGCGAAGCCACCTAGAACTAGGTGCCAGTGCCAAGGCATGCTGAACATTGCGTTAGTATCAGAACCGATCACGTTAAACAGCGTAGACACAGCAATCATACCGATCATTACACCAGCAATGATACGCCATGAAGCGATACGCATGTAAACGATCATCGCTGCACCAATCATAAGTGCTAGAGTCGATACTTCACCGATAGAACCTGGGATGTTACCAATGAATGCGTCCATCCAAGTGATTGCTTCACCAGATGTCACGTTCATTAGTGCACTACCGCCGCCTTGAGCCCATTGGCTAAGAGCAGTTGCACCAGAGAAACCGTCTGCAGCAGTCCAAACTACGTCACCTGAAATCTGTGCAGGGTATGCAAAGAATAGGAACGCACGGCCAGCAAGTGCAGGGTTCAGGAAGTTACGACCCGTACCACCGAAGATCTCTTTCGCTACAACAACACCGAAGGTAATACCTAGTGCTGCTTGCCATAGAGGAAGTGTTGGCGGAACGATAAGCGCGAATAAGATAGAAGTAACAAAGAAACCTTCGTTTACTTCGTGCTTACGCACCATACAGAACAGAACTTCCCAGAAGCCACCAACGATGAATACCGTTGCGTAGATAGGTAGGAAGTATGTCGCACCAAGTAGCATCTTACTGCCAACACCTGCATCGGCTCCTAAGGAGGCGCCAAGCATTTCGGTTAGCCAGTAGTGCCAGTTACCATCGATAACAGATGCTAGTTCAGCGCCTGCGTACATATGGTTAAGTGCTGCGATAGCTTGGCCACCCGCGTTGTACATACCCCAGAACATTGCTGGGAATACCGCGAACCAAACCATGATCATGATACGTTTTAAATCAACGCTATCACGAACGTGCGAGCTTTTCTTTGTAATAAGACCTGGCGTGTAGAACACTGTCGCTGCTGCTTCGTAAAGCGCAAACCACTTCTCGTGTTTACCACCTGGCTCAAAATGATGCTCGATGTCTTCAAGAAACTTTTTAAGGCCCATGAAAATTACCCTTCCTTCTCAATCGTATCTAGGCATTCACGAAGTAGTTGACCGTACTCGTACTTACCTGGACATACAAAGGTACACAATGCTACATCTTCTTCGTCTAGCTCTAGCGCACCTAGTGCTTGAGCACTATCAACGTCGCCTGCACATAGATCACGAAGCAGCAATGTAGGTTCCATATCTAGAGGCATTACGCGCTCGTAGTTACCGATTGGAACCATTGAGCGGTCACTACCGTTTGTCGTCGTTGTCATGTTGAACAACTGACCTTTAAACAGGTGACCAAGGAATGAACGAGTAACAGAGAACTTGTTCTTACCAGGCATAGCCCAGCCGAATAGCTCTTTATCACGACCTTCACGTAGAACAGAAACTTGCTGATGGTAACGACCAAGGAAAGCATGTGGACCTGTTGCTTCAGTACCCGTAAGTACAGAACCAGAAATCACACGAACTTCGCCTGGCATTAACTCGCTGTCAGTCAACTCTTCAAGGCTAGCACCAATTTGAGTACGAACTAGACGTGGGTTGTTTACCACTGGACCAGCCAGAGAAACAACACGCTCAGAGTAAATCTCACCAGTAAGGAAAAGCTTACCGAATGCGATAACATCTTGGTAGTTAATGCTCCACGCTACATTTTGTGCATTTACCGGGTATAGGTAATGCATATGCGTGCCTGCAAGACCTGCAGGGTGTGGGCCATCAAAAACATGTTCTTCAACGTTAGACTGAGCTGAACGAGGTAAGCTAGTACCTTTTTTACAAACGTACACTTTACCGTTAGTCAGAGTTGAAAGAAGATCTAAACCAGCAACGAAAGCATCAGACTGCTCGTTAATGATTAATTCTGGCTCAGCTGCTAGCGGATTAGTATCCATAGCAGTAACGAAAATAGCCTGAGTTTCAGAATCAACTGCTGGAACCTTGCTGAACGGACGAGTTCGCAAAGCGGTCCATGCGCCAGACTCAACTAACTGAGTTTTAACCGTTTCACGGTCAAGACCTGCTAGTTGGTTAGCTTCATAGCTATTGAACGTGATTTGCTCATTGCCTGCTACTTCAATCACTACTGATTGAAGAACACGCTTAGCACCACGGTTCACTTCAATAACTTTACCGCTTGCTGGAGAAGTAAATACAACACCTGGGTTCTTTTTATCTGCAAAAAGAACTTGGCCTTTCTTCACTTCATCACCAACGCGAGCATGCATCGTAGGACGCATACCAACGTACTCTTCGCCAAGCAAGGCGACTTTAGTGATGGACTTACCATCATTAATCACCTGGGATGGAGTTCCTGCGATAGGAAGATCCAAACCCTTCTTTATTGTAATCATACGCACTTGCACTACTTTATCGGGAAAAAGATTCTTTTAATTGCGTAAATTCAGGACGTTTTAAAATCGCCCTTAGACACGACATTACAGTGTCCGGTTTTGGTAAATTTGAGATACCAAAATCGCAACATTATCTTAATAAACTCATCACACAAAACATGTGAGATTTATCAGGTGCCGTATTCTAGCATTTTTTGACAACTTGATGCCATGACCAATAACTTGAATACCGCCTTTATTTGGTGAGATTTGAAGCATATGGACTCTCAAATATGTATAAATTTGACGAGCCGCACAGATAAAATGGCTTTTGAAACGTGTTTTAAACAAGAGATTAATACTCTGTCACAAACTAATATTTTACGAGTTATGTTGAAACACTGTTAATAAAAACATTACTCATTGTAGGTATTTTTAGTCGTTCAAATTGCCATCAGTTTGAATGATATAACAACGAAAAACACATAGGTTTGGCGACAAAAAAGGCGGCATCGCCGCCTTTTCTCAATATGCTCGTTGTGTTACTTGCCACCACCCATACACATAGGGCTGTCTGGCACGTTATCGAGCTGCTTCATCCATTCATCTTTTGTATAAGTGTGAATGGACAGTGCGTGAATATTATTCGCTAACTCTTCTGAAAGTGCTTTATTTACCGCTCGATGACGAGCAATAAGACGTAAACCTTCAAACACATCACTGACAACAATCACTTTAAAATGACTCTCAGAACCGGCCGGAACATTGTGCATATAGCTCTCATTGACCACGTTTAAATGACTTGGTGAAAACTCATTGTGCAATTTTGTTTCGATAACTTCTTGGATCATTGTGATTCCTTAATAACGTATTGGCATTATCCGTGGGGTGAGTATAAACCCTAAGCGGTCGACTGTCTGAGTATTTGATAGCGAATGGCGTAGGTTTGCTTGAGTTTTTTCTATCTTGTTCCGCCTGCATTTGAGACAATATCCTTGTTATTCCTTACATAAGTATCTCAAGCAATGAAAACCGAACTTACCCTTCACGATAGAACTTTGACCTTACATCGTTTCCCTAAACGTTCAAATGAAACCCTTCAAGCTTGGGATGCGGGCGACGAATACCTGATCAGTCATGTTGAAGAGATGAATCTTGAACCTGGCAAACACATCCTGATCATGAACGACAGCTTTGGTGCCCTATCCGCTTGGTTCTCAAAAGATCATGATGTCACCATGATGAGCGACTCATTTATTTCTCATCGCGGTGCGCTAAAAAACTTACAGCGTAATCAATGTAATCGAGTCAACTTTTTAAACACCATGGATGATATCCCGCACGGTATCGACCTTGTGATCATGCAACTACCAAAGACCAACCGCCACCTTGTATGGCAGTTAAGTCAGTTACGCCAAGCACTGCCTGAAGGCTGCCAAGTGATCGGTGTCAACAAAGTCAAAGAGATCCACACCTCTACACTTAACCTTTTCGAGAAGTACCTAGGCGAGACCAAAACCTCACTAGCGAAGAAAAAGCACCGCTTGGTTTTCTCTTCTCCAAATTGCCAGCCGATCCAAACCGTTGAGCCGTTTGTGGAATGGGATGTAGACGGTGAAGATATCCGCTTGAAAAATTTACCAAATGTTTACTCAGGCGAAGCACTCGATCAAGGCGCTCGCTATATGCTAGAGCACATCCCTCAAGATCCAGAGCTACGTCATATCATCGACCTAGGCTGTGGTAACGGTGTATTGAGTGTTAAAGCAGGACAATTGAACCCTCAGGCTCGTATCACTTGTGTTGATGAGAGCTTCATGGCGGTGGAATCGGCACGCCAAAACGTCAAGGATAACCTTGGCGAAGAAGGCAATTTCCAATTCATCGCCAACAACTGTTTAGATGGCTTCAAGAAAAACAGCACTTACTTAGTAATGTGTAATCCTCCGTTCCATCAGCAACAAGCGATTACTGATCACATTGCATGGCAAATGTTCTGTGATGCAAAGCATGTTCTAAGCAATGGAGGCAAATTAATTGTTATTGGCAACCGACACCTCGGATACGATGTCAAACTAGCAAGACTATTTGGTGAAGCTAACGTTGAAACGCTTGAACTAAACCAAAAATTTGAGATATTACAAGCAACAAGAGAACCTGCGAATTTTAATAAATAAGCAGAAACGACTTCACAAGAATTTAAGATACCGAGCTTCTGGTGTGAATTTAGAAAGGATAAAGGAATGAAAAAACTGATTTTGGCTGCTTCTATTATGGCTTTGACAGCATGTTCAGCCCCTCAGCAAGAACAGATCAATGTAATGCCAGAAGCTTCACTAAGCTCAAGCAACCTAGTACAAGGCAAAACATACACACTAACAAGTAAAGATGTTCGTGCCGCTCAATACGTTGCACTGGTTGATAGTGGCCGTTCAAATATTCAGCCAATTCACGCTAAGCAGAACATGCGTATTTCTCTAGAGAACGCTGTAGCACAACAGTTAGAGTCTCAAGGTTACCGTGCAAGCGTAAATAGCGAAAACTCGATTGTTTTAGAGATTCAAGAAGCGCTTGTTACCGTAGAACACACCATTATGGAAAACCAAATGGACGGTAAAGTAACGCTTGAAGTAACGGCTGAGACACCGGAAGGTAAGCTCGTTAAAACATTCAACGGTACTGCAACTCGCAAAGGCGCACTAAGCGCTTCAAACGATGATATCGCGATGGTGCTTAATGATGTAATCAACTTGGTATTGAAAGAGATTGCCAATGACCAAGAGCTACAAACTTACATGAAGGAACGTTTCTAATGGGTCGCATTCTATCTTCTATTGCATTAATGCTGGTGAGCGTGAGCGTTTGGGCTGGTCCTAAAGTGAACGTAGAGACAACACTAGGCGACTTCACTATCGAGCTAAACCAAGAGCAAGCACCAGTGAGTGCTGAGAACTTTCTAAAGTACGTTGCTGACGGCAGCTATGAAGGCACTATCTTCCACCGTGTTATTCCTGGTTTCATGGCGCAAGGTGGCGGTTTCGATCAAGATATGAATCAACAAGCGACTTATGCTCCTATCAAGAATGAAGGCAGCAATGGCTTGAAGAACGATACAGCAACAATCGCTATGGCTCGTACTAATGCGCCAGATTCTGCGACTCGCCAGTTCTTCATTAACTTCTCTGATAATGATTTCTTGAACGCAAAAGGCGGTAACCCAGGTTACGCAGTATTCGGCAAAGTAACTGAAGGTTTTGATGTTGTTCAAAAGATGGCAACGATTCCAACCAAGCGAATGGGCCGCATGTCAGACATCCCAGTCGACCCAATCGTCATCACTAAAGTGACCCTTCTTAAGTAATCCAATGTAACGCCCTTATTTCTTAAGGGCGTTTTTCTATACAAGGACGCCCCATGTCATCAGGCACTCCCTCTCTTTCTTGGATGCAGACTTTCCGCAGCTACCTTGATAAACGCCTACTTTGGGTGTTTATGCTCGGTTGTTCGAGCGGCTTCCCATGGGTTCTTATTGGATCCAACATGTCTGGTTGGCTAAAAGATGCAGGTTTAACACGAGCAGCCATTGGCTACTTTGGTAGTGTGTTTGCCGTCTATGCGATTAACTTTTTATGGGCACCATTGGTAGACCGTGTAAAGCTACCGGTGCTTCACGCAATACTCGGCCAGCGCCGCAGTTGGATCTTTTTCTGCCAAACCATTGTTTTAATCGGCACCTTATTCATCGCAGGCGTCAATCCCGCAGAGAATTTGGCGTTTACCTCAATGTTGGCGCTCGCTATTGCCATTGCCTCAGCTACGCAAGATATCGCGATTGATGCATTTCGTATTGATACCTTCCCAAAATCCGAAGCATCAAAACTGCCGCAAGCTTCTGCAATGGCGGTAATTGGTTGGTGGACAGGGTATTCTCTACCAGGCTACCTTGCCTTTATTAATGCAGATTCAATCGGTTGGAATGGCGTGTATTACGGGATGGCAGGTGTCGTTGTTGTATTAATGCTGTTTACTCTTTTTGTCGGAGAGCCAAATACACAACGCGAAGCCCTACAAGAGCAAGCACAGCAACGACACAATAAAGTGGTCGGCTCAAAGCTTGTCGCTTGGTTCAGTGTAACGGTAATTGAACCGTTTTATGATTTCTTCAAAAGAAACGGCGTTCAAGTTGCCATTACTCTATTGCTGTTTGTATTCCTATTTAAGATAGGTGAAGCCTTCTTAGGTCGCATGTCGATCACCTTCTATAAAGAGATAGGCTTCAGTAACGAACAGATCGGTCACTACTCCAAGTTAATTGGCTGGGGAGCGACCATATTCTTTACTTTGGTAGGCAGTGTCTTCAATGTGAAATTCGGTATTGTACGCGGGCTGATGATCGGCGGTGTGGCAATGGCGGCAAGTAATCTAATGTTTGCGTGGATCGCTCAGACTGGCCCGAGTGAAACCTTGTTCTTGGCAACCATCATTGTCGACAACTTCACAACAGCCTTTTCTACCGTTGCGTTTGTCTCTTTCCTAACGTTATTAACAGGCCAAGCGTTTTCAGCAACACAATACGCCTTACTCGCATCCTTAGGTAACTTTGGTCGTACCACACTGGCTTCCTTCAGTGGTGAGTTGGTTGATTACCTCAATGACTGGTCAACCTTCTTTATACTTACTGCGCTTATGGTGATACCAAGTTTGATCATGCTCTATTCGTTACGCCACTTTTTCACAGATTTACTAGAAAAAGCGAAAACCAACCACGAATAAGAGAAAAAGAAGACAGAATAGAAAGAGGGTAGCTTCACGCTACCCTCTTTTACTTTGTCACTAATGATTTAGTAAACGCTAGTCTGTTGTATCACTCACAATAAGATTGAAGCCTGTGCCCGCCGAATCGTCGATCGCCACAACTTGATATACCACGCCATCAGCTAATATCGCCTGTGCTGAATTAACCGCTATTGTTGATGGGTCACCTGCAACGGTAATCGTTACATAATAGGTTCCCGCTGCAACATAAATACCATTCACATAATCTTTAAATTTCACATCACTCAGCGCAGGAGTGCTGCCAGCAATACCCGTATTCTCGGTCAAGTAAATATCAACCGAAGCCGCAATTGGATTAGCCGCCGCGTGCGTAATATTCAATACTGCACTGGTCGCAACCGGGCGACGGTTTTCTGGAACAACCAAAGCTTCCAGATTCAGAGGACTCACTGTCCCTACCGCATAGATGCTGTAATCCATACCAGCAAATACCGCGACACCATCTGCATCAATCAGTGCATTAGTTGTAGTACCATCTGCAAAGATATCAATATCGTAGCTTCCGACAGCCAAATCGATAAATCCTCGGATTTCCTTGAACATCAAATCAGCTAAAGGCGCAAAAGCCGAACCATTTACAAATGGGTCTACATCGGGGGCACCATCAACTAAATGTCCAACTCTGACTTCTGCCGTTTCTACCATATCGTAGATTAAAGATGAGCCAGAACCGTCCATTACCATCAATTTAACAGGTGAAGCACTATTAGAATCTGCTCTTGGTACGGCTGCAATGGTCAACTCGCTACCTGCAGGGAGAGTGATCTCTCCTGAATCAAACGCAATAGCACTGCCGCTTACTGTTTCAAGCCTCACACGATATTGACCAGCAGGAATATTTAGCACATCGGTAAAATCTTTATAAGCCAACGTCCCCAACGGTGCACCCAATGGGTCACTAGGACCTGTGACATACAAGTTTACATCGCCGACACCTGTTGCCGCATGGACTACTTGCACATCTAAACTTGAACTCGTCGCCGTGCCCGCAGCAGGGCGAGTAACAACTAGAGCTTCTACAGGGTTATTGGAACCATCTGCATCGCCCACCACCATCACCGTATAATCGAGGTCTTGGCTCAGATTAAATTGGCTTTGAGGTATGACGGTTGCGACAGCCTCTCCGGGAAGCTGAACATCAACTTGCACTGAAGTCTGCCCTTCTGTTACTGACGCGTACCCAGACGCTTGAGCATAATCGACGCCAGTCCAACGAGCCTGACTGTTGACGATAACATTAGCTAAAGGAGCATCGGGTGATGCATGAACAGCTTGAAGTTGTGTAGTAGGTTCATCGTCATCATCACACCCAACAATGAACAGCGCTGATATTGCTACCGCTAGTAATGGTGAATATTTCATCGGTCTTCTCTCCAAAAAGTTAGACCAGTTCGTCACACAAAAGATAAGCTCAGTAAAAAATCTTCAAATACTCTCTCTCAGTATTTAGTGCAGTGAACTGTCTCAATAATATCTGTGATGGGAAAAGTAATAAGGCTCACATTCCAAATTACTCATCACATGAGTTGTTCATCAATTGATTCCACCACCATTACGGAGTTGATTAAAAATAGATCAAAGAGAGGATCTAACTGAGGAGAGATTTAGTCGTTTTCTGGGGATAAACTACATAGAAAAGAATACTGTTGATTTTGATATGCATATCACTCTATTTAGTATAATCGTTTGCTTAGAGCAGCAATTCACCAATTTATCTACAAAATAATCAGATTTCACAAAATCAATAGAACTCAGGGTGCATCAAGATGCATTGCCACCTTAAAGTTCCATCATTTAGATCGTTAGTGTGATCAACCTCACTATAATAATTGCAATTTTCACTCCGTCTCACTTTTATTTGAGAACAAAATCGCTATGATGCTCGGCATTCGGACATATAAACACGCACGGATTAGCGGGTTACTTATTTCAAACATAGAGAGTTCCATTATGCGTAAATCACTTTTAACTCTTGGCCTACTTGCAGCAACTTCTGCTCCAGTAATGGCAGCAGATTATTCTGACGGCGACATCCACAAAAACGATTACAAGTGGATGCAGTTCAACCTTATGGCTGCAATCGATGAGAAAGGCGCTGGTCCAGAATCAACTCACGATTACTTGGAGATGGAATTTGGCGGCCGCTCTGGAATCTTCGATCTTTATGGTTATGTTGACGTATTCAACCTAACTTCAGATCCAGGCAGCGACAAAGCTGGTGCAGAAAAAATCTTCATGAAATTCGCACCTCGTATGTCTCTTGACGGACTAACTGGTAAAGATCTTTCTTTCGGTCCAGTTCAAGAACTTTACGTTGCATCTCTTATGGAATGGGGTGGTAACTCTGGCGTAAACAACCAGAAGATCGGTCTTGGTTCTGACATCATGGTGCCATGGTTCGGTAAAGTTGGCCTAAACCTATACGGTTCTTACTACGGTAATGACAAAGATTGGAATGGCTTCCAAATCTCGACTAACTGGTTCAAACCTTTCTACTTCTTCGAGAACGGTTCATTCATCTCTTACCAAGGTTACATCGATTACCAATTTGGTATGGAAGATAAAGCTGGTAACAAGTTCAACACTAACACGTCAAACGGCGGTGCTATGTTTAACGGTATTTACTGGCACTCAGACCAATTTGCTGTTGGTTACGGTTTGAAACTATACAAAGATATCTACGGCTTTGAAGATGGTGAAGCACTACCATGGACTCAAACTGTTGACTCTTCTGGTGTAGGTCACTACCTAGCAGTAACTTACAAGTTCTAATCGAACTTCTAAGAAAAGTTTCCTAAATGGCACCCTCGGGTGCCATTTTTTATTGCTTTCATTTAATGCCTCGCTATCCTTGCTGCATCACTTTCTCATCTCGGTATTGCTGTGAACATCACGATTGTTGGACCCGGAGCGATTGGTTCTTTGTGGGCCATAAAACTACTTCAAGCTGGTCATAATGTCTCTTTGTGGAGTCGCTCTTCTGACACCTCTATAGACCTATCACTTGATGAACAAACTTCACTCTCCTTCAGTAACAACAATATCGACAAGCTATCTGCGAGTGACTTAGTGATCGTCACGGTCAAGGCCTGGCAAGTAAAAGAAGCCACCACTCCGTTACTTCAATATCTCGAGCCTGATACCATTCTAATGTTCATGCACAACGGAATGGGCGCGGTTGACGAGATAGCCTCTCAGATTGATGCTCATCCGGTAGTATTAGCGACTACCACCCAAGCAGCCTTTAAACCTGACCGTAACAGAGTCTCTCACACAGGGTTAGGCCAAACTCAACTGGGGGCTTTTAACCTCAAAGGTCAGCAATGCACTTTTTTGATTGACGTGTTGGAACACGCCCTACCGACCGTGAATTGGAATCCTGAGATAAAAACTGCGCTTTGGACTAAGCTCGCCATCAATTGTGCTATCAACCCACTGACAGGATTGGAACAGGTCAAGAATGGGGAACTGGCCGATCAACGCTTCAGCGAAACGTTAAATTCCATCGTTCACGAACTCACGCAAGTAATGCAGGCAGAAAGTATTGCTTGTTCATTTGATGAGTTAGAAGCAAGCGTCAACAAGGTTATTCACGCCACAGCACAGAATAACTCTTCAATGAAGCAAGATATGTTCTATCAAAGAAAGACTGAGATCGATTTCATTACCGGACACCTTATAAAGACTGCACTCAAGCATCAAATAGAAGTGCCCACGAACCAAAAGCTGTTCGCAATGGTTAAAGAACGAGAAAATAGCTGGAATCACCAAGAATAGTCAGCAACGCTTAACAAGTCACGATAAAATAACGATACCGCTCAGCGTAATGCTGGCACCAATTTCCACGATTTAGGTAAGAATAGATGCTTGATATCAATCACATCCGAGAGCAGTTTCCTGCGCTATCACAAACCATCAACCAACAACCGTTGGTTTACTTAGACAGCGCGGCAACCACACAAAAACCTCAGGTGGTTATTGATGCCATTAGCCAATATTACTCTAAACAAAATGCCAATGTTCACCGTGGTAGCCATAGCTTAACCGCGCAAGCCACCAGTCAATTTGAAGCAGCAAGAGACAAAGTCGCTCAGTTTATTGGCGCTACGTCTTCAAAGGAAATTATCTGGACTCGCGGTGCCACCGAAGCACTTAACCTAATTGCTCAAACGTACGCAAGAAGTACTCTTCAACCTGGCGATGAGATCTTAGTCAGTGAAATGGAACACCACGCCAACATCGTGCCTTGGCAAATTGTGGCTGAACAAACCGGTGCTAAAGTCATCAAGGTGCCAATGACACCAGACTGCGAATTCGACCTTGATGCCTTCGATGCTCTATTAACTGAACGAACTAAAATTGTTGCTCTGGCTCAGATAACCAATGTCACGGGCACTCGCCAACCGATTGAGCAAGTGATCGATAAAGCCCATAAGATGGATGCCATTGTTGTGGTCGATGGCGCGCAAGGCGTTGTTCATGAGTCAGTGGATATCGCTACTTTAGGTGCGGATTTCTACGTATTCTCTGGGCACAAACTCTATGCTCCTACAGGTATTGGTGTGCTTTACGGCAAACTTGAATTGCTCGAGGCGATGCCACCTTGGCATGGTGGTGGCAAAATGGTTGAGCGTGTCTCTTTTTCTGGCACGACGTTTTCTGAACTACCGGGCAAATTTGAAGCGGGTACACCTAATGTCGCAGGGGCTATTGCTTTGAGTACAGCAATAGAGTGGTTACATCAGTTTGACCAACAAGATGTCGAACAGCATATCCACCAGCTACAACAGAAAACCTATCAAGCACTCAATCAGTTAGATGACATCCAGATCCTTGGTTACAAGCCAAATTCTAGTGTGATTACGTTTGTAATAGATGGCGTTCACCATCAAGACATTGCGACGTTATTGGATCAACAAGGTATTGCCATTCGTGCTGGTCACCACTGTGCACACCCATTAATGGATGCGTTCAACGTAAAAGGAACCGTGCGAATCTCTTTTGGTATTTACAACAATATGGATGATGTCGAAAAGCTCATTGCAGCCATTGAAAAAGCCGTCGATATGCTCTAAAAAACCACCAAGGGTATTAATGTCTGGTTCAATTATTCGAGCCAGACATCCCCTCCTCTAGAATAGTTCCACTTCCCCAATAAATACTGCTCTCTTTTCAGCCCCAAGACTTTCAACATAAAACACTGATATTAAGTGACTTTATATTTTCTTGATATCCCTATTATTCGTTTTTATCGATTTCTAAGACTTCATTGATGAGTCATTTCTAAAAAAAGACACAATGCACCCCGTTCTCGTTAACCGCAGATAACAAACTGACTATCGCCATTAATAACAAGAACCGCCATTTATCATGGGTGACCCAGAGCTGACGGAATAGCACTTTAAATACAAACTTTTTAGATAGAGACAACACAATGAAACTTAAAACAATCGTTCTTCCTCTAGTAATGCTAACTGCCGCTCAACAAGCTTCAGCAGACCCATACATAGGTGCAAGCTACTTGTATTCTGAGTACCAAGTAGAGAACGAAAACATCGATATGACAGATGAGAATAGCGGATACAACTTGTACTTGGGTTACGCATTCAACGACCTGCTTTCTATCGAAGCTGGCTACGCTGACTTTGTCGATACGCACAAAGATTTTGAGCACGTTTACTCGAATGCATGGCTAACTAGCGCAAAAGTTTCTTTGCCAATCACTATCTTTGATATTTATGGCCGTGCGGGTATTGGGCACTTTGAAAGCAACCTTGGTGATAGCAACGATGTTTACTATGGTGTGGGGGCGGGTGTAATGATTGGCCCTGCTCGTGTTGCTCTTGAATACACAATGTACGAAGCAAAAGTTATCGAGAATGGCTACGCGGTAAGCGCTGAATTCCACTTCTAATTTTCTATCGACTTATTCCGTTAGCCGCTAAAACAAAAACGGTGCCACTGGGCACCGTTTCTTTTTAATACTTTCACTTGCTTATCTGTACGGAGAGATTCTTAAACGAAGAGGCTCTCAAACAGAAAAGAGTTCTCAAACAGATAGACGCTTAAGCGGAGAGGGTCTTGATCTGCTCAACAATCGCTTTAAGTCCGTTTCCTCTAGAAGGGCTCAAATGCGTAATTAAGCCAATCTCTTCGAAATAGCCATCGATGTCGAACGCTTGGATCTGCTCGGATGTTTTACCATCATATGCCGCCATCACTAACGCAATAAGGCCACGCACAATACGTGCGTCTGAATCGGCGCAAAAGTACCAAACACCGTCGATCTTCTGCGAAAATAGCCACACTTGGCTCTCACAACCAGAGACCACAACCTGCTCACTTTTCAGTTCCTCAGGCATTGCTGGCAGTTTCTTTCCCCATTGAATCACTTGACGATAACGGTCTTCCCAACCGCTGAGAGTTTGCATTTTTGCGACAATACCATCACTAGTAATTTCTTGGCCGAATGGAGAACTTGGGAATGACGTCATTTTTATGTCCAGTAAATTCTTAGTAAGCGTAAAGTAATGAGTTACTTACTGTGCTTTTGAATGATCTTTTCTACGATACGTGAAACAGCAACAAAACCAAAAGTCGCGGTTACTACCGTTGCTGCGCCAAAACCTGTCGCACAATCCATTCGTTTTGGACCTTCGGCTGTCGCTTTCGCAGCACATACACTGCCGTCAGCTTGCGGGTATTTCAGCTGTTCTGTCGAGAACACACAGTCGATACCAAACTTACGCGCAGGATTAGTAGGGAAGTTGTGGTGACGACGCAACGTGTCTTTCAGTTTCTTCGCTAGCGGATCTTGAATCGTCTTAGTCAGATCAGCCACTTTGATTTGAGTCGGGTCGACTTGACCACCGGCGCCACCAGTGGTGATCACTTTGATTTTGTTACTGCGGCAATACGCCAACAGCGAAGCCTTAGCTTTCATGCTATCAATCGCATCGAGAACAAAGTCGAACTCTTTTGAAAGGTATTCCGCCTGATTGTCAGGGCCGATAAAATCGTCAATCAGGTTAACTTTACACTCAGGGTTAATCAGTTTAACGCGCTCGGCCATCACTTCGATTTTGCTCTTACCGACCGTGCCCGACATTGCGTGGATCTGACGGTTGATGTTAGTCACGCACACGTCGTCCATATCGATCAGCGTTAGCTCACCTAAACCCGTGCGAGCAAGCGCTTCAACCGCCCATGAACCGACACCACCAATACCGATCACACACACATGTGCCGCTCTAAGTATGTCGACTTCACTATTACCATATAGGCGACGAGTGCCACCGAATCGTTGGTCATAGTTTTCTGAAGCTGGAGTGGTCAATTCACGCATTGTTGCCGCCAATTTGTTTCTGAGAAAAAGAAAAGAGTGCGTTTTATACGCACTCTTGAATAAAAAGTCTAGGGGATTAGCGATTCGCTTTCAATGCCCTATTTTATTGCCGCTTACTCGACCTTTTCAGGTGGTAAAGCCCAAGGCGCTTCAGTCGCACTGCCATCTAAGCCAAGTTTCCACACTCGACCAAAATGCTTGTAATGACCCGCTTCAGTACCTGCTCGTGGGCCCATGCCATGGTAAAGGTCTAAGTGGTTCTGCTTAACCGCACCGCCCGTATCCAAAACCAGTAACAGTCTTAGTTGGTGTGCGCCACTCCAAGTACCATCGGCATTTAATAGTGGTACTTCAGCCAGAATCGGCGTTCCCATTGGTAAGATAGAGCGATCGCCCGCAACTGCGGCCATTGGTAACAGTGGAATGCCAGCGCTACCCATTACCGATAAGTCATCTCTCGCACTAAAGAATACGAAAGAAGGGTTTTGCTCAAGCAGCTCTTTCACCACTTCAGGCTCGTTCGCCAATACCCACTCTTTAATTGCTTTCAGCGACATCTTCTCACGCGGAACTAAACCTCGTTCGATCAGCACACGGCCAATACTCACATACGCCTTATTGTTCTTACCCGCGTAAGCGAAATACTGCAGCGTGTCATCATCTCCAAAATGCACAAAGCCACTGCCTTGCACTTCCATCATAAATGGGTCGATTCGGTTAGCAGCGTAGCCAAGTTCAAGACCTTGACCTTCTAGAGCGCCGTTGTAGATCTCTTCGCGAGTTGGGCAGTTTTTATCGCAGTCAGGAAGCCCATAAACAGGGAATCGATACTCTTCATTGGCTTCATGGCGCAATTCCATCACAGGAGAGAAGTAGCCCGTGAACAAAACATTGCCTTGCTTATCGCCACCACCAAGTTGAGCAGTCTGAACGCCAAAGTTTGCTAGTTGGCTTGGATCACCGCTTTGCAGCGCCCACTCATTGAGTTGCTGATAAAGCGGCTCATAGATTTTCGCCATCGAAGGGGATTTGGATACCACCATCTCAGCTTGTTCTGCGAATGCGGTGTAGTCTCTTGGTTTATTGGATTCAACCTGTTCGACCTTATTTAAGGTGCGAGGAAATTCATCATCAAGATGTTGTTGAGCAAGATCGGTGGGTTGAGCACAGCCAAATAGTAAAGAGGCGGCAACAAGGGGAAGCCATTTTTTAATCACAAGAGTCATCCTAAAAATTCTATGCATCGAGGATGACAAAAACAGTCAGATAACACAATCTTAGATTGTAAGAGTTTACAATAAGATAACCTATCGGACTGAGTGGTCGATATGGCCTTTAAGACGAAATACTGGATTGTAGTGACTGTCCGAATCAAGCATCATTTCGGTGTTGTCGGAATTGGTCATGCGGAAACGATACGTTTGATCGCCCGTCTTATACTCGAAGTAGTTACCATCAAACTCAAAGTTAGTCGCAACAATAGAGCCCGCCACTGATACACCATTTACATTCAACACAAACTCATCCGTCGCGTAATGCGCAACATCTTGTTCAATCCAAGTACCATAAAGCAAGTGATTTGGCGTTGCTGCATCTTGCAATCGAGTGATCACATCACCAAAAAGTGACACCACTGCGAACGAACCGACCAGAGCCAAAACCATGAGACAGCGCTCGATGATCTTACGCTTAAACTTAGATTGGTTGCGTTGTTCTGCCTCACTGTAGAGACCTGTGGTTATCTCGTCGATTTTGTTCTTTGTTGCTGGAGCTTGTTGCATTCGGTAACTACTCATAAAGATGCTATGCGCATTCTACACTGAGACCGTTTATATAATGAACCTTAGATGAGCATAGTTTGCGCTTTATTCCAAAAAGGTGTTGTTTAAATTTGAATTTAAATGCTAAATTATCGAATAAATAAACAAAATGGACTTGTTCTGTGAAATTAAGAAGTACAGCGCTAGTAAAAGGTTTCAGACAATCAACCCCTTACGTAAATGCTCACCGTGGCAAGACCATGGTAATTATGCTGGGAGGCGAAGCCGTTGCCGATAGAAACTTTGGCAACATTATTAGTGATATTGCCCTACTCCACAGCCTTGGAGTCAAGATTGTGCTTGTTCATGGCGCAAGACCGCAGATCAACCAACTGTTAGCAAAACAAGATTGTCATACGCCTTATCACAAGAATATTAGAGTCACCGATGAATATTCTCTAGGTGTTGCTATGCAGGCTGCTGGGCAATTACAACTTGCCATCACAGCTCGTCTTTCTATGAGCTTAAACAACACACCTATGGCAGGCACTCAACTCAACGTGATGAGTGGCAACTTTATTACAGCTCAACCTTTGGGTGTCGATGATGGCACCGACTATTGCCATAGCGGGCGTATTCGTCGAATCGATATTGAAGGGATTAATCGCACACTCGACCAAGGTTCTATTGTATTGCTTGGTCCAATCGCCAGTTCTGTAACAGGCGAAAGCTTTAACCTACTTTCTGAAGAGGTCGCGACTCAAGTAGCCATTCGCTTAAAAGCTGACAAACTCATTGGCTTTTGCTCGGAGCAAGGGGTCACGGATCAAAACGGTAATGTACTCGCCGAGCTTTTTCCGAAAGACGCCAAACTCATCCTAGAGCGCTTAACTCAATCTCAAAACCCAGCCGAAGACATGAGCACTGGCACACTGCGATTCCTAAAAGGTGCTATCTCAGCGTGTCGTGCAGGCGTACCTCGCTGTCACTTAATCAGCTACAAAGTCGATGGTGCACTGATCCAAGAGCTTTTCTCTTTCGATGGTATTGGAACCCAAGTGGTTATGGCGAGTGCCGAGCAAGTAAGACAAGCTCAGATTGATGATATTGGCGGCATCTTTGACCTTATTCGTCCACTTGAAGAACAAGGCATTCTCGTGCGCCGCTCAAGAGAGCAACTAGAACAAGAGATCCACCGCTTTACCATTATCGAGAAGGACGGGCTGATCATCGGCTGTGCTGCGCTCTACGCGTACCCAGAAGATCACATGGCAGAGATGGCGTGCGTGGCTATCCACCCTGATTATCGTGATGGTAACCGTGGGCAGTTATTGCTGGATTACATGCGTCACCAGTCGAAATCTCGCGATATCGACCAGATCTTTGTCTTAACGACACATAGCCTGCATTGGTTCCGTGAACAAGGGTTTTACGAGATCGGTGTGGATGAGTTGCCGATGGAAAAACAAGGGTTATACAACTATCAACGCAACTCAAAGATCTTAGCGTTAAACGTGTAAATAAAGTTTTGGACTAGAATCTCAGTTCAAAAGAAAAATAATTGCAAATGTAATCGTTTTCTATATGAGATTTATTAAGTATGCACTTTCACTCACACGAATTATTGTATAGAATTTAAGCGCTTTAATAATATTAACAAATGTTTTTATAGGAATTACCATCTCGATAGTCACATCGAACTTATTGAGGTGGTAACTGCACGGATTGCTATACCCGTTAACGGTCAGCACGCTAGCAGTAGCTCTGCCGTTAGTATAAACAGCAAAAAGAGCAACATTGATATGAGAACCATTGTTTGTAACTCGCTGCAAAGTTTTTGGGATATGGCTGATAACCAATTCTTAGAAGGGCTAGACGTACACTGCGTGTTCCCTGTGAGCGAGAATCTAAAAGAGTTTATTTTGAATTGCCAAGCAAAATACAAGATAAACCACATATCGTTTACTCGAGCGTTTTTAGGCACTGATTCCTAGCACGCTCAAAGCAACCAGGGATGGTTGCTTTGTACGTACATCGACATCATCTTTAGTTGGTTAAGCGACTCCCTAAACCACTCACTCGCTCTGTTTTCACCTTAATCCCACGCTTTAATACATTAGTATCACTGAACATCATCAGTCGTTTCTTCGCACGCGTAATACCTGTGTAGATAAGCTCTCGCGTCAAGATGGGGCTGAAATCTGGCGGAAGGATCATTAAGGTCAAATCAAATTCACTGCCTTGAGATTTGTGAATCGTCATCGCATAAGCCGTTTCATGATCAGGCACTCGGCTTGGTAGCACCGCTTTCACGCTGCCATCGGGTAACTCAAAATAAACCTTCAAGCGAGGGGTGGAGTCTGACTGGTTTGAATCCGCCTCGAGCATACAGATACCAATATCACCATTGTATAACCCCAAGCCATGATCGTTACGCGTTACCATTACTGGTCGCCCGTGATACCAAAGTTCATCGTTGTGTGGATTCACTAAACGTCTTGCGGCAAGCGCCCTCTCAATACGATGGTTGAGGCCTTTAACACCAAAATCACCTTCACGAATAGAACACAACAGTCGGCATTGGCTGAACAAATCGAGTACCGATTTGGCTCTCGCTTCTTGAGTTTCTAACTTTTCCAATGGCACATTCATTCGGTTGAGGTACGCACCATACTCATTAACTAAGGTACGCAGCATCAAGTTGTAGCTGTCACTCGATAGAGGATGGTTCTCAATATCGCCAAATCCTTTAGCAAACACTTGGTCTACTTGATTCGCAGAACCGTTATTGATTGCTTTTGCTAACTGCCCGATACCAGAACGCGCGTCGAAACGATAACTCTTCTGCAGCATACACAGACTATCTGCAATCGCCGGAGGATTAACGGCTCCTGCTTTTGCTTGCTGTGTATTGGCTATCGCATCAAAACCTGTCATCTCCGCAATCAAGTTGCCTTGCGCACTACTATAACCAGCAGAGTTGAATGAACAGATATCACCTAACACTGCGCCAGCTTCAACGGAAGCCAGCTGATCTTTATCGCCAAGCAGAATCAACCTTGCGTGTTCAGGGAGTGCATCCACCAGCTTATACATCATGGATAAGTCGATCATCGAGGCTTCATCCACCACCAAGATATCAAGGTGCAGTGGATTACGTCGGTTGTGTCTAAATTCCGCTCGGTTAGGAATCGCGCCAAGCAATCGGTGCAAAGTACTCGATTCCGTGGGTATGTTGGCTTTTACTTCAGGCGCTAAAGGCAGTTGCTCAATCGCTTTACCAATCGACTCGGTTAAACGAGCTGCCGCTTTACCTGTCGGTGCCACCAGCTTGATCGTCGGTGTTTTACCTTGGCTGAGTGATTGCTCGACCATCGCCGAAAGCAACTTAGTTACCGTGGTTGTTTTACCGGTACCCGGTCCACCAGAAATCACCGCAAAGCGACGACTCAGAGCTACTGCTGCTGCCACTTTTTGCCAGTTCAAACATGCCGATAACGGTACCAAGCCATCTAGAACATCTAGGTCTGTTACTTGCTTAGCTTGCACAATCGCTTGGTCGATCGCCCCCCAATTCAGAGATTGCTCATCGACGATATCAAGATGATCACACACCAGCTGTTGGCGCAGTACCTGAGACATCTGCTGATTTACTTCAGCCTTCGCTAAAGCGTTAAACAGAAAATGATAACTGCGAGCAAAGAGCTGATTGAGCGTTTCCGTCAGTGCCTTTTTCTGTTCAATGTTGAATTCTACAGGCTTGCTTAAACTATTTAACGTTTCAGCTAACACAACTTCATAGTTCCAATAGCGTTGTAAGTAGACACGCTGCCCATCAAACATCAGCGGCTTAACACAGTCATTGGTTATACCTACTAGGTTTGACGATTTAAGTACCGTCACCCAGTCAATGCCTAACAGTTTTTGGTTCAATTGCAGGGCAGTTTCACCGTACAAACCGAGTAACTGGGCAAGGTCTGCTGTTTGAGCTTGTATAAGCTGAGTACAGATGTGCCCTTTGCCCAACTCATGGCTCACGACCCCAGCGAGAAAACCGATTTCTTGAGAGTGACTCGTGGCTTGCTGAGCAATAAAACGGGCAAATTGATAATCCAACTGACGGATCGACCCCTTATCCGCAAGAAACTTGAGTACATCCATAAGTTGCTCAGGAATAAGTGAAACTGGCTTTACTGTGCTCACAGCTTCTATGTTGGTATTAGTGGTCGTTGTTGTCATTATAAAAGCCCCATCTGTCCAGTTTCATCATCATTCAATTGTGCTGAACGTCTGTCTATCACTTTACCGTCAATCAATTGATCCATTTCATCAAGTAACGCCAATGTTGGTTTCGCCGAGAAAATACCTTGCTGAGATTGGCCGTCCATGCCTCGCAAGAACAAGTAATAAACTCCACCAAAATGTTGTTCATAGCTGTAATTAGCAACACGACTACGTAAAAAGCGGTGCAGCGCCAATGCATAGATTTGGTATTGCAGATCATAGCGGTGGTCGGCCATCGCCGATTTCAATGCCTCACCATGGTAGACGGCAACATCATCACCTAAATGATTCGATTTCCAGTCGAGTACATAGTATTTACCTTGATGTTCGAACACCAAATCGATGAAGCCTTTCAACATACCTTGCACAGTTTGAAAACCTAGGTCGCCCGCTTTGGCCGATAATGGATCATGATATTGAATGGTTTGATTCAGTTCCGATGCGGCCAATACTTCGATCGGTAGTAAGAATTCCATCTCAACTAAACGTTGCGTCGAATCTTTCTCGCTTAGCTTTAAGCTTTTACCATCCAACGCTGTGTTAAGGACGGTATCGACCAGTTGCTGAAGCACAGGTAGCCACTCTAATTCGTATTGTTCAGACTCTAATAAGTGAGTGATTACTTGCGTGTTATGTTCGCTGGCTGCTGGCTCGGTAAATTCAACCTCCTCAAACAAGGTGTGCAAGAAAGTACCCGGGCGAGCACCACGTGGGAACGTAAAGATAGAGCGTTCAGGTTCAATCAACTCAGACTCATCCTGCTCATCCGCCGAATCAATATCGAAGCCAGACACCTCAATGGTCGCGTCATGACTAGCACCATGGCTGCCTTGCTTTACAAGCCCCGAGTAACTGGTGATTCGCCAAGCTCGGTCGATTGAAGCCTTGAGTTCATTAGCATGTAAGTCTTCACTCACTTGCTCTGTTTGTACAAACACTTGCTCGTGAGCGGTTGGTGTTTCGGCTAACGCCACACTTGAATTTTTGCCTTCAATTGCCGCTAGAGCTTGATGCAATTCGGCAATACCTTGCTCTTGACCGTTTTGAACCAAATAGCCCATCGCACTCAAATGCACGCCGGTCGGTTCTTTGGTTGAACGCCCTTTACGCAGTGGCGCCATGCCAATGAAACAGCCATAAACCGCACGAGTCAGCGCTACATAAATCAAACGCAAGTCTTCCGCTAGTCGCTCTTTATCGGCTTGGGCTAAGGCACTGTCACTACCGGTAATATCCAGCACAGTGGTGTCTGAATCATGGTCGTAGAATTTGCCTTCACTCGCTTCTCGATAACTCGCCACAAATGGCAGGAATACTAAGTCATATTCCAAACCTTTCGATTTGTGAATGGTAACGATTTGAACCAAGTTTATTTCAGATTCAAGACGCTGAATGTCATCTTCACTGCCGCCTAAACCATTTTGAGCATCTGATATCGTTTCTGCTAGCCAGCGCAGCAAACCATAATCACTATCGAGCTCTTGTCTTGCCTGTTGCAGCAATTCGCCAATGTGCATTAAATCGGTAAGTGAGCGCTCACCATTTTCTTCTTCCAATAAGCGTTCCGCGAGATGTCGTTTACTGATCACGCTACGCAGCATTGGCAACACACCACGCTGTAGCCACAACTTACGATACTCACGAAACTCGTTAACGACGTTTTCCCACACCACTTCATCGTTATTGAGCTCATCCAATGAAGCCGCATCCAGAGCAAACAACTCGGAGGCCAAGCTCGCACGTAATGCACGATCATTTTCTGGCGTCAGCACCGCTTGTAGCAAGCGTTGAATATCTTGCGCAACCAAGCTAGTAAATACACTGTCTCGGTTCGACAGATACACACTCGCAATGCCTTGTTCAGACAGCGCGTTCTTGATCAGACGACCTTCACTGCCGGTTCGAACCAAGACAGCAATATCGCCCGCATTCACGGCATGTTGTTTCTTGCCGTTATCAAAATAGGCTTGCTGGTTTTGAGAAGCGGTCAGAATGGTTTGAATTTGACTCGCCGTCGCCTCTGCCATCGCCTTGTGATATTCGCCCTTTGGTAACGGCTTGTCTTCAGCCTCTTGCAGCCAAAAGGTAAGTGCGTGCTGAGTTTCTCCGTTCATCACCCATTGGCGTTTGTCGGCCGATGGACTGGCTGCAACAGGCAAAAATGGAATGTCTTGGTCATAGATAAACGGACTGTCTGAATTCATAAACACTTGGTTTACTGCACTGACCATATCAGCACTCGAACGCCAGTTGGTGCCTAAGGTGTAGTGAGCACTAACTTGGTTTCTCGCCTTGATATAGGTAAAGATATCTGCGCCACGGAAGCCATAAATCGCCTGCTTCGGGTCACCGATCATAAACAAGCCGCACTGCGGGTTATCGAGATAGATTCGGCTAAAAATACTGTATTGCAGCGGATCGGTATCTTGGAATTCATCGATCATCGCTACCGGGTAGAGTGTGCGAATTCTTTCCACCAGCAAGGATTGCTCATCGACATCAATCGAGGCGGATAATTGAGTCAACAAGTCATCGAATGATAGCCACTGCTTTTGCTGTTTAGCCTTGGCTAACATAGTTCGACAATGAGTAATCGCATGCGCCAATAACGGGGCTTTCAAGTCGGCTGGGTTATTTAAGAAGTCTTCAATCGCTTCAAAAACGGCATGCTGAGGCGCAGTGCCTTTCGGTGTTTTCTCGATTAGAGTGGCTTGAGAGAACTTCTCTAACTTGTCTGGATATTGATAATCGTGCGTATCACTTTGTGCCCACGCTGTAACCGCCTCTAACCATGCCGGCAGCGACTTCTTGGTGTAGCTACGTTTGTTCACATCAGAACCTGAGATCAAAGCCAAAAAGTCCGCTTCAGACTCACACCACAGCGCTTTGAGCTGCTTTACTTTATCTAGGTTCTGATTGTGTAGAGTTTGCAAGTCACCCGACATCGCATCTACCGTCAATTTCAGCGACGATCCTGTCAGATAACGATTGACGTCTGCTAATAATGCAGCAGGTGAACCCCAAATATTACGAACCTCACCAGCCAGTTGAATAGGTAGCGGGTAAAACTGCTTACGCCAATAGTCAGCTACCACTTGTGCTTTCAAGTGGCTTTCATCGGTCACAAATTCATTATCAAATCGGCTGCCAGACTCGAAGGCATTTTGAGTCAACATACGCTGACAGAAGCCGTGAATGGTGTATACCGCGGCTTCATCCATTTGTCTTTCGGCATTGAGTAGAGTTTTCGCCGCACCAGCATGATCTTCGATGGCTTGTAACAAAGGAGCAATCACTGGGTCGTCACTTTGTCCGCGAGCAAACGCGATGCGTGCATCATGGATTCGAGCACGAATACGATCACGTAGCTCTGCGGTTGCCGCTTCAGTAAAGGTCACTACCAGGATTTGATCTACGGTCAGTGGCTCATGGTGTCGGGTAGCTTCTGTAAGCTCACCTTGTGGTGCTGCCGTGCCGTGCCCGAGCAGTAGGCGTAAGTACAGGCCGGCGATGGTAAATGTTTTACCCGTACCCGCCGATGCTTCAATTAAACGCGCGCCATGAAGTGGAAACGTCATGGTATTGAGTGTCTGTGGAGCAATTACCTGAACACTGCTTGTGGTCGTCATGCCTTACTGCCTTCTGATAAATATGTTGTTACAAATGTGACCTAGCGTGGAAAACGTCATTCAATTTACGTCCTACGCTGATTTGTTAATAGTTAGTGCGATCTCTCTCACGGATCAATTCGGATCGCCTCGCTACTATGCGCCCACGAGTTCAGGAGCGCGATTCGAGTTTTATACTTATTGCCTACTTAGAACCACAGAATAATGGTCCCTCTGACCTGTGGCCGTACAGCGAACGCCCTACACTAATAATGATTTACTGGCGGCCACTTTATTTCCTGTACCTTGCTTCTCTTCAGCTTGATTCCATTCATATTGAAAGCAAGTACCCCAAATGCTTACCTGCGACTCTCTTTCGTCTTTCATTAACTCAGCGCACACGCCATTGATCGTGTCGATCACAGCCGCTTACTCCTGATCTTCCAGATCGGCAGCCGCCAACCTTGCCGCCTGTAATACAAGCGTTGAATACATACGCGACTCAGCCGCCAGCTCCTCGTCCCACTTAGGCCAAATACGCGAGATGTAGGTATCGCGGCCCTCGCCCGTGAAAGCGAAGCTGTCATTAAAAGTATCGGCCATTTTCTTGAGCGACTTCTCTTCATCATCGACCCATTTACCACGGCTAAAGCCCGCTTCAACACCAGCCAATGCGGTTTTCGGGAAATACGGAAGCGGTGCAGTCATACCTTGATAAAACAGTCGTACTAACTCAGCCAATAAACCCTTCGCCTGCAGTGCATCGCCGATAGGTTGTAGTGTTTGGTGAACCACACCCTCTTTTCTGTCATAGCCAATAATATGAGTCGTTTTGCCATGCCCCATCACTGCGCAACACAAGTGATCGATCCACGCGGCCAAGTAATCTTGCGAACGAATTTTACCGCTACGGAAGCGCACTAAGCCCGATTGATAGTTTTGAGTAAGCCAACCCACCAAACGAACCGGTTTCCCCTCGCCTAGTACGTCAAACTCAATATTTACCTCTAGATCTTGCTGTGGCTGCCCACTTACAAATCGAATCTCTTTGGCTAAGTCTTCCGCTTGAACACGGTTGGTTTCAAACTCGATGTCACCAAAAGCGCCAACCGGTAATCGACCTTGGGCTTTTTGCTCAGAGACAAACAAGCGAACCGCTTCATCTGCCCCTTCTGGGTGATCGAGTAATACTTGCAGCAGAGCATCTTTAAGTTGGAAGCTTTCTAAGCCATTAAGCACGAACGGCTCATCATCTTCCATAACCGGAAGCGGTGGCTCAAACACCACTTTTAGACGGCGATTAAAAAAGTATTGCACCGGCAAGCGCCAGAAACGCTGTAGCTCAACCAGATCCAGCTCCAATGGATAAGTCGCACCAAGCAAATAGTCATCCAACGCACGATTGAATTCACCACTGCGTTCACCAGAACGGTTAGCCGCAGGAAGCCATTCTTTGGCGTAGCTCAGCACATGGCTTGCTTCACCCTGTGTAAAGGCTGCTGGGCTAAATGGTGTCATAGTGTGCTCAAAGCTGATCGCTTGAGTCAGATTGATGCCTGAGTCATCACTTGGTAAGGCTTGGTCTTCACTTAGACAGTAGTTCTGCTGACAGTACTCAACCAACTCTGAAACCAATACCGACGGCACTCGCTCAGTATTATCTTGAATCGAACGGCCGACATAGCTTATATACAAACATTCTTGCGCCGACAACATCGCCTCTAAGAATAGGTAGCGGTCATCATCACGACGAGAACGGTCACCGGGTCGCGTGCGCCCGTTCATCAAATCAAAACCTTCTGGCGGCATTGAGCGAGGGTAAACACCGTCATTCATGCCTAATAGACAAACAGTTTTGAACGGGATAGAACGCATCGGCATCAAGGTACAGAAGTTAACTTGCCCTGCTAAGAAACGCTGACTAATACGCGCGCCCGACAGTTTATTGTTTAAGTACTGATAGATGATGCTTGGCGATAACTCTTGTTCGTACAAGGCATCATCAAGCTGTTCATTCAATTGAGAAAGTGCATCGCGAATCGACTTAAGCACTACCTCGCCTTCTAGCTCAACAGCAAAGAAGTCATCAATCATTTGCAGCAAGGTTTCACGCCACATATCGATGGATTGCGTCTCAGCAAGGCGTTGACGGTAGTGAGCGATACGGTCAATAAAGTGCGCTAACTTACCTGCAAGTTCGGCGTTAATACCCTGAACTTCGTTATAAGCCGCAATTGGAGAGTGTTCAGTTTCAAACAAACCTGCAGAATCCGACATCGCGTAGCCCAGTAGCATGCGCTGGATACCAAACAGCCAGGTATTTTGCTCCGTGGCAGGCAAATCAAACTCGGTTGCGGTAGAAGAATCGACACCCCAACGGATACCCGCTTCTTCAACCCACTGCTTAGCTTGCTCAAATTGAAATTCATCAATGCCAAAGCGTGCCATCATCGCTGGTATTTCTAGTAGCTCTAACAACTCAGACGCTAAACAACGCGTATTCGGTAGCGCGACCAACTGCATGAACGCGGTCAGAATCGGGCTCTCTTGGTCTGCCGTTCGATCTGAGATCGAGTAAGGGATATAACGCTCACCCGGAGCATTACCAAATACCGCCTGAATCGCAGGGCTGTAAGCATTGATGTCTGCCACCATCACGATGATGTCGCGTGGCTTTAATGTTGGGTCAGCGTCAAACATTGCTAACAGCTGATCATGAAGAACTTCAACCTCACGCATTGGGCTGTGACAAGCATGTACCGTCAACGAACGATCGCCCAGCTCAACCACTTGTTTGTGGTTGCTGGAGTCTAAGATGTGATCGTCTTGGTGTTCTTCTAACTCAAGAATATCGGCTTGCAGTTGATGCAGCAGGCTGTCTCTCTCGACATCAATAAAGAATTCATGCTCTTCACTGTCTGATTGAGATAGCAAGAACAAATTGTCTCTGCCTAGCTTACCCATAGACGCGAGTAAGCTATTGCCGACTGCTTGGCTAGTATGCAACTCATCTTCGACATTGGCTTCAATACCACCTTTCAATGGCGATACTTCGCCTTCTAGCTGAGGTAAGCCATCAACCAGAGCAAACTGCTTACGACGTTGCGCTTCCACTCTTGCCAAGTATTTACGGTCGCGGATATCGCCCCAATAATGTTGACAAGGATTAGTAAACATCAGGTGAACATCAATCTGCTCTCCCAGCGCTTTCAAGGCATCCATATAGCGAGGAGGCAGCGACGAAATACCAAATACAAACAGACGTTTCGGCAGGTGTTGTAGCTGCCCTTGTTGGTTGGCTAGCGCTTCAATGAAGTCGTGATATAAGTTACCACGGTGATACTTTGATTGACCTTGAGAGAGGGTCTGATCATAAAGCGCCTTCCACAAAATTGGCTGCCAAGGGTGCTCTTGTTGTCCTTCACTATCAATCAATTCTGCAACGGGCTCGCCCGCTTCCCACATCGCCATCCACTCTGGACGATATACTAAGTAACCATCGAAGATATCGGCAATTTTCTCGGCTAATTGATACAGCTTTGAATCATCTTCGTCGTTTTCAAGATAGCGCTGTAGGGGTAAGAAATCAGGGTGGTCAAGTTTCGCGGGTAGCAAACTCATCAGCTTCCACGTCATCGCTTCTTTGTTAAAAGCACTGCGTTTAGGTACATCAGGAAGCACTTGGGTAAACATATCCCAAATGAAGGTTGCTGGAAGAGGAAAATCGATATTTGCTGCTACACCAAACTCTTTGGCGAGTTCCATCTTAAGCCATTGAGACATACCTGGGCTCTGAACCAGAATTTGCTCTTTTTCGAAAGGATTGGCTAAAGGGTCACTTTTGATCAAGTGAACGAGAAGAATTTTTAAAGTATCAACTTTATTGGAATGGTAAACAGTAAACAAAGTGCACTCACGCTAATCTTGCCACAATATACTGCCAGATTAGCATAAGTGCTGAGTTTGGATGAGGAATATAAGCTTATGAAATACCGAAAGCTTAAGGTCCGTTTATCTTTTGAACTATTGCTCTTTACAATCTGCCCGCTACCGCACTTAAAACACGATGAGGTTTGTAGTTCATGTAGTAACGAATCGCGACATAACCGACGACGAAGGTTGCCACAATCAGTTCTAGGTACGCTAGATTGAACACTTGGCTGATGTAGTGCGCTTCAACACCTTGTACTTGCATCCAAGCCGCCAATTTAAATAACGCTGTTGCACCAATCACGATTGGGAAAGTAAACGCTGCATAGCCTGGGCTGAATGGAAGACGAAGTAGTTTGAAAAACGCGATGTAGATAATAAACGTCATCAGCACTGCGATACCAAATAGTAAACCAATGATCACTGGTGAAGGACTAGCAGTAACGGTTAAGTAACCCGCCAAAGATAGGCTTGCTGGTGCAGCCATAATCGCAATTGTTGGTTTTGCAGCATCAGGCACTTCGTGAGAGAAGATCAAACGGTAAACCATCAGTGGTAGCATCACAGCGTAAACCAATAAACCGAATACCAAAGTTGCGTTCGCTACTGGCTCTAAAACTGGATTACCAGAGAAAGACACGTCAGCCACAATAATACCAATCGGTGGTACAAACCAGCTTGGTACCATGTGGTGAATCTCAAAGTTTTTAGCTCTGTGGTACAAAAAGCTCACTAGAAACACAACGTGTAAAGCCACAGAAGCCAACCACATCGCTTCTTGTAAAAATTGAGAAATTGGCGCCAAAGACGCTGATACCACCATGCACCCCATTGCAAATGTAGGTACCACACTGCCGACAACAGGGTGAGCAAGATCTTCACGCAATAGGTGGCCATGAATCAAAAATTTCACAGCTAAAACAAGAAGCAATACCGCTGCAATACCTGCACTGATCCACTGCACTAAGCCAGGAGTGTGTAGAATACCTTGTGCAACTAAAACGCCATCCCAGCACCAGCCTAAGCTTGCGATTGCTAGTGCTAACCCTGCCATGGGTGTTGGAGCTCCTGTTAATCTATATTTAATACGTTGAATCATGTCAGCCTCTCTTAAACTTAATTCACTAAACTTGTGAACTCATCAGCTTGTTGAAGCCATAATACGCTTGCGCTTCGTTAAACAATATCCAATTATATATAACAAGTGTTCACCAATACTGAACAACTCTTTCCACCAGCAGCGTAAAACTAGGAACCTGATGGCTAATATCTCAATCAAACAACTCAAAGTGTTTGTCACCATTACTCAGCATTCGACGCTTACCGCCGCATCAGAAGCGCTGTTTTTGTCTAAAGCCGCGGTCAGCATGGCATTAGGCGAAATGGAGAAACAGTTAGGTCACTCTCTATTTGACCGGGTTAACAACCGATTAATTCTCAATCAGGAGGGACAAAAGTTACTTCCTTTGGCTGATGAGATACTTCACCGAGCTGCGGGTATCGATGTTTTGTTCCGCGATGACCAACCATTAAGTGGCAATCTCAAGGTTGGCGCGAGTGACACGATTGGTAATCAGGTCGCACCCTTTATTCTGTCTGGCTTTCGCAAACGAACTCAGCATCAAGACCAGAGCTTGTTCATTTCGAACAGTGCGCTGATCTGCCAAAAGTTGGTGGATTATGAACTGGATATCGCGCTAATTGAAGGAAAAACACTCCACCCAGAGTTGATATCAAGCCAGTTCAGTAGTGATGAGATGTGTATTATCGTTAGTAATCAACACCCTCTCGTTTCACAAGACAAAGTTGCTCTGCATGATTTAGAAGACAGCCATTGGATACTACGAGAGTCAGGCTCAGGTACACGTGAGTTTTTCTTGCGTGCCGTTGCACCGCGTATTGAGCACTGGTACGAATCATTTGAGCTAAATACCACCGAAGCGATCATCAACTCTGTTTCTGCAGGTCTAGGCTTTGCGTGTTTATCCCGTTTAGCTGCACAGCGCGCGATTGATTCAGGCCGAGTGAAAGCGCTTGATGTACCACTCGACATGAAACGCCGATTCTGGATGCTGGTCCATAAAGACAAATATCAAAGCCCACTGCTGAAATCTTTCATGGGTTATTGTGAAGACTGGGCTACACATCAAGATTGAGGCCGCATAGTTCGGGCTCCAACTGGACTTTTCGCATCAGAAACTGTATAAAAAGCCAGTAAAATTTATCAAACTTAGAGGATTAACCATGGCTGTTATCGTCAAGTACGTGGTGGAACGCAACGGAGAAGAGAAAATGACTTTTACCTCTAAAGCCGAAGCTGACGCATACGACAAAATGCTGGATATGGCTGATGAGCTTTTTGAACTGTTAGGCAAAAGCGATTTAGTTGAAGATGAAGGCAAGCAAGAAGAACTTGCAATGTACCTAGCGAAGAACAAAGAAGAAGTTCTTTACGCATTAGGTGCTAAGCGTAAGCCAGCTCCGAAAAAAGCTAAGAAGCTTGAAGCTGTTGAAGACGCAGAAGAAGATGCAGCATAACTAGCTGATCGCTTTCTAAAAAACGTCAATGACGCCTCTAATCAGAGTTCGTTATTGGCGTTTTTTTATACTTATCGAAATATAATGAAGCTTGTTTATAGTCGAAATTGCTCTAAACATTCACTTGCATGAAAGTGTGATAAAGATCTAATCTATAGCCATCAGGTGATGGGGTTCCACCTAAGCTTTTGCTTCAACCGCCCGTTCTTTCCGAACAGTGCTAATGACTCCTACAGAATCGAAAACAGGTAATACTGTTGGACGTATCGCTATTCCTCCATTTTGAAATGGACTTAGTCTATTAAGACCAAGCTTCATGACACCTTTGGATTATCGATACTCAAGATCTGTAGTGAATTAGCCGCACCTCTTCCAACACGTCCTGTTTTCTCAACGCCCTAGGTCTTAAATGGCTCTATAAGTGAGAAAACATTATGCACTACTCTTCAGAAATTCAATCAATGTGCCCTATTCAAAGGGGTGATCTTCACAACTCGGCTCCAATTCCAGTTGAAGGCGCAATGGTTAGCCCAAAAGATGTCATCGCTATTTCTGGCTTAAGCCATGGCGTAGGCACTTGTGCACCACAACAAGGTGCTGCAAAACTGACTCTTAACGTAAAAAACGGCATCATCGAAGAAGCATTAATCGAAACCATTGGTTGTTCAGGCATGACGCAATCTGCCGCGATGGCTGCTGAAATCCTCACCGGGAAAACCATTCTAGAAGCGCTCAATACTGACTTAGTATGTGACGCTATCAACGTAGCGATGCGCGAAATCTTCCTGCAGTTTGTGTACGGTCGAACTCAGTCTGCTTTCTCTGAAGGTGGCCTAGAAATCGGTGCAGCATTGGAAGACTTAGGTCAAACACAACGCAGCCAAGTCGGCACCAGCTATTCAACCTCAGCGAAAGGCGTTCGTTACCTAGAGCTTGCAGAAGGTTACGTGACCAAGCTTGCACTTGACGACCACAGCGAAGTGATTGGCTACGAATATCTTAACCTAGGCAAAATGATGAAGGCGATTAACCAAGGTGTACCAGCGAACGAAGCTGCTGACCTTGCGACAGGGACTTATGGTCGCTTCGACGAAGCCGTGACCACGATTAACCCACGCCAACAATAATTTTGCCAATTAAGAGGAAAGATATGATGAACACTCAATTTAATGAATCAGTAACTCGCGTATTGGCAGAAATGAACTTCGACTCTTTAGAGCAAGCTAACCAATACTGTTTGTCACACAATGTCGACCCAAAAGCATTAGTGATGGACACTCAACCTATCGCATTTGAAAGCGCAGCTGACGCTTACACTCTTGGTGCTGCATTGGCTCTGTTCCGTAAAGCGAACAACGCAGAACAAGCGGCGAATATCATTGGCGAAGGCCTTCAAGCATTCACAAAACCCGGCAGTGTTGCGGAGCAACGTCAAGTCGGTATCGGCCATGGCGCACTGGCTGCACGTCTATTAAATGAAGAGAGTCACTGCTTTGCTTTCCTTGCAGGTCATGAGTCTTTTGCTGCTGCAGAGGGAGCAATCAAGATTGCGCTGAACGTAAACAAATCACGCAAAACACCATTGAAAGTTATCTTAAATGGTTTAGGTAAAGATGCCGCTTACTTAATCTCTCGCATCAATGGCTTTACCTATGTTCGCACTCAATTTGATTACCAAACGGGTGAGCTAGTTGAAACAGAACGTCGCCGCTTCTCACAAGGTCCTCGTGGAGAGATCTTGTGTTACGGCGCTGATGATGTACGTGAAGGCGTAGCGATCATGCACAGAGAAGAAGTGGATGTAAGTATTACGGGTAACTCAACCAACCCAACACGCTTCCAACACCCTGTTGCGGGTATCTACAAAGCAGAGCGTACTCGCCAAAGCTTACCTTACTTCTCAGTCGCTTCAGGCGGCGGTACAGGCCGTACATTACACCCAGACAACGTAGCCGCTGGCCCTGCGTCTTACGGCATGACAGATACCATGGGCAGAATGCATGCTGACGCTCAGTTCGCTGGTAGCTCTTCTGTTCCTGCTCACGTAGCAATGATGGGCTTCATTGGTATGGGTAACAACCCTATGGTAGGTGCTACGGTTGCATTGGCTGTTGCAGTGAGTGAATCTCAAAACGCATAACGACAAAACGAGCTCTATAGTCGCCTGTCATATAGAGCCTTTTGTAGAGCTCTTTAATTGAGAAACTCGCAATAACGCACGACCAAAACTCTACACCTATCACTAAAACCAAACAGCCAGCCTTATGCTGGCTGTTTTTTATTCACACTTGCTCTACTATCTATTTCTAATAATTATTTGTATCTAAGATTAAATACACCAACCATTGGTATTTAACTGCATCTTTTCAAAGGAATAATATGAAAGAGCTCATCATTCATACCATTACCGTGTTCATGGGCTTTTTTGCCATCATGAACCCAATCGCTAATACGCCAATCTTTCTTGGACTCACCGGTGATAACGATAAGGAAACGGTCAAATCCATCGCC
Source organism: Vibrio sp. Isolate33 (assembly GCF_022397895.1). Taxonomy (NCBI): domain Bacteria; kingdom Pseudomonadati; phylum Pseudomonadota; class Gammaproteobacteria; order Vibrionales; family Vibrionaceae; genus Vibrio; species Vibrio sp. Isolate33. Next base: position 702,869 of record NZ_JAKEUP010000002.1, read on the forward strand.
TTCCGTTCAGTGTTTATCGCATTCGTCATCGTCAGTACTTTTGCACTCTCTGGTAAACTGATCTTTGACCTCTTTGGTATCACGCTATACGCGCTGCGAATAACGGGCGGCATTCTGGTCTTTTTGATTGGCTTTCACATGCTGCAAGGTGATTCAACACATTCAAAAGCAAAAGAGAAAGTAAACTCAGACGCTCAACGAGATGCAGCGCTAAGCATCGCAGTATCACCTTTAGCTATGCCGATACTGGCAGGCCCCGGCACCATAGCCACTGCAATGAACTTCGCCAGCACTGAAGGCATTTACGAGACTATAATCACCATCGTCGCGTTTGGTCTACTGTGTACCTTAACCTACGTATTATTTGTATTCGGCGAACGCTTCGTGAAAGCTGTAGGGCCAAGTGCACTGAACGTGATTACTCGAATGATGGGTTTGATACTCGCAGTGATCGGTATGCAGATGTTGATTGAAGGGATTGAACAGGCTTATAAGGCGCTGTTTGTCTAAAGAGGCGATTCACAGAAGAACGTTGGCTAACGCACCAATCAATTTGTGTTGATCTGCAGTGTTTTCTCATTGCAGAAAAATATCTCTCAAAAGACAAGCAATATCATTTTACAGACTTTATCCCGATGCGCCCTTTCATAACGAGGGCGCTCTCTTTATGATGAACGCAATTAAATTAACTTTGCTAACGGCAGCGCTTGTTATTCGAACCGCTGTTATGAAATAGCAAAATCAAGACTCAACACATGGAGATTCAACATGGCTTACTTTTCACTAGCGTTCGGTACGGCAACCAAAAACCGCGACAATAAAATCATTGAAGCGTTCTTCCCTAACCCACTTCTAAACCCAAGCGACGCTCTTGTTGCGGCTGTTGGTGAAGTTGCAGGTTACACTGAAGGCAACCAAGCTATCGAAATCTCTGCAGCACAAAGCGCAGAACTAGCGAAAGCATTCGCAGCAAACGACGATACAGCAAACGCATCTTTCGCAGAAAAAGCAGCAGCATCTGAGCAGCCACTTGTTCTTGTTGTTCTTGCGACTGACGAGAAGCCAGCATCAGTTGCTGAAGGCTTCCTTAAGCTACAACTAATCTCTAACCGCCTAGTTCAACCACACGGTACAGCACTAGACGGTATCTTCGGTCTACTGCACAACATCGCATGGACTAACGAAGGCCCAATCGATCTTCCTGAACTGGCTGAGCGTCAAATCGAAGCTCGCCTAGCTGGTCGCGCTCTATCTGTAGATTGCGTAGACAAGTTCCCTAAAATGGTGGATTACGTGGTACCAACAGGTATTCGTATTGCTGACACTTCTCGTGTTCGTCTTGGCGCACATGTGGGTGAAGGCACAACGGTTATGCACGAAGGTTTCATCAACTTCAACGCAGGTACTACTGGCGTAAGCATGGTTGAAGGTCGTATTTCTGCTGGTGTTGTTGTAGGTAACGGTTCAGACATCGGCGGCGGCGCTTCTATCATGGGTACACTATCTGGTGGCGGTACTATGGTTATCTCTATCGGCGAAAACTGCCTACTAGGCGCAAACGCGGGTCTTGGCTTCCCAATGGGCGACCGTTGTACTGTTGAGTCTGGCCTTTACGTGACCGCTGGTACTAAGGTTCGCATGCTAGATAAAGAAGGCAACGAAGTAGAAATCATCAAAGCTCGCGACCTAGCTGGCGTTTCTGATCTTCTGTTCCGTCGCAACTCGATCACTGGTCAAATTGAATGTCTAGCGAACAAGTCTGCTGTTGAACTAAACAGCGAGCTACACAGCAACAACTAATCTAAGCGCTAGATGCTAGATGCTAGATGCTAGGAAATACGAAGCCGCTGGGGTTAAATCCAGCGGCTTTTCTTTTATTGGTATCAAACTAAAAGGGTTACGCTTTCTCTGCGGCTAGCTGCTCAAGCGCTTGAATAGAAGTTTCTGATACTAGCGTGCCATCCATGTAGTAGCTGACCTTGTCGCCATCACGAACACCTGTCAGAACGGCTTTCTGACCATCGTTGTAAGTGATGTCCATACGAATCGTGTTCTCATCAATTTGCTGCATCTCACCCCATTCGATCTGACGATTATTGAAACCAAGTGGGGCTTCTTTTAGTGAATCATCAAGGCTGTCGTTCACATCAATCATGGTATCGACTTTGCTATCAAAGATGTGAGGTGCTCCTGTGAGTGGGTTTTTACCCGCCCAGAATTCGATTGAGTTAAAGACAATGTAATCAGCTGCGGTAGTTAGTGCGTAAACCGGAGCAAGCAAGAAGTTGACGCCCGCACGAGCGTAACGGTTATCCACCACCTCGACGTTGAACTTCATTAATTTCCCAGTAACCGCGTTACTACCTACACACCCAGCTAACGACATGACAATCGCTGCCACTGCAACGGCTTTTGTAATTGTTGTTTTCATAGATCCCTCTTATGCCACGATGATTGATTCAGTTTTTGCATAGCCGAACGAAACTTCCCTTGCTCGAGTGCAAGAATTATTAGCCTAACAAATTGATTCCATAACATTTAGCGTAGTGGAGATTTTTAGAACAGCAAACTGCAAACCTCAATTGTTTCGCACTGGTTCCTAAATCTTAGGAAATAAAAAAGCGCAGACCTTTCGATCTGCGCTTTTCATTTTTGATTAACCTAGCCTAGATTAATGCGACCTGTAAGAAAGTGATTAGCCAACATTCTTACGTGCGTTTTGGAACATACGCATCCAAGCACCATTCTCGCCCCAACCTTCTGGAGACCAAGAGTTAGCAACTGTGCGGAATACACGCTCTGGGTGAGGCATCATGATAGTCACTCGGCCATCCGTCGTTGTTAGACCTGTAATAGCGTTTGGTGAACCATTTGGGTTGTTCGGGTATTGTTGAGTTTGGTTACCATTATTATCAACGTAACGTAGAGCAACCGTGCCAGAATTTTCAATCGCGTTTAGGTGGTCGTTATCACGTACTTCTACGCGCCCTTCACCGTGAGATACAGCGATTGGCATACGAGATCCTTCCATACCATTGAAGAATACAGAATCAGACTTCTGAACTTCAACTAGGCTGAAACGTGCTTCGAAACGCTCAGATTCATTGCGAACGAAACGTGGCCAGTTTTCTGCTCCTGGGATTAAGTCACGCAAGTTAGACAACATCTGACAACCGTTACACACACCTAGCGAGAAGGTATCTTCACGCTTGAAGAAGTTTTCAAACTGGTCACGAGTAGAGTCGTTAAACAGAACCGACTTAGCCCAACCTTCACCAGCGCCTAGTACGTCACCGTAAGAGAAACCACCACAAGCCACAAGACCGTTGTACTCTTCTAGTACCGCTTGACCCGTTAGGATGTCGCTCATGTGAATATCAGTTGCTTCGAAGCCCGCACGGTCGAATGCTGCTGCCATTTCAACGTGAGAGTTAACCCCCTGCTCACGAAGAATTGCCATTTTAGGCTTAGCACCTTTAGCAATGTAAGGCGCTGCAATGTCTTCGTTTACATCGAAGCTTAGTTTTACGTTTAGACCAGGATCTGAGTTGTCTTTCTTCGCTTCGTGCTCTTGGTCAGCACATGCTGGGTTATCACGTAGACCTTGCATTTTATGCGTCGTCTCTGCCCAGATAGTACGTAGTTCAGTACGGTTACGTTCGATGACTACAGACTCGCCAGACTTAATCACTAGCTCATCAGATGCTTCAACGCTGCCGATTACGTGTGAACACGCTTCTAGGCCGTTTGCTGCAAGTGTAGAAAGAACCGCGTCTAGGTCATCGTTGCGAACTTGGATTACCGCACCTAACTCTTCGTTGAATAGTGCTGCTAGTGTGTCTTCACCTAGCGCTTCAATGTTTGCATTAACACCACAGTGACCTGCGAACGCCATTTCAGCTAGAGTAACGAATAGACCACCGTCGCCTTTATCGTGGTAAGCCACAACTTGGTCGTTAGCCACAAGAGCTTGAACGCCTTCGTAGAAACCTTTTAGCTGTGCTGCGTTGTCTACGTCAGCTGGTTTGTCACCAAGTTGCTTGTAAACCTGTGCCAGTGCCGTTGCACCTAGACGGTTTTTGCCGTTACCTAGGTCGATAAGAACTAGTGATGTGTCACCTTTGTCAGTGCGAAGCTGAGGCGTAATTGTCTTACGAACATCTTCAACACGAGCAAATGCAGTGATAACAAGAGATAGCGGAGAAGTGACTTCTTTCTGCTCGCCGTTCTCTTCCCACTTGGTCTTCATAGACATTGAGTCTTTACCCACAGGGATAGTTAGACCCAGTGCTGGACATAGTTCTTCACCAACTGCTTTCACCGCTTCGTAAAGACCTGCATCTTCACCTGGGTGACCCGCTGGAGACATCCAGTTAGCCGACAGTTTAATATGTTTGATATCGCCGATGTTCGTCGCTGCGATGTTAGTGATTGCTTCACCAACCGCTAGACGAGCCGATGCGCCGAAGTCTAGTAGTGCTACTGGCGTACGCTCACCAAGAGACATCGCCTCACCGTGGTAAGAATCGTAACTTGCAGCCGTTACAGCACAGTTAGCAACAGGAACCTGCCATGGGCCAACCATTTGGTCACGAGCCACAAGGCCTGTTACCGAGCGGTCACCGATAGTGATAAGGAATGTTTTCTCTGCGACTGTTGGTAGGCGAAGAACACGGTCAACCGCTTCGTTCATTTCGATACCAGAGCGGTCAATCGCTGGGTTATTTGCTTTTAGCGTTTTCGCGTCACGGTGCATCTTAGGTGTTTTACCTAATAGGATGTCCATTGGCATGTCGATTGGCGTGTTGTCGAAGTGTGAATCTTCAAGTTTAAGTTCACGCTCTTCCGTTGCTTTACCAACCACTGCGTATGGTGCGCGTTCACGCTTACAAATTGCGTCGAATGTTGCCATGTCTTTATCAGCAACCGCCATTACGTAACGCTCTTGAGATTCGTTACACCAGATCTCAAGTGGGCTCATGCCCGGCTCATCGTTTGGCACGTCACGTAGGTTGAAGATACCGCCACGCTCGCCATCGTCTACTAGCTCAGGAAGAGCATTAGAGATACCGCCCGCGCCCACATCGTGGATGAAAGCGATTGGGTTCGCATCACCAAGCTGCCAACAACGGTCGATCACTTCCTGACAACGACGTTCCATTTCTGGGTTTTCACGTTGTACCGAAGCGAAATCTAGATCTTCAGAAGAAGAACCAGAATCCATTGAAGACGCTGCACCGCCACCAAGGCCGATATTCATTGCAGGACCACCAAGAACGATTAGGCTTGCACCTACTGGGATCTCTTTCTTCTGAACATGATCATCACGGATGTTACCAAGACCACCAGCTAGCATGATTGGTTTGTGGTAACCACGTACTTCTTCACCTGCGTGAGAGTTTACTTTCTCTTCGTAAGTACGGAAGTAACCTAGTAGGTTTGGACGACCAAATTCGTTGTTGAATGCCGCGCCACCAAGAGGACCTTCAAGCATGATATCCAGAGCAGTAACGATACGGCTTGGCTTACCAAAATCAGTTTCCCAAGGTTGAACGAAGTTCGGGATCTTAAGGTTAGATACAGAGAACGCAACCAGACCTGCTTTCGGCTTACCACCAATACCAGTCGCGCCTTCATCACGGATTTCACCGCCTGAACCTGTAGATGCGCCCGGCCACGGAGAGATTGCCGTAGGGTGGTTGTGCGTCTCAACCTTCATCAAGATGTGTGTTTTCTCTTGGTGGTAGTTGTACTGACGAGTTTTTGGATCTGGGAAAAAACGACCGACTTCAGAACCAGTCATTACCGCTGCGTTATCTTTATAAGCAGACAGAACGTGTTCTGGTGTCGTTTCAAAGGTGTTCTTAATCATCTTGAACAATGATTTTTCTTGCTTAACGCCATCGATAGTCCAATCAGCGTTAAAGATCTTGTGACGACAGTGCTCTGAGTTCGCTTGTGCAAACATCATTAGCTCGATGTCAGTCGGGTTACGACCTAGCTTTTCAGTGAAGCTTTCAAGAAGGTAATCAATCTCATCTTCTGCAAGTGCAAGACCTAGGGTAACGTTTGCTTCTTCAAGCGCTTTACGTCCGCCAGTTAATAGGTCAACTTCCGCATAAGGAGCAGGCTCAGCAACTTTGAATAGTGCCGCTGCCGATTCGAAGTCAGTGAAAACCACTTCCATCATACGATCGTGCAGAATCGCTTTCAGTTCAACAAGTTGAAGCTCAGAAAGTTCAGAAGAAGTTTCAATGTAGAAAGCAGTACCGCGCTCTAGACGTGACACTTTAGCCAGTCCGCAGTTGTGTGCGATATCTGTTGATTTTGAAGACCAAGGCGAGATAGTGCCTGGGCGTGGCGTTGCAAGCAGCAATAAACCTTCAGGTTCATGCTCTTCAATCGTTGGACCGTAAGTTAGTAGCTTTTCTAGCTTCTCAACTTCAGACTCATCTAGGTCTGCCGTTAAATCAGCAAAGTGGGCAAACTCAGCGTAAATACCTGTTACAGGTAAGCTTAATTCACGACAAAGCTCTAAAAGCTTGTTAACACGAAACTCAGATAGAGCTGGGGAGCCACGCAAAATTCTCATGTGCTTAGGTCTCTTATGCAGTTGATTAAGGTAGTATTGGAATAAATTCAGTGGGTTATAGGAACAACCTAACTGTTTTCTTCGAAGCTATTCCCGAAGGTTGCCAAACCTATGCCGATTCCACCTCTTCAATGCGAGCGCATTATAAAGCATTTCTTTTTGTGACGTAACACCAAAAGCAACCGTTTGCGTTATTTTTTTTATCTTTCTGCGTAAATGGTATTTTTGCTGCATTTATCACCACTTTTACATCTGTTTAATTAAACCTGCTTTGCCAGCCTTGCGGGGTTTGGTATAAAGGGGCTTCCACTTTTCGAGATTTCATTTTGATGCCTAAATTTACGCTCATCTTTTCGTCTAAATTCATTCTGCTCGTTATCGCTCTGATTGGGCTAGCGGGATGCCAGATTGAATCTGAACCTAAAAGTGTCCTTGAGCAGATACGAGATCGCGGCGTTCTTCGTGTCGGCACCCTTAACAACCAACTCTCTTATTACATTGGTCCTGATGGTCCAGCAGGCTTAGATTACGAGTTAGCTCGTGAGTTTGCGCAGGAGCTTGGTGTAAAGCTTGAGGTTAAACCCGCTTACCGTCTATCTGGCTTATTCCCTGCGTTGAAGAAAGGCGAAATCGACCTTATCGCGACAGGCTTAACGCAAAATAACAAACTGACACGCGCTTATCGCGCCGCGCCTGCTTATTACTATGTAAGCCAACAGGTCGTGTACAAAAAGGGACAATGGCGCCCAAGAAACCTTGAGCAATTGATCAATTTTGAGAATGATCGTCAGGCTGAGTTTGTAAAAGCACAAGCTGAATCAGAAGCTGCGGCATCAAGTGACACGCTATCGCCCTCTTTGGTAGTGGTGAAAGACTCACACTTTGAACCAACACTCAAACTGCTACAGAAAACACACGATGACTTCATCTACGATGCGGTTGGCAATGCAGACATCAATGACCTGCTAAAAGAAGTATCAACAGGCGAACGTTTATTCACAGTGGCCGACTCTATCGAGCTATCACTGGCGCAGCGTTTGTATCCAGACGTTGCCTTGGCTTTTGAGCTGACAGAAGACCAACCTATCTCTTGGTACCTAAATAGGTCTGAAGATGAAAGCCTGTACGCTTTGCTGATTGAGTTCTTCGGTAACCTAAAACAATCAGGTGAACTGGCTTCACTGGAAGAGAAATACATTGGCCACATCGGCACCTTTGATTACGTTGATACTCGTGCCTTTATCCGCGCACTGGACAGCAAGTTACCAAAATGGTCACCGCTGTTTCAGAAGTACTCGCAAGAATTTGATTGGCGCTTGATTGCTGCATTGGCATACCAAGAGTCACACTGGAACCCTGTCGCACGCTCGCCAACGGGTGTACGTGGCATGATGATGCTGACATTGCCTACTGCGAAGAGCGTTGGTGTGACCAACCGTCTCGACCCAAAACAGTCGGTACAAGGCGGTGTTGAATACCTACGTCGCATCGTGAACCGAGTGCCAGATTCAATCACACAACATGAAAAGATCTGGTTTGCTCTTGCTTCATACAATGTCGGTTACGGGCATATGATGGACGCGCGTCGCCTCACGAAGGCACAAGGTGGCGATCCTGATGCTTGGGGCGATGTGAAAGACAGACTGCCGCTGTTAAGACAGAAGAAGTACTACAGCCAAACTCGTTACGGCTATGCCCGTGGTGATGAAGCTAGAAATTACGTTGAGAACATTCGCCGTTATTACCAAAGCATCATCGGCCATGTAAATAAGCGTAATAAAGAACAAGAAGAGAGTCTTGAAGGGTTGATCGTCATCCCACCTCTAGAGACTTCTGGTGCCGAATCAAGCATTAGTGCTGCCGAATCGACAGTAATCAGTTCAGAGTCTTCGCAATAGATACTAAAAGAGCAATGCCATTAAGCATTGCTCTTTTTTATTGTGCTTTTTGTAACTACGCGCAAAAGAATAAGCTCGACAAAAGGTCGTGAAACTCGATGTGTCATATTGCAGTAACAATCGAACTTTATAACGGCACACCATAATCAAAATTACGTTCTGTTGCACTTCAGTGCTGAGTTTCGCTAGAACTGCTCTTCTGGGTAAGCCAAGCGCGCGACAGGCCAAATAAACGAATAACACTATAATTAAATCGTTAGTCCAAACTACAAAGTCAGACGACAAATAGGAAATCATTGAAATGATGAAGAAACTGAAATCGAAGCGCCTTGATAAGACCGTTGCTGCAAACCGTCGTAAGCGTATGCTTTCAAATAACAAGAAGAAGATCATTTGGCGCAACCGTGCTTTCATGCAGATGATTGCTGAGTAAATACGATAACCAAGTCATTTGGCACTCTTGAGATTGAGAGTGCCTAAAGCTCGCTGCTATTTCTTATTACTGACCTTTTTGTCGTTACTTACCTTATCAGCTTCTAGACGCTGCTCTTCCAACAGACGTTCTTGCTTTCGCTTCTCTTTTATCTCTTTTCTACGGCGCTTGAAAAACGCTTGCAACTGCTCACGACACTCTTCTTCTAATAGGCCGTGTTCAACATCTGCATAGTGGTACGAGGCTTGGCTTTCAAACAGGTTCAAAACCGTACCCGCCGCACCCGCTTTTAGATCAGGCGCACCAAAGACAATGCGTTTGACTCGGCTATGTAACAAAGCACCGGCACACATAGGGCACGGCTCTAGCGTGACGTATAAAGTGGTATCGAGCAGTCGGTAATTTTCCAGAGCTTGCCCTGCTTTACGCAAGGTTTCGATTTCTGCGTGTGCCGTGGCATCGTGGTTACCAATCGAACGGTTCCACCCTTCAGAGATAATCTCACCATCTTTTACCAATACGGCACCCACGGGGACCTCTCCCTCACTCTCAGCTTGCTTGGCTACCTCAATGGCGCGTCGCATGAAGATTTCATCTTGAGGGGTGAATTGATAGTCTGACAAAGGGAGCTCCAGAAAAACAAACGATAGAAACAAAAAAAGGTATGCGGTGAAGCATACCTAATCTTGGTGGCTATGAACAACAAAGAGATAATGAACAATAGCCAACATCTAGATGATTAACTCTCTATTCAGCTTGCAGCTTCAACAACATCATTAACGATTTGCGTCGCTTTAACACTCACAATACGGTTGTTCTCGACCGAGATGATTTCAAACTGCCACTGCTGACACTCAACGAACTCACCTGTTTCCGGTAAGCGGCCTAGTAGCCATGTAATTAGGCCATTCAGTGTTTGGAAGCCCTCGTTTTCACCTTCTAGATCCGAAAGCTCTAAGCGGTTTTTCAGCTCACTAAGAGGGATTAATCCATCCACCAGCAATCCATCCTCGACTTGCTCTGTCCAAAGGTCTTTCGGGTTGTTCGATAACTCTCCGGCAATCGCCTCAAGAATATCGTAGTGAGTCACTAGGCCTTGCACATCGCCATACTCATCGACAATGAATGCCATCTCAGTGCCTGACTCTTTAAAGTAACCAAGTAGACGCAATGCCTTCATCGATTCAGGCACGTAGATCGGAGATTTAGATAAACCCATGATCACTTGAATACTTAAGTTGCCCGCCTGATTTAACAAGGCTTTGGCTGACACCGTACCGACCACTTTATTCAGGTGATCTTGGCACAATGGAAACACACTGTGCTTTGATGAACGCAATTGCTTAAAGATGTTCTCGACAGGTTGGTCGATATCCAGAAAATCGATGTCTCTACGGGGAGTCATCAATGAGCTTACAAGGCGGTCATCAAGCTGCAAGATATTGCGAATCATCTCTTGCTCACCACGCTCTATCACACCAGATTCAGAGCCTTCTTTCACGAGCGCATGAATATCATCTTCAGTCACGCTGTCTTCTTCGCCGCCACGTCCCATCAGCTTAAGAATGCCTTCGGTTGAAGCCGATAGCGCAAACACAAACGGCGTAGCGATTTTAGATAACCAGAAGATAGGTAGTGCCACTAACACAGCGATGTTTTCAGCTTGAGATTGAGCGAAACGTTTTGGTACTAGTTCACCGACAACTATCGCGAAGTATGTAATACCCACCACCACAACCGCGGTAGACAAGATGTTCGCTTGTGTTGAGTCTAATCCCCACAGTTCAAGTTGAACGGCCAATGGAGCCGATAGCGTCGCCTCACCCACAATACCGCTGAGTAGGCCGATTACAGTGATACCGATTTGAATGGTTGAAAGGAAGCGGGTTGGGTTTTCTTTAAGCTCAAGTGCAACCTGAGCGGAACGGTGTTTTTCGGCTAAGCGTTTCAGCCGACTATTCTTTGCTGCTACCAATGCAATCTCTGACATGGCAAACAGACCATTTAAAACAATTAACCCTACTAAAAGCAGAATCTTCATGTGGTTTGGATTTCCTAAATTTACCGGCCAACAATTAGCCGTAATCCGGAGTATAAGCTGAGTGCCGTTATTTTGAATATAAAAAGTTTTGGATATAAAAAGTCTTTGAGATGAACAAATAAGAAAAAATAGCGAAAAAAAGCCCGCACATTTCGGTGCGGGCTTAGCAATGAATAAAGCTTAATTTTGCTTAGTTCAATCTTACATTGTGTAAGTGTAAGGTGCTTGAATACCTAGTGGGATACCAAGAGCCCAGTAAGCTAGCAAGAAGATAGACCAACCGATTAGCATAGCGATCGAGAATGGCATCATTAGAGAAGCTAGAGTGCCGATACCTGTCGACTTAACGTAGCGTTGACAGTAAACAACAACCAGTGGGAAGAACACCATTAGTGGAGAGATGATGTTAGACACTGAGTCACCTACACGGTAAGCCGCTTGAGATAGCTCAGGAGAGATACCCACAACCATTAGCATTGGAACTAGGATTGGACCGATAAGAGCCCACTTAGCTGAAGCCGAACCTACAAGAAGGTTAACTGAAGCTGTTAGTAGAATCATACCAACAACCGTTGCTTCACCAGGAAGGTCCATCGCTTTCAGGCCTTCAGCACCGTAAAGCGCAAGCATAGTACCGATGTTTGATTGACCGAATGCAGACAGGAACTGTGCACAGAAGAACGACATTACAATGTATGCGCCCATCGTTGCCATCGTCTCAGACATTGCTTTGATTACGTCATTACTGTTCTTGAAAGTACCCGCTACACGGCCGTAGACGATACCTGGAATGATGAACAGGATGAAGATCAGAGGAACGATAGACTTCATTACTGGTGCAGAGAATGCTGTTAGCTCACCTTCAGGCGAACGAAGCGCTGAGTTTTCAGGAATAAGAGCCGCGATAAGCAGACCAATACCTGCAACCATAGCCCAACCTGCAAACTTGAATGCTTTAGATTCGATTGCAGTGAATGTACCAAGGTCTGGTGCTGCTTCTGCATCTTCATCAACTGGCGTGTTAGCAAGGCGAGGCTCGATGATCTTCTCAGTTACGTACCAACCGATAGCAACAATAAGAACTGAAGATAGTCCAGTAAAGAAGATGTTCGCTAGAGGGTTAATCACGTATTCAGGGTCAAGAACGTTTGCCGCTGTTTGAGTGAAACCAGCGAGTAGCGGGTCAATACCTGAAGGAATGAAGTTCGCTGAGAAACCACCTGATACACCAGCAAACGCTGCTGCAATACCCGCTAGAGGGTGACGACCCGCTGCGTGGAAGATGATACCACCAAGAGGGATTACTAGAACGTAACCTGCATCTGCTGCTGTGTGAGACACGATAGCAACAAGGATTAGCATTGGCGTTAGTAGCTTAGCTGGCGTGAAGTTAAGCATCTTCTTAAGGCCAGTCGTAATGAAGCCTGAAGAATCTGCAACGCCAACACCTAGCATTGCAACAAGTACGATGCCTAGCGGTGCGAAGCCTGTGAACGTGGTAACCATATTCGCTAGGAAGCTAGCAAGTGCTTCACCAGTCAGTAGGTTGTTAACTTCTAGAGCAGCACCCGTTTGAGGGTTGATTAGGTCGAATGAAAGGTTCGACAAAAGTGCAGATGCTACCCATACGATAACTAGAGCCCAGAAGAACAGGATTGCTGGGTCTGGAATTTTGTTGCCGGCGCGTTCAATGAAGTTTAGAAAGCGGTCCATTCCACTGATTTTCTCAGTCGATGGTGCTTTTTTTACGGCTTGGTTACTCATTGTAACTCCATATGTGATGTTGTTTTGTTTAGGCCTAATATAAGTTTTGACCACGGCCTATTGGTACAGCACATATTCTATTTAAATCGCCATTAAAAAGCACAAGATTCCACCTCATTTTCCATAAATGGAGACATATTTTGCAAAAATACCATACAACAGCAACAATATAAAAACACAAAAAACACCATTCCATATACAGTCATTTAACTAGTACGCAAACAATGTCCGAGGAGTGAAAACTATCAGTAAAAGGAGTCGCGTAAGCCTTGGCATGCAGTAAACGTTTGCTTGAGGGTCAATCAAACTCACTGTATTTGGAGAGCATAGTTTCTAGATAAATGCTTTGTGCGCGGTTCATACGATCTTGCCATGCAATTGTGACAGTAATGTTTTTTAATGCGCCAGACAAAGCACCATTAGCATCGGCTACATCACAGGTCATCGCATACGCAGAACCCGATAAACCGGATAAGGGATCTGAACTTGCTATGTTGAGACAATGCTTCGCCTCACTTAGTTCCGAGAAAGGAATGAGCCCAACCGCCCCACTCACATCCGACACGCGAGTTCGATAATATTCCATCTGCCTTTCTGCAAAATGCAGCGCTTCGACACTGTGGAGTGCAAACTCTGATTTTTGTTCCGCATACACCTGCAATTTAACCAGGCCTAGCGAAGCAACACCAATGAGCATAAAAGAGATAAGCACCTCGATAAGACTGAAACCTTGTTGTTTAGAAGTCATTCCATGATCCTCGCTTCCATTGGTAAATCGAAGGCGGATCACTTGGGTTAGATTCAGCACGAAAATCTAAGTCCATGTCACCCACAATGGTCGTCACACCAAGTGGGGAATCAAAGATAAGACCACCAGAAGGAAGACCCGACGCAAACTGAATCCCGACACTTTTTTTAATGACGTTGACGTCATCGATGTCTTTGATAAAAGGAGCAAATACGTTGTTCGCCACAAGCCCCTTCCAAAAGTCATCGACGCGAGTTTTCACATGGCTCTTTTGATAATCAACCAAATGATAAATCACTCCGTTGTAAGCCATGGCTCCATTCAATGCGAATACACCATCTTGCACAACCAGAAGCTGCGATGGATTGATTGTGGCCGCCACCGCAGCGTTGATATGGCAGTTGCCTTCAATCCACAGCCCCTTGCTTTGCCCTGCGGTAAAGTGGTCCATGATCTCAGTACCGCAGTCAGTCGCATTCAATAGCTGAACATGCTTAAACAAATCAGCATCTTGTGACAAGTCGACAATATTTTGGTCGGTTTTAGCAACACCAAAGAAGGTGTAAAACGGATTCATATTTGGGTCAGGGTTAAAGTCTTTCTGGAACGGAGGTGGGTTCGCTTTTTCATAGTAATCAGGAGCATAAATCAAATGAGAGCTGCCGGAGGTACCTTTAGGGATCGCTGTTTTATAGTCGCTATGGCAAATACCATCGAAGCCAGAAAATGGGCCATCAGCACTAGGATCAAGCACCTCTAATCCCAATGCCTGCCCTGAATTACTATGGGTTGCATCATATTGATAGGTGAACAGATCAGCAAAGGTAACACTGACACACTCATATTCATTACCATCAATAGGATCTTCTTTCGCTGTCGGTTTAAGACTCAGTGTACCGATGAGCTCAATCGGCCCTGTTGATTGAATCGCCCCACTGCCTAGCAAGGAGCTTTCCTTTATTGTCTTATAGAGCGAATGTGTATCCATTGATGACGTCACAATATAAGCACTAGAACTCACACTATCAGAGATCTCGACTTGAGGTTGGTCTGTATAAGGGGAGCACCAATCGGCAAAATCAGCGGGGCGAGTACTCGAATCTTTGATGTCAGGAATGGTTTTATTTAACTCGAGTAGATAAGAGTATGTGCACTCCAAGCCACCTTCCGATCGCCAGTGGGCTTTGCGTGCCTGAACTTCATTTTGTGCTCGCTTGATTTGATAGAAAAGAACCTTAAAATTCCCGAAAGAAGCGATTAGTGCTCCGACAAGAAGAACACTAACCAACAACAGAGTGATAAAACCTCCCTGCTTACATCGTTTCATTGCCAGTTCCTCTGAACAACGGAAGTTCTCACTTTATGACTGACATCGGCATTTACTAAAGAGGCCTTTAACTCGATGTCTACTTTTTGAGAAACCGAAGCTCCTGTAGAAAGCTCTTTAGCCTCAACAAATAAAGCATCAACTTGAATTTGACGATCAAAGAACATGCTTTCACACTTCATTGAAACTGCGCCACTAGCCGTCCCAAGTGGTTTTTCATTAATTGCCAAGAGCCCAACGGATTCTCCCAAGCAGTACTTGAGCTTGTTTTCTTTGAACTGATAGACAATGTTTTGATACGCCGACGATGCACCATCCTGCAAATAAGCAAAACCAATATACGCCTCATCAACGCTTACCTGATTAACATAAATTGTATTTGTAGCTCCCGATAACTTAATCGATTTCCCCGAATCTGAATCATAACCAGCGCGCCAAATTTCCTCCTTCATCATTTGAGCGGCGGAGAATAAGTTTTGTGATAACAAAAGCTCTAAGCTATTTTCTGAAGAGATTCGTTGATTAGTAATGAATATCGAACCTATAGTCCCAATTGCGATGATTCCAATAACTGAAGCCACCATCATTTCGACTAGTGTACTGCCCTTAATATACGAGTTAACAGATCTCATAACCGTGGTGACCTATACTGTTACGTCCATTTTCATTGGGATCGCTACTACAAATCCTAATCCTCCCCGAAACATTCGATGCCTTTATTGACAACACCTCCGTTAATTTACTTGTAGATGCTATCGAAATATTGCCATTGCTAAAGCGGCCTCTGACACCCTCGATCGATATTGAATTTTGATTGAAAAAATTAAAGGACACCTCTATATCCTGATAAGGAGAACCATCCAACAGCATAAGAACATTTGTAGGATCATAAGATGCAGAACTACTTAAAACCAAATCCCAATCACCTTCAGAGTTATTAACAGCCCCAGAGTTGCCGGGCACTAAAAAGAACAAATACACGTCTTGGTTCCGAGTTATGGCTTCTGACCTCGCTGCAATTAAGAAGCCATGGACCTCGGGTGCAAGCCTCTTGATTTTCGTTGAAGCTAGCACCGAACTAAAACTAGGGGCAGCCGTCGCTATCAGTATCGACAAAACCGATACCGTTATTAACAGCTCTAATAAAGTAAACCCGCGAGTCATTTCCCAAATTCCTATGTAATCTGATGCGTAACCGTATTTAATCTTGCGCCGATGCTACCACCGGAGAAAAATAGACAGAGTTATGAAAGGAAACTACTCGCGATGATTCGAAGAAATATATGCAACAACAACAACTTAAGCATTAAAGGAATGACATTGATCGAATTATTGCTCGCTGTCGCCATCGTGGGGATACTCGGCGCTATTGCCTATCCAAGTTATACAAACCATGTAATCAAGGCGCATCGAGTCACGGCGATGGCTGACATGACAAAGATACAATTGGAGATAGAAACGCTGTACACGGGAAACTACGCGTCAGCAGCAGAGAGTATTATTTCTGGAGGGACGTGTTTGTTTTGCGATACGGATACCAACCGCTACACGCTAGCAGTTTCGGCTAGCAGCACCACCTATTCGATTCAGGCTGAACCTCTTTCAACACAAACGAACGATGATTGCTTAGATTCAACGACCGATATTTTGGAATTGCACCACTCAGGTATCTCAGAACCAGAAGCGTGTTGGAAATAGCAAGATAACACAGCAAGAACTAGAACTTACCCGTACAACTCAGTTCTTTCCCTTATGAGCATCTTCTCTCTAACCTAGAGACACAAAAAAGCCTGCTACATGAGCAGGCTTTTCTACTGTTATCAAAACTCAAATTATCAACAATTTAAAGCATCAATAACTTAAGGTATCAACAACCTAAGTTGCTAAGTAAAGGATTACTTAGTTAGGTCATCGAAGAAGTTTTTAACGCCGCTGAAGAAACCTTCAGACTTTGGCTTGTGCTTACTTGCCGCTTCACCACAACATGTTTCTTCGAATTCACGTAGTAGTTCTTTCTGACGAGAGCTTAGCTTAACTGGTGTTTCTACCACTAGCTTAACGATTAGGTCACCCACACCGCCGCCACGAACACCTTTCACGCCTTTGCCACGCATACGGAACATACGGCCCGTTTGTGTTTCTTCTGGCACTTTAAGGTTCACACGACCATCCAGTGTTGGAACTTCAACTTCACCACCTAGAGCAGCCATAGAGAAGCTTACTGGCACTTCGCAGTAAAGGTTGTTGCCGTCACGCTCAAAGATGTTGTGCTCTTTTACGTGTACTTGTACGTACAGGTCGCCAGCTGGAGCGCCTTGCTCTCCTGCTTCGCCTTCACCAGATAGACGAATACGATCGCCAGTATCAACACCTGCAGGGATCTTAACATTAAGTGTTTTGGTCTTCTGCTTACGGCCTTGACCGTGACAAGAGTTACATGGGTCTTTGATGATCTTGCCTTTACCATTACAAGTAGGACAAGTCTGTTGAACCGCGAAGAAACCTTGACGCATTTGTACTTGGCCGTGGCCATGACAAGTGCCACAAGTTTGCGCCGAAGAACCTTTCTTCGCGCCGCTTCCGTCACAGGTATCACACTCAACAAGTGTTGGAACTTCAATTTCTTTAGAAACACCACGAACCGCTTCTTCTAGAGAAAGCTCCATGTTGTAACGTAAATCAGAACCACGTTGTGCACGCGCTTGACCGCCACCACGACGACCGCCGCCGAAGATGTCGCCAAATACGTCACCGAAGATATCGCCGAAGTCACCTTGGCCACCGCCGCCGAAACCGCCGCCGCCGCCCATGCCGCCTTGTTCAAAAGCTGCGTGGCCGTATTGGTCGTAAGCTGCTTTCTTTTGAGGATCGGTTAGGATCTCGTACGCTACTTTTACTTCTTTAAACTTATCTGCTGCGGTGTCGTCACCCTGGTTACGGTCCGGGTGGAATTTCATCGCTAAGCGTTTGTACGCTTTTTTAATATCGCGCTCTGATGCATCGCGGCTTACGCCTAATACT
Source organism: Vibrio sp. Isolate33 (assembly GCF_022397895.1). Lineage (NCBI taxonomy): Bacteria > Pseudomonadati > Pseudomonadota > Gammaproteobacteria > Vibrionales > Vibrionaceae > Vibrio > Vibrio sp. Isolate33. The sequence continues at coordinate 720,693 of NZ_JAKEUP010000002.1, forward strand.
TCGTAAAAATCACGTTTTGACATGTTCTAGGTCACCAAAATAATTGCTACTACCGAATGATCACTTCAGTAGTCTGTGTATCAATCTAGATAAAAGTTCTGCCGGCTGAAACGCCGAATAAAGCTATTATCTAGATCGACAAGTCTAAATACAAATTTACGGGCGTGAGAGTTACCTCTGACGCCCGTATTAATAAGTCTTCGAGACAAATTTCTAAGCAGATAGCTTGAGTTCTAGGAGGAAGCGCGGAGCCTACGCTAGTAGGTGAGCACTTCCGACAACGAAATCAGGCTACTCTGCGACGAAATTATTTTTTGTCGTCTTTAACTTCTTCAAACTCTGCGTCTACCACATCGTCGTCTTGCTTAGGTTGCTCACCCGCTTCTGCGCCAGCTTGCTGTGCTTGAGCTTGTTGTTGAGCGATTTCCATTAGCTTCTGAGCTGCTTGCATAAGTTCTTGAACTTTAGCGTCGATAGCTTCTTTGTCGTTACCAGACTTAACTTCTTCTAGTGCCGTGATAGCTGCTTCGATCTTCTCTTTCTCTTCTGCAGGTAGAGCTTCACCAGCTTCTTCTACTTGCTTACGAGTACCGTGAATCATTTGGTCAGCTTGGTTACGTGCAGTTACTAGCTCTTCGAACTTTTTGTCCGCTTCTTTGTTAGCTTCTGCTTCTTGTACCATTGCTTCGATCTCTTCCTCAGACAGACCGCCTGATGCTTGGATAGTGATCTTCTGCTCTTTACCAGTCGCTTTATCTTTAGCAGATACGTTCAGGATACCATCAGCATCTAGGTCGAATGTTACTTCGATTTGTGGCATGCCACGTGGTGCTGGTTGGATACCTTCTAGGTTGAACTGACCAAGAGACTTGTTGTAAGTCGCTTGCTTACGCTCACCTTGAAGAACGTGGATAGTTACTGCGTTTTGGTTGTCTTCAGCTGTAGAGAACACTTGATCCGCTTTAGTAGGGATAGTTGTGTTTTTCTCGATAAGCTTAGTCATCACGCCGCCCATCGTTTCGATACCGAAAGATAGAGGAGTAACGTCTAGTAGTAGAACGTCTTTAACGTCACCAGCTAGTACACCACCTTGAACAGCAGCACCCATTGCAACAGCTTCGTCAGGGTTCACGTCTTTACGTGGCTCTTTACCGAAGAATTCAGTTACTTTAGCTTGAACCATAGGCATACGAGTCTGACCACCAACTAGGATAACGTCAGTGATTTCGCCTACAGATAGGTCAGCATCTGCTAGAGCTACTTTTAGTGGCTCAAGAGAACGTTGAACTAGGTCTTCAACTAGAGACTCAAGCTTCGCACGAGTCACTTTGATGTTCATGTGCTTAGGACCAGTCGCATCAGCAGTAACGTAAGGTAGGTTTACGTCAGTTTGAGTAGTAGAAGAAAGCTCAATTTTCGCTTTTTCTGCTGCTTCTTTAACACGCTGCATTGCTAGTGGATCAGCTTTAAGGTCGATACCTTGCTCTTTCTTGAACTCATCTACTAGGTAGTTGATCATGCGGTTATCGAAATCTTCACCACCAAGGTGAGTGTCACCGTTAGTTGAAAGAACTTCGAAAGTCTTCTCGCCTTCTACTTCATCGATTTCGATGATAGAGATATCGAATGTACCACCACCAAGGTCGTATACAGCGATAGTGCGATCACCACCTTGCTTGTCTAGACCGTAAGCTAGAGCAGCAGCAGTTGGTTCGTTGATGATACGTTTAACATCTAGACCAGCGATACGGCCAGCATCTTTAGTTGCTTGACGTTGAGCATCGTTAAAGTAAGCAGGAACAGTTACTACTGCGCCAGTTACTTCTTCGCCTAGGAAGTCTTCAGCTGTTTTCTTCATTTTCTTAAGAACTTCAGCAGATACTTGAGGAGCAGCCATTTTTTGGCCTTGCGCTTCAACCCATGCATCACCGTTGTCAGCCTTAACAATGTTGAAAGGCATGATTTCGATATCGCGTTGAACTTCTTCATCTTCAAAACGACGACCGATTAGACGCTTGATAGCGAACAGTGTGTTTTGAGGGTTAGTAACAGCTTGACGTTTTGCAGGTTGACCAACTAGCGTTTCGCCTTCTGTGTATGCGATTACTGATGCTGTTGTGCGTTCGCCTTCAGCATTTTCAATTACGCGTGGTTTGTCGCCGTCAAGAACAGCAACACAAGAGTTAGTAGTACCTAAATCAATACCAATGATTTTACCCATCAGGCCATCTCCGAAATATATTCTATTAAGTTTTTGCTATACCCACATATGTGGGGGTGGTAATTAGAGAATCAACCCTAATACACAAAATTAAAGTGCAAATGTAATTTGCTTTCGTATGCACCATAGATAAGGGCTGCAAACTGGTTTTCAAGGGAATAAGTGAAAAAAATCTATTTTTTCGTGCATCTTTTTACATAAATATAAAAAGTGGCCTATCCCTTACCCCTTATGGCTCGAAAGTAGAGATATTCGCGTGTTTGCTATGCAAAGAAAATATTCGCCATATTCTTTTTCACATAAAAAAAGACCTTCACTTGGAAGGTCTTTTAAAATAGATATTAATCGATATGGGTATTAGCCAACATCGATATCACTCGAATAATTATTGATTGAGCACTAACTGGTAGAAGCTTGCTTGAGTGTAGTCACCCGCCTCCATACCACGCCATTCACAAGCAGAACTCGACTTCTTCGTGTTGCACTGGTTGTAAGCACCCGCTTTGAAGTACATCCAATCTTGACCGTAACCAAGGTCGATATCGTGCCCTTGATATTTACCCTTTGCCAAATCAACATCGTATGTCTTCACGACTGGGTCAGATGAGTTTGGATTCTTAGTAAAGGTTAAGTGCATGATGTTGTCTTTGATATTCACATCGTATGAGAACACCTCACCTAACTTAATGCCATCGGCTGGATCAGCACTGCCCTTCTTCAAGTTGTATTGGCCGAACACATCATGGCGAATGTCTTTACGAAGTTTCTTGCCGTTCTCGTCCTTCGCATCTTTCATTTCTGTCGGCGGATTCAGTTCATAGTTCCACGTTAAAGAACCGTGCTCATGCTCTGGCAATTTACGATAAACGATCTTCAGAGGCTCATTATCCGAGCCATGGATTTGACCAATCACCACAGAGAATGCGCCTGTCTTTTTGTAGTTGCCGCTGGTACTGACTTGATCGACAGAAAGCGTTGCCGTCATTTGACCGCCGATAGAACCAAACTCTTGCGCATTGTCATGGCTTGAAATCGCGAAGTTATTATTTGGAGCCGAGTAGCTGTCTGCCAGCATTGCTCTTAGTTCACTACGTGTATTTTTACTGTTTGGTGTGGTTGGCGCGGTATTTGGAGCCACAAACACCATCGCGCCAGATTCCGCATCAGTGTAGAACCATTTAGGGTGAACATAAGGCGTTTCTACATTCGACAATTCCTTCTTACCAATCTCCAGAGTTTTGCCTTTACGGTCTCCCTCAGTTGTCAGCTCAGGTAAGTTAATTTTCCATTTAGATAAATCGAAGTTCTGTGCCGGTGCTTTTGCCGGATCAAGGTCAAACTGTTGACCAACATCGTGATTAGAAGCAAGAGCAGGCGCCGCTAAAAGACCAGCAGTCAGTAGGCTAAGGTAGGACAACTTCATTATTTGGTTTCCTTTATGTCGTCAGAATGTAGGTTGCCAGAACAATAAAATAATATTGTATTATTATATGTGATCTACATTAAATATTGAAAACTGATGACCGATAAGGTGTCTATAAAAATAAAAAATGAGACTTAGCACCAACCAGAGATCCTCTTTAACCTACTAACTAGCCAAGCAACACCGAGCACTTATTAGCAGCAACAAAAAAGCCCCGCTCTCATTGAGCGGGGCTTCCAGTTATCGAGTCTTAATTAAGAATTAAGCTTCTGCTTTCTGTAGTTCAGCTTCTTCGTTTTTTTCAACGCCGATTTCGCCTTCAGACTTAGCAACGATAGTGTTAACCGCTGTGTCACCCACTACGTTAGATGAAGTACAGAACATGTCACAGATACGGTCAACAGCAGCAACAATCGCTAGACCTTCTGGTGGCAAACCTAGTTGGTGCAATAGAACACCTACCATCACAACACCGCCACCTGGAACACCACCAGCACCGATAGACAGTAGCAGGATAGTTAGACCTAGAGTGAAGATATCAGCTGTATTGATTGGTTGACCGAATGCGTTCGCAACGAACATTGTCGCTAGTGCGATGTAGATAGATACACCAGACATGTTCATTGTTGCACCTAGTGGTACACCGAAACCTGCTACTGACTTAGATACGTTTAGTTTGTCAGTTAGAGTACGCATTGTTACTGGGATTGTTGCATTCGAACTTGCTGTAGATAGTGAGAATAGAACTTGCTCACGAGTTGCACGTAGGAACTGCTTTGGAGAAATGCCAGTGAATGAACCAACCATCATCGGGTAGAAGAAGAAAATCCAGAACACAAGCATTGCAACCACAAGCGCCACATAGCCAGCAACTGACATTAGCGTGTCTGCATCTAGTGTTGCGCCCAGCTGAATCATCAGAGCAAATACACCGTAAGGCGCCAAGCTCATTACTAGACCGATAAGCTTCATCATGATTTCGTTAGCCATCTTGAATGTCTTGATAGCTGGACCACCACGAGAATCAAGCGCTTGAATAGCAAGACCTGTCAAAATAGCCATGAAGATGATTTGTAGCATATCGCCGCTTGCGAACGCTTCTACAGGGTTGCTAGGAACGATGTTAACAACAAGAGAGAAGATGTCTGGTGTTTCAGTTGTTGTAAGCGCAATTGTCTCAGAAACCGTACCAGCTAGGTTTGCACCAGCACCAGGTTGGAAAATAAGACCAATCGTTAGCGCTGCTGAAATCGCGATGATGGTGTTAATAATGTAAAGACCAAAGGTTTTACCACCAAGGCGACCAAATGAACGGATATCTTTAAGTTCAACGATACCGCAAACAATAGATACGTATACAAGAGGCACTACCAGCAACTTGATAAGTGATACGAACATACCACCAGCGCCTTCCGCAGCACCAAGTAGGTAAGTGTCAAAAATAGCAATACCGTTGAATAGGTACTGAATAGCAGTACCAATAAGTAGGCCGGCAAACAAGCCTACAAAAATCTTACTTGAGAGCGATTTATCCATCGTCCTTCTCCAGTCTGTTGTGTTTGAAATTTGTACTTTTATAGTTATATATGCGACTAAAATCGCTATATGGCAGTGGATTTTACATACAAAGATAACAATTAAAAGTATTTATTTACAAAAACATTACAAATGTGACATCAAAACATTTCTTCATTAACAACCAGTTTCATAATATAAAACTCTAAACCGTTGATATGGATAAAATAAAAAGAACGACATTCTTAATGCGGTTTTGATGACTATTTACGTGGATTCTCAAGTGACAGGCACAAAAAAAGAGAGACCTATGCCTCTCTTTTCATTTTACGGTAGCCAGTGAATTATGTTGCAACCCCTACTTATTCAGTAAGTGTGCCAGACAATCACTTGGCGACTTAATTACTTAGCAACCATAACCATTGCAGGACGAACTACACGACCGTTTAGTTCGTAGCCTTTTTGCATCACGAACATAACCGTGTTTGATTCGTGATCTGGGCTTTCTTGGATAGACATTGCTTGGTGGAATTCAGGGTTGAACACTTCACCTTCAGGGTTGATCTCTTTAAGACCAAACTTAGCCACTGTGTCTACAAACGTTTTGTGCGTTAGCTCAACACCTTCAAACAAAGGCTTAACCACTTCGTTTTCAGCATCTGCCGCTTGCATTGCACGCTCTAGGTTGTCGATTACAGGAAGTAGACCTTCAGCAAACTTGTTCAAAGCGAATTTACGCGCTTTATCAATTTCTTGCTCGCTACGACGACGCATGTTTTCAACTTCAGCTTTCGCGCGAAGAACAGAATCTTGCTGCTCTTTCACTTTAGATTCGCTAGATAGCAGTGCAGCTTCTAGTTGAGCGATTTTTGCTTCCTGCTCATCAGCAGCGTCTTCGCTCAGCTCAGCAGCTTCCACTTTTTCTGCTTCGGCAATGATCTGATCTAGCTCTTCTTCGGTTACTTTGTTTTCTTCGTTGCTCATGATATCTCCAGAATTCGTTTTCAATGCAAGTGACAGGCGTGTTTGCACCCCAAATTGATATAAAACACTCGCATAGACGTTCAACTTGCCTTTATTATGGGGATGAAGAATTTTGATTCAAGCCTAATTCGTTTGGAAACGTTATGAAAAAGCCATTTGAAGTCATTGCCATTATCGGTAAACCTCGAGATCAGCAAGCAATTCAGACTCATAGAGAGCTCTATCAGTGGTTAAGTGCTGAGGGTTATCAAGTGTTTGTTGATGACAGACTCGCCACAATTTTAGACGATATCCCAAAAGAACATTTTTCTAGCCTGATTGAATTAGGTAAACGCGCCGATCTCGCAATTGTGGTCGGTGGTGACGGAAATATGCTGGGTGCCGCTCGAATCTTGTCACGTTTCGATATTTCAGTGATCGGTGTTAACCGAGGCAACCTTGGTTTCCTAACCGATCTTAACCCTGAAAACTTCCAGAGCGCGCTGACGGATGTGCTTAAAGGCGAGTTCATGGAAGAAGAGCGCTTCTTACTTGAAACGGAAATTCATCGCCACGGCCAAATAAAAAGCCACAACGCCGCACTCAATGAAGCAGTACTTCACCCCGGTCAAGTTGCCCACATGATCGAGTTTGAAGTGTACATCGATGACAGCTTTGCTTTCTCTCAACGTTCCGATGGTTTGATCGTTTCCACTCCGACAGGCTCTACTGCCTACTCGCTTTCTGGTGGCGGTCCTATTTTGTCATCAAGTTTGAATGCGATCTCATTGGTACCAATGTTCCCGCATACGCTTTCAAGCCGCCCACTGGTGGTCGATGGCAAACGCCGCATCAAGCTGATCGTATCGCCTGATAACCGCGGCACTCAAGAAGTCAGCTGCGATGGTCAAATCTCACTACCCGTTTCTCCTGGTGACGAGATCCACATTTACCAAAGCCCAAATGTGCTCAAGCTGATCCACCCGAAAGACTACAACTACTATCATGTCCTACGTAACAAATTGGGCTGGTCGAGTAAGTTGTTTTAGCTAAACGGCTCTAGCAATAACCGAAAATTTCAAAGGCTGACGACACTCGTCAGCCTTTTTTATTGCCCATAGAAAGCCCGCTGGCTCTGGCTTCTCGTTAATTTTCTTATACCGTCATTCCCAAAAGGGAGGAACGACTGAGTTGGGAATCTATAGTGCTTTCAGTGATCTACAGACAAGTTCAATTCTGAGAGCTATCGCAAAAAATTTTCATCTGTCGACTTTACTGTATAAAGAAACAGTATATACTGAGCTTATATACAGTATTGTTCAGTTATACAGGTAAATAAAAATGCTGGCTAATTTAAGTGTTAATAATTTCGCTATTGTTAAGTCTTTACAGCTAGAACTCTCTAAAGGCATGACAACAATCACCGGGGAAACGGGTGCGGGTAAATCTATCGCTATCGATGCTTTAGGCTTATGTCTTGGAGGAAGATCAGATGCAGGAATGGTTAGACAAGGTGAAGAGAAAACCGAAGTCAGTGCCGCTTTTTTACTTGAGAACAATCTGCATGCAACTCGCTGGTTAGAAGACAACGAACTGCTTGATGGCGGTGAGTGCATTCTACGCAGAACCATCTCTAAAGAAGGTCGTTCCCGCGCATTCATCAACGGCAGTCCGGTTCCTCTTTCGCAACTGAAATCACTAGGACAACTGTTGATCAACATTCATGGTCAACACGCGCACCATCAGTTAATGAAGAGCGACTACCAAATGGCCATGCTTGATCAATACGCCGGCCACTTGAACCTATTGAAATCGACACGTAACGCTTACCAAGCATGGCGACAAGCGGATAACCATCTAAAAGAGTTACGTGAAAACAGCCAACAAAATCAAGCTCAAAAACAGCTTCTTGAATATCAAATCAAAGAGCTAAACGAGTTATCTATTGGGGAGGAAGAATATGAAGAGCTCGAACAAGAGCATAAGCGCCTCTCCAATAGCGGAGAATTGGCCTCAACCTGCCAGCAAGCTATCGAACTTATTTACGAAGGTGAAGAAGTTAATGCGCTTGGTATTTTGCAATCGGCCAATCACTCCCTAATTCAACTTGCTGATTTAGATGAAAGACTAGCTGAGCTACCAAACCTGCTATCTGAAGCCATCATTCAGATTGAAGAGACCAATAGCGAGCTAAGAAGTTACCTAGATAGCATTGATGTCGACCCTGCTCGCATGGCTTACGTGGAAGAACGTTTCTCTAAAGTGATGTCGATGTCGCGTAAGCACCATGTGTTGCCAGAAGAACTTTATAAGCACCATCAAGACTTGCTACAACAAGTCGAAGCACTGGATTGCTCTGATGAAAAGCTGGATGAATTAGCCAACGAAGTTGAGAACCAATACCAATCGTTCGTGGCTAAATCAGAGAAGCTTCATAAGTCACGCACTCGTTACGCAAAAGAGCTGAACAAACTGATCACGCAAAGCATGCACGAACTCAGCATGGAAAAGGCGCAGTTTGCTATTGAAGTGAACAACACCAATACACACCCATCGCCACTAGGTATGGATAACGTGACCTTTATTGTGTCAACGAACCCAGGTCAACCGATGCAGCCAATTGCTAAAGTAGCGTCTGGTGGTGAACTATCACGAATCTCACTCGCGATTCAGGTCATCACGGCACAGAAAGTCGACACACCAAGTCTGATTTTCGATGAAGTCGATGTGGGTATCAGTGGACCAACCGCTGCGGTTGTCGGAAAAATGTTACGTACGCTAGGTGAATCAACACAAGTTATGTGTGTGACTCATTTACCTCAAGTTGCAGGCTATGGTCACCAACAACTGTTCGTGGCGAAGAGTACCAAGTCGGGTAAAACAGAAACGCAAATGCACACGCTTGATGAGCAACAACGCGTTTCAGAGCTGGCTCGCCTGCTTGGTGGCAGCCAAATTACAGAATCGACCCTTGCCAACGCAAAAGAGTTATTAATCGCAGCTTAGGTCAAATATTCAGCAACTTTCTGATAATTTACCGAAAATTCTTGGCAATTTTGCAACTAAATTCAAAATTGCCAGTCATAACAAGCTCAAAGCGCAAGGAGCTTTTTACTTCTTGCTGGAGCTTGTTTATTATCAGGCAGTATTTTAGCGAAGAAAGATCTCAAACTATGCGAATTAAAAAGTGGTTAGTTGCAGTTCCACTTGCACTAACAATGTTGACCGGTTGCTCTCTACTAGAGAAGTTGGTTTATCGAATTGACATCAATCAGGGTAACTATGTTGAACAAGAAGCTGTCGACCAGCTCAAGTTTGGCATGACAAAAACACAAGTTCGTTACGTTATGGGCTCACCTATGCTTATCGAAAATGGCTACCCAGATACGTGGTACTACATCTACCACCATCAGAAAGGTCACAACGACCCTATTCAGAAAAACCTTGTCGTGAACTTTGATGCTACTGGCACTCTAGTAACGATCAATGGTGATTTTGAAGCCAGTGATGAGTTCTTCGAAAGCCTTCGCTAGCTTTCCAGTCGACAAAGCTCTCAGCTGACAAAGCTACTAGTAGACAAAAATAGATCGCAAAAGCCTGCTCATGAGCAGGCTTTTTAATATTCGCTAACAAATTAACTCACCGTGTCCAACCAGCGGGCACAAAAAAGCTCGCCAATATAGCGAGCTCTTCTTAATCAAATCGGTTTTACAACACTACTTGGCAGCAGCGGCTTTCGCTTGTTCGGCACGCTTACGGCGAATCTCTTTTGGATCAGCCAATAATGCACGATAGATTTCGATACGGTCTTTATCACGAACCGTCGCATCTAACTTAACGTTACGGCTAAATACACCAACCTTGTTCTTCGCCAAGTCGATCTCTGGATACAGCTCCAATACACCAGACTGTGCAATAATCTCTTCAACAGTCGCGTTCTTATTCACGACTAAGGTAAACACACGCTGCTCATGCGGAAGCGCAAACACAACTTCTACGTGGATCATATCTGATTCAATAGTCATGGCTTAGTAAACCTGTTTCGCGCGTTGAGTAAAAGCACTGACCATATTGCTCGTCAGCTCATTGAAAATCTTACCAAAAGCCATTTCAATCATTCGGCTAGAGAATTCAAACTCTAACTTAAGCTCGACCTTACAGGCCTGATCATCCAATGGAGTAAAATACCAACCGCCTTGCAGCTTCTTGAATGGGCCGTCCACCAGCTCCATCAAAATCTCAGCGCCTTCCGCTAAGCGGTTAGACGTAGTAAATGTTTTGCTGATACCGGCTTTAGAGACATCAACCGAAGCCACCATAGTTGAATCTGAAGATTCGATCACACGTGAACCAGAACACCCTGGCAAAAACTCGTGATAACGAGCAACATCATTGACCAAGCTGAACATCTGGTCGGCACTAAACGACACTAATGCTGAACGAGTAACCTTTGGCATATAGACTCCTGTTAAAGACAGCGTTACATTAACACAAACTGCAATTTTAATTGTATTGGGCCAGAGCGCAAATAAAAAGGATTCCCCAACTAGGGCGCAATCCGTATAATGAGGCCATTATGGCAAAGAATAAATCAAAATCAAAAGCCGGTAGTAATACCATTGCGCTTAATAAGAAAGCTCGCCACGAATATTTCATCGACGATGAGATAGAAGCGGGGCTTGAGCTACAAGGCTGGGAAGTAAAATCCCTACGTGAAGGCAAAACCAATATCGCAGAAAGCTACGTTTACATCCGAGATGGCGAAGCATTCATCAGTGGTATGACGATCACTCCGCTTACTCAAGCGAGTACTCATATCGTGGCGAACCCAACACGTATCCGTAAACTCCTTATGTCGAGAAAAGAACTCGACAACCTTATCGGTCGTATTAACCGTGAAGGCATGACACTTGTCGCAACCGCACTTTACTGGTCTCGCTCTTGGGCGAAGATAAAAGTTGGCGTAGCGAAAGGTAAAAAGCTGCACGATAAACGTACCGATATGAAAGAAAAAGATTGGGCGAGAGATAAAGCACGAATTATGAAGAGTAATTTGCGTTAATTTTAAGCACTTAAACGCACAGTGCTAGACAGGTTAAGCTTTTCTGGTACTATGCAAATAACACTTGGGGCTGATTTAGGATTCGACAGGAATTTTGAAGTCTGAGGTGCATGCCGTGGGGCGGTTGGCCACGTAAAAAGCCGCAAAAAAATAGTCGCAAACGACGAAAACTACGCACTAGCAGCTTAATAACCTGCTCAGAGCTCTCTTACCCTAGCTTCCGCTCGTAAGACGGGGACCAATAAGAGATCAAACCCAAACTAGCTAGCGTGGCTTCTCCCACCTGAGAGGAAAAGCGCGAATTATAATTCAGGTTAGCCTTTAACTAGCGTGTCGGTTCGCAGGTTGCTGGTGAAATTAAAGATCGACTAAGCATGTAGTACCAATGATGAATGATTTTTGGACGCGGGTTCAACTCCCGCCAGCTCCACCAAACGTTTGGAAAGGGCCAACTCGAAAGAGTTGGCCCTTTTTGTTTGTCTAAAGGTTATGTACTAGTAGGTAAAATATTCAAAAGAACAAACACTTATAACTCTAACCGTAAATGTCAAAAACAGACGTTCAATAAAAAAGCCACACATTCCATTACTGAAATGTGTGGCTTTTTAGAACTGCTCTATTTCGCTTTTAGTAAGTTAAGGCGTTACTCCATTTTCCCTAGAACGTAATCTTCATCGCTACTTACTACCGCGCCGTACTTCAGGAAGTTCTTACCTAGAATCATGCTGTATTCGAAGCGAGAGCGGTCTTGAAGGTTCACTCTCACCTCTTTTTCTAGGTCGCCTAGCTTCACTTTCATTTCTACGACAGGGCGAATGTTAACCTTCTCGCCTTTCTTCGCCTTAATGCGCATCACATCAATAACTGGCTTGGTGAACTCTTGCTTATCGCCTTGGTTGTTCTGATAAGTAAAGGTCACCATGTCTTGGCCATCTTTCTTAAATCGCTTGATGTTCACTGCGTTCATTGAGCTCACATCAGCACCTGTGTCTAGCTTGGCAGGGAATGTCATGCCGTTCACTTCTACTACCTCAATGTGCCCTACTTTAAACAGAGGCTCTGCTTTCAATAGGTAGTCTGAGCGCGTGTTTACGTAAACGCCCTCTTTCGCCATCTTCTTACCGAGAATGAAGTAGGCTTCTTTTTCATTGCTGTTTAGCACATCGATAGCAAACTCTTGTGTGCGAACCTTGCCAGAAGCCGAGAACTCACCACTTACAACTGGACGACTATCATCCCCGACTTTGAGCTTTTTAATGATTGGCTTTGTGACCTTCTGCTGTTCGCCATTCGCGTCAGTTAGGTAAAACTCAACCGATTCATCTTTGCCCTTACCGACAATCTCAAAGCTGTCCACCTTCAACAGAGGCGTGTTTACAGTAAACGAAGCCACTGCCTTGAGAGGGAAATCATCCAGTGTGATGTCCTCTTCCGGTGAGATAATCATAGGCTCACCAGACTCCGCTACATCACTAAAACTCTCTGAACCTTCTGATAAAATGTTTTCAGCACTGGTGTCTATCATGAAGAGTTCGCTAGCGGTACTGGTTCCAAATCTTAGCTGCGACTCACTACTCGAACGCTCGCGTAGGTACACAAGCACATCTTTAGTGGTGTTCTCATCAAGTTGAACTGGCACATAGACTAAAGGTCTCTTCTTACCGCTCACGCTTAACATACGAACCAACGGCAATGTCATCTCTTTTTGCTTACCGTCTTTGTCGAACATATCAAACGTCACTTGTTTGTTCTCTTTGTCTATATCGATGTCTTTTGCATGCAAAATACTGTAGCGGTTCTTTAATGAGAAAGTCGCATTCATATCCATTCCCGAGATAGACACGACCTCTTTGCGGCCAACCACGGTTGCGTTCTCTTGCTCTTGTAAATAGTCGTAACCTGCAAACACCAGTGCGTTATCCGCTAGGAAGGTCTTACCTATCAATACTGGCGCAGAGAAGTGGCTTCTGTCAGTCAAGTTAACATCGGTTTTTAGCTCTTGGTCTGCGATAGTCAGAGACATTTTAATGGTCGGGCGAAGCAAAGGCGTGCTGCTGGTACGGCTGCGAATCATGCTGACACGCTCTAGCGGCGCCTCAACCAATACCATCTCACCAGTACGTGGGTTTTGAACCTTGAAAGAGACCACAGCTTCATATTTCGCAAAGGTGCTGCCATCCCAATCGTCGTAATCAACGTCACTATTGTTCAGCACATCTTCAGTTAATGCCGACATCAACTCTTTGTCTTTGAGGTTCTTATAATCGGCATGTGTACTTTTTACATGAATGTCTTCTGCATGCATGGAGGTGGTTTCGGCACCAGTGTCGATTTTGCCAATGAAAGGAACATCTTTAAGCCCTTGAACGCTAGAGAGATACACATTCTCAGTACGGCCTAATACCGCCTTACCATCGAGTTCGTAAGTCGGGTTTTGTGTAGTGTGTGAAGTGTCTGTAGCCAAAGAATATTGTGAAAAAAGTAAGGTGCTTAAAAGAGTTAGAGCCAAAGGTATCTTTTTCATTAGTTGGTCCGTTGTGATCAGTTCACTAATAATACTGGCGAAAAGGCAATAAGTTCCCCCACCAGCAATGGTTCTCACATAACGTTTACGCTATGACTTTTTCAATGACAAACCGATGACTTTGCGCCGTATTACTTCATCAATTATTGACTAACAGATACCCAATAACCTTTTGATTGCTCGGTATTCTATTGGAGAAACGAATACAAAAAAGGCCAACGACGCGCGTTGACCTTAGCGATTCAAAGTACCCTTGAAGCGAGCTTAACTTGCTAAAACACAAACGGTTCTAGATAAACATAGCACTAAAAAGTCCCGACTGTTTTCTTTGCACAGACAGCGCGAGCTTTTTCTGCGCCCTCGCCTTTATTTTTATTAAAACATTGACGGTAAGATTCGACGTATCGCTCAAATAGCACTTTAGCTTCAGGTTGTGGTTTAGAGAGCAATTGATTGACGAATTTTCTTGATCCGACCTCGAAATGCTGAGTATCGATTGGGGTATTCCAGTCCCCTCCCCAGATCATAAAACCATGATGTGCAAACAGCTCGACCACATCTTCCGCCATGCCTCGGCGTTCAATGTCATTGCGTGCACGAAAGCGCGTTCTGTTTACATAGCTGGTTGCCGATTGCGATGGCTTTACCGTGATGGTTCCGTTGCTATCGAACGCTAAGAAGGGGTTTTGAACTGGGTTGATGTCGATTGCCACACCGTATGCATGCTTCGACCAACCTCCTCCGCCTGTGATAGGCCGAGCATTAAACGCACTGCTGTTGTTCGCTTCCATCGAGGCGTTATCATCACCGTTAAACTCACGCATTAGGCGCGCAGAATGCAGCGGGAAATTACGCTGTTTGAGCGCTAAAAAGATTTGTTCAACAGAAGGGGCGATAACATCAAGCACAATCATGTTCCCCTGCTGCGTTTCACCCTTAAAGTTGACGAAATCAAAGTCCACTTTGGATAGACGATCACAACCAACAGGCGCTCCGCTATTCAATACCTTGTTCTTTTTCATCATGTCACACTGCCATTGAGAGACAGGCGTAACTTGGGCGTAACTCGCCGCACTGAGCAAGGTTGCCAGCAAACCAACAATTAAACGTTTCATATCAAGGCTCAAAACAGTAAGAGTAAAAAGACAGGAAGTGGAAAATAACACACTCAGCCTAACAGAGTGCAGAATTTGCTAGAGCGTTTTCTTCCAATAAACGATTTCGCGAACTCGACCATTCTGATCTTTATCCGCCTTTCCGCCAATATCAGAAAGTTCAGGCAAGCACGACAATGTTGGAGCGTGATACGCAATCAACATCAATATGAATGCGTCATAAATATCATCTATCGCGACATCTTTACGCTTGGTGTTTGAGATTGCTAACGCCACACCCTCACACCATTGTGGGGCGAGTTGCTGAATAATCGAAAGCCTTTCCTCTTTGCCCTCTTGAGTCCGCTTAGAAAAGGTAAGCGGTTCCCCTTTCAAAGCAGCGAACACCACCTCAGGGTGAGACTCTCTGATCGATAAGTTTGGGTGATCGTCGATGAGTTTATCCAACTCTCGGATTTTAGGAACAATACCCCAAGTTTGCTTAGAGAACTTCTTACCAAGCTGCTGCACATTGGCATTACACGCCGCAATATAATCGGTTTGGTAAACCGCCTCACGACACGGCACAGGAAATACTGAAGAACCACGTTTGCTGGTTAGAAAACGCCTTGCAGCTTTATCGCACAAGCGATCTGGAGTTTGTGCGTCACTAAAACCAATCGGCATGTCGATAAGCGCCGTTGAACCAATAAGATCACTCGCCAGCTCATCGAGCGCCTTTACCACTTTGAACACAGGGGCCTGATTATCAGAGACAATCCAAGCGATCCAACCCGCCTTGCAGCCATCAATACCGATGTATTTCATTGTTATCTCTACCGTTGTTTAAAGGATTAAATTTGCGGGTAAACGTGGCGATCAATGCCACTCATTGATCAGCAATCGACTTTTCACACCACGTACCTGCAGACCCATTGCGTCAAACACCTCTTCAAAATCTCGACACTGTGGTGGAATATTGGGTAAAGAAAGGGCCGCTTCAGAAAAGAATTGCTGTTCAAAATGAGTCGAATCACTCCACGCCAATTGCCACCATTCAAGAATACGAGGCTTAGACGCTCGAAGTTTTTCAGCGGTAGGAACTTTGTCACTTTTACTTAGATTCTCTTTGCTTGTGGTTGGAAAGAGGTTCCACTTGTCGTTATTCGGCCAGTAAGCAAAAGGCAGACAGTGATCAACGTGATACTCGTTTTTTAATGACTTTCCACTCCAGACGCTGACAATGTCTACGTGATCCGATCTAAGCTGTTCAACTCTCTTGCGTACGTCACGAGTATCGTGGTTTCGGTCAATCCATACTAAGCAGTCGTGATAGGTCTGTAGTGAAATGTTGCGCTGTCGATTTAACTCAAAACGCTGCATCTCCATCACCCATTGATTCACTACTAGCGGCTCAATCCAAGAATGATAGATTCTGAAACATTCCCATAAGCTTTCATCCAGCGTGAAGTAACCAAAGCTTGCTAAGAACTCGCTGTCGATAACCAGAGATTCTCGACTCTTACGTCGCTGCTGAGGAGGGAGTATTTCAAACAACTTATTCTCTTTAGAACCTTGATAAATAAAGGTCACTGGGCCCGATTTAATAGTGCTGATCGTCTGTGCAAACAACTTCTGCAATGCTTTGGCTTCCTCGCCCAAAAACATGGTACCAATCGCTAAATCATCGGCACTGAGGTGCTTGAGCTTGTTCCAACCATCGTCTTTTACAAAACCTAGGCCTTTACTCGTGTTGCTGTTTTGCTGAATCCCAATGCCTTCTATATCGATATCAATTAGACGCTTAAACTGCCTAACCCAATACAGAGCAACCAAACCCACCGGTAGAGATATTTTGCCATCCGTTCGATCAAGCACGGCACCTGAATGGGCATCTGCGATTCTCAGCAAGGTTCTTAACAATGCCAATTTGTATGTAGCCGACTTATTGTCATTCACAATAATGTGGCGCACCTTGTTTAAATCACCCGAGCCATCATCTGGCAGCGTCATAACTACGGTTTGCCACCAAACCTCACTGCGCTTCAAGGTGTCTTGGCTGTTATCGACATGACGCACCAACAAAGCACTGTTCTTCGATAAACGCTCAAGCTCTTCAACAGAGACCTCATAGCCCTCTCGGTCGTCATGAAACTCTCCGTGACGTAGCGTAATCACCAACTTGCCATTTGGAGCGAGTAAGTTAGATAACTTTCTGAATGCTCGCTCTCGATATGATGGTGCAAGGTGCATCCAAACCGCACTCACTAGTATCAAGTCAAAACGCATTCCGAGGTTTTCAGTGCGGCTCAATGATGGCAGTGAATCATCTACCCATGTAACACTTGGCCCAGTATGTTCAGAGCCTTGCTCGCGTAATGACGCACTAGGTTCTATCGCGATGACTTCAGCGCCAGCCTTTTGCATCCATAACGCATCACGGCCACAGCCCGCACCGACATCTAACACCTTATCGCCCTCTAAAGGCCTGTAAGCTTGCCAGCTTTTATGTACCACTTCGAAAGCCACGGAGTTGTACTGCTGACAAAGTGCATGAGCATTTTTATCGTAAAAAGGAATCGATGAGGACATATACACTATTGGAGTAAGGAGACTAGTCCCATAGTAATGGTGGCCTAATAGGATTACTAGCGGCACATGTAGGTTCAGCAACATCCGTCAACATTCATCATTAGTGGCTGTTTTATATCAACATATCCCTATCGAACTAATCCAAAGAAAAGTGAAATAAACCAGGTGCAAGGTGACACTCGAACAGAGATAATTACTTTTACAACAATACCCCTAACCTCAATCCCTAGCCGATAGAAGTTCAATGACCCAATACTCATACATAGACATCCCATTCAACCTGCGCCACACCTGTTGGTTTTGTGGTGAGCCTTCTGATCACAGCGTTGAGTTTCCTAAAACTGCTCAGCTTTTTGCCAAGGTTGGTCATGTGCCGATAGCGCTACCAGCGTGTAAAGAGTGCGCGAGTGTTAAGTACGCGAAAGACCTGACTTCGATTTGGTCGGTGCGCGACCAGATAAAGCATGCACTCATAGATAAGTATGCCAAGCACTTAGGCATTGGTGAGAACTGGACTGAGCAAGAGCTGATAGACAGCGAGTTTACAGGCTCGACACTTGGCGGTTTTGGGCGCAGCGCTTGGAAGATGTATCAAATCGCCAAGCAGCGAGTCGAGTATCAAGGCTGGCCTTTGTCGGTTGATAACACCGCGATTGAGGCCTACGACGAAACTAGTGGCTTTGAATTTGAAGGCACTCGTTATGCTTCAATTCATTCTTGTATCGACTATTTCACCAAGGCTGCAGGCGTAGACAAAGAACTGCTGTCTGAGCTGGTCAATATTGTTTCATCAGAAAGATTTAGCTACGCACTGAGAATTGCGAAGCTGAATAAGAATGTCTCGAATACCAAGCGCTTGGCGATCATCGACGAGGTGCTGCTACAAGAATCTGAACAACAAGAGATTTTGCTAGAACAGGCTAATGCGATGTTTAACCCAAATATCGAAGAAGTCTCGGTTGCAGGTTCAACAGCTCCAGTGTTTGCGATTCAATGGGCAATCGCAAACAAGGTGGAAGATTTAGCTCACCTATGTGCGCTTGAAGATGATTATTTTGATTATTTTGAACACCTTGGTGGCCCCGCGGCTTTCATGTCTTACAACGGCCTTCAACTCTATTTAGAGGCGCGCCAAGATCCTGAATGGGCAGCAAAAGCCGACCCAAATAAACAATATTGGTTATCATGAACCATTACTGGTGAACACGTGTAAGCTCGATCTGCACGTCTAATACCGATTGTTAGTCATTGTTTTATATAAAGATATAAAAAAGGCCTCTAGCACAGTTAATTGTTGCAATTCGGTTAAATAGAGTGAAAACTTCAACTATCTAAAACTATTTAATCGCTGCATCCTTGCAGTGAATAAGGAGTGAGTTGTGCTTGCTGTTCTTCGTATTATCTTAGCTACGGTGTTTATTATTTTCACCACTTTATGTGCTTTTGTTTACTGCTTGTTTAGCCCCAAGAACCCTAAGCATGTGTACGTTTTCTGTCGTTGGTTCAATCAACTACAAAAGATAGTTGGTGTAAAACTGGTTCAGCGCGGCCTAGAGAATGCGCCAACACCAGAAAAAAGCGTGTATATCTCTAACCACCAAAGCATATTGGATTTTGTCACCGACCCTGGAATGCTAAGACCACGCACCGTTTCTTTAGGAAAGCGCGATTTGTTGGTGGTGCCGTTTTTTGGGCTTCTGTATTGGATCACGGGGAACATTTTGATCAACCGTGAAGACAAGTCGAAAGCGCGCGATACCATTAAACAAGTGGCAGAAGCGATTCATCAACGAGATCTATCTGTGTGGGTTTACCCTGAAGGAACTCGTAGTAAAGGCCGCGGGCTATTGCCTTTCAAAACGGGCGCTTTCCGAATGGCGATTGAGGCGGGTGTGCCTATCACCCCTATGTGCACGAGCACCACTCACAACAAAATCGACTTTAACCGATTAAACAACGGCATTGTGATTACCGAGATGCTTGAACCTATTGATGTGTCTGGATACAAACTGAGTGACGCTAGAGAGCTGGCCAATCACTGCCATGCGCTAATGGCTGAGAAGATTGCAGAGCTTGATGCTGAAGTCGCTAGATTGGAATCACAACAAAACCCAGAGCTCGATTCAGACCGTTCTTCTACTAACTAACTCGCAACGAACACACTGAGTCATCGCTCAGTTACTTAAAAAGATACTCAACGATCGCAACTCTCATTGTTCTTGTTTTACTTGCTGACACTTATCCGCAGAATAAAACGCGGGAAACGGCATAGAGCAATGGGAGTAAACGATGGAAGTAATTCACCATGGCGGTAAACATACGGTCACAGGATCTTGTCACGAGTTAAGAGATTCAGGCCAATCGGTGCTCATCGATTGTGGCCTCTTTCAAGGTTCGGACGCACGCCCTCTTGATATCGATTTTGAAACATCCCACCTCAATGCTCTACTGCTAACTCATACTCACATTGACCATATCGGGCGACTGCCTTGGTTGCTCGCCAGTGGCTTTAATCAACCGATTTATTGCACTCAAGCGACCGCTGAACTTGCCCCTTTAATGATTGAAGACGGACTAAAGCTGCAAGGGCTCAGTCATAAACAATCCAAACTCATCCTTAAAAAGATTCATTCGTTAATTGCGCCCAAGCCTTATGGAGATTGGTTTCCTATCATCTCTAAACCGCAAAACAACGGAAAGGATCATTATAGGCCAAATACTATTTATGCTCGTTTTCAACCTGCTGGACATATCTTAGGTTCTGCCTATATCGAGATAAAGTTATCTAATCAAGAAGTAGTGGTGTTTTCTGGGGACTTAGGGCCAAGCAACACACCCTTGCTTCCTGACCCTATGCCGCCACAACAAGCCGACTATCTGTTTATCGAATCCACTTATGGCACAAGTACACATGATGATATTGCAACACGAGCAGAGCGTCTTAAAGCAATCATTGATCGTTCACTACTCGATGGCGGTGTCATCCTAATTCCGGCGTTCAGTATCGGTCGAACACAAGAGCTGTTATTTGATATCGAACACCTGATCTTTGAGCATCAACTCAGCGCCGATATTCCTATCATCCTCGATTCTCCTATGGCAGAGAAAGTGACACGTTCCTATCGACGCTTTAAAGAACTCTGGGGACAAGAAGCAAAGCAACGCCTAGAACTGAAACGTCACCCACTGGTATTTGAGCAATGTATTACTGTTGATGGACATAGAATGCATAAGAAAATCGTTAATCGCCTTAAGTCGACAGGTGAACCCGCGATTGTGGTCGCGGCATCTGGAATGTGTCAGGGTGGCAGGATAATGAACTACTTATCCGCCTTACTTCCAGATAAACGAACCGATGTGACTCTGGCAGGATACCAAGCTCATGGAACCCTTGGAAGAGAGCTTCAACAAGGTGAAACGCAGGTTTCAATCGACAACAAACAAGTGGAAGTGAATGCTCAGATTCATGGCATGTCTGGCTACTCGGCTCACGCCGATAAAGAGGATCTCAATCGATTTATTACTGGCATTCCTGTTAAACCAAAAGAGCTGCATTTGATACATGGCGAACCAAATACTCAGTCTGAATTCGCTCAAGAGTTGCGAAAACAGGGATTCAAGGTCGTTTGAAACAAGTGTCTAATTAGGCACTTTTCCTACCGTAAAGATAAAAACTATCATTTTATCCCCTCAAAAAATGATAGCGCTCTAAAACTGCCTACCTATTCTGAGCAAGTGATATATTCTAACTTTCCCGAAACAAACGTACTCTAACAGCCGTTCATGCTAAATGGTCAATTCGTCTATTTTATCGCCACCCTTTCTTAGTTATCGATCGCGAAAGTTACTTGTTTGTATTAATCACTATTTATTCACTTTGCAAAACCAGAAATAAAGCAACTAGTTGCACTTACGTTTAAATGGAACGATTTCCGAAATAGCACTAAGCGTTAACAATTAGCCCCTGTAACATGCTTTATGTCACAGTAATCCCAATGCGTAGTTAAATAATTTAACACTCAGGTTACAAGTGAAGTATTGTGTTGTTCGAAAAACAATCACAAGTAAAACTAACAGGGAAAATACTCATGCAGTCATTCGTTGATTTTTTGAATGGAATTATCTGGAGCCCAGTGCTTATCTACCTATGTTTAGGTGCAGGTTTGTTCTACTCCGTCATGACTCGATTTGTACAAATCCGTCACTTCTTTGAAATGTGGCGCTTGTTACTTTCGGGTAAAAGCTCGTCAAAAGGCATCTCGTCTTTCCAAGCTCTAGCCGTTTCGCTATCTGGCCGTGTAGGTACAGGTAACATTGCAGGTGTTGCTGCCGCTATCGGTTTCGGTGGCCCAGGTGCAGTATTCTGGATGTGGGTTGTAGCCTTCTTTGGTGCTGCGACAGCTTATGCAGAATCAACGCTAGCGCAAATCTACAAAGAAGAAGACGAAGGCCAGTTCCGTGGTGGTCCGGCTTACTACATCGAAAAAGCGATGGGTCAGAAGTGGTACGCATGGATCTTCGCAATCGCTACTATTTTTGCTTGTGGTATTTTACTTCCAGGTGTTCAGTCAAACAGTATCGGTAACGCTGTAGAAGCTGCATTTGGTTCAGGTGATATGATCGAAACAGCTGTTGGTACATTCAGTTTTGCTAAAATTTTCACTGGTACTGTTGTCGCTATCATCCTTGCTTTCATCATCTTTGGTGGTGTTAAACGTATTGCGAACTTCACACAGATCGTTGTACCTTTCATGGCATTGGCTTACATCATCATCGCGTTCGTTATCATTTTGCTAAACATCAGCCAAGTGCCAACTGTTTTCGCAATGATTGTTGGTGATGCATTCACACCTATGGCAGGCTTCGGTGCTGCAATTGGTTGGGGTGTTAAGCGTGGTGTTTACTCAAACGAAGCGGGTCAAGGTACTGGTCCTCACGCGGCAGCGGCTGCAAGTGTTGATCACCCTGCTCAACAAGGTTTGGTACAAGCGTTCTCTATCTACATCGATACACTTCTAGTATGTTCTGCGACAGCGTTCATGATCATCATCACTGGTGCTTACAACGTTCACGGCGGCGCTGAAGGCGTGTTCCTTGTTCAGAACCTAGCAGCAAACATTGGTGCGAATGGTCCTGTATTTACACAGCTTGCTATTGAAAGTGCACTACCAGGCATTGGTAAGCCATTCATCGCATTTGCTCTGTTCTTCTTCGCATTTACAACGATTCTTGCTTACTACTACATCGCAGAAACGAATATTGCTTACCTACGTCGTACCATCAAGATCCCTGGCATGATGTTCGTACTTAAGCTTGTTCTTATCACTGCAGTTTTCTATGGCACAGTTAAAACAGCGAACCTTGCATGGGCAATGGGTGATGTTGGTGTTGGCTTGATGGCATGGTTAAACATCGTAGGTATTCTGATTATCTTCTTCATGTCTAAGCCTGCACTTAAAGCACTGGCTGATTACGAAGAGCAACAGAAGCAAGGCGTAACTGAGTACACGTTCAACCCTGTAAAACTAGGCATTAAAGGTGCTACTTACTGGGAAGAGAAGTACAAGCGCAAAACGGGTAAATCGCCAGAAGCCGAAGCGACAGACAGCAAGCCTGTAGAGCAGCCTTCAGCGTAAAACGTTCAAACAGTGATATTGCTTTAAACGATAACGATACTTTAGATTCTGTTTTCTTTGAAGCAAGATGCAAAAAAGGGTTAGCCATGGCTAACCCTTTTTTTATATTTCTAAGAAGCGCTAAATTAAGCAGCGATTTCTTGTGTTGCCATTTGAGGTGCTTTCTTCTCACCCACTGGCAGTACTGTGCGGCCGTATTCGTTGTTGATTACTTGTGCCATTGCAAAGTAAATAGCAGAAGCGCCACAGAAGATGCCTTCAAAACCAGCGATAGTGCCGATCAGTGAGCTGCCTGTGAAGTTATGAGCTGCAAGTAGGAAGAACAAGATAGTTAGTGAACCGAATACTACTTGCTTCGCTACTGGGTAGCATAGAGAGCCGATGAACATGAAGCCTGTGAAGATGCCCCATAGAAGTAGGTACCAACCCATGAATGCCGCAGGGCTTGCTGGTAGGCCCATGTAAGGCATTACAATCAAACCAACCAAAGACAACCAGAATAGGCCGTAAGAAGTAAACGCAGTTGTACCGAACGTGTCACCACGTTTGAAACACATAGTGCCCACGATAACTTGGCTCAAACCACCGTAAAAAATACCCATCGCAAGGATCATTGAATCCATTGGGAAGAAACCTGCGTTGTGGATATTAAGAAGAATAGTGGTCATACCGAAACCCATTAAGCCTAGTGGCGCTGGGTTAGCTAGTTTGGTCGACATTGCGAATTTACCTTATTAAAGTGGTTGATTAAAAAAAATCGATAAAATTTGTAAGAAAATTTTAATTGATAAATTGCTTTTGGGATAATCCAGTTATCGAAAACTAAGGTTGTTGAAATGATCACATGGAAAATTAGTTTCATAACAAGCCGTATTGATTCATAGAAACTATCAATAAGCAGATTCCCTATCACGCTATAAAAAGATTCGAGTAACGAGATATGGGATGCGAAAAGAGTCTGTAGATTCGAGTAAGCGGGATAAGAGGAACAGGTCTCGATTGAAGCGTCATTCCAGAACCGAGGAACGAGGTATCTGGAATATCATCTTCGATAGAAGCACTTATGGCAAACAAGAGATTCCCTATCACGTTCGTTCCTCACTGTAGGGAATGACGGAGGTTTATGTAGATGTGGGTAACGAGATGCGGGATGCGAACAGCGCGTTCAGATTGAGTAAGCGAGAAACTAAATAGCAAACACGAGTAATAATAGGACGATCTTTTCGTTACTCGACTACTCACATCCCGTACCTAGCTCTCAGTCGTCATTCCAGAATCGAGGAACGAGGTATCTGGAATCTCCTCTTAGATATAAGCACTTTGGACACACTAGAGAGATTCCCTACTACGCTCGTGCCTCACTATTGGGAATGACGGAGGCTTGCTTAGGTGCGAGTAAGTGAGATGAAGAACAACAGAGAGCGAGCTTTTCGTTACTCGTTTACCCGCATCCCGTATCTATTTATTTGAATCGTCATTCCAGAATCGAGGGACGAGGTATCTGAAATCTCCTCTTCGATATAAACACCGAGGGCACTAAAGAGATTCCCTATCACGTTCGTCCCTCACTGTAGGGAATGACGGAGGCTTGCTTAGGTGCGAGTAAGTGAGATTAAGAACAAGAGAGCGAGCTTTTCGTTACTCGATTACTCGCATCCCGTATCCATTCATCGAATCGTCATTCCAGAATCGAGGGACGAGATATCTGGAATCTCATCCCTCATTTTCCATCTTAAATTACGCTTGTTGAGCTTTAGATTCAGACACTTGAGATGGCACTTCTGAAGACGCGTTTTTACTCGCATCACGCTTGGCTAGTAGTGTCACAACAACCAACTGAGCGACAAGCGCACCTAACACAACCAACGAACTGCCAGTAAAGCCTGCCACGATAAAGCTCACTAGAGCAATTGAGCCGTTCATCAATGCGTAAGGCAGTTGAGTCTTAAAGTGCTCAAACTGATCACAACCAGCCCCTGTTGAAGAAAGAATGGTGGTTTCAGAGATCGGTGAGCAGTGATCACCAAACAAGCCGCCAGAAAGTACAGCGCCAATCGCAACCAGAAGCGGCGCATCAATCGCGAGCGCTGTTGGGATAACCAATGGCATCATTATCGCGAAGGTTCCCCATGAAGAGCCCGTTGCAAATGAGATGATAGCCGACAACAAGAAGGCAACGGCAGGCACTAACCAGTAAGGGAAACCGCTCTGCGCTTGCTCTGCAATATATGCGGCCGCACCTAACTCTTTACCAATGGTGCTTAACGCCCACGCCAGTACCAAGATAATCGCAACAGGCATCATGTTACCCATGCCTTTTAGGTATACAGAAACGCCATCCGACAGTTTTCTCACGCCGTAGTAAGCCATCAACGAGATCAAGGTAATCGCGGCAAAGAAATAAGCCGATGATAAAGCCGCTCTGAATGAAGAACCTGCAACCTTTTGGAATGGGAAGCCTTGTGGGACTAACATGGCACACAACACCACCAACATCACTAACAGTGGTGCCCAAACAAAAGATGCCTTTGCATTTTTATGCGAGAAAGGATTAAGTGATTCGCTATTCACGCCAGAGTTGATTCCCACTTGGCAATCACGCTCGGCTTTTGCCATTGGCCCAAAGTCTAAACCTTTAACTGAAACTAAAGGAACAATGAAAATCGCTAAGAATGCGTAGAACTGGAAAGGAATCGCACCGATAAAGGCATCCCAGTCAGACATGTTGACATTCAAGGCGGTAAACTCTTTTTGAATCAGACTCATGATGTAAACGCCCCACCCGATAAAAGGGATAAGAATCGCGACAGGTGATGATGTTGAGTCGATGATGAATGCTAGCTTCTGTCTAGAAAGTTTCAGTTTATCGAAAAGGGGACGAAAGACAGGACCAACAATTAACGGAGTACCTAAGTCAGAGAAAAATATCACGATTCCTCCAAACCATGCAGACAATTGAGCTTGGCACTTATTGCTTACCCACTCAGTCACACGCTTGGCAAACGCAACGCCACCGCCCGATTTCTCCATCAAGGCAACAAAGCCTCCGATGAACACCAACAGCATAATCACGCCAGCGTTGTAGCTATCAGTAAGTTGAGGGACTAGGTAACCTTTAACCATGGTACCAAACGTATCAAGCGGATTGAGTTCGCTAAACATGCCAGTTAGCATCGCAACGCCACTTAGCACGCCAGCAAAAAGGCCTATCACCACATTCCTTGTCGCCAACGACAACACCAAAGTAATCACAATGGGGATGAGTGACGTGATATCTGTCTGTTCCATAGGTACACCTTAACCCTAAAAATAAAGAATAAATATAAATTAAATTTGAATATAAATTCACAGCCACAATTTGTACAGGACTTTATTCTCTAACCGGATAATTAGTCTTTAAATACGCTTTAACATAGCCTAATAGACCAATCGACCTTCTTAGGTAGCCAAGTTCGAAACGAAAAAAAGCCGAAAGTAGAAACTTTCGGCTTTTGATTATTTATATCGCTACAGCGTAATACTGAACTCGTCGTTTAAACCACGGTTCCGATATTCAGACTATCAATTACAACTGATTTCATCCCAGAACCAATTCGACTGAACTGGGCTTTCCCAAACACCCGGACCATTTTTAGCCACGAAGCACTTGCCGTTATGTGTCACTTTGTCACCGTTACTTACTTGGCTAACTCCCTCCTCCCATGTAATAAACACCGATGGGTCAACAACGACAGGTGGCTCAGTTACTGGCGGATCAACTGGTGTTGGGTCTACCGGAGCAGGATCAACAGGAGCTGGGTCAGTCACGACAGGTGGTGTTGGCTCACCTGCCACTAATTTCCAAGGGCCGCCATTGGCAGGGTCATCCCCTTGCGTCCACCATTTAGCTTCATAAGTTGCGCCATTGTAAGTCACTTGATCGCCAGCGTTGTAAACCTTAGTCACACTCCAACCATTGCCACCAGGATCGGTTCCTGGGTCTACCGGATCAAGCTTGTCGACTACCTTCACTTCCGGCCAACTCGCATGAGAGCCATAGAAGTTGGTCACACACTTCTCGTAATCTCCAGCGACCAACGCTGAATAAGCGGTTTGGAAGCCAACAAGCTCACATTCAAATGAATAGCCTTCTGGGCGATCTGCGTAGTATTTCCAGTTACCATCCCAGTTGGTGTACAGCACGTCAGTAGCACCGTTGAGGTTCAAGCTTCCATAAGGCGTTTGCTGCCAACAGGTATTCGCTTCATCTGCCTCTACAGGAATTTCATAGTGCGCCGCGAGTCCTTCCCAGTAACGAATGCGGTTAACTGGCTGGCCTTTGTCTTTATTCTGTTCACCACACTCAATACCACCGTTGATCACGTTGATTGTGGTACCAAAACCATAACTAATCCCCGCATCCAATTCACGTTGAGATGGCGTCCATGTACGGTCGATAACATGCAACATTGCAGGCTTAGGCGCTTGTGGAGTTAAGAAGAACCAGATAGCTGAAGCTAAGTTCAACCATGAGTCAGCCACTAAGCCCGGATTATTCAGTAGTACCGTCGCATCACCATCGAACATCACCTCAGAGAAGGCACCGTAGTTAAAATGGTAAGAAAGCTGTTTAGCGCCACGCCCGAAGTAGCCCTGCCCCGCGGCACATGGCCAGCGTGCATTTTGCCAATCGTTCTGGCCACAACCAGTGGTGTAGCCTTCTTGACCTTCAGACCACCCCATTTCACGAACATGCACCAACGCTTGCTGCCACTCTTCGAGAGCTAATGGGTTATCAGAGGTGTTGTCTATCGCGATGTGACCGCCTGTCTCTTGAGAGAAGTGAGCAAAAGCGGTGATGATGGATTTCTTACAGATGGCATCAGAATCACGGCCGTCGGTGTACTCTCCACAGAACGCAGGGAATTTACCAATCGCACGCAAGAAACGAGTGTAAGTGTATTCTGGTGCCGCCATCTGAGTAAGGAAATCCCATTCAGACTGAGGGAATACACGCTCAACCCGTTTTACGTTTTCAGGATTGGTAGATGAACCGGGCTCAATCGCTTCAACAATGGTGTTCGAACGAGTTTGTAATGCTTGTGACCAGATCGCGTACATAGGATCCGAGGTTTTTGCTTGTTCAGCGGCTTGTAGTGCCGACTTTTCAACAAGGTAGCCATTCGGGTTTTGCGGATCAGGTTGAATGTTCAAAGACGCATGACTTTGTGCTGCCAAGGTGCAGCCCAGTACTGTCGCCAAATATTTGATTTTTAACATGATGGATTCTCTTATCTGTCCTTAATTAAGTCCATCAAAGAGTATGTGGCACGTGGGAAATAGCCTAGCTGTTGTGGTATGAATTTATAAAAAGTGCGAGTGATAGTTTTATGTATAGTTAGACGTAACAACACGTCTCATACTTTCTTGAGCTGATATCTAGTTTCCAACTGATTCGGTTTCTAGGCATTGTTCGTTTACTTTCTAGGTATTGCTCACAGGCCTTTAATGCAATGGATCAATATAATGAATCGTGTCTCGTCCTAAAATACGTTGACAGTATTTCTACTAAGCCAACAGCGTCAGCTGTTGGCTTTTTTCATGCACCTCATTTGGAGTTTTCATCCTGAGACTAAGGTGCGGCCTCATATTGTTATAGGTACTTATAGACTCTTTTACTAGNTGTCTCGTCCTAAAATACGTTGACAGTATTTCTACTAAGCCAACAGCGTCAGCTGTTGGCTTTTTTCATGCACCTCATTTGGAGTTTTCATCCTGAGACTAAGGTGCGGCCTCATATTGTTATAGGTACTTATAGACTCTTTTACTAGTTGTTTAAGCTCTCTGAGGTTTTTACATTTATCAAGCAAGAACTCTTGTTTCAGTATTCCATTTACTCTCTCTGCTAATGCATTTTGGTAGCAGTCATAACCGTCTGTCATCGAGGGGATTATGTTGCTACTTTTCAACTTATCTTGATAAACACCTGAGCAATACTGGAGACCACGATCAGAGTGATGGATACACGAACGATGATATTGACGTCCCTTGATAGCCATATCTAGCGCTTTGACAACATCCGTCGACTTCATGTCGTTGCTCAGCTCGTAGCCCATAATCTTCCGACTAAACGCATCCGTTACCAATGAGAGATAGTGAACCCCTTCATCTGAATGGATATAGGTAATGTCACTGACTAACACACCTTCTGGATTGCATGGTTTGTAGTTCTTTAATAAGTTCGGATGTTTTTTCATCCAATGCTTACTGTTTGTCGTTTTTGTAAAACTACGTTTAGGTCTGATCAATAATTGTTCATCACGTAAGTAGTTGAAAAGAGCATCTCGACCTAGCTTGATACCTTGTGCTTGCAACTTTGGTTTAAGCAAAAAGTAGAGTTTTCTAGTACCAACCCGAGGCATATAACGTCTAAGATCTAACACCATTTTTTTGATGGGTCTAAGTTCCAACTGGCGATGAACAGCTCGTTTTTCTTGTTGATAAACGCTTTGTCTCGTTATCCCGCATAACTTACATACTCGAACTAAACTTATACCTTCCTGTTTTTGAAGGCTTCTTGCTCCTTGGCGAGATACTTTTTTCTGAGGCTAGTTCCGTGTTCAGCATCAAGAATATCAACCACTCTATTTAAAAAGAGATTCTTTATTTTTTCGTCTTCTAACTCTTTTTCAAGGCGTTTTATTTTTTGTGCTGGTGACTCTTTAGGATTAGTTGATTGGTGCATGGTGTTCATCCTTGGAGTTTGCGCCCAATTCATCTTACCGTGCTTTCGAAGCCAAGTTAAAACAGTTGAGCGGCCTTGGATACCATAAATGGTTTGGGCTTGTTTATATGTCATATCGCCTCTTTCTACAGCGGCGACGACCTGTAATTTAAAGCCTAGTGTGTAATCACGCTGAGTGCGCTTAACGTAGGTATTATTTGAAGTAGTCATAATTCGTCCTCAATGTGTAAACACATTTCAGGACGGGACA
>NZ_JAKEUP010000020.1:0-85875 GCF_022397895.1 Vibrio sp. Isolate33
CCTTATAAGTCATTTCGCCTTTTTCAACTTGGGTTACGCCTGACAATTTAAAGGCAAGAGAATAATCTCGTTGAGTACGTCTACTTGTTGTTTTCATGACACTCTCCAATTTCATGTTGGAAATGTGTCAACCATAGTTAGGACGGTACACCAATAAGCAAAAAGCCACTCAATCGAGTGGCTTTTTAGTGTCTGAAACTTTGTGAGTCGTTTCTAGTCTGTGAATACGTTATTCAGTCACAGCTTCTTGTTTGAAGCATGGGCTTTTCAACGTGTTCATCTTTTCGATTTCGTTTGTTAAGCGCAGTGAGAGCAGTGCTTTTTGGTTTGAAGCAAAATCAAACATCACGATAGTCGCTGTTCCAACCGTTGTCAGCTTCTGTTGAGCTTTACTGACAATCGCGTATTCCATAGTAAAACGATCGTCTTGAATATCGGTGACGCGTGAACCCACCATCAAAGTATCAGGGTAGGTAACTGGTCGGAAATACTTACAATAAGTGTCACCAAGAACAGGGCCAACTTTGGTGATAGCCATCTCTTCCATCAGTTCGACATGCTTGAAAAAGTCTAAGCGAGCCGTTTCGAAATAACGAAAATACACCGCGTTGTTAACGTGATTAAGTGCGTCCATTTCTCCCCAAGCGACAGGGATTTCTGTTACTACCGGGTAGTCAGATAATAGTGCTTCCATGCGAACTCTCTTATTGTTATTTACTTATCCTTCGTCGGAATAAGCTGTTATTGGAATAAAAACCCTACCGTCAAATTAACAAAACTGCAACACGTGTGATTCAAGTTTTTGAAGCTCGAAATCACACAATGTCAGTCACTTAGTTACACATGCAGGCAATGGTTAGGTATTAAGGTGTTTGAATTGCAGCTCAACCAAGCGTTGGTACAAATCACAGCTATTGATGAGCGACTGGTGGTCGCCGATGTCTACTAACTGTCCTTTATCAAGTACCGCAATTTGGTCGGCGTGTTTAATTGTTGATAATCGGTGGGCGATAATTATCGTCGTTCTGCCGCGCATTAATTCTTCCAATGCTTGTTGTACATGATGCTCACTTTCACTGTCTAGCGCACTGGTTGCTTCATCCAATAACAGAATGTTTGGGTCTTTCAAGATGGCTCGTGCAATCGCAATTCGCTGACGTTGACCGCCAGACAACCTCACGCCACGTTCACCAAGAAAGCTATGATAGCCATCTGGTAGATTTTGAATGAACTCGTGTGCGTGCGCTTTCTTAGCCGCTTCGATAACTTGTTCGTCGGTCGCATCTGGATTGCCATAGCGAATATTATGGAACACATCGTTACTGAACAGCGCGGGTTGCTGAGGGACAAGTGCCATCTGCTTTCTGAGCTCGTTCGGATCAAACTGATTCAGCTCAATACCGCCTAACGTCACTTTACCTACTTGAGGGTCATAGAAACGTTGCAGCAATTCGAATAGGGTGGTTTTACCTGCGCCAGACGGACCAACTAACGCCAACACTTTACCTTCATGCGCAGTTAAAGAGAGGTTGCTTGTTGCTGGCTGGTCTGGTCTTGATGGGTAACAGAAGGTCACATCGTCAAAAGCGACTTCTGGTGTTAAGTTATCTAGTGATGTTGGGTTTTCGACAGGCGCGACAATATGGCTTTTAACTTGCAGAATTTCGATCAATCGTTCTGTTGCACCTGCCGCACGTTGCAGTTCACCCATCACTTCAGAAATCGTTCCTAACGATGAAGCGACCATAATCGCGTAGAACACAAACGCTGCCAGATCGCCCGCCGACATAGTGCCGTTAATTACATCGCTACCGCCAACCCAAAGCATGCCAGCAATCGCACTGAACACGATTACAATCACGCCTGATATAAGTATCGCGCGCTGTTTTACGCGTTGACGACCAATCTCATAAGCCTTTTCAACTTCAATCGCGAACGATGCTTTCTCTTGTGCTTCTCGGCTGTAGCTTTGTACGGTTTTGATGTGTTCGATCGCTTCGCCTGCATAAGAACCCACATCAGACATTGAATCTTGGCTTTGACGAGAGAGCGCTCTAACTCGACGTCCGTAGACCAAAATCGGGATCAAGATAAACGGCACAGAGGCCAACACGATCAGCGTTAGCTTAATGTTGGTCGCAAACAACATGATGATTGCACCAACACACATCAGCGCGCTACGCATCGCCATAGAGAACGAAGAACCAATAATGCTTTGGAGCAGAGTCGTGTCTGTTGTAATGCGCGACATGATGTCGCCACTGCCATTGGTTTCAAAGTAACTCGGGTGAAGTGTCACAACATGATTGAAAACCGATAAGCGAATATCCGCACTGACACGTTCCCCAACAGAAGAGACCAAGTAAAAGCGGAAGAAGGTACCAATCGAGATCAACACGACGACGACCATGATGAATTGAATCGCGCTGCCTAAGTCTGATAGAGATTGTTGGCTGAATCCTTGGTCGATGAGAAGACGGATACCGTGACCAACCGAAAGCGTTAAGCTCGCGGTGAAGATCAGCGCAATCAACGCTGCAATCACACGGCCTTTATAGGGCTGAATAAATTTGCTCAGCTCTAGCAAAATACTGAGGCTTTTCTTCTCAGGTTTGGGTTCTGGTGCTTGTTGAGTTGTTCGCTGAGTCTGTCGCTGAGTGGATTCGAGCGTTGAAGAGACATCGTTTTGCATATTACTGCCTTAATGTATTGTCGCTTTAAGAATAGATGACTTGTTGCTTGTAGTGCGTGTTGTTCACTGGGAAGCACTTGTTGAGAATAGAACCCATTAAAGCATTTATTACAGGTGGACGCTCCTATGGAAGCTCAATTTCCCAAATTTCATTAAGGCAAAGTAACTCATACGAGATTGGCTAAAAGAAAAATTAGTCATTCTGATCTTCGTGATTTGAAAGACTATTGGGTTATTTAACCCTTATTTTTATTCAAGTAAATCGGCGGTAATAGGGAAGTGCGTTCATAGTTATCTCTGTGCCTGTTGATTTATTAATCAATGATCAAACGTTTGCTTTTTATCTAGAAACGAGCTTTATCAATGACTTGTATTTTATAGATGTTAGACCAGTCATTGAGACTGTTTTTTACGCAATATTTGTTACAAAAATTCAACAAATTAATTTTTTATACATTTTTCTTGCATAAAAGTTCAGTTTAAATAGAATAACCAACAAATGACAATTAATGCAGTAATCTGGCATGAGTATTCAAGTAAAGAGCATCAACAAATCATATGGCGATATCCAAGTTCTTCACGACATCAGTTTTAACTGTGAGAGTGGCGAAACCTTGGTACTGCTTGGCCCGAGCGGCGCTGGTAAGAGTTCACTACTGCGTGTTTTGAACCTGCTAGAAATTGCGGACAACGGCGAATTAGACATTGCGGATGAGCAATTCGACTTTTCTAACCAGATCCAAGAGAAGCAGGGGCTTAAACTTCGTCGTAAAGTCGGCATGGTTTTTCAGCAATACAACTTGTGGCCACACATGACTGTAATGGAAAACTTGATTGAAGCGCCAACTAAAGTAGCTGGCTTAGATAAAGAAGAAGCGATTAAGCAAGCACAAACGGTATTAACGACGTTACAGCTTGCAGACAAAGCAGACGCTTGGCCATTGCAACTGTCTGGTGGTCAGCAACAACGTGTTGCGATTGCACGTGCTCTTATGATGAAGCCAGATGTATTGTTGTTTGACGAACCAACGGCAGCTCTTGACCCAGAGATCACTAACCAAGTTGTTAGCATCATCAAAGAGCTAAGCGGCACTGGGATCACTCAGGTTGTTGTGACTCACGAAGTTGATTTCGCCAAGAAGATTGCAAGCCATGTTCTTTACCTTGAGAAGGGTTACATCGTGGAACACGGCACCAGCGACGCATTTATTAATCCGCAGACTCCAGAGTTTGCTGAATATTTGACTCACTAAGTAAGTCGCTCATTAAACCTAAGCTTACTCATTAAGTCACTGACTAGATTTACCTAAACACAACATCGATTAGAACAATCAAATTATAAGAATGGCCACAGGCCACTATCACAATGTATTCGGAGTAACAAAATGAAAAAGATTCTACTAGCTTCACTTATCGGTCTTGCTTCTTTCAATGCAGCGGCTCAAGAAGAAATCAAATTCGCAATGGAAGCAACTTACGCACCGTTCGAATACATGGATGAGAACAACCAAATCCAAGGTTTTGACGTAGATCTAGCAAACGCACTTTGTGAAGAGATGAAAGCGACATGTACTTTCCACAACCAAGCGTTCGATAGCCTGATCCCAGCTCTTAAATTCAAACGTTACGATGCAGCTATCTCGGCAATGGACATCACTGAAGCACGTCTTCAACAAGTAAACTTCTCTGACGCTTACTACGACAACTCTGCAGCATTCATCTCTATTGAAGGCAAAGTAGCAGACCAAGCAGCACTAGAAGGTAAGCGTATCGGTGTTCAAAACGGTTCTACTCACCAAAGCTACCTACTTGAGCAACTGCCAGGTGTGACAGCTGTACCTTACTCAAGCTACCAAGATGCTTTCATCGACATGAAAAACGGTCGTATCGATTCTGTATTCGGTGACACAGCGGTAGTAGCGGAATGGTTTAAGAAAGAAGACAACCTGACGTACGTTGGTGAGCAAGTAACAAACCAAGAATACTTCGGTAACGGTTTCGGCATCGCAGTAAACAAGAGCAACCCAGAGCTAGTTGCACAGCTGAATACAGCACTTGCAGCAGTGAAAGCGAACGGCGAATACGACAAGATCTTCAACAAGTACTTCGGTAAGTAATATGCAGTTAACGGGTTACTCTTTAGGGCTCGTCGAGGCAAGCTGGATGACAATTCAGCTTGCATTCGTAAGCCTATTGGTTGGATTAGTTTTAGCGGTACTGTTTGCTGGCGGTGAAATGTCTCGTCGTATTGCAATCAAATGGCCGACAACCGCGTTCGTAACAATCGTACGTGGTCTACCAGAAATCTTGGTAGTTTTGTTTATCTACTTTGGTTCAACACAAGTTCTCTTCATGATCACTGGTGATTTTATTGAAGTTAGCCCGTTCTTATCTGGTGTTGTTGCGTTGTCACTTATCTTCGCTTCTTACGCTTCACAAACCATTCGTGGTGCATTGAAAGCAGTAAGTAAAGGGCAGAGAGAAGCGGCGAGTGCATTGGGTATTCCTCAATCTCGCGCATTTTTCAGAATCGTATTGCCACAAGCGGTAAGACACGCACTGCCAGGTTTAACGAACCAATGGTTGGTTCTATTAAAAGACACCGCACTGGTTTCACTGATTGGCGTCACCGATCTACTGAAGCAAGCGCAGTTAACATCAGCCGCAACGCACGAAGCATTCACTTGGTACGCAACGGCGGCAGCTATTTATCTAATCATCACATTGATTACGCAAAGAGCAGTAAAAGTGATTGATGGTAAGTTCTCTATTCAAGGTTTGGGTAACAAAGGGGCAATGGCATGAATCAACAATACCTCTCTCAAATGCTTGAAGGCTTAGCCACCAGTCTTCAACTGACCGGCGCTTCACTACTTGTTGGTTGTATCTTGTCTCTGTTGATGACGGTAACATTGATCTTAAGATTACCTGCAATTCACTGGGTAACACGTGGCATCATCACGTTGTTCACTGGTACGCCGTTATTGGTTCAAATCTTCTTGGTGTATTACGGCCCAGGTCAGTTCGATTGGATTCGTGAAAGCTTTATGTGGGCTTGGCTGAGCCAACCTTGGTTCTGCGCAATGTTAGCCTTGGCTTTGAACACTGCGGCATACAGCACGCTACTGTTCAGAGGGGCATTCAACGCGATTCCAGCAGGGCAGTGGGAAGCATGTCGTGCACTAGGCATGGACAAAATCGCAACACTTAAAGTGCTACTGCCATACGCACTGCGCCGCGCTGTTCCAGCTTACTCGAACGAAGTGATTCTAGTCTTCAAAGGCACATCACTAGCAAGCACCATCACCATCATGGATTTGATGGGCTACGCTCAGCGTATTAACGGCCAAACCTACGACACACTAACCGTGTTCGGTATTGCTGGCGCATTCTACCTAGCAGTAAACGGCATTCTAACGCTGATCTTCCGCCAAATAGAGAAAAAAGCCCTAGCATTCGAAGCTGCATAATCTAGCCACTCACGAGTCTAATTAACGTATAAAGCCTGCCATTTATGTTCGCATAGATGGCAGGCTTTTTTGTGCTTTCAACATGGTCAGGAAGGCTGAGAGCACGTACAGTGCGAGAGGATTATCGCTAGATTCATACCATATGGAAATACTCTATGTTTTGTTATTTAACGCGCTTATCTATGTTTTAAGTCACTGAAATAATGTGATTAATCGTGATAGATTGCCATGCATATGAAACTAGATGGAATAATTCTGTATTTAAGTGCAGAATTTTTCGGTCTGATAGCTGTTATACCGAATAGTGAGGTTCATTTGTACGTAGTTAATATTGAGTATCCAGGCACCTGGATTCAATCTGACAATGATAATAAAGCGTTTGAGCTAAATAATTTGTTATCGTCAATGGAAACGCACCTAAATGACATGGCGATTTCTTTAACAATGTTTGAAGAGGCAGCAAATCGCTCATCAGTTCACCGTGATCACCAGGGAGAGTGGGAAAGGGATAGAGAGTTACGTCAGCAAGTCGAGAGTCATTACAAACAGAGTTTGCCATTTGAGAATGAAATTTATCAGAACTATGATTACCACCGTGCTGAAATCGAAAAACTTGTACGGGAGGAAAAGCTGAAGCGAGGCATCACCCCAAGCTCTTATGAACGTCGATATGTTTTTATTCATGCTCACAGTTTTATCTCTTCAGCTGACTCATTCTCAAAGTTCCTAAATGTACTTGCAGAAGAAAGTGAACTATCTGTAGTTTCTGAAATAGTAGAAGAACTAAATACAAACTTACCTGCCTTGAGAAAGGTTCGAAACAGTGCACAGCATAGTGAGGATAGATCAAGAGGTTATGGTAAGCCTGCGGATGTTCGAAAAAAGAAAAAAATGGACTTGAAGCCAGTTGATAATGGCATGATCAAATCAGAATCAGGGGTGTTAGCGTTAAGTTGTTTAAATGGTAACCGTTTGGGGTATACGATTGACGACGGTTCGTATCAAGAGGTTGAAATTAGCTTAAATACGCTCGCATATTTTAGTGAACTATTTCATAACGTGCTTAATTCCTTTCGATGGCACGGTCCAGCTCGCCTGACACCACACATATGAATTTGGCATAACAATGCGTTTGAGGTTGATTCCTAGCTCTCGGCATTTTTTGCTATGCGTTTATTGATGTGGTTTTGTAGCGTTGCTCCAACTTTAATGCGGCGTGATTCGATTAAAGGAATAAATCAATGAGAGCACCGTTTCAAGTATTAATATTTCCGTATCAAATACTCAATGGACAACCTCGTTACTTAATCGGGCAACGAAGTGATAATGTTGTATGGCAAGCTATTTCAGGCGGTGGTGAAGATAGTGAAACCACTCTTGAGGCAGCAAAGCGCGAACTTGAAGAAGAAGCTAGTTTAATTGGCTGTAATTGGGAGCAATTGGACTCAATGTGTATGCTTCCCAAAGTGTACTATTCTGGTCATGAAGATTGGGCTAATCATCCGTTTGTAGTGCCTGAATATTGTTTTTCAGTTCGGGTGTCTATTGAGCCTAATCTATCAAATGTGCATATAAAACTTCGTTGGTGCGGCTTTCAAGAAGCTAGTGAACTTCTGAAATATGACTCAAACAGAATAGCCTTGTGGGAGCTAAACCAAAGGCTCAGTCGCATGCTTTGAAAAGTCGCATGACAATCTGTTAAATGTGATTCACAACGCATGTCATTTTCCATCCCATAGTTGAGTTCGGTTTTTACGGTGGTAAGTTGAAGCTTTGTCGTCGCATTTCTCGTGCTTAAATGCGGCTTTAGTAGTCAGAAGTAAAAAGGATCTATAAATGGAATTAAAGTATCGTTCAGCCGAGTTCGAAGATTTGGAAAGTCTTGTTGCTTTGCTTTGCTTTCAAATGACCCACTTGGTAGTAAAAGAGAAGATGCGTCTATACCGTTGAATCGTGGCTATATTGAAGCGTTCGAAGCGATTGCACGAGACCCAAACAACGAATTACTTGTTGTTGAACTGGAAGACTCTCTAGTTGGGATGCTTCAACTAACCTTTATTCCGTATCTGACGCATATTGGTAGTTGGCGTTGTCTTATCGAAGGTGTTCGAATCCATAGTGACTATCGTGGACAAGGTTTCGGTGAGCAAATGTTCGGACACGCTATCGAGCTGGCAAAAAACAAAGGCTGTACAATCGTTCAGTTAACAAGTGACAAGCAGCGCCCTGATGCAATCAGGTTCTATGAAAAACTTGGATTCAAAGCAACGCATGAAGGGTTCAAACTCGCGTTGTAGGCTGTCTGATTACAATCTGCGTCAGTGATTCATTTCAATCTTCTTCACCTTTAGCATGATGTATTAGCCCAGTATGAACAAACGAGAACTACAACAAAATGACAAGTGGCTACAAAGCTAGGTGGCAGCAAGTACAAGTGTTATCTTGGGATTTACCGACTAATAAATTGTTCATGGAGTGGATAGATGGGAACTCTAATAGGCTTGATCGTTTTAGTGGCGATAGATTGGTACCTGGTTCGTAAAACAGGGCTTCATATCCATCAATGGGTTTCTAAAAAGTATGCTGAGCATTTAGATGACAAAGAAAATCACAAATAGAGCCTACTAGGGTAACTGCCTAACTTTATGTGTTTTCTTAAAGCTCAATATTGACAAGGATCGACTATGAAAAATGCAAAAGCAGATGCTTCTTTGTATCTACTAACAGGCTTACTACAAAGGTTAGAAAGTGGTAATCCGGGTCTGGTCGATGGAATGCGAAAAGGGGTACAGAGTGACAAAGATAAATTGTCTCCAGAGACCCCAGACCATGATCATATTTTAGATATATTTTACGAAGCTGAATTATTGCTAACGCGTATTCAAAGTCTGAATAAACAGTAAAGTAGGTTTGAGAGTAGAGCTTTAGGTTTTCTTGAACTCTTACATTGGACAAGAATTGGTATAACCAAGGTGCCATTTAGTCCGGAACTTAATCCTCGCGTTACATTGGTTTGATAAAAGTCTGAGTCACTCATCGAGTAGTCGAGTGATAAGTGCATTCCAGGTGCGCTATTTTTGGTAATTAACATTCCCTGTCGATTATCGAATTTTCATCAAACCAACTATTAAGACAGGGAACGGAAATGAACAGAATAACTTGGACTGCGCTTGTACCGGTTTTGCTATCAATGGCATTGGTATTTAACACTTATAGCTATGGAAGCCAGAGAGACTTAGAAGCGATCACTGTGTCGTTGGCGTTGGCTGCACCTTTGATTTTTACCTTTGTATTGGTTTTCTTATTTTGTCGAGATAGTGTCGCTGATAGATATACGTTACTCGGAACCGTCGCAATTTGCGTGCATCTCTTTACAGCGCTGCTCCATTTATTTTGGAACGGATTCATGTTGACAGATGTGGTTAACAAAGACGGGTTAGGGCCTGCTCAAGGCTATTCAGGTTTGATACTTTGGATTGGCAGTATCAAGGCGATGTTACTTGGCTTGGTTGTTGCCATATGTCTGCATTACGTACCTCTGATATTTAGAAAGCTAACTGTAAGATAAGGTTAGCTCTACTATTAACACGTTCGCCTAAAGGAGTTTGAACGATGTTTTACAGTAAGGAATTAAACAAAGGATTACTTTTGATCCTCGGTCTGATTAGCGTGTTTATCGTTTTAACCTCTGATAGTGGTTACGGAGCCTTGTTTGCTCTGTCAATCAATGCCTTAATTGCCGTTCTGTTTTTCTCCATGACCATTGAACTCAAAAGCGACATACTGACTTGGTATTTCGGCTTTGGGTTCTTACGCAAAACAGTGAAGGTATCTGAAATCCTCGACACATCTTTTTACCAAACGAAGTGGTATCAAGGGATTGGTATCCGAATGTTGAGTGATGGATGGCTGTATAATGCATCAATTGGCTCGGCGTTGAAGTTAAGCTTAAGTGATGGCAAACAGCTTTATATCGGCTGTAAGAATACAGAAGACTTGAAGCGCGCCTTGAGCAAGTGCGTCTAGCGAAACGAAATACACGCGTTGGTTTTTATTGGTAAGGTAAGTTGTGATTGAATTTAAAACGGTAGGTCTTTTTGTCGTTACGGCGATAGCGGAAATAGTAGGGTGTTATTTACCTTACCTGTGGCTAAGGGAAGATAAGAGTATTTGGTTACTGATCCCCGCGGCAATAAGCCTTGCCGCATTTGCTTGGTTACTCACGTTGCATCCTACGGCGACTGGGCGTGTTTATGCGGCTTACGGCGGTGTGTATATTTCGGTGGCATTAGTTTGGCTATGGCTAGTTGATGGTGAAAAACCGACAACGTGGGATATGGTTGGCGGCTCGATCGCACTGCTTGGTATGGCGATTATTATGTTCGCACCTAGAAACGTGTAATCAGACAATAGTATTGGCGAGTGTTGAATCGCGTATTCTTAAGGAAGAGTTAGGTAGTATGGAAAAAGTTGATTGGCACAAGAATCATATTGATGAGAATACGTTGATCACGGATAGCTACAAAACGACTCAGAATGTTCGTCGATTTTTCAAATCCCAGTTTGGTGAGCAGTTTAAGTTTGACCGTGATTTCATGCATTGGATGAAGAGTTCAACAGGATTGACGATGGGTGATGCCGTGCAAGAGTGGGCGAAGCGCAACCAAGTCAAATAGTTTCGTTTGAGATGAATACTAAAATACCGCTGATGGATTCAGCGGTATTTTTTTGCTTATTGCTTATTGCTTAGGTGAGTAGTGTATCGATTTTCTAATTCAGAGAAGCTACTTCGACACTTTGTGTTTCGCTTGCGACTTTCCAGTCACCGCCCAGTGCTTTGTACACTGCGATTGTGGTATTAGCCGTTTGTAATTTAGCGGCCACTTGGCGGTCCTGCATCATTTTTTGTTGCCTTTGAGCGTCCAATACCGACAAGTAGTCCACTAAGCCAGCCTTGTATAACGACTTGGCTTTGCTGACTGCGTTATCGACAGCGAGGGTGGCTTCATCAATGCGCTTTTGATTCTCCTGGCTGCGACCGTATGCGAACAAGCTTGAATCTACTTCAGCGAATGCGCTGTCTACCGAATGTTGGTAGTTGAGTGCTGCTGAGCGAAATCTTGCCTCGTTCATATCTACCAAAGCTTCACCTCGGCCACCATCGAACACATTCCAACTAATGCCTACAGACGCAGCCCAACCCAGTGAATCGCTACTGAACAAGTCATCAAAGCTTCCCGCTGTTACGCCTGGTGTGCCAGTTAGGAAGAACTTTGGATAGCGATTGGCAATACTCGCACCAAGCTCTTCGTTAATCGCAGCCATTTCACGTTCGGCAATCCTGATGTCAGGGCGTTGCTCTAACAAGTCAGACGGTATCCCTGTTGGGATAACATCTTTCATTCTTGGTAAGGTAAACTCGCCCGATAAACGCTGGTTGACGTTCGCTAGCGATTCACCCAACAACACCGCCATACGCTGCTTGTGAACTTGTTCGGCAATTTCTAACTGCGGAACAATCGACTCTGTAGCTGCTAGCATCGCTTTGGCCTGTGCGAGATCTAACTCAGAGCCATAACCGCTGCGAACCACTTTGGTTACCAACTCAAGTGTGCGTTGTTGGTCTTGGATGTTGTCCATTGCTATCGCTTTGCGTTCTTGCGCGCCGCGGTATTGCAGGTAGTTGTGAATCACGTCTGCGGTGATTAGTGTGTTTAAGCCTGATTGGAATATCTCAGCTTGTTCTACTCGGATTGTTGCTGCGTTGGATTGTCTGTCGATACGCCCAAACAAATCCATTTCCCACGCAATACTTGCGCCTAAAAAGCCACCATCGTGTTGTGCTTCAAGCAACGACATACCTGTGGCCGATTCAACTGCGTCTGATGCTCCAAATACAGGGCCGAGTAGGGAGTCATTCTCACTGAGTTGGTAGTTGTAGTAACCACCACCGACATTTACGGTCGGGACTTTAAAAGATTCAACAACACTCTTATAGGAGTTCGCCATATTGATCCGCTCAGCAGCTAGTTTGAGTGGTATGTTTTGGCTTTGCACATCAGAAACTAACTGGTTGAGTGTCGGGTCATTGAACTGCATCCACCAATGGTTGTGTTGTTGATTTGCCTCACTATGGCTTTCACTGTCTTGACTATACAAGAAGGTCTCTGCCATCGTGGTTTGCGGCTCTTCGTATTCAGGTCCAACCGCACAGCCTGTCAGTAACAAGGCTAGGGCAATAGGAGCCACTTTAAACTTAGGTAATAGATACATGTTTATTGCTCCTTATTGAGTAATGTTGGTTTGCTGGTTGTCTTTATTGCTAGGCGTTGCATCAAGCATGACCACCGCATCTTTAATGGCGTCAGACACACTTACCTTCTCTTCAGCTTGGTAGAAGAGTTTGTATAACGCAGGCATAACGAACAGAGACAACACGGTTGCAGCCGCCAAGCCACCGATAATCGTTGCGGCCATTTGGTCAAACAGTAGATCCGTAAGTAGCGGGATCATGCCAAGTGCAGTGGTGAGTGCGCCCATTGAGATTGCCATAGTACGGTTTACCGTTGCTTCTTTGATGGCCTCCGACAATGAACGACCGTCTTGACGTTCAAGTTCAATCTGGTCCATTAGTACAATGCCGTTTT
Organism: Vibrio sp. Isolate33; assembly: GCF_022397895.1. Classification (NCBI taxonomy): domain Bacteria; kingdom Pseudomonadati; phylum Pseudomonadota; class Gammaproteobacteria; order Vibrionales; family Vibrionaceae; genus Vibrio; species Vibrio sp. Isolate33. The sequence continues at coordinate 12,810 of NZ_JAKEUP010000020.1, forward strand.
TGATGATCATGCCTGTTAGCGTGACCGCGCCGATCAATGCCATAAAGCCGAATGGTTTATCCAATAACAACAAGCTGAATGTCGCACCCGTCGCCGCAAGCGGTAGAGTGGTCAGAATAATCACTGGTTGTTTAAAGCCGTTAAACATCGCGACCAGAATAATCACCATCAACAGCATCGCTTTTGGCAGTTGTTTTAGGATGTCACTGACCGCCTTATGCTCGTCGTAGTATTCGCCACCCCATTCAAGGCTGTAGCCCGGTGGAAGCGCGATGGCTTCAATGTCATCGATTACTGAGTTTCTAACGGCAGCAGGAGTGGTGTAACGGCCAACACCGGCTTGTGCGGTAATGGTTTTCACTCGGTCACGACGCCAAATCATGGTTTCTTCACTCGTCAGTTCGAAACCATCCACCACTTGCCCTAAAGGCACGCTGTGTAAGCCCAATAGTGAACGAACAGGCAATGTTTCTAGTGATTCTAGGTTACGATCTGTGCCTCGAAGTTGAATGGTGATCAGCTCATCGTTGAGGTTCATTCGACCCAATGGCATGCCTTCGGAAGCGCGCTTCATAGCGAATGCGATGTCTGCTCGGTTGATACCAGCCTGACGAATCTTGTCTTGGTTGATGATTGGCTCAAGCACTTTGCTTTTTTGTCGCCAATCGTCACGCACGTATTTGGTATCAGGGTGCGCTCTTAAGATGGCTTTCGCTTGGTTCGACAGATCGTGCAGCACGGCAACATCTGGGCCTGAAAAGCGAGCTTCGACACTGAATTTATCTGAGGTCGCTAGTTTTAAACCTCGGAATCGCGGATCAGCGTCGGGAAACTCTTTCGCTAGCCACTTGTCACCACGAGCAATCAGGGTGCTGAGTGATTGATAATCAACAGCGTTAATCAAGATCTGACCATAAGCAGGGTCGAACGGTTCAGGCTCAATGGTTACCGAGAAACGCGGTGCGCCAGCGCCCACATAGGTTGAAATATTAGTCACTTCTGGTTGTTCAAGTAGCCATGCTTCAATGCGTTCAATGTCTTGTGAGGTTTGCTCTATCTTCGCTCCATTCGGTAGCCAGTAATCAAGGAACAAGATAGGGCGATCCGCTTGCGGGATGAAGTTGATCGCTATATTCGGAATTGCCAACGCGGTGACCAGAATAAGTGGGACGAGTGCAGTCAACGCTTTGATTGGATTATCGACCGTCCAGTTGACGCTTTTACGGTATAAGCTCACTTTAGTGTCGGTTTTTTGTTTGGTTGGTTTGATGAACATCCAGCACATTAGAGCGGTGAAGGTCATTGCTACGAACCAAGACAACAGTAGCGAAGACGCAATGATTAAGAATACTGAACTGGCAAATTCAGCGGCATCGGTCTGAGAGAAGATAACCGGGCTCGCACCCATAATCGCAATCACTGTTGCACCAAACAAGGGTGTCGCGGTCTCTTTAACAGAATCAATGGCTGCTGTAGTTCGGTCGATACCTTTGTTGATCTTCACGATCATCATATCGGTAATTACAATCGCATTATCAACTAACATACCAAGCGCAAGGATAAACGTACCCAGCGACACACGGTGCAAATCGATCGCCGCGATGTTCATGTAGATAAGCGTGAGTAGAATCGTCAATAGCAGGCTTGAACCAACAATCGTTGCACTCTTTAAACCCATGAAAATCGACAACACAACAAACACAATCGCGACACTTTCAAGTAGGTTGCTTACGAAGTTATCTATCGATTTCTGAACTTCTTCAGGTTGGTTTGCAACGGTTGCGACTTCCACACCTAAGGGCAGCGATGCTTGGAACTCGTCAACCACTCGATTGATATCGTCACCCAAAGATACAACGTTTACGCCAGATACAGGGCTCATTGCAAGAGTGACGGCTGGTACGCCGTTGTAGCGGTTTTCCGTCATCATTGGTTCTTGGTAACCCATAGTCACATCAGCAATGTCACCAAGTCGAATTAGACCTGTCCCCAAATCACTGACACCACCTTTGATCATAAGGTTGTTAATATCAGCGAGTGAAGTGAATTGGCTAGATTGCTGAACACGAATACGCTCACTGCCCGCAGCAAATTTACCCGCATCAAATGTTGCGTTTTGTGTATTGAGTTGACTCCAAACCTGAGCCATCGACAAACCATATTGCGCTAAACGTTCGTCCGGAATATCGATATGCACTACGCGAGGTTGAACGCCATGCAGCTCTACTTTTTTAATGCCGTCTACGGTTTTAATGCGACGTTGTAACTCTTCTGCATAAGTGCGTAGTTCTGAAGGAGAAGCGTCTTGGCCGTACACAGAGAAAAGCATGCCGTACACTTCAGAAAACTCGTCTTGCACAATGCTGATTTGTGCTGTGCTCGGTAGAAGCATTTTCATGTCAGATACTTTTCGACGCAGTAAATCCCAATCTTGTGGCAGTTCTTTTGAGTTCAACGATTCTTTTAAATCGACAAACACCATCGACATACCGGGGCGGGATAACGAGCGTAGGCGATTTAAGTTCGCCATTTCTTGAAGCTTTGTTTCAACCGTATCTGTTACCTGTTGTTCCACTTCTTCGGCTGAGGCACCGGGGTAGAGCGTAACAACAACGGCCGTTTTGACAGTGAAGCTAGGGTCTTCGAGCTTACCGAGGTCAAAATAAGAGTACAGGCCAGCGATAACACTTAATACAGTGAAGAACAGGACGAAGGTTCGTTGCTTTATGGCAAAGTCAGCTAAGTTCATGGTGCGTACCTACAGATCTTTTACTTGGATTGATGAGAAATGTTGACCTTCTTGCACGTACTGCGCGCCACTCACCACCACATAGTCGCCATTGTGAAGTTCTGATTCGACACACGCGGTATTCTTACCGAATGACGCGACATTGACGGGCACAGAGATGGCTTGCGAGTTCTTGATGGTGAATACCTGTTCGTTGCCTGACTGGTTAACTATAGACGAATAAGGCAGGCAGAAATTGTCGCTGCTTTCACCCAGTTGTGTGGTGAGGGTAACCGCTTTACCTGGCAACAGACTGAGAGTGTCACCATTTGTTAAATCGTCTAGACGATAGGTGACCGAATAAGTTTGTTTGATTGGATGAGGGAGTGTAGAAATCTCAGTCGCATGACCAGTAATAGACTTCTCTGCGTGATACCAACTGATGGTTGCTTGTTGTTCGGCTTTGAATTGATGAATCAGGTTTTCAGGTACATCAATGGTCACCTCAAGCTGTTCTGGCTTGTGGATAGTGAAAACCGAAACACCCGGCAGCACTTGTTCGTATTGGTCGAAATTAGAAGAAGCCACCACACCACCGAATGGGGCAAGCAGACGAGTGTAGCGAACCGAGTCTTTTGCTCGTCGTATGTTTTGTTGAACTACTTTTACGGCGGCTTCGCTGCGTTCATAGCCGCTGATCGCTCGGTCTAGGTTTACGTCCGCAATCGCATTGTCATCAATCGCTTGTTTTACGCGAGCTAATTCTGCTTTTGCGAGTTTATGTGCTGATTTGGCTTCTAACGCGCGTGCTTGTAATTCTTCCAACGCCACTTGGTAATCGTGTGGGTCTAACTGAGCAATCGCTTGACCCTTTTTCACGCTATCGCCAGTTTTGACTAGTAATTCTTGAATGGTGCCGGGAACACGAAAAGCCACACCTGCCGTTTCAACCGACTGAAGTTTGCCTGTGAAGGTTTTGCTGGCTTGTTGAGGTTTCGACTCAAGTTGTACGACTTGAATTGGACGCTCTTCCGTTACTTTAGATGAATCTGCTGTTGGCTCCGTAGAAACAGACTGGTTGCAACCGATAAGAGGGAGAAGAGTGGCTGCGAGTAGAGAGTAGCGATAGATGGACATCATGAATTGCTCCTAAATATTGATGGAGCAATTCTATCGAGATGAAGACTAGAGATAATCAGTGCTAATGGTATAACACTGTCACACTATTCGTGACAATAATTAGAGATTTGGTAATTCTTGTAATAAGAAATCAATCAATAATTGGCTGGCGTGGCTGAGTGCTTTGCGTTGTGGATACAACAACCAAGCTTCTTCTTGTTGCATGGTGTGATCAGGAAAAAGATTGATCAGCGAGCCTTCTTTAAGTTCTTGTCTCACCATCAATTGAGGCAATAACGCGATACCTCGATGACGGGTAGACGCACCTTTCACAAAACCAATACTGTCACTAACGATAGACGGTTCTACCTTTACAACTTGGCCTGATATTTCCCATTCCTTATCAACATCACCACTTGGCCAACGGAAACAGACAAACGGAAATTTAGACAGCTCTTCAAGCGTTGTAGGTTTACCTGATTTAGCAATGTATTCAGGGCTAGCAACGAAAATACGCTGTAAATCCATGACCTTACGCGCAACAACATTAGAATCACTCAAACGACCGCCATGCATCGCAAGGTCTAACCCTTGTCGATACATGTCGATAAAACCGTTACTGATGCTGCGAATATCAAGTTCAATCTCTGGGTAAAGGTCTTGGAATTTGAATAGGGTGGCTTGAACGATGTCACCGGTTTCAGGCAGCAAACCTATTTTGACTCGACCATGTGGTACTTCCAACAAGTTGGAAGCCATGTGATTGGCCTTTTCAAGTGCGCTTAAGGCTTTCAATAGCTCGTTGTAATAGAGTTCGCCAGATTTTGTGACTGACAAACTGCGTGTTGTACGAAAGAACAACTGAATGTTCAAAGACTTCTCTAAGTCATTGATGCGGCGACTAACGTTCGCTCTTGGCAGGTCTAATGCATTCGCAGCAGCGGTAAAGCTACCCAGCTCAACCACGGTGGTGAACAATTTAAGATCTTCGATTTTCATTGAAAGGTCCTTCGAACACAGGCTAAGAATGTTTCGCGGTATCGTATATCAAATGGTATATAAAATCGAAAAAAAACCAATGAGTAATTAACGACTCATTGGTTTTAATAGGGCTTGAATCAAAAACCGTGGGACTAGGTGAGACGGATACTGACAATTGACTGCAAAGTCTAGTTTTAACGGCCTCGGCCATCGACCATCACTACAATGGTCTTAGTAATTATGCTTAGGTCAGCAGCGATCCAAGATTTCATTGAACACAGGCTTAATGCATAACTGTGGTCGAAGCCAACTTTACGACGCACATCTTCAATGCAGGTGTCATAACCTTGGTTTACTTGTGCAAGCCCTGTAATACCAGGCATTACGCCATAAGTTCGGTCAGCAAAGTACGGAATCTCATTCTCTAGCTTGTTGTAAAAAGTAGGGCGTTCTGGGCGAGGGCCAATTAGCGACATTTCACCTTTAAGCACATTGAACAACTGTGGTAGCTCATCAAGACGTGTCTTTCTCAAGAAGCGTCCAACGGGTGTGATTCGTGGGTCATTCGCGGTAGCCCAAACTGCACCAGAGCGAGTTTCTGCATCTTCATACATGCTGCGGAACTTCATGATTTCAAATATCTCCATTTTCTCCGGTGTCGATTTACCTACACGCAGTTGACGGTAGAAAATAGGGCCACGAGAAGTGAGTGCAATCGCCATCGCAATCAACGGAAACACTGGTGCTAGCAAAATCAAAGCAATCAGTGAGCTTATGAAATCGAAAGTACGTTTAGCACGTGAGATTTTGTATTGGTATAGGTTTTGGGTAGATAGTTGGTCTATGTTTATCATGGTCAGTCCTTAACGATTAGCTCGAGTCCAAGGTGAGTTTTCTAGTCCAAGTAGGTAACGTAAGCCACCAATAAAGTTGGCGTAATGACCAACGACTAAGTATGAAATTAACGAAATAGGTTTGTTGATTAGGCTTTTCGGTAGAATGCATCCCAATAAACCGATGCTGTATACAACAACTTGCGCCCAAAGCAACACTTCAAATAGCAGGTAGTCTTTAAGCAAGATTGAGCACACCAAACATACGATCATTAGGTATGGTGTTAGCAGTCGTAGGCCTTTGCCAGAGAAGAACGCAAAAGCGATGCCTTTAAACTTGGGGCTGAACAAGCCGAACAAACGTATCGCTTGCTGCATGTTGCCTGCTGAAATACGTAAGCGTCGGTTAAAATCAGTCTTTAAATTGGACTCTTCTAGCTCTAACGCGACCATCTGTGTTTCGTACTCTGCGATATAACCTTGTTTAACGATTTGCATAGGTAAAATGAAATCATCGTTAATGGTATTAAGTGGCAGTGGCGTAAAGAGTGCGGTTCTGAACAGGTAGAATGCTCCGTGCGAACCTAGGCTAGACCCCAGTGATGCCTCACACTGTTTAACGGCTGTTTGATACTGCCAGTAGGTGTTTTCTCCCTCGTTACCTGTTGGGCATAATTGGTATGTTGCATTTACTACACCCACCGCGTCACTTTCAAAGTGAGCCGCTGCAATTAGCAACGCATCCAATGAAATCAGTGCTGAAACATCACTAAGTGCTGTAATGTCGCTAGTAATATTTGTCACTTCTTCGTTTACTACGGCCACTTTACCTCTGTTTTGTGTGTGGTCGTGTATCTCAAAATGGATGTCGCTACACATCGCTTCTTGGATGGTCATCTGAGCAATGTCGACGGTTTTATCGGTACAACCATCACAAGCAATGATCACTTCCAACTTCTTCTTTGGATAATCTAACGAAGCGAGATTACGAATCTTGTCTGCTATCCATTGCTCCTCATTAAAAGCGGGAACAAGAATGGTGATAGTAGGAAGTGTGCAGTCTTGTTGTGCCTCTTTGTAACAACGCGAGCTTTCAGCAACTTGGCGTGCAGGATGACGTTTCGCGTACCAACGCAGCAAAATAGGATAGGCCGCATGATGGTAAATAATCAGCATTCCTGCGAACAAACATAAACCAGCGAGTACCCAATCAATCATGCGTAAGCTCCTTCTGAGATGTCGTTGTAAGACGAAACCATTTTGATGATGTCGAAGTTTTTCAGAATATAAGAACGAGGAGAAAGAAATCGTGCACGTTCGTTCTCTAACAAGGCATGGCTTAACCCTATAATACTTCCACTTTTCACTAGCTTACCGCTGATTGGGCATAAGGTTTCATCGACAGCGCCTACATTCATAGCGACGGTAGGGATGTTACATGCTTGAGCCTCAAGCGTTGAAAGCGGTAATCCCTCATGACGTGAAGGTAGGCAGAAAGTATCGAGCGCACCGTAAAAAGTCGTCATGTCATCAACCAATCCAAGAAAGATGACCCGATCGCTCAAGTTGAGGTTGTTAGCCAATCGTTCTAATTGGTTGCGTTTAGAGCCGTCGCCAGCAAAAGCGACGATGGTATTTTTAGGCAGCAGTGCAAGCGCTTGAATCAGTTGATCTTGACCTTTAACGTGCTCCAATCGACCTGCACAACCAACGATGTTCTTGTCTTGTGGCAGGCCTAACGTTGTTCGTGCGTCTATTTTCGACATCGGCTTAAACTTGCTGCAGTCCACGCCGTTCTTGATGGTAATGATGTTCTCATATGCGAAAGCAGAACGGAGTTGGTTGTAAACACGGGTAGCATCTGCCACTAAAGTAGGACGAGCTGCTTTGAGTGCTAATGCTTGTAAGCGTCGGCGCTTGTCGTCTTGAAGGTGCCAAGCATCATGTTCAGTATGAATTCGAGTAGAAACCCCCGATACACGAGCCGCGTAACCTGCGTAGAGCAGAGGACCTATGTGATGCGTGTGTACAACGTCAGGGCGAATTCCTCTAAATGCTTTGATGAGCTTTATGATGACGTTGAATTGAACGCCGGGCTCTTTGTCTAAAAACACTATTTGATTGTGGTAGGGCTTGAGCTTCGGCCAATTTTTGATGGATTCTTCTTTAGTGCCTTCAAGACTGACGATCAACACTTGATCGGTTGGCTTAGCAAGGCGCAGTAGGTCTAGGGTCAGTGTCTCCAAGCCGCCCGGTGCAAGGTGCTGAACAACATGTATTATCTTTTTGCCATTCTTTGTGAGTTGCTTTCCCATAACTTCGCCCCTTACGCTAACGTTCTAATGTTTCTTTTAAGCTTCTAAAATCGGTCTGAAGTTATCATTGCACGCTGCGTGCCAAATAATTAGTTGCTATTTTTCATGGGGTTACAACTCTCAGTTGTTAGGTGGTGATTAATTCTCAAAATGGGAATCAAAACAGAAGGCAAGTATGGAGCTGCGGAAAGAAGGTTGAAGGGTGTGAAACCTTTGGAGGAGCCTTACCTTAACAAGCAATATCAGAAACGAAAACACCAACGTGTTGTTGGTGTTTTCGCATACATGATTAGCTGGTTAACAAAGACCCAACGACTTAACTCATTTTGGGAATAACGGTTATCACAGGAACACCCAAAATGTCTTCAATTTCGCTTTTGCGTTTGATTGAAGAGTCGAAAAGTTCGAACAGGATAGCTAAACCTGCACCTAAGCCAATACCCGCAATTAAACCAGCAAGGATAAATATGAATGTCGGCATGTTAGATTTGATGCTCGGCGTAAAGGGTAAATCAATGATCTTCACACGTTTGTTTTCTTCAAATACACCAAGAGATCCCGTTAACTGCGCCATTTCGTAACGCTCAGTCAGTTCATCATAAAGTTGACGTTTGATATTCACATCACGTTGCAAGCGATACATCTCTTTGGCGTTTTCACCAAAGTTATTGGCTTTGTTTTCGAGTTCAAAAATCATAGTGCGAAGGCTTTTGGTTTCTTCATTTAAAGATTCAAAACGTGCTCGAACTAATTGCAGGCTGTGTAATTGGGTGACTAATAAAGGTTTTGTATCTGAAAGATTATTCAATGTGGTACTACTTGCGATATCCCACAACTGGTCGTTATTCATGCTTGGTTGTTTTAGTTCTAATAACACCTTTCTTTCATTTTCAAGTCGTTCTAACTCGCGAACTTTTGCCTGCACTGCGCTGTGTTGGTCAGTGTATTTGGCTTGTAACAAAGTCAAAGCGCTACGGATATCGATGATCTGATCTTCTAATCGTCCGATAACAGGGTTCGTTTTTGAAAGTTGTTGGTCTATCGAACCGAGGCTTTTTTGTACGCCTGATAGTTCGGCTTCTTTCTCAGCCAGTGTTTGTTTCAACGAGGCTAATCGATTCAAACTTTGACTCTGAACTTCTGGAGTTGAATGGACGTTTTCGTTCACATACAACGCGAGTGCTTCTTCTGCTTGTGCGAGTTCAGCGCTTCGTTCATCTATGTGAATTTTAAGGAAACTACTGGAGTCTTGGATAGAAGAGCGTTCTGGCGCTAGGAGTTGCTCAATGAAATGTTCACTGACCGAACGCAGCGTTGCCTCCATGCCTACTGGCGTATCTGAGCTTAGGCTTATCTTTAGGAAGTCTTTCCCTAGTTGTGTGACGGACAAACGTTGAGATAAGTCAGTAATGATCTCTTGTTTTTCTATATCCGACATATCGGGTGTTGTTAGCTCAAGTTCTTGCGCCACAGAATAAAGTACATGTCGACTGTGCAATAGGGTGCGAAGTGCACTCATGCGGTCTTTCAGCATGGTGGATACCGCGATGTCTTCAAGAAAAGGGTTCATCTTAGCGGTTTCTTGAATCAACATACTGGTATGCGCGTCGTATTTGGTTGGGGCTAGCTTACTCACACCAAACCCAACGAAAGGCAGAATAAGAATCGGCACCAAGATAACGTAACGTTGACGCCAAGCTGCATTTAATAGAACCAACAGTCGTAGTTTTAGGTTATTCATAATAGCTCCAACATCCAATGCACGAAGTTACCGCGGTTTTTCCAGCTATCTTTTTCAACGACAGAGATGGGTGAATTGTTCAGGTGGCGCGCATGGTCAAGTGCACAAATCATTTGGTTTGCACTGCCTACAGTGGTTACGTGCTCTTGATAGGGATCCAGAGCAGGAAATGGTGTAGCTACGATTGGCGTTCCTGCTGCTAGGTATTCCATAAGCTTAAGTGGGCTACAAGCTCGAATCTGCTCATTATCAACGAACGGTAATAAGCTCACATCCCAGTGCTGCGAATAGCTTGGCAGAGTGTGGTGTGGGCGAGGGCCTAAGTAATGCACATTACTCAACTTTGGTAGCATTAGCGTATCAAGCTCGTTTGGGCCAATGAATACAAAGTCCCATTCAGGCGTTGCACTGGCGACGCGTTCTATCATGTCGTAATCGAGCCACTTTGAAAGGCTGCCGTAGAAACCAGCAATAGGGCGATGACTGCTTGGCAGATCTGTTGCTCGAGGCGCGGGCGTTGAAAAAAGACTCACATCAACACCATGCGGCAAAAGCTGTGTTTTGTCTTCTGGGAACTTAGTCATCAACTTATCGCTAGCTGCAAAGATTAGGTCTGCTTTTTCTATTAGCTCTGATTCATGCTTGGCTACCGTGTTGTGATCGACACCAGCCAACGCACTAAAATCATCACCACAGTAATAAACCACCGATGACTCACCTAAGTGCCCACACAAATCAACCGCTGTAGGAAGGGAGGTCCATAGAATCGGCGCTTCCAGTTTGAGTTCAGCAATGATCGGTTTTAACTGATGTAACATCATAAACTTGGCCAGCTTTCTTGAGATTTCGGAGTCTGGTGCGGGTATCGTTTTTAAGTTAACGACGGTAATGTTGTCGTGCCCCTCAGAATCAAGCATGTTCTGCGTTACCGCTTTAGTCTTACCAAACAACTTGTTAAACGCTCGTGTGGCATCTTTTGCTGACAGCTTCGGTTGTCTTAAGCCAATCGAGTTAACCCATAACACTTTATGGCGTAGTGCCAAATGACGCACCAGATGTTGTGTTGATGATGGAAGGCCACCGAAGTCTTCTCCGAATACAATGAGATCACGCATGGTCACCTCCATGAGTTTCTAATGAATCGAATACGTCTGACTCTGTCACTTCTACTGATTTTATCTGTCCTACCACTCGCGCCGGGTTACCCGCAGCAATAGCAAAAGCAGGGATACTTTTCGTTACGACACTGCCTGCAGCAACCACAGCGCCTTCACCAATGGTGACTCCGCCTTTTACCGTAACATTCGTACCTAGCCATACATCTTGTTCAAGAATGATATCGCCGATTTGTTGTGGGTCGTCGCCTTCGCCTTGTGCTCTGCGTTTCGCATCGAGAGGGTGGCCAGAGTAACCAAACAGGAATGCTCCACCTGCAATACGAACGTTATCTGAGATGATTACGCGCTTACCGACTGCAATCGTTGACTGCCAGCCGATATCGACATTGTTACCAATAGACAACAGTGGGTGCTCTAAACCTTCTAGTGGTTGGGTACATCCAGAAAATGTTGTGTGGCCAGACACTCGACAATCATCGCCGATAGAAATTTGTAGTGGGCCGCTTACGAACGGCAGACCGCCATACAGATATAAACGTCTACCGCATTGGGCGACTCGTCCTTTGAATGCAGGCGTCCAATAACAAAAGCGCGTAACCCCGCCGATGATGTTCACAATAAGTTTGTGTACTTGGTATAGAGCGCGATTGAGAATTTTAGGGGTCGGTAATTCTGCACTTCTGATATTTTTCAAAATGAAAAACACATTCCGAATTCGAGAATTAGGGTGAAACTTAAGCCAATGTTTGAATTGGTGGATAGATGCTGACGTCATAATGAAACTCCTTTTGTATTGTTATATAGGAGTACTTTCATATACTGTGCCATAAACTAATTCATTATTTTTCAATTGGTTAAAGTTTGGCTTTTAGCTTTTCTCATTTTGACAAGCAGTTTGGGATACGTTGGAAACACATACAGTGAGTGCGGCGAGGATGTAAATGGGCCAATTGAAGCCTTGAGTTAGGAAGGTTCCCGACACAATAGTACCGATAAGGCCAGCGTAAACAGCGTAAGCCACAGCGTTAAGTTCCGGTGGCACGCGTGTCGTAGAGTTTGAAAGCCTTGCGAGCGTTGCACGAGAGGTTTTAATCAAGGAGACAATCAGAATGACAAAAACAATCAGGCCGATGAAGCCCGTTTCGGCTAAAACGCCAAACCAAGTACTGTGCACTGCGTGATTCAGACCGTCCCAATGAGAGCTGTAAAAGAAGTAGTTAGAGAAGAAGTTGTTTAGCCCAACGCCGGTCAGTGGATTGTCTATCGCCATTTTTATCGCTGCTTCCCATGCGTAGATTCTACCCATGGCGGATTCATCGATGCCTTGCTCTGCTGCGCCGCCAGACGCTCGATCGGAGATTCCCGCAACCAGATAAAGTACAACGGCGGCAACTGAACCTAACGAAATCAACAAGACTTTAGAACGAACCAACTTCCAGGCAAAAATACCAATTACAGCGATACACCCCAATAATCCACCGCGGCTTTGAGTCGCTATAATTGCTGCAAGCAACAAAATACACACTAAAGCACTGATAATTCGTTTGAAATAGGAAATACCCGGTGTACTTGCTTGGCTGATTGTGAAAGCGAGTGGAAACATAAGTACCAGCGACAGATCGTTCGGGTCACCGAGCATAGAACCAAAATCTCGTCCTATTGTGACCCTTGAACCTTCAACCAATCCTATACCGTTTATGGAGTTGTAGACCGCAATTGCGCTGACTAAGGCTCCGGCGTAAATGATAGTCGTCGCCGTTTTCGCCAAATTCTCTGTGGTATTCACGAGCCAAGCAATCGCGAGGGTCATGACAATGATCTTCCAATAAACGCCCGTGAATTCTGCTAATGCAATAGGTCTATTCGAGGCAAAAACAACCCCTATGGTGGTTAAAACCCAGAATATCGCAAGCCAATTGAATGAATGGTGCCAAAAGATCTTCAGTTCTCTACTGACCACTGAATGCCATAAAAGGGCGGACAGAGCGCCCATCGATAACAGCAGAGGTATTTTAAGCGGATAAAGTTGTGGTAACGCCTCATGAATACGGAAGAAGGAAAACACCACAAACAAAAGTACAAACCAAAACGCTTTGTTGATAACGAAAAGAGCACCCAAAGGAATGAAAGCAAGGACAATCACTACTACTGGGTGAGGGATCAGATACCAAGCAACGCCAATAATCAGGCTCAAGAAGGAAAGCCCGACAATCAACGGTATTCGATTCACTTGGTCTCGCATTGTATTTTCCTTCACCTAGCTCACTTCCAACTAAATAAAGTAATAGCAAGGTAAATGCCAGATATGTTTTATATTTAAATAACTGTATTTAATAGCTATTTTAGGTAAGTAAATCGCCTGTTTGAGTGTAATTCAAAATGAGAATCAAATTGGCAGCGGTATGAGTCAAAGACTATTCACAGAGGCATGCGGAGTTTAAGTCGTTAGGTTACCGTAGCACGCCAAGATTTGTGGAATGACAGCTTGAGGGGAGTACTGTTCAATAATCGTGTTTCTAGCCTTTTGGCTCATGACGTTTTTTTCTTGATTAGAAAGGCCAAGCCATTCAATTAAGCATGTTTGCAGTTGTGTTTCGCTTTGTGCGATATAGCCGTTGGTTTGATGTTCAACCAACTGTGGGAGGTTGCCAACGTTTGTTGCAATAACAGGTATTCCACGCGCCATGGCTTCGAGCGCTGCCATGGGTAACCCTTCGTATCTGGATGGAATAACCAAAACATCAATAGTTTGCCATGCATTGGTCATGTTTGTTTGATGACCATGAAACGTGAGATTTTTCAAGTTACTGCTTTCTAACGCTTGTCTTTCCGGACCATCACCAAATAGATGAAAATGGTGATCAGGGTTAGCTTGAGCAAGCGTAACAAATCGGTCTGGTGCCTTTTCATGACTTAAGCGACCAACGAATCCAACGTGACAAGTCGAATCTTCAATCTGAGTTTCGTCAGAAACATTAGGGGAGAGATGTTCAGGAATCGCGATGAAATTGTTGAGTAGGGTGCTTTTCGAAGGGAGCTTTTGTTTAATTTTATCGCTTACCACCAGTGAATGATCCGAAATCACGCTCGTGTAGCGATCTAAAAAGTCATAGAACCACACTTTTCCAGTTGGAGTTTCGCCAGCGTGATAAGTTGATATTTGACGTGGCTTATCTGAACTACTCGTCGTTAACTTGGCCAGCTTAGCGACGATACTCGCTTTGTAACCATGAGCATGGATGTGTGATGGTTGGAATTGAGTAATAGCCAGTTTCAGCTGTGACAAGGCATTACCTTGACCTGGTGCGATGTCGCTGAGATGACAAAAAGGAAGTTTAAGTTGAGTCAAACGAGTGATGATAGGAGGAAGAGGCTGGAACTTGGTAAGCAGTATCACTCTTGCTTTACATTGATGCTCAATCAAGCCTGATGCTAACTCAATGACATGAGTTTCGATTCCTCCAAAGGTTTGGCTGTCGATTAACAGCCAAATCTCATGTGGCTCAGGGGTTACAACCTCCTGAGCCTGAACAGAATGGTTTTGGTTAAGCCCTTCAAGGTTAGGCTTGATTGTACTCATCTTCCGATTCCCAAGCCTGTTTCTTACGATAAACCGTAGAAGGGCTAAGCTCCAATAACACAGCTGCATTCAACACGTTGCCATCGCAATGATTAATCGCATGTTGAATGGCCTCACGTTCAATCTGCCACATTGGACGAATAGCCCCTTCCGTAGTTGTAAACGCAGGTGTCATCGGTTCGCTTTGCACTTGAGGTGCTGGTGTCTGTTCCAACTCTTCAGGTGTGATAGGTGGCAGTTTAGTTTCGGCTACAGGAGCAGGGGCGTTAACAGCTACTGGCGCTACGTTTCGTATCGGTGTGACACTCTTTGGTTTTGTGCTTTCTGCTTTATTAATTGGCGGAGGCAGCATCTCTTTGGTTACGCTCGTTTCATTGTTCAACACCACGATGTTACGAATGATGTTTTGCAATTGACGAACATTACCTGGCCACGTGTAACGTTTAAGAAGCGCTTGAGTCTCTTTGTCGATCGATTTGAATTTCTTCTTGTCTTGTTTCGCGTACAGCTTTAAGAAGTGATTGCATAGAGTGACAATGTCACCTCCTCGTTCACGAAGCGGTGGCATCTCGATAGGCACTACATGCACGCGGTAGTAGAGGTCTTCACGGAATCGACCTTCTTCCACTTCGACTAATGGATCTCGGTTTGTCGCACAGATGATTCTGACATCGACTTTAATTTCGCGGTTACCGCCCAGTGGCGTAAAGGTACCGGTTTGTAGGAATCTAAGAAGCTTTTTCTGCATCTCCAATTCCATTTCGCAAAGCTCATCGAGAAACAGTGTGCCACCGTGTGCTTGCATTGCTGCGCCTTTACGGTCTGTTGTCGCGCCGGTAAACGCACCTTTAACGTGGCCAAAGATCTCGCTTTCCATCAAGTCACGAGGAATCGCACCACAGTTAATGGCTACGAAAGGTTTATCGCCACGTTGGCTCTCTTGGTGAATGGCTTCAGCACATACTTCTTTACCTGTACCACTTTCACCATTGATGAATACACTAGCAGTAGTAGGGGCGACGGAATCAATGATCTTGTACACGGCTTGCATTGGTAAGCACGAACCAATGAAGTTATGAAAACGGTCACGATCGAATTTGCTTTGAATGTTGTCGACAAGGTTTTCTAGCTTGGCTCTACGTAGATGCAAACTCACAGACGTTTTTAAACGGTCGGCTTGAATGGGTTTTTCTAAAAAGTCTTCCGCACCGCGTTGAATGAGGTCTACGGCAATATTCACAGAGCCGTGCGCCGTTGCGATGATAACTGCCGTAGGAATATCGTTTTCGCTGATCCAATCCAAAACTTCTTCTCCCGGCATGTCGGGTAGTTTTAAATCTAGGATAACCAGCTGTGGAGAATGTCTTTCAATAAATGTTTTGGCTTCCGCACCTGTCTCGACATGAAATATGTCGTAGGGCTCGTCTTTAACGTACTGTTTGTACAGTACGGCGAGGGAGGTGGAGTCTTCAACTAACAATACTTTAGGGCGCATTGTGTATTCCTTTTGAAACTTTGTCCTAACCAATCAATAACATAGTGACATGTAACCATCAATACGATTCGAATGTAATTGTTATCTACCGCATGCAATCTCTTAATATCACTTTGTGTTGTGGGAGTGCGTTGTGCATAGATACATGAGCTGTGAGAAAACGATCAGCTGAATCCCACTTCTTTTCGTTCAAGTAGGGCTTTGATTGAGCGATCTGCAAGTTCGAGCAACTCATCAATTCGAAGAAACGCTTCGTCATGTTCCTGCTCTAAACATTGTTGCTCTAAAGCACGTGATAACTCGCCTAATGGACGGTTACCTAACGAAAGCGCAGTACTGCCGAGAGTATGTACCTCAAACTCGAGTGTTTGAGCGTCTCGATTGCTTGTTGCTTCTCTGATCGCCACTAAACGAGTTTGTGATTCCGCCACGTAATGGTCGATTAATATGGGGATGATGTCCGCACTGGTGTCCCGAATCATTTGCTCCAGAACGCTTTCATCAACAAGCTCGAGGTCTACTTGGTTAGTTACATTTTGAGGTGTGTCTGACGTTAAAGTCGAATTCATCAAACGAAGTCCTTTTGTTAAGTCGTAATCCAATACGTCTGCTTGAGCTTAATATCCATAGGTACTATTAAGTTTTAGTCATTTTCTAGAATAATTTCAACTGCTTGCCTTAAAAACTATCCCATTGAATCATGTTAAGGTGCGTTGTATAAGGCTCAAGCTATGGATGTAACGATCTGATTTCACGTGTTTTTACTTATGAAATATGAACTTAAGTGTCTAACAAACGATTCGCAAAGAGGAGCGGCCTTAGAAAAGGCTGAACAAAACAAAAGGCCACTGCATCAAATCAATACAGTGGCCTAGGTTAAGTTTGTAAGTAGTACCTTGTTAAGCTAAGAGGCTTTATCGATCTTTGGCTTTGGGGAAGGTTCTACATCTTCCTCGCTATTTTCAGAGAAGATATCCGCTACAGCACTTCTCTCAAGTTCACCTTTAAGGTTGCCTTCCTCATCGACAACAGGGAGCGAGTAGTCACAAGACATGGTGTCTGGCAGTACTTCTTCAATCACCGCATCAGGCAGAACCGCTGGCACTTCTTCATATATCTCATCGCTGAAGTCGTGCACCGTTGAATCTTCTACCGCATCTTGCAAGCTCTCTTTGGTCACAAGCCCTTGATAACCATCATCAGTTACGTGGTATGCGTAATCGTGTTTAAGCATCTTCATTTGCGCTAGCGCGCCTTCAATGGTTTCTGCTGTGATTCGGTATAAAGGGGGCTGCATCACGGTTTCTACAGTCAGGGCTCGAGCACGGTTAACGTCTTTTACGAACGCTTCGACGTAATCATCGGCAGGGTTCAACAGAATCTCATGTGGGGTACCTTGTTGTACTAACTCACCGTCTTTAAGGATTGCGATTCGGTCACCTAAACGTAGAGCTTCGTCCAAGTCATGGGTGATGAAAACAATCGTCTTATGAAGCTTTTCTTGAAGCTCGATAAGTTGATCTTGCATTTCACTACGAATCAAAGGATCGAGAGCCGAGAAAGCTTCATCCATCAGCAAGATTTCAGCGTTAGTACACAGAGCACGTGACAAGCCGACACGTTGTTGTTGACCGCCAGAAAGTTGGGCAGGGTACTGATTACCGTAGCCTTTCAGACCCACAGTCTCTAACCACTCGTTGGCTTTCGCTAAACGATCTTCTTTCTTGATTCCTTGAACTTCCAATCCGTATGCAACGTTTTCGACCACAGTTCGGTGAGGCATTAGGCCAAAGCGCTGGAATACCATCGACATTTTATGACGGCGGAACTCTTCCAGTTCTTTAGTGTTGAGGCTCATTACATCAATGCCTTCAACCGTGATTTTGCCTTCAGTTGGGTCAATCAAACGGTTGAAGTGTCGAATCAAAGTCGACTTACCAGAACCTGAAAGACCCATGATAACGAAGATTTCGCCACGATTGATTTCGAGGTTAATCTCTTTCAAACCAACGGTGTGGCCAGTATCTGCAAGAATCTCGTCTTTGTGTTCACCGTTCTTAACTCGGTTCACCACAGACTGCGGCTTAGGGCCAAACACTTTAAACAGGCCACTAATTTCGATTAATGGTTTAGTCATGTTTGAATCCTCCTAGGTGCGCATTGGTTCTTCGCGCATAAGCCTGTGAAGCTCGGTCAAATAGAATCGCAAGTGCCACGATGGCAAAACCGTTCATTAAGCCCAAAGTGAAGTATTGGTTGGTAATGGATTTAAGAACCGGTTGGCCTAAGCCTTTAACACCAATCATAGACGCAATAACCACCATCGACAGTGCCATCATGATAGTTTGGTTGATGCCCGCCATAATCGTTGGCATGGCTAGCGGTAATTGAACACCCCACAAACGCTGTTTCTTGCTCGCGCCAAATGCGGTCGCCGCTTCTAACACTTCTTTATCAACCAAGCGGATGCCTAGGTTAGTTAGGCGAATAACAGGAGGGATTGCGTAGATAACTACAGCGATTAGACCTGGGATTTTGCCGATACCAAGTAGCATAACCACTGGGATGAGGTAAACGAATGCAGGCATGGTCTGCATAATATCGAGTAACGGTGTCACGACGGATTGCACACGATTAGAACGTGCCATCGCAATACCAATCGGGATACCGAGGAAAATCGAGACTAGGGTACACACAGTGATGATACTGAGTGTCCGCATTGTATCTTCCCACATTCCAAAGTAACCAATGAGAAGCAGTGAAACGACACAACCTAATGCGAGTTTCCATGATCGGCTCGCGGCGTACACCAAAGCAGTACACACACCAAGAACGATCAGCCATGGAGTAGAAATGAGGAGTTTTTCAAACCAAACAAGGAAAGAGAGAAGAGGGTCAAATAATGACTCAATCGTTTCGCCGTATTCACGGGAAAATTCGCGGTAAGCACCATCTAGCGCTTTTTTTATTGCTCGTAAATCAGAGCGTTCCATCTCTGGAAAGCTTGATAACCAATTGCTGTCGGCCATTTTATATCCTTATAGTTCGGAGTAACTTGTCCTTCCATTCGTTGAATATGAGTAAGAACAAGGCTCCGAATTATGAATAACATCAAGTATAGCGACGTTATTTCCGTTTTAGTGAAGTCTAGTTTTTGCTGAAATATAGCTAGTTTTAAAATCTAGCAGTTACAGCTCAGCTTCAATTTTCTTAGCGACTTCGTCTGAAACCCATGGGTGCCATACTTCTGGGAACTCGCTTAAGAAATGTATACTCGCTTCTTCACCATCGGCTTGGTTGTCTTCCATCCAAGCAAGAAGTGCGTTCATTTTATCGTTGGTGAAACCACGTTTTGTAAAGTAGTCATACGCTTCCGGTGCGCGTGACGCAAAACTTTCAGTGGTAATAGTGTGGACAGGTGAAGGCGGGTACATGGTCGCTTTTGGTGATTCACAGCCTTCTTGAGTCGTACAGTTGATGAACTCTTCTTTATCAACGCCACTGCCAAAGTCGACTTTCACCATGTCGTACTTACCAAGAACCGCAGTCGGTGCCCAGTAGTAACCAAACCAAGCTTCTTCACGTTCGTAAGCTTTCGCGATAGAACCAGATAAACCGGCACTCGAGCCTGGGTCAACAATAGTAAAGCCACTGTCTTCTAGGTTAAGTGCGTCAAACAAGTTAGCGGCACTGATTTGACAGTTCCAACCTGCTGGGCAGCTGTAAAATGCGGATGTATCTGGGTCTTCAGGGTGCTTAAACAAAGATGCGTTTTTACGTACACCTTCAATGGTTGCCATTTCTGGGTTTTGTTTAACGAGGTAGGCTGGAACCCAGAAACCTTCTTCACCACCATTCACAAGTGCTTTACCTGCGTAGCGAAGACGTTTTTCTTCAACACCTTTATCAAGGGCATCTTTCAGGCTGTTACTCCAAAGTTCTGGTGCAACATCCGGTTGGCCTTTCTCAATCATCGACGTGCCAGTTGGCATTGTGTCGCCAGGGATAAGTTCAGCATCACAACCGTATCCGTGTTCTAGGATAAATTGGTCAATGTTGGCGATTAAAGTTGCAGAGTTCCAGTTCATGTCTGCGATTGTTACGCTGCCACATTCTCCAGCGTTAGCATGACCACTGGCTGCTGCAACTAACAAAAATACGGAGCTTAACTTGTATTTCATATTGAGTTTCCTTTCTCTTTAATAATACAACCAAGCTAATCAAGGTCTGTTGACTAACTAAATTGCTCGATGGTGATCCTTTCCGTGTATTTGAACCATTTGAGCAGAAGGAGGGATGGCGGGAGTATGAGTAGGTAAACCAACAAAGCATAAAGTGTGATTTGCTTGATTTATCCACTGTGTTTCACAGCCATCGGATAACTTTGTCAAACTATTACAAATTCGTCAAAAACCACCTCTATTTATAATCTTAGGGAATAATCGTACGAATTCCATCTTTGATGCGATTTACATGGCGCTTTAACAGTCTGTGTCACATTACCGTGAAAGTTAGGCTAGGGGCTGTTGATCTTTGAGTGGAATTGAAGGTGGTAAGACCATAATTGGCGTGTGTGAAATGCGTTGAATGTTCTTAAAAATCTTATTTTTAGCATTAATTTCGTCAAAAATAACAAACTAAGATTTATTCAGACACAGCGGGAATTGCTTCTAAAGCCAACCAGAGTGGAGGCTGTCACTTTTAAAATGAGGCGCCATACCCTATAGGAGATGCTACATAGGTAGATTCAAAAACTCATTTTGATAAAGCTTGTTGGCTAAGCGGTCACGAAGTTTAGACGGCAGAAACTTCATTCGATTAATTTGTCGAATCAGTTCTTGGGCGAAGCTTGGATTACTCTTCATGTTCATTACGCAACCCATCAGTGAAATGCTTTGTGCATCGAGAAGCTTCTTAGCTTGCTCTAGGTGATGACTCGACGTTTCACCATAAGCAACGACAAGTAACGCACAATCACACGCGCTTGCAACAGATTGAGCAGGAATATTGCCTTTGTTGATATTAAGTAATGGCGACGTATCGATGACCACACGATCGTATTTGCTTAACCACTGAGTCACGGCTTTTTTAAGCGTCGCTGGATCTTTGTAAGCTAACTGAGTTGATGCAACTTGTGGAGCAGGGACACCAATAAACGTTCGTTGAGATTCTACGTGCTCAATAAGCTGCGCTGTGTGTTCTTCTTCAAGCATGTGCAAGTTCTTAAACGCAGAGTTGAATAGGTTAAGGTCAACATACAAGGTAGAGTGACCCGCTAACAAGAAGCGCTCGGCCAATGCTGTTGCGATAGATGTTACGCCGTCACCTGAATGGCAAGCCGTCACACAGATTGAGCGTTGTCCATTCAATTCAGAAGCTAAGTACAGTTGTTCAACTTCGGCATGCGTTGCTGAAATAGTCATTATAACGCTCCTATTAACACGATCGTGGTGGTAATACGTAGGATGTCATCTAAGCCAACACGAGCTTTCTCAATAAAGCTTTCACGACGGTCTGGAATGTAAATCGTATCACCTGCACGTAACACTGGTAGGTTGTAGATGTTCGCCGTTTTACTGAACTCAACAAGGTCAAAGGTACGAGCTTGGCCTTGACAACAAGACATGTTCACAATGGTAATCTTCTCTACGTAAGCATTGTCAGTAGGGCCAGCCGCTTCTGCCAAGATATCTAAGATGGTCATGTTGTCGTTAAACACGTAACGACCCGGGTTGTTGATTGCACCCAGTACTCGAACCGTTTCTTCTTTGGGTGTATCTAACCAGTTTTTGCCTTTCTCAGGAATATAGATAGTGTCGCCAGTGGTAACGTTTGGCAATAACGATTCATCACCTGTTTCGAAGTACAGTGATAGGTTTAACTTACTGACTTGGGAGTAGGTTTTATCACGGTGAGTCACACGTACATTGTGTATGTCGGCATCTTTGGTTGGGCCATCGGCTGCTGACAAAATATCAAGGAAGTGCATATCTTTGGTGAAGCGGTAACGACCAGGTGCATTCACTTGTCCGAAGATGTAGATTGACGCATCTGAGCTTTGACGAACCCATTGTGATTTATTGTCTGAAGGATCTTGTGGTAAGTCGTGAACACGCACAATAGAACCCGCGCGAATCTGAGGCATTTGGTCTCTTGGCGCACCATTACGGATAAAATCATCTAGGTTAAACACAACTAGCTTTCTACCGGTCACAACTTCAATTTTTGATGTGTCAGCACGTAGCGTAGGGCCACCAACGTGAGCGAGTAATCCCATGAAGTTCATTTCATCTGACCATTCAATACGACCAGGTCGGTTTACCTCACCAATAACATTAACCGCTCTGTCTGGGGTAATCTTCAACCAAGATTTCTCATTCATGTCAGTTTTTTCAGGAACAAAAATCGCATCGCCAGCTTTAATACTCGGTGGGTTAGAGTTAGGTAGGCCTTCTGTATAAGCCGCTAAGTCAAACTTAAGCACTCTGCCATCCGCTTTGATTACTCGGATTTGTCGTGACTCCGCAAAACGAGTTGGGCCGCCTGCATTCGCAAGGATATCCATAAAGGTCGCATCGCGTTTGCCTTCGAAAGCGCCGGGAGCAGCAACTTCACCCATTACGTAAACCATGTTCGCACCCGATTTAATCTCTTCTTCTTGTTTCGGAACAAAAATGGTCGAGCCGGGTTGCAGAGTTGGCAACAAGCTTTCATCGCCAGAATCTAGGTAGCGCTTAAGGTTGAACAGAGTGGGTGTGTTGTTCGAAATGACGCGAATTTGCTCGACGCTGGCATAACGGGTTACGCCGCCAGATCGCATCAGAACGTCAACTAGATCAGTGTTCTCTTTATAGGTAAATGAGCCGGGCGCGTTTACTTCACCAAACACCTTGATGGCGTTGCGAGAATCGGCACTGTCACCTGAGTTAGCAAGCTTTGCTGCATCAAACTCTTGCTCGATGTTGCCTACTAGTGGAGACGCTGGAACAAACAGAGAGTCTAACGATTGCAATGTCGGTAGGTTAGCTTCGTCACCGGAATCTAGAAAACGTTTGTAGTTGAACTCTTTTTTGTCGGCACCACGTTTTAAGATCAGCTTGTCGAGTTGTGCGCCCGGACGCAAACCGCCAGCCGCATACAGCGCCATTTGGATACTAGAACCCAATGCAAGAGTGTACTCGCCCGGTTGTTCTACATAGCCTTGAACATAAATGATGATTTGCTGTTCTTTCACATATACAGATGCATTCGACAGATCTTTATAAGCGGTAGACAGAGCCTCTAGGACAACTTTGTTCAACTGCTCAGTGTCGTAACCTGCAACGAATACTGTTCCCACTTCTGGAAGGGTGATACGTCCACGCTTATCGACTTGAAAGCCTGTGTTTAGGCTGCTTTCGCCAGGAACATTAACTTGGATCAGGTCACCAACTTGCACAGCGTCTGAAAACTCGTCATTAGCTTGAACAAAACTCGCAAAGAAAAGAGAGAATGTGATGAACAATGTGATCAGTGTTTTCATAGTGCACCTCCCATCTTCGCCGCGTTCTTAGGCGAGATAATTTCAATGCTCACTCGGCGGTTGGTTAGTAGAGTACCTGCGGTTTCACCCTCGAAAAGCGGTACCGTTTCACCCACAGACACTGCCTTGATTCGTTGTGGGCTAAGACCAAAGATGGTTAGGTAACGTTCGACCTGCTTTGCTCGCCCAAGTGCTAGTTTATCGTTGTACTCTTCAGTGCCTGTCGCATCTGCGTGTCCGGTTACAATTAAGTCTAACGATTTGTTTTCTTTTAGAATGTAAGATGCTTCCGCCAGTTTTCCCATGTACTTAGGATTGACTTCGGTAGAGTCTTGCGCGAATTGATTATCAACATTTAACAGGTCATACAGTTGTTCAATCACAGACAACTGCATACGGAATTTGTTTTCATTTTTAGGCGGTTCGCAGCGCGCTTGGGATGTGACGTAGTCGAGTTGGACTTCAAGTTCGTTAAGGCGTTTTCTTTGGATAACAAGGTCGTTGGCGGCATCCAGTAACAGACCACCTTGTAGCTCACGAGCAATACGATTTTGCTTTTCTATGGCTTGAACAACGGCAGCAGGGAAGCACCAGCGCGCACCTTCTTGGATTAAGGCATCTAAATGTAGCTTTGCCAGTTGCCAATCAAAACGCAGTCCGTGTTCAGGACCAAGCGGCTCATCGGGCATGACAGGAGAGAAGTCAGAGTTCTGATAGTTAATCGAGTCATAACTTTCTGCCAAACCTCCGGTGCCTTGTTCTGGGTAACTTGTGCAACCCAGAACTAGGACAGACAGAGAAAGGGCTATGTAGTTTTTAAGTTTTTTCATGCCAACGTCCTTTGTTTTTTCTTTTTATTATTATTTTTAGTTACTTCTAGCTTAGTGGATCTTCATGAATTGGTAGGATTTTTTGAGTTAACAGGGATAGCGTGACCAATACGCAGTAGATTCATAATTTCTAGTGGCTGACCTGATACGTTTTCCAAGCGCATATTTCTTTCACGTTCAGTTAGGCGTTTGAACATATAAACAATCGCGCCTACACCTGAAGAGTCCAAAAACTGCACTTCACTGAAATCGACTTCAATCTCTTGGTGACCATCATTTGAAATCACATCGTCAATGTCTGTCTGTGCATCGCGGCTACCCGCTGCGTCTAAATCTCCGAAAATAGAAAGAGTCAGCGTTGTTGTGTTTAGGTCAATTTTACGTAATTCCATAATGATATCTCCTTGAATGCATGAGTTTAGAATTGCACTGAATGTGCCAACTTTTATATTGTTTATTTTCAATGAGTTAGAGTTTTTCTGTGGGTGGGTGTCATATTGAGAAACGCCACTTCTCAATATGAGAAGTAAAAATGAATGAATTTTTGAGAGTTACAATTGATTGATATTGCGAATGAAACGTTAAGTTAAATAAGACTGAAGATTGGATCGCATCTCTAAGGAAATCTCACGTACCGCAATTCGAGACCACATAGGATAAAAATACTTGAAGGAAAAAGTACTCGAGATAAAGAGTAAATCGAGACAGTGAACGAATAGGGAGTAGATGATGAGATTAACCAAATTGGCGGTCGCAACACTCTGGGCATTTTCATTGCCATCTCACTCATCTTATTTACCACCTGAACAGTTAGTATTAGCCAATACCTATAAACAAGGAATAGATGTCTCTGAGTATTGGACGAGTGAGAAACTCGATGGTATTCGAGCCTTATGGGATGGAAAGCATCTTTATACAAGAAATGGTAATCGAATTTACGCACCAAAGTGGTTTACAGAGAGCTTGCCACAAGTGCACTTAGAGGGAGAGCTGTGGGCTGGACGAGGGAAATTCCATCTTGTTCAATCTACTGTGTTAGATCACACACCTAGCGATAACGCTTGGCGACAGATCGACTTCATGCTCTTCGATATGCCAGGTGCAGCCGGAGATTACCAAAAGCGTTATTACAACATATTGCATTGGGTGAGCGTAATCGATGAGTCACACGTCGGTTATGTTGAACATTCACCCATAAAGAATGAAGAAGCGTTGTTTCACCAACTAGACAACGTAGATGAGCGACACGGCGAGGGTTTGATGCTTCGCAAGATCACTAGCCGTTATCAAGCAGGTCGCAGCAATGACTTATTAAAACTCAAAAGACACCATGATGCTGAAGCCACTGTGATTGGTTATAAAACAGGGACGGGCAAACACAAAGGAATGATGGGCTCAATCTTAGTTCACAACGAGCAGGGCGTTGAGTTTTACATTGGCAGCGGGTTTACTGACAAAATGAGATTGTCGCCACCCGAGATTGGTAGTCGTATTACTTTTCGCTACAACGGCCTCACTCAAAACGGAAAGCCAAAGTTCGCAAGGTTTGTCAGAGAGAAGAGTGATTATTGAGTCGTTTAGTCATCCGATTTTAATCATTTAGAAAGTAAAAGAGCCCTGAAAATCAGAGCTCTTTTTTGTTTTATGTCTTAACGGGTTACACGAATGCTAGTTATGACAATTGTTTCTGGCTAGATTATCGAGAACTGAATTCCAGTTGTACTTCATCACTTTGTTTATGCATCCAATGAAGGCGCATACCAAGCATGGTCGCCGCTGAAGATAAACCAATAATGAAGCCAACCCAGAAACCATGTGCTCCCATAGGCTCAACAATCCAATCTGTCATTCCTAAGATGTAGCCGATAGGAAGACCAAGCAACCAGTAAGCCACAAAGGTAATATTAAAGATCGAACGCA
This sequence comes from Vibrio sp. Isolate33, assembly GCF_022397895.1. Lineage (NCBI taxonomy): Bacteria > Pseudomonadati > Pseudomonadota > Gammaproteobacteria > Vibrionales > Vibrionaceae > Vibrio > Vibrio sp. Isolate33. The sequence continues at coordinate 38,992 of NZ_JAKEUP010000020.1, forward strand.
TATCTTTGTAGCCACGCAAAGCACCTGCAGCGATAACTTGAATGGCGTCGGTACATTGATAAACCGCTGCGAACAACAGTAATTGCATTGCAACGGTAATTACCGCGGTATTCTCTGTGTACAGTAATGAAACCTGCTCTCTGAAAATTGCCGTCAATGCTGCCGTCATTAATGCAGTCACTAAACCAACAATGATACCCACGTGTGTCGCGATCTTCGCACCTTCGGTATTATTTTCACCTAGCTTATGGCCAACACGAATACTCACGGCGGCACCAATACTCATTGGAATCATGAAGACCAGTGAAGAGAAGTTGATCGCGACTTGGTGCGCGGCAACAATCAATGAGCCAAGTGGGGCTACCAACAAGGAAACAACCGCAAACAAGGTTACCTCGAAGAAGATTGCGGCTGCGACAGGGAAGCCAAGTCTAAACAGACGAATTTGAGCTTTAAGTTGCGGCTTATGGAACGTACCGAAGATGTTGATTTTCGCTAAACGTTTTGAAGTTAAAACGTAAGCAAACAGCAGTGCAAACATCACCCAGTACACGATAGCCGTTGCAACGCCACAGCCAACACCACCCAATGCAGGAGCACCAAGCTTTCCGTATACGAACATCCAGTTAAGCGGGATGTTTAATAGCAAGCCAATAAAACCAATCACCATTGCAGGCTTAGTTAGAGACATACCATCGGTAAAGCTTCTCAAGGTTTGGAACAACAAGAAAGCGGGTACAGCAAACATCACCGCATTCATATAACCGATGGTTTTTTCTGCCATGAGTTGTTCAATGTCCATCCACTCCAATATCAATTGTGTCTGAAAAAGTACGCCAATGATTGGAAGGGAGATGACGAGCGCTAAAAATGCGCCTTGTTGAATTTCGAATGGAATTTTTACTTGTCGACCAGAACCATTCAGTTGTGCAACGACAGGAACCAACGCCATCAATAGACCAACACCAAATAAGATTGATGGTAGCCAGATACTTGCTGCAATCGAAACCGCCGCCATATCGATAGCACTTACGCCACCGGCCATTACGGTATCAACAAAACCCATTCCAGTTTGTGCAACGGATGCGATCAATACTGGGGTCGCAAGTTTGATTAGATTCGAGGATTCTTCTTTGTAACGATGCACAAACAACTCCAAATAAGAGAGAAAATTAGAATAATAGTGTAGGAAAGGACATTCTGAAGGAATCAGAGACAATGATCTTAAGCTTCCACTGGACGAATCATAAAGAAATGTCACAATAACTGCTATGAAAAACTGTTATTAGGGCGTGTTGATCTTTCGAGCTGATTTTTGCAGCGAGTTGCTGGGTGTTTGTCGATGTGTAGCTAGCCTACATGAGAAGCCGATAACGTAGTAAAAATGACCAGCAAACGCTGCCCGAAGGGTTCGAGCTGGGCGCCCCCGCAAAAAGCGTTTTACTCTTTGTTGAGGGAGATTTACTTAGAATGACTAGGCTACTTCCCCCTCGCCGCGATTAAAACGCTTTTGACTGGGCGTCCCCATCCGAACAAAATTTAACCACGAAAGGTCAACACGCCCTAGAATGCTAAATAGGAATCTTATGTTTACAGGTATCGTTCAAGGCATGGCAACACTGGTTGCTATCAACAAAAAAGAGTCGTTTCAAACTCATACCATTGAGCTAAGTGACGAAATGGCTGAAGGATTAGCCATTGGAGCTTCAGTAGCTCATAACGGTTGTTGCTTAACGGTAACGGAAATTTCAGGTAACCAGATTGCTTTTGATTTAATGCAAGCGACATTGCGATTGACGAACTTAGGCCAGCTGAATGTTGGTGATAAAGTGAATGTTGAGCGTGCAGCAAAGTTTGGTGACGAAATTGGCGGCCATAGCATGTCTGGCCATATTACTCTGATGGCTGACCTAGTTGATGTGATTAAGACTGAGAACAACCGTACACTTTGGTTCGAACTGCCAGAAGAATCGATGAAGTACGTGTTGAGCAAGGGCTATATTGGCGTTGATGGTTGTTCATTGACGATAGGTGAAGTGGAAGAGAACCGTTTCTCTGTCCATCTAATTCCAGAAACGCTGAATCGTACTCTGTTTGGCGGCCGTGAAGTCGGTGACCAAGTAAACATCGAGTTCGACCCACAAACTCAAGCTATCGTTGATACGGTAGAGCGTGTATTAGCGAGCCAGAAATAGCCAGTAAGCGCATTGAATCGGTGGCGATAAAATCATATCGATGACCAAATTAAAAAAGAGCACATGAGGTGCTCTTTTTTGATCTTGGTTTAAACGAGAAACTGATTGTCAAAATACTTGTTCATCATCGGCATCAATCGAAAGGTTGATTCTGTCTCTTACCTCGTCGACCTGCATATCCAAATGAATGGCATTGCAACACGCTGGACAATCATCATAGAAGTCTTGGCTACCATTAGATGCATCAAGCGTGATGTTGATACCGTGTCCACAATGCGGACAGGAGACATGTTTCTCTGTGTATTTATGCATGGCAAATTCTCCTCACTGTAACTGATACCAATCGTATTCGGTTATAAACAGCTGTAATTGGTATTAAACTGCTTGAATCTTCTGAATACACGCTTCGGTTTGTGCCAAGTAATGACCGCCAAATTGATTACAGTGATTGAGAAGATGGTACAAGTTATAAATATCTTTTCGATCAGTATAGCCAACGTCGAGCGGCATGACGCTTTGGTAACCTTCATAAAACTCTTTAGGGAAGCCTTCGAACAATTCGGTTAACGCCAAATCACACTCATGGTCACCCCAGTAACAAGCCGGGTCGTAACAAATTGGGCCAAACGCAGAGTTCGCGACATTGCCATTCCAAAGATCGCCGTGAAGCAAAGAAGGGCGGGGGTTGTGGCCTGCAAGTCGCATATTCACCACATCGACAATATCGTCGATGTCACCAAACTCAATGCCTTTCTCTTTTAACAATTGAAGTTGGAAACCGATGCGTTGCTCTGAGAAAAAGCGTCCCCATTTTTTATGCCACGGATTAGGCTGAAGGGTACTGCCGATGTAGTTGTCTTGATCGCAACCAAACTCTTTTTGCTCTCCCCACTGATGAAGCTGAGCGAGTTGAACACCAAAATCGAAACTGTTGTTACCTGTTTCTAGTGGTTTGGTTGGTAAGTAATTGAGGATAATGAACGAGCACTCTTTGGTTTTCCCAATAAGAACCAACTCGGGCACATACACGGTGGAAGTATTTCTTAATAAACGCAGGTTCTCAGCTTCAATTTCAAACTTGGGTAGAAATTCACGCTGATTCACTTTAACAAAGTAACGTTCATTACCATCACTGATCATATAGCAATCGTTAATGTCACCACCAGAGACCTTCGTACGTTCAGTAATTTGAAAGTTGAACAAAAGCGTATCTGAAAGCTGTTGAGAAATGGCCTGCCACATAGGAAATCCTCACAGAACTGTTGATTTGAAATACTATCGTTTAATAGCAATAGTTTAGGATAAATCTGAGTAATTTATAGACGTACTGGTCAATGTTCTCAGCTCTAATTCATATCAATATGAATCAATTGGTGGATTTGTGAACTCGCACTGTTTCAATGCCTTTGATTAATCGACAAAAAATGCAGAGTGGCAATGAGTTTCAGTTTGGAACTAGCTTCACATTCGACATCGAATTCGAGGTCGTTCACTAGAAAATCGCAGGTGGGTTGCTATTGTCTACGCTTAAATTTTAGCTATTACTAATAGTCCACTAATTGCGTCGTGTAGAAGGCGGGGTGAGTGCCCATCAAGATTGCACTTGAAACCGTTGTTAAGTCCTATTTCTCTGCTTTGTTTGTAGATTGATTCAATTTTGAGCTTAAATGCTAGCAAAGATCATTTTAATATTACTTTTAGCAATAAAATGATGACAAATGACTTCATTTACATAGTATTAGCCTAGAACGTGTTAATCTGCTTAAGAGCTTAAAACGGAGATTTATTGTGGTTGTAGAAACCGATGGCTACCTAGCTTTAATCGAGCACCTATCATTCAACCTAGATGTATTTACCAATGGTAATGGTGATACAGGAAATGAAAGTGTCGAAGACATTATTACAGACATGATTTCAACGAACATCATGGCTATCTTCGAACAAAACCCTGAACTGCACGCGAGTGTACGTTTTCAACTGCTGAAAGAAGCAGACGCCGTTGTTGCGGATTTAGGTGAAGTATTAGCTGGTGTATGGGCTAAGAAAGCGACTAACGAACAGATCGTATTCCTAGACGAGTACATCGCGTTAGTGAAAAACCTGTTTGATACGGCTGTCGCTAAATACGACTAGCTATTCGCGTATCAATCCAAAATAGTAAAAGGCGTTTAAGCCGTAACGTTTGATGTTATGTCGTTCAGCGGTGAATCTCTTGAACCGCTATAAACGCCTAAAGTGCCAAAACTTAGAAGCCCAATAAGGGTTGTCCAGCCTCGATATAATCACACCTTTCGATGTAGAAGCATGTAGGAATTGATTGTTTCCTAAGTAAACGCCAACGTGTCGCACAGTCATCGATGTCTTAAAAAACACCAAGTCGCCACTCGTTGCCTGTTCATACGCAATTTCTTTTCCCTTTTGACTCTGGTCTTTTGTGGTTCTTGGTAGGGCTTGTTGGGTCGCATTTTGGACGGCAATCTGTACAAAAGCGGAGCAATCGACACCTCTAAATGAAGTTCCGCCGAAATGGTACGGCACACCTTTCCACTGCTCATACACGCTCATATAAGCATTTGTAGTCAATTGTTCTGACTTTGATAAAGGTTTCTGTGCGGTTTGACTAAGCTGAGAAGGAGACGGGGTCGAGCTACATGCAGCTAATGTTGCGAAAGTTATTGTAACTGCAAGCATTTTTCTGAATTTCATATGTAACTCTTCTGAAAAAAAAATGAAATAAAAACGTCATCAAGGACTTCTAGTATACGGACTAACTTAAGGATATCTCTTTTCGTAGTCAAACTGGATTTCACATGCCCGACACAAATTTATCAATAAAACCCTCACGTTATACATTCTCGCTCATCCAAACCGTTAGTGCTGTCTTTATTTCCATTCTGTTACTTGTCAGCTTTTTATCTATGGTCAGTATAAGAGGTGTTGAGCGAGTAGGAGGGTATTTCGATACGCTATCGGAACAGGCGTTACCACTCGCACTTCACAACGCAGAATTAACACAAAGCGTATTAGAACAAGTCAAACTTCTCACTTACAGCACCCAATCAACCGATTTAGACACACTTAACGCAACACGAGGCTCCATTGATCAACTCGCTTCCGAGAGTAACGCAATCCTAGAGGAACTCCTTTTTATTTCCCAATCTTTTCCTGATGCGATCTCGTTAGAACAGCAACAAACCCTTATTGATGATATGGCACAGCTTCAACAGATGACTAATACGGTTCTGTTGGCGCAAATTGATATTCAAAGTAAACAGAATCTGATCGACAGCAAAATGGGCGAGTTTCGTTACGGTGTCGGCTCTATCGGACCAGAAATGAACCGTATCAGTTCATTTTTAGTCGAAGACAACCCAGAAGCAAGTGATGCTGCGAACCGCTTTACATCGAGCGCGTCAGCAATGGCCAACACCTTCTTAATGCTAATGATGCAATCTGATATCGATAAAGCACAAGACGAATACCGCCAACTGAGAAACCGAATCGCGGGCCTTAACTTAGCTTACAGCGACTTTGCTGATTGGCACCCAGACATCGCGGAGTTCGCAAGCCTTACCGCACCTTATGAGATGGTTAAAGAGGGCTTCACAGAAGAAGGCGTGATTAGACAAATACTGCTTAAATTGGAACTGGTTAAGCAGCAAGAGCAGAACCTAGCCCAAGTAATTACCTTGGCGAATACCGTTATTAGTACACTCAACCAATTATCTTCGACCGCTGCACACCTGATTGATGAAAGCGAATTGGTCGTAAATCAAACCATCACCAACATCGACCGTGTGTTGTTTATTAGTGGACTAGTGATCGCCGTGATCATTGTGATCTCATGGTTAGTACTGCGCCGCTGGGTAAACAAAGGGCTGAAAAACATTACGCAACAATTAAGCTTGCTCGCAAACCACGATTTCTCGAAACACAGTGCATTGGTAGGTCCATTAGAGTTACAAGTGATTGCCTCGAAACTGAATACCGTTGTCGATTCGACCGCAGACTCAGTTCGCTTGGTGACTCGTAACTGTGAAACGCTTTACCAAACAGCTGAAGTTAGCCACGACGCTGCGGAGCAAACCAATTCTAGCTTGAACGAGCAAAACGAATCGCTGCAGAACATGATCACCACGATTACTGAGCTGGAAGCGTCAATCGGTGAAATTGCACGTATTTCGAATGCATCCAATGACGATGCACAGGTTGCCGAAGACGAGTCAGTCAATGGTAGCCAGGTGGTAGGGCTTAACCAGCAACGTTTGCAAGCGTTAGAATATTCACTAAGCATGAACGAAGAATCAATGGCCGACCTTGATGGCCGTGTGAAGCAGATTCGTGAAATGGTCGATATGATCAGTGGCATTGCAGAAAACACAAACTTGTTAGCACTGAATGCTGCCATTGAAGCTGCGCGAGCAGGAGAGCAAGGCCGCGGCTTTGCTGTCGTTGCCGACGAAGTGCGTAAATTGGCGAGTGGCACATCTCAACAAACTACCAATATTCGCAATATGATGAATGAGCTGGTGGCTGCGGCTGACCGTTCTCGAACGTCTGTGACTGAATCTCGAAGTGAAATGGCCAACGCACTGCAAACCAGTGGTGATGTGAAGCAAGCTTTTGAAAAAATTGAGGTTGCGGTTAGCCAGATTAAAGGACGTGTTGAACAAATCATGGTGGCAACAGAGCAACAAGCGCGTGCAACAGTCGATGTGACACATTCGATCACTCGTGTTTCTGAACAAGGCGAGAATACTAAGTTACAGCTTGAATCCATGATTGAAAGCTCAGAGCAAGTGGCAGAAATCGCTGGACACCAGCAAGCTATGCTTCATAAATACCAGTTTGATGCAGTGAAATAACCACAAGTACTGACGGCTTCAGTATTCACTCATTAAGCAAAAGCAGAAAGGCAGAGTTCGATACTCTGCCTTTCGTTTGTTTGCTGCCTATTAATGATTCATGTTTACATAAACAGAGTAGGCATGATGTGTTGAAAGAAGATAAGTGATGCAACACCACTGATCACCACCCAAATCAGATCGAAACGAAGGCTGACCAGCGTACAAACAATCGCAGCCAAAACCTTTGGGTTGTGTAGGTCGAATTCCATTTCAGGCCCAGCGCCTAGAATCTCCACAGCGATTATCGCAGGCAGAACCGTAACGGGTACAAAGCGCAACGTCTTTTTAAAACGCTCTGACATCTCAAACTTGCCCGCCATACCAATCACAGAAAAACGAATGATGAAGGTTGCGGCCGCCATCGCGAATGTAATAAGAATAAAAGTTGTAGTATTCATGGTTACGCTACTCCATTTTCTTCAATTAATAGGCCTGTTTGTGCGGATTCTTGTTCTGCTTTCTCTGTCGACAAGTCCATGCGGTAGCCTGCATAAACACCAACCACAGCCGCAATAACGAGACCAAGTGAGTAGGGAAGTTCAGCAAGAAGCACACCGGTGAAAGTCGCGACAATGGCTGCCACAATGCATTCACGGCTTTTCACTTGTGGAATCACAATGGCGATAAAGGCTGCAACCATCGCGAAATCTAAGCCGTAGTTTGCGATCTCTGGGAACGACGAACCAATCAGAGCACCAAGGAAATCAGCTACCACCCAGTTAAGCCAAAACCCGCCCATCGCTGCTAGGTAAAACCAATGGCGACCTTGTTTCTCTTGCTTCATGTCGTTAATCGTTGCGGCATAAACCTCATCCGTTAAGCCATAAGACATCAACATACGCATATGAATGGGATACGCCTTCATGTGTTCCGACATCGACGCGCTGTAGAGCATGTGTCGTAGGTTGATGATGAACGTTGTAAACATGATAACGACGATGCTCGCAGAGGATTGAACTAACCCTAGCGCCACCATTTGCGAAGATCCTGCAAACACAGTGAACGACCATAAAGTACTTTGCGTAACGGTCATTCCCGCTGTGATACTGACTGCTCCTACGATGAATGAAAATGGAAATGCGCCTACACATAAAGGAAAGATTGCTCTTAACCCTGCCTGGATCTGTTGTTTATTCATGACTGCTCACCCAAAATTAAAAAATTCAAATTTATTTGCAAATTATGGCGAGAATCGTATTGCTGATTAAAATATTTTTCAAACCAAGATTAAAATTTATTTGATTTAGATCGTTATTCTCAAATCAGCAAATCATTGCCAATTAAATAAAAACCTAAAAATCAATGATTTAGGGTGGATTTCATTTTTGAGATCTTTGATTGAAGGTATTTTATGATAATTATTGCAACTATTTTTGCATTTTAACGATTTCAATGTTTAAACTGTAGTTGAAATATTTAGCAACTCTGAACAGGAATAAACATGAAAGAAGTCATTACAGCAGACAAAGCACCAGAAGCCATCGGCCCATACTCGCACGGCAACGCATTCGGAAACCTCGTTTTCACATCAGGTCAATTACCCGTGTGTAGAGAAAAAGGCGGTGTTGTAGAAGGTGGCGTTAGTGAACAATCCCGTCAGTCGTTACTAAACCTTCAATATGTTTTACAAGCGGCGGGCAGTGACCTAGACGCGGTACTAAAAACAACGTGTTACTTATCAGACATTAGCGATTTTGCGGCTTTCAATGAAGTCTACAAAGAGTTTTTTGAAAAGGATTGTCCTGCTCGTAGCTGCTTTGCAGTGAAGGATCTTCCTCTAGGTGTGAAAATCGAAATTGAAGCGATTGCTGGTCGTAAATAGCTAGTCGTAAGTAAACAAAGAATAGTGTGAGGTCCTTACTATGAAACAACAATGGCAACAGTATAAAGAGATTTTAAATACCGTCGTTAAACCAGCTCTTGGCTGCACAGAACCCATCTCCGCAGCTTACGCTTGTTCAGTCGCTGCCAAGATGCTTGTGGGTACACCGGATAAAGTTCGAGTGTATGTGTCGGACAATTTATACAAAAACTCTATGGGCGTGTTCGTTCCGGGGACAGGAAAGATAGGCTTACCCATTGCTGCTGCTGTTGGTGCGATTGGTGGGGACCCACACGCTGGTTTAGAGGTGTTAGCGAAGATCAGCACAAAAGATGTTGAGAAAGCGCAAGCTCTTATCGATGCCGGACAGGTGAGTGCGCATCGTAAAGATGTAGACGAATTCATCTATTGTTACGCTGAAGTGGAATGTGAAGGGCAAGTCGCGACAGTTGAAATCAGCGGCGGCCATACACAAATCATCAAAAAAACCTTAAATGGCACGGTTCTTTTCAGTCAAGATTGCGACCAAACCGTTTCAACAGGTTCGATTTGTGAAGGAATCGATATTGATATCGGTAACATCTATAACTATGCCACCAGTGCTGAATTCAAAGACATTGAGTTTATCCTCGAAGCTTCTGACCTTAACGGCAAGCTATCGCAAGAAGGCCTGGCTCACGCTTATGGGCTGGAGGTTGGTCGCACTATGGAACAGGGTATTCAGCTCGGCCTGATGAGTGAAGACTTGATGAACAAGATCATCATGCAAACTGCTGCCGCGTCTGACGCTCGAATGGGTGGTGCAACTCTGCCTGCGATGAGTAACTTCGGCAGTGGTAACCAAGGCATTGCTGCAACGATTCCTGTCGCGGTAATTGCTGAGCATTTCAAATCATCTCAAGAGCAACTGGCGCGTGCACTTATCATGAGTCACCTTGGCGCGATCTACATTAAATCGTACTATCCACCGCTTTCTGCGTTTTGTGGTAACACGGTGACCAGTGCTGCTGCTGCGATGGCAATGGTGTATCTGGCTAAGGGTTCATTTGAACAGAGTTGCTACGCGATTCAGAACGTTCTAAGTGATTGTTCTGGAATGGTTTGTGATGGTGCTAAGTCGACATGTGCGATGAAGGTGAAAACCTCGACCAGTGCTGCGGTAAACGGGTTCTTAATGGCGATGCGTTGTAATGAAGCGCACAACCAAGGCATTGTTGCCGATGATGTCGAGACCAGTATCCGCAATATTGGAAAATTGGTTACCGCTGGTATGAGTGTTACAGACTCAACGATTATTGATATAATGTCTGCGTAATCAAACGTTTTAGAATCAGATGATTTTAATAAATCAAACCGCTTGGTAATTGCTACTTAGCGGTTTTTTCGCCAGAAGAGGAAGGACTCAGTGTTCGAATTAGCTCAAAGTGATTATGATATTTTGCACTCAATCGAAAACATCGTTGACGGGATTGCTGCAATGTATGGCGAGCATACGGAAGTGTTATTGCACAGTTTAGATGTTCGTAATCCTTCGATTATCAAAATCGCGAACAGTCATGTCACAGGCCGAGACGTAGGTGCACCTATTACTAACTTAGCGCTAATGAAGCTGACTCAGGGTAAAGATGTATCGGGCGCTTACATGACAAAATGTCCCGATGGCAAAACTTTGCGTTCGATGACCACCATAATTCGTAACCCGCAGCAAAAAGCCATCGGCTTGCTATGCATTAACACCAACCTCGATGCACCGTTCCAAGAAGTAATGCATTCACTGGTTCCTTGTTTACTTCCACACTTAGAAAGACCTCAAACTACGCCTGAGACTTTTGCTCGCAGTAACGAAGAGATGATGCACAGCTCAATTGAAACTGTGCGAGAGCAGGTGACTGGAGACGCAGATATCGCACCGTCGAAGAAGAGCCGTGAGATTGTGACTCGATTGCATGAGATGGGTATTTTTGATTTGAAAGACAGTGCGCAAATCGCGGCAAAAGGGCTCGATATTTCTATCCATACCATCTACCGCTACCTGCGTGAGCTAAAAGCCTAATGTTTATTGGTTAGCTATCTAAGTCTATTTGTTCTGGCTGTATCTAAATGGCTGGGTAATCAGTTTATCCAGCCTCTGTTCCTTCCCATCACGAATTTCCGGTACACCGATGTTTACCTTATCGTGACCAAGCTTAGGTTGAGCGCGATACGTCTTAAACCAGATATCCCACACTGATATGAAGAAACCAAAATTAGAGTGCGTTTCTTTGACGATCACAGAGTGATGAACTCGATGCATGTCTGGCGTGACAATCACTTTACGTAATTGCTTATCGAACCATAGTGGTAAACGGGCATTGCTATGGTTGAACATCGCACTCACATTCAACACCACTTCAAAGATCACCACCGCTAATGCCGGAACACCGAGTACAAAAATCAACGCCACTTTAATCAGCATCGATAAGATCATCTCAATCGGGTGGAAGCGTGTGCCTGTCGTTACATCAATATCCAAGTCTGCGTGATGAACACGATGAAGCTTCCAAAGCAGAGGAATGCGGTGGAAGACAAGATGCTGAGTATAAATGGCAAGATCTAACAACACGACACAAAGAAACACCGTGAGTTCAAAAGGAAGCGCGATGTTATTAAACAGTCCCCATTGGTTTTGCTCAGCAATCAGCGCCGCTTGAAACGCTGCAACGGGGATTAATGTTGCCAACAAAATGCTATTAACCGCCATCAACGAGAAGTTATTTCCCCAACGAAACCACTTGTTTTGAGTCAGTGTTTTTCTAGGAGCACGGTACTCCCACAGCGCACACAAGATGAAAGCGGTGATAAAACAGACAAGGCGAAGTAGCGATGGGTCCTGCATAAGAATTCCTTCTATCATTATCAAGCCACTGTAAGTACAATCGTGCCACTTTTCTAGTTCTATCTGTCGTTATTGTCCATGAGAATCCACGCTTTCCACCGTTTATACCAACACCGTTTATCTCTTTCAACCAAACCGTTTAACGCGCGCGGATGTAAAGTGGTGCGATGTGAATACTGCAAAATCAAACAAGACAGTTGTATCTGTGAACATCAACCAGACATAGATACGAACGTCGCGACCATGTTGATCTTGTCAGACAACGAAATCTTAAAGCCGAGTAACACAGGCCGTTTGATTGTGGATACCGTAAAAGACAGCCACGTTTACCTTTGGCACAGAACTGAACCCAACGCAGAAATGTTGGATGTACTGAAAGACGAAAAGTATCAACCTGTCATTGTATTCCCTGAAGATTACACCGATGACAAAACGCGAGTGGTGCAAGACTTGCCACAAATGCGTGACCCAAATAAAAAGCTGCTGCTGATTTTCATCGATGGTAGCTGGCGTGAAGCAAGACGCATCTTTAGACGTTCTGAGTACCTTCAAGATTTACCTGTGTTATCGATTGAGCCTGAGTCGGTTTCTCAATACATGATGCGTAAGTCAGACAACGACCAACACCTTTCAACGGCGGAAGTGGCGAGCTTGGTATTAAAACAAGCTGGTGAAGAGCAGGGCGCTAAGACTTTACAACTTTGGTTTGAAGCATTTCGCGAAAGCTACATGCTAAGTAAGACGCGTTATAAGTCGGATCCGACCAAACCTAGCCTGAACGCTTTCATAGAGCACAGTAAAAGTGAGACTTCACTCTAACCTTTAACCGCTTTGTGCTGACTTGTTGTTCAAACAGACTCGAACACGAGATAAGTTTGTTATCTATCACGGTTTGTAGGGGGAGTGTTATGGATAATGTTCCTCAGTTGTTTTATTTAAAGAATTTATTTGCCCGAATTTAGGGAAAAATTGGAGAGATTTCATGTATTACGGCTTCGATGTTGGCGGCACAAAAATTGAGTTTGGTGCATTCAATGAGAAACTTGAGCGAGTAGCAACAGAGCGTGTTCCAACACCAACAGACGATTATCAATTACTGCTTGATACGATTGCTGGTTTAGTAAAAAAGTACGATAGCGAATTCTCTTGCGAAGGCAAAATTGGCCTTGGTCTTCCTGGCATGGAAAACGCAGACGACGGCACAATGCTGGTTGTTAACGTACCAGCTTCAACAGGTAAGCCACTACGTAAAGATTTAGAAGCGCTTATTGGTCGTAGTGTAAAAATCGAGAACGACGCAAACTGTTTTGCGCTTTCAGAAGCGTGGGATGATGAGCTTAAAGATGAACCATCAGTTGCTGGCCTAATTTTAGGTACTGGCTTCGGTGGTGGTTTAGTTTACGAAGGTAAAGTGTTCTCTGGTCGTAACCACGTTGCAGGTGAGCTAGGTCATATGCGCCTTCCTATCGATGCATGGTTCCACCTTGGCGACAACGCACCGCTACTAGGCTGTGGCTGTGGCAAGAAAGGTTGTCTAGACAGCTACCTATCCGGTCGTGGCTTTGAGTTGATTTACGAGCATTACTACGGCGAGAAGAAGAAAGCGATTGAGATCATTCAAGCATACAACGAAGGCGAAGCAAAAGCGGCTGAGCACGTTGATCGCTTCATGGAACTATTGGCTATCTGTTTCGCGAACCTGTTTACCGGTCTTGACCCACATGTTGTTGCACTGGGTGGCGGTCTTTCAAACTTCGAGCTTATCTATGAAGAGATGCCAAAGCGTGTGCCTAAGTACCTACTGTCTGTAGCGAAGTGTCCTAAGATCATCAAAGCGAAACACGGTGATTCAGGCGGCGTTCGTGGTGCTGCATTCCTTAACATTAAGTAATCGCGACTTAACGTTGAGCTAGTTGAAAAGCATAAATAAAAATGCCGCAATCTCGAAAGAGGTTGCGGCATTTTTTATTGTTTGGTGTTTTCGTTTCTTTAACTCTTAACTAGTAACGCCAAAACGAAAAGCCTGAAGCTAGAGCTTAGAAGCTAAATATCAAGAAAAAGAGCCAGAGGGCTTACTTCTTCTTTTTACCAACACCAAGGTTGTCTTTTTGCTTCAACGTAAGCTTAGTAAAGCCAAGCTTGCGGAAGTAGTTATCTTGGTAGTTACGAACCGCTTTCGTATCAGAAATCAACTCAAGCTGTTGCTCAGTTTTAAGATACTCAGAGATATCGATGCCTTCAGCTGCAGCTACAGCTTCTTGGATCGTGCGGTGTTCTTGTTTAGAAAACAGTAACTCTTTGTCTTCGTCTTTATAGGTATACAGAATGGTACGAGCCATGATGCTCTCCAATAGGATTATTACTTTCGCGCACTCTACATAAAAACAGTACGTGGCTCAAGGTTATGATAAAAAATCTTGAAATATTAGCGATATCAATAAAGCGTGCAGTAAGTCGCAAAAATATTTTATGGTACACTATGTACAATTTATATGTTTGATCGGCTTAAATCTAATTTATGATCAATACGCTTTACCCTCAGATTATGGGAATCATCACTCGAATTCAAAACTATCCTGGAATCAAAGGATTAGAAGAAGTTGATGCGCGAGTAAGAAAGATATGCCGTGACCATAATCAACCGTTCCCAGAATCTATTGCGCTTTTTCTGAAGGCGTACAAAAGTGATCGCCAAGACAATCTACTTGATGCTGTCGAACATTATAAAACCTGCCTAAATGCAACCCAACCAGAAGAAGTTCAACTCACTGTTTTCGTCAACGGTCTATTAGCATCGGTTTATAACGACTGTGGCGACTACCAATCGGCTTATGCGTGTTATGCAAAGACGTTAGAGAACTTACATCTTGTTGATGACAACATTCGAGCGCTCATCTACTGCAACCTAAGCGACATGCATTTGAGCTTAGGGAAGTTCGAAGAAGCCAAACAATATGCACGTAAAGCGGTAACGTCATCTCAGAATGCTAACCGCCAGTTAGATTGTGCAGTGAGCCACCTTAACCTCGCTTATGGTTGTGCGTATACCGGAGAGTTTGACCAAGCGATTCGAGCAATCGCTGAAGCGAAGAAGATAGCCGAGTCACTCTCAAGCAATAGAACGTTCGCACTGTGTCACGGATACCTAGCTCAAACTATGGTTCAGCAAGGTAGGGTTCAGCAAGATGAAGTTCAACAGGGCGGTTTTACTCCAAGTGATGTGCTCGATGCGTTTTATCAAGCGGAACAGTATTTCCTGAAAATCAACGACGACCATAATCGAATGGAAAACTTGGTGTGTTGGTTTCAATATTTGGTGGAAATAGGGGAGCTTGAGCAAGCTCAAGAACGATGTCTTTTCCTTGAGCAAAACTTTGAGCTAAAAAACAGTTACCACTTCTACAGTATTTACGCGAAGGCCAAGGCGAAAATCTTTCACCATCAACAAGACTGTAATGGTCTCGCATCACTGCAAACGGAACATATCGAGCTTTCAGAAAAATACCTAAAGGCATACGAACGCAAACAAAGCGATCGTATTTTGCAAAGCGTGGATACTCTTAGAGACAAACAACAGCACGAAGTGTTTACCCAAATGCAAAAGTACATGGGCGCGATTACTGATATTGGTCAGTTCATTGCTACCGCTCCTGACCTTTATAACGTGCTTCCTGAGATCCTAAGCAAGATAAACACGATTCTGCCGACGTTCGAATTTGGTATTGCACTGTACGACGACGAGTCTGACATACTCGACTACCAATACTTTGTTGATACTCAAGGCTTGGTACAAAACCTCAAGGTCACTTGCCAAGATAATCAAACCGTCGGCACTTATGTGATTCGCAAGCGCGCGACCGTGCATTTGAACAGTGTCACCGATGATGCACTAGAGCCCTATGTTGATAAGGCCTCGCGTAAAGATGATGACTTGGTGGTTGTTAAAGACAAACCGGACACCAACTCCATCATTCTGACGCCGATTATTCTCAATGAAAGAGTGATAGGACTGTTATCCGTACAGCATCATTTACCTAATCAGTATCAACAACACCATTGTCAACTAATCGAGCATCTGGCGAGTTTCATTGCCGTGTCGCTTGAGAATCAAAAGCAACGACAGCGCTTAGAGAATGCCAATCAAACGCTTGAAGTGTTGAGCACGACAGACCCATTAACGGGTTTATCGAATCGATATCAACTCGACAAAATTACACCAGTGTTGATTCGTAATGCTTATACGCAAAAACGGTCACTTGCAGTATTGATGATTGATATTGATGAGTACAAAGCCTACAACGATTTTCACGGTCACTTACAAGGTGATGAAGCGCTGCGTATTCTTAGTCGTTTACTGAGAAGTACATTCTCGACCAAGAACGATTACTTGTTCCGATATGGTGGGGATGAGTTTATGGCTATCTGCTTTGGTCAAAGTAGCCAAGATATCGAAGAGAAAGTCGTTACGCTTAGAAATACATTGTCTGAGTTGGCGTTGGTTAGCCCGAAAGCGATCAGAGCCAAGCAGCTTACCTTATCAATCGGTGGGGTAAACGTTGAACTTGTTAGCGACAACGTGGATAGCAACTTCAAGATGATTTGTGACATTGCAGACAAGCAATTGTACCGAGTGAAAGAGAGTGGACGTAACAATTACAACCTTATCGACTGCTATCTGAATAACTGTGACTTATCCAATTGTCCGTTAGATAAACCCACGGTTGTTTAAGCTACTCGGTCTATCACTCTAGTTTTCTCAATACGAACCAAAAAAGACGCCCGCTTATATTTGATATAAGCCGGCGTCTCTGTTTCTTGTGAAGCTGTGTTGAATCGAGGCGTGCTAAATCAAACACGACCTTGCAGTGGAATGATCGTCACTGTCTCACCGACTTTGACAGTATCAACCGCTGGTGAGATTTCGATTAAGCAGTTTGCTTCACTCATTGAGCGCAGAATACCTGAGCCTTGTTTACCCGTCGTCTTCACTTCAAGCACACCAGATTCATTCATTGAGAACACACCACGGCTGAACTCAGTACGACCTTGGCGAGAACGTAATTGCTCTGTTGCAACCGCGTTTGCTTTCACTGGTGTCCAATTAGTTTGACCTTGCAGCTTACGAATTGCAGGCTCAACAAAGTTAATGAACGACACCATCACAGCAACTGGGTTACCCGGTAAGCCAAAGAAAGGTTTGTCTTCAATTTTACCGTAAGCAAGAGGGCGCCCCGGACGCATGTTGATACGCCAGAAGTTAATCTCGCCTAGTTTGTCTAACGCAAGTTTAATGTAGTCAGCATCACCAACAGACACACCGCCAGACGTCAGAACCATATCCGTTTCTAAAGAAGCCGCGTGAAGTACATCCATCATCTTCTGTTCGTCATCTTCAATGATGCCGTAATCAACGATGTCACAACCTAGCTTCTGAAGCATACCGATAATAGTAAAACGGTTTGAGTCGTAGATAGAGTTTGGCTTCTGCTCGCTACCCGGAGCTTGAACTTCATCACCTGTCGAGAACACGCCGACTTTCACTTTACGCAAAACAGGGCAGGTACCGAAACCCAGTGACGCCATCATGCCCATTTCTGGTGCTTCAATTCGTGTTCCACGCGTAAAGACAGGTTGACCAATTTCGAGGTCTTCACCCGCCATACGGACATTTTGTCCTACTGAGATTTTCGCATCTGGAAAGCTAACTGTATCGCCTTCTTGAACGGCTTGCTCACGCATCACAACCACATCAACACCTTCAGGCATTGGCGCGCCAGTCATGATCTTAACAGCTTCACCCTGTTGAACGGCCTTGTCGTAGCTGTGTCCTGCCATCACTTCAGCAACAACGTGGTAGCTATCTAGCTCTAAATCTTCACCACGAATGGCATAGCCGTCCATCGCAGAGTTAGTGTTCTGAGGCACGTTGATTGGGGAGATTACATCTTCGGCCAATACTCGACCATAGCCTTGTTCTAGCGAAACAGATTCAACAAGCTCTAGTGCGTCAATGCTATCAACAATCTTTTGCTGACCTTGAGTCACCGTTAAGCCGGTTGGAGAGAAAGAGTCACAACACACAACTGGCGTGTTGTCTTTTGAAGACGCACACGCGGCGACTTTATTTGTTTTCGAAACAGGGTCGAACGATTGAGCGTAGTCGATGATGAAATCACGAATCGCTTCTAAGTCGCTGATCGCCATTTGTGGCAGGTCAGATTCAACGTTGCTGTCTGCAGCGATAGCAATGATGTTGTCATCGTTTGGATAAAGCCAAGGTTTACCCACTTCATCACGGTGAAGCTCAATCTTAGGAAAGGCGATGTTCTTGCAGCCTTCAACCAAAATTAAGTCCAGCGTGTTGGTATCGAAACGCGTAAGCAGATAATCAAAGTCTGCTTCGGCTTCTGGCGTTTCTGTCATCATGACATGACGGTTACGCGAAGCGATCAGCATTTGATTTGCGCCCGCTTTACGTAAGCGGTAGCTGTCTTTACCTGGCTTATCGACATCGAAATCGTGGTGAGCGTGTTTAAGAACACCCACTTTCAAACCGGCGTTGGTAAGCAAAGGCAGTAACGCTTCAAGTACGGTTGTTTTACCTGTACCGCTGTAAGCAGCAAAACCTAATAAAGGCAGGTTAGGGCGTTGTTTTGAATCTTTCATTATTGAAGCATTCCGAATTGGGTGAGTTCTTCTGGCGTATTTAGATTTACAAAGCAGTTTGGCGCGTCGCTAAAATCGACGTATTCCGTCACACACTCTTTGTACAGCAAGATAATCTTGCGGTCGCCACGTTCTAAAAAGGCTTCTAACTTTGGAAGTACGCGCTTGTGAAATAGGGTAAAAACCGGCTGTTTATATTCACCATCGTGAGCCACAAGAATGTCGCTATCTTCTTTTACTGCAGCGCAAAAACGCTCAACAAGGTCGTCACTGATTTGCGGGCTGTCACAAGGAACAAAGCCAACCCAATCTGTCGACGCGTTTTTAAGGCCAGCGTGAATGCCACCCAAAGGACCTGGGTAATCAGGGAACGAATCGGAAACAACCGGAGCGAATGCTTGGTAACTGTCGAGGTTACGGTTGGCATTGATGGTGATGCTGACATCTTGTTGTGACAGCTTGTCTATAACGTATTGAATAAGCGGGGAACCGTTGAGCTCAACGAGTCCTTTATCTTTTCCGCCCATACGGCTGGCTTGTCCGCCAGCCAAAATAACCCAACTAGTTTGCGTTGGAAGCAGCATAAATATTCTCTTGTGCTTTGTTCTTTTTAATTACTTGCAGAAGCGGTGATTCGGTCAAGGTATTGTCTTTGATCCACCATTGCTTCTTGCACAAATCGGTTAACGCGTTGGTTTGGTGACTGGTAATGACTAAACTCGCGCCTCTCTGAAGAAGATCTTCGGCCATAATCACCAATCTTTCAATAGATTCTTTGTCTAAAGAAGCACTTGGTTCGTCCATTAGCAAGATTGAAGGCTTGAGAATCCAAGCTCTTGCCATTGCTACGCGTTGACGCTCACCACCAGACAACACGGAAATGTGCTCGTCTGCTAGGGTTTCTAAACCTACCATCCTCAAAGCATTAATTATTTGAGCTCGCTTATCTTTTTGGCTCTCTTTGTTAAAGCGAATGCCATAAGCGACATTTTGGTACACAGAGCCATCAAATAGGTAAGGGGTTTGATGGAGATAGATGATGTCTTTGAATTTTAGTCTAGGAAACAGGTTGTGTTGCCAACTTTGTGTTGGGCATTGAATACGGCCAGAGCTTGGTTTGATCAAACCTGACAATATTTTAAGTAGGGTCGTTTTGCCAACACCGTTGTCACCCTTCAGATAAATAGCATCGTTAGGGCCGATCGACAGTTCAGGGATATGGAACAAAACACGCTCTTTGTAGCGCATTGAAATTTGCTGCGTTGTTATTTTTATACTCATGACAGCGTTCCTAAGTTCTTAGATAGCCTTTTCCTCGCACACTGGAAAGGAAAAAGTTAAGGGCTAATGCCAATGCCAATAAAACCATGCCAAGCGCGACACCTTGTGCGAATGCGCCTTTGTGACTTTCCATAGCAATAGCCGTTGGGATATTTCGAGTCATTCCCATAATGTTGCCACCTACCATCATTGAACAACCCACCTCAGTGACGATACGAGAGAAGGCAGCAATGGCAGCCGCAAGTAGAGGAAAACGGGTTTCCCAGATCAAGGTACACGCAACTCGAGTAGTAGAAACTCCAAGAGTACGTGCCGTTTCTACCGCGCGACGGTCACTGGCTTGCAGCGCACCGTGCATCATAGCAACCAGAATAGGGAAACAGATCAGCATCTGACCCAGAATCATCGCCTTTTGAGTGAACAGCAATTGCCAGTCACCGAGTGGGCCAGAACGAGAGAGCATCATGTACATCAGCAAGCCAATTACCACGGTAGGGATAGCTTGTAAGGTGTTGATCACCGACAGCAGCGCCCATTTACCGGGGAACTCGGTATAAGCCAAGATGAAAGCCATGATGATTGCAGGAATAATCACCAATGAAATGGCGGACAAAGATACGCTGAAGGATACCGCTACAATTTGCCACAGTTCGTGGTCAAAACTGACTAGTAAATTCAATGCATCAAGCGTTGTTTGCCATAGGGTCATGAAGTATCTCGTGTGAATCGATAATGGGTCTTTATCGGTAATGACTGATGTTAATCATAGCTGACACAATATTATTGAGCCTATTATATTGGCCAGCTATTGTTTCTTTAATTGCTTCAGTTAACTGATTAGTTAAGCGTAGTGCTAATTGGCATTAGCACTTATAACAAACCATTCTCAGCTTGTTATAAACGAATCTACGCTTACTAAAAACTACTCTGCGCTCGCGACAAACAGCTGTTTGCCATGCAGTTTAAAGTCGTTAATCAGTTTCTGACCTTTAGGGTTCACCAACCAATCACTGAATACTTTCGCCGCTTGATAGTTAATGCTTGGGTAGCGCTCAGGGTTAACAAGGATTACTTGGTAAGGGTTAAATAGGTTCTTATCGCCTTGGAAAAGGATTTTAAGATCCAGTTTGTTTTGGTAAGCCAACCACGTGCCACGGTCTGTCATGGTGTAGCCTTGCATTTCAGACGCCATGTTCAGAGTAGGGCCCATGCCTTGACCAACACTGCGGTAGCCACCAAAGTTTGGTTCCATTTTGGTCTGTGCCCAAATGCCCATCTCTTTCTTGTGCGTACCTGAATCGTCACCACGAGACACAAACGTCACGTTGTTGGTTGCGATTGCTTTGAACACATCAGCTACCGCTTTTTGAGATTCAATTTTTGCCGGATCGCTTTGAGGGCCAACAATCACAAAGTCGTTGTACATCAGTTTACGAGGTAAAACGCCGTAGCCTTTTTCAACAAAGTTCGCTTCAGCCTTTGGTGCGTGTGTCATCACCAAATCCACATCGCCATTTTCACCCATGCGAAGAGATTTACCCGTACCCGCAGCTAGAACATCTACTTTGATGCCAGAATCTTTTTCAAATTCAGGCAGTAGGTAATCCAGTAGGCCAGAGTGATAAGTACTTGTCGTTGTCGCAAGCTTAATATGCGTGGTGTCTTCTGCGCTGCTAGCCGAGTAACTGACGATAGATAGAGCTGCAATAGTTAGGGGAATTGCTTTCATTATTATTATGTCCATTCTGTTATAAATGAATGACATGCCTTCGTTTTAAAGGGCTCAAAGAAGGGCATGTACATAAGATGCTAATTCTTGTAATTAGAAATCATCACCTTATAAGCAAGCTTAATGCCAATAAATGATGCATCAGATTTCATTAAATTGCTGTTATTTCGGACAAAACTGCGCCATTTGACCCTATAAAATGAATCAAAACATGAGCTAGGACAAAATGTCGCACTTTGACCCTGTTGATCAAAAGGTTAATTGGTACACTCTGTCCCAACTTTCCCTATCGGCCGATCATTATGTCTTTACCTAGTTCAAGTACGTCTCATCTCAATTCAAACACATTGACTCAATATCAGGCATTTTCTGTCTTGGTTGTTGATGATGAAATTGGCATGCAGGCAATTCTTAAAAAAGCACTAGGTAAGTACTTTGGCAAGGTGTCGAGCGCAGGTTCAGTAGAAGAAGCAGAGGTTCTACGTTGCAACGAACACTTCGATCTCATTGTTCTCGATATCAACCTTCCAGGGCGTTCTGGTATTGAATGGGAAGAAGCCTTTAACGACAGTGACCGAAAAGCTGATGTGATCTTCATGACTGGCTATGCCGATTTAGAGATGACCATCTCGGCACTTAAGCTTGGTGCTTCTGACTTCATTCTAAAACCGTTCAATCTAGAGCAGATGATACAAGCTGTGCTGCGTTGCATGGATAAACGCCTAGACCAAAGAATGCAATACGCGTTGAAGCGTGATGTTAGCCGTCATATTAAAACCGAGTTGATCGGCAGTTCAGACAAAACCAAACAGCTAAAGCTGCTCATCAGCCAATTCGCGCCATCACGAGCATCGGTTCTTATTGAAGGTGAGTCAGGCACGGGTAAAGAGTTGGTTGCACGTGGCGTGCATGAAGCCAGCAAGCGAATAGGGCCGTTTGTACCAATTAACTGTGGTGCGATTGCCCCAGAACTTCTCGAAAGCGAATTGTTTGGTCACACCTCTGGCGCGTTTACTGGTGCCAAGAAGAACCGTGAAGGTTTATTCAGAGTGGCGAGCGGCGGCACACTTTTCCTTGACGAGATTGGTGAAATGCCACTGCCAATGCAAGCTGCGCTTTTACGTGTGTTAGAACAACGCACAATCCGACCCGTCGGCAGCGAGAAAGAGATTGCAGTCGACGTACGTGTCGTTGCGGCGACCAACCGAAACCTTCAGGAAGAGGTAGATAAAGGACACTTCCGTCGCGATCTGTTCTATCGATTGAATGTATTGAAGATTGATGTGGTGCCACTAAGAGAGCGTCCATCGGATCTGATTGAGCTGGTTCCATACTTCACTCGTCTATTATCGAGTGAGCTAGGCATACCGGTTCCAAACTGGGCACATGAAGACATCTTGGCGATGAACGAATACGAATGGCCGGGCAATATCCGTGAACTTAAGAACTTAGTAGAGCGCTGCATTCTGCTAGACAAGCCACCAGCTCATTATTGGCGTGAAGTAAATGGCGACCCAGCACCAGCCAGTATTTCAGTGACGGTGTCACACGGCGCGGAAGTGCCAAACTTGAATAACTCTGACGCCGCGGAGGGCTACCCAAACACTTGGACGCTTAAAGAAGTGGAAAAATCCCATATAGAACAGTTGGTAAGTTTCCATGATGGCAATAAGTCTGCTGCAGCAAGAGATCTTGGCGTTGCACGTAAAACGCTAGAGCGTAAATACAAAGATTGGAATACAGAAGGCTCTGAATATGCCGATTAGACGTCAGTGGTGGTCAAAGTGGGCGTTCCGCTTCAAGACCATGGTGCGTTACCGTTTATTGTTTCTGACATCTGCGCCGATCATTCTGACATTGTGTGCACTTGTTGCTATCACGTTGTATTGGTCGGTTCATTACACGTGGCAGGGTGCGTTGATCGATGTCGATGAGCGCCTAGACGTAGCGGATAACAGTATTCATCTGATTCAAAGTCAACAAGCTTACAACGTGCGTGCGTTTGCCGAGTCATACAACTTCCGAGTCAAACTCGCGAGTGATCTTTCGCAAGAGGATCTTATTCGTTGGGTTTCTGAAAACAAATCTCGCTATGAACTCGACTTTCTTCGCTGGCGAAGTGTTGAGAGCATGGAGAAGAAGCTCGAATACCTAAACTTGACTCACAAAGAATCGTTTTTCAGCGTATTGAGTCAAGAAGAGCTCAATACCTTAGATCGTGAGCTCGCAAAGAAAGCTGAAGTGCCGATGCTAAAAGGGAAGAGCGTTGAAACACGAGGCTTGGTCAGTCGCACCGTGGTTTCTATTCGAGATAAGAATGAACACGTGATTGGCTTTCTTGATGGCGGCATTCTGCTCAACAACAGCACGCAGCTTGTCGATCAAATCAGCAACCTGATCTATCCGCAACGCGATGGGTTCAACCGCCGTATTGGTACCGTCACTGTGTTCCTTGATGACCTGCGTGTTAGCACCAATGTACCGCTGAGCAGTGAAGACAGCGCAGGGCGCGCGATTGGTACGCGTGTATCACATGAGGTTCACTCCAAAGTCTTAAACGAAGGTAAAGAATGGTTAGACCGTGCGTATGTTTACGACGCGTGGTACATCACCGCGTATCAACCCATACATGACCAATTCGATAACGTGATTGGCATGCTTTATACCGGCTATCTCATCTGGCCGCTTATCGAAACGTATCTGACTAACCTTGGTGAAATCAGCATTACCATTGTGCTGTTATTGTTGGCTTCAGGTTTGATCGTTCATCGTGGCGCGCGTGATCTTTTCAACCCAATCGAACGCATCCATAAAGTGGTCAAGCTAGTCCAGATGGGGCAAGACAAGCGAATTGGTACGCTCGGTTTAGATGATCAACACGAGCTAACATTGCTCGCTAAACAGTTCGACAAGATGTTGGATTTGCTTCATGAACGTAATCAAGAGATTCAACAAGCGGCTTCTGAGCTGGAATGTAAAGTTCACTCACGCACGGCGAGCTTGAAAGAGAAAACGGAAGAGCTCGAGCTGCACATCAAACTTCTCAATCAAGCCAGAGATAAGCTGGTGGTGAATGAAAAGTTAGCTGCGCTAGGTGAATTGACCGCGGGCATTGCCCACGAGATCAACAACCCAACGGCTGTGATTCTTGGCAACGTTGAGCTGATGAAGTTTGAGCTGGGTGATGAAGTGAGCCGTGTAGAAGAAGAAGTCCACGCCATCATGGAGCAGATTGATCGCATCCGAAACATCACACGAAGTCTGCTTCAATACAGCCGACACGGCGGTGTACAAGATGAAATTACTTGGCAACACATCAACCCAATCGTGGATGAGAGTATTACGCTTGTGAAAACGGGTGCCAAGAAGAAAGGGATTGTGTACGTGTCACAGCTACACGCAAAAACGTCTGTCGAAGTTAACCGCAATCAATTGCTGCAAATTCTGGTTAACCTACAGATGAACGCGATTCACGCAATGGACGGACAGGGTACATTAACGATCTCAAGTGAAGACTGGGTCGAGAATGGCGTGTCTCATGGGGCAATTGTTCACGTGGAAGATGAAGGTTGCGGCATCAAGGAAGAGCAGCTGAAACGCATTTTCTCGCCTTTCTACACCACCAAGCGAGATGGTACAGGCTTAGGCTTATCCGTTTCTCAAAGTATCTTGAGCCAAACGGGCGGTGAAATACGTGTTGAATCCGAAGTCGGTAAAGGAAGTCGCTTTAGCATCTACCTCCAACAAAAAGCCACGCCTCAATTGCTGGTATCAAATCTATAAGTTCTAACAACCCATTCACCGATATTATCACCCGATAATATTTCTAACGCGCTTGGGCTATTACACGAACGTTTTAGCCCAAGCACGAAATTCCCGCACTACTAATCTATCGCCAGCCAAATCTCAACCTCTGCCTGTTTGACGTATACCTCTTTTTGGTTATGTAACACAGTGTATATCTTTCGATCTTGATGCATATCATCTGAACTGTACGAATTTTTGATAACTTGGTCGAAAATCCATAATCAAAACAAATAATAAAGTCAGTCAGCTATGAAATTAAGTAACCTATCTATCAAATCAAAACTCGTATCAATCGTCATTTTATCGGTCGTTCTACTGGTAATGGCATCCACCTTTAATTTAATGCAGCAGCGAGCAAGCTCTATGGAAGAGCGACAAGATAAGCTCAGTGCACAAGTCGAAACCGCAGTAAGTTTGGCAAGCTATTATTACAGCCAACGCGGTGTACTGGGTGAAGAAGTCGCAAAGGATCGTGCGCTACAAGCTATCAAGACGCTTCGCTATGACAACACCAATTACTTCTGGATTCTAAACCAGCAGCTCAACATCATCAGCCATCCATTAAAGCCTGAACTCAATGGCACCAATGCCGGAAACCTACGAGATGGCGCGGGTAAGCATCACTGGCGAGAAATGGTCACCATCTCTCGTACACCTGAAGAGAAAGGCTTTCTTGATTACCAATGGATGAGCCCCCAAGGCGAACTCAAAGACAAGATCTCATACGTTCAGCTGTTTCCAGAATGGAACTGGGTGATCGGCTCTGGAATCTTAGTCGCGGATATCCAAGAGGCGTTTTATGCCTTAGCCATTAAGGAAGGAATGGTTGCGGTTGTTTTGTCAGGCTTACTGTTCGCAATGGGTTACGCTATTTCCAACAACATCCTTGTGCCACTGAATAAGCTTATCGATAACACCCATAAGATTGCCGATGGCGACCTTCGTGTGCGAATGAACATGACACGCAAAGATGAGCTAGGTGATATGAGCCATCAGATCGATACCATGCTCGATAAACTTCAAAGCACGCTTCGCACTGCCAATGAATCTGCAGATTTGTCTAGCAACATGGCGAGTCACATTGCACAAGCCAGTGAAGAGGCCGCAACCAGTGTTAACTCCCAACACGCGCAGCTGGAATTACTGTCTACTGCGATGACAGAGATGAGCGTCACTATCTCAGATGTAGCAGTCAATGCAGAGAACACAGCCGCAAGCACCAATAAGGTCGTCGACCATGCAAATCAGAACGACGAAAACATGCAGGTAACGTCGACAACCATCTCTCAGGTTTCAGAGAACACCTCGACAGCGAATAACCTAGTCAAAGATCTGCAATCTGGTGTGACTGAGATTAGCCAAGTTGTTGGTGTGATTCGTGATGTATCAGAACAAACAAACTTGTTAGCACTCAACGCAGCGATAGAAGCAGCACGTGCGGGTGAGCAAGGTAGGGGTTTTGCGGTTGTTGCAGATGAAGTGCGTAACCTAGCGAGTCGCACTCAGAACTCGACCAACGAAGTGCAATCAACCATTGAAAAATTGACTCAGCAAGCTGAGCGTACCTTTAAAGCGATGCAAAGCAGTAATGAGAAAGTGGATCACAGTGTTGTTGCTTCTAACGAAACACGACAGCAATTGGATGTGATAGTAAATGAGCTGCACAACGCAAATGACATGGTGGCTCAGATTGCCGCAGCGTCGGAACAACAGAGCACAGTAGCCACTGAAATGAGTGAGAGTGTCACTGGTATTCACTTAGCCGCTAATGAAGTTCTGCAAGCCTCACAATCGTTGGCGGAGGACAGTCAGAAAATGGCCAATACCACAGAGCATCTAACAGAACAGTTGAAGTACTTTAAGGTGTAAATCCAAAACCACTTAGCGTTACCACAGACAAAACCTCATAAAAAAAACAACTCCGCACATAAGTTCGGAGGTGTTTTTGTTTGTTGCTGGCTAAGAGATTAATTCACTCTCCGAGCGTTAAACCAACTGCGACTAATGCGCTGCCACTGAAATCTTCGGTGGGTTGATGTTGTGCTTCTTAAACTCTTTCATCACACGCAAGGTAATATCGGTTTCAAACAACTTCTCATACGCGGTATCCACCACATAAGCCTTACACGTCAACTGTATCGCGAGGTAGTTGTCGGTGATCGTCTGTTTAACTAGCACAGTGACTGGCTTTGGTAAGTGGATGTAACGACTCGAAGACGCCGCTTCTTGAATCAAGTCGCGGGCTAGGGTGATGTCTTCATTCATTCCAACATAAAACGGAATCACCACCTGCATATCCAAGGCACCATAGTTACCACTGGTGGTCACTTCGTTTAAGAACTTGTTGTTCGGAATCGTAATGATGTCGTCATTCAAAGTCCTCATACGAACAGAACGTAAACCGATAGTGATAATGTCGCCGTAGTTACCTTCAAACGTGACACGGTCACCAACTTGGAACGGTCTATCAATCATTACCGTGATACCGGCGATGAATGATGCTGCCAAGTCTTTAAGCGCAAAACCGACAGACACGGCGAGGGTACCACCAATCAGGGCCAGTATTTGGTCATTGATTCTAAAGCTCATCATGAACACGATAAGACCCGTGCTCACGTAGATGAAGAACTGCATGAACGACTGAAGCTTTTGCAGCAGCATTCGGTATTGCACGAATTGGCTACCAAAGCTTGTCACCATCGAGTTGATGAACTTAAGCAATAACCACATCGCACCAATCACGATGAGCGAGAAGAACACGCCGCTCCATCGTACTAGGCTCGCAATCTTTGAGATGTTTTCTACATTGGCTAACTCTTCCGTTGCGTAAGTCGGGAAACTCACCGCCGTCGCTAAGCCAACAAGTAATAGGACAAATAACTTCTTCATTTTACTTCACCAATAAATGTTGACGGTCAAGAACGTTAGTAATATGACGGAACCAGTGATCGGAGATCTTGGCCTTGTCTTCATTCCAACCAATGTAACCACGGCTCTCGAAGTAGCGCAGAATCCCGGTTATTTCCGCAATGCTTAACTGAGTACATTCAGACAATACCTCAGGAGACGCAATCTCCAGTTGCACAATAGAGCGCAACACAGCCAACATAGGTTTCGGCATGTTTTCCAGCTCCTGTGCTTCAGGTACGTGGAACAATCTCACGACGGCCTGATCCGTCTCTTTGTTTCGATTCAGAGACAAACGGAAGAAACGCAGGGCAACAGTTGGGTTACCATCTGAGTAGTGCCACAAGATACGATAGAAGCCTTGGCGCGCACGTTCTTCCTCTGACATCTCATCTTGGTCCCACTGTTTAGGTACGACCAAACCATCAAACGACAGAGGCTTTTCCAGTTGTGTGTTGATACGGCTTGTTAGCAGTTCACCGACTTGCTTCTCTGTCCAACGAGGAAGGAAGCAAACCAAATCAAACAACAGACGCTCACCACGCGCTCTGTCTACAAAGCGCCAGCTCGATTTCGCAATCGACATTACAATGCGGTGGTTCTTTTTAGAACGACGTAACAAGTTGGTTAAGCGAATCAAATCGGATAGGCCGCCAACCATAGGTTTAACAAGACGCTGCGCATTATCAATCGCGATTAAGTAAGTTGTTTCACTTTTACGTAGGTGCGCCAAAATTTGAATCTCAGTCGCGTCCTCTTCTAAACCAATACTTACCGCTAAGTGACAAAGCAGTTCTTGGTAACCCGCATAAGGGCAACTTACGTAGATAGGCTCAGCATTCGATACCTTGTGTAATAGGGTGTAAAGCAAAGTCGTTGAACCAACGCCACGCTCGCCAGACAGAATACAAATCGCAGGGCTGTCAGACATTAGGTAACGAGAAAGCTGTTTCACTTCATCGCCAGCATAATCAATCAGTTCACTGTCTATTGAACCCGGTAGAACGTATTCAAAGGTTTGGTCGCCCTTGATTCTGACTAGATTCTGTTGGTTCTTATCCAAGTCAGACTGTTTAGCCACTTCAATTCTAAACAGGTAAGCAAGAGCCTGACTAAACAGAGTAAAGCCAGACAACAGCGCCATGATCCGATGTTGGAAGCTGTAGACCATCAACCACACTGCGCCAATCGCTGTCGCGACAATATTAAGCGCGAAGGTATTCTGACGGTTAACCGCCCAATTCACCCACACTGGTCTGTCAGTGATGTGTTCTAAAGCTTCAAAGACTTTCGCTCGCCACAGTCTTAAAACAGAAATTGTTACCAGAACAAACCAGAAGAACAGGGCACTGTAGATCCAGCTGTAAATCGTGCCTTTACCTAAGGTTCTGATAGAGACCTGCATGATCACACCAGCGACAATGAAGCTCCACACATAGCGGCGGATGCTCGACAGTCGAAGCGCTCTCACTTCGTTGTTTGAGGTACGACTAATGCGATACGCAAATTCAAGAATGAAGCTGATCGCAATCGAGCCACCAAGAATCCACCATGTAAAAATCTCTAGGAAGATTAAGTGCTGCAGGCTTGGCAAGCTCGACAGAATACGCAAAGAGATCGTAATCGCGATTAACCAAGCGATCGCTCTGTGCGCGCGGCTCACATACCAGATCAAACGCACCCAAAACGGTGGGCTCTGTTTAGTTTCTAGGAAGTTGATTCTAAACAGTTCGATTAAACGAGTGCCGTTTGAAAGCCACCACACCAAACCAAAGTAGATAAACAAGACTTTCAGAGATGCCCAAATCACTGGAACCGGTGAAATGAAGATGTCTTGGATCAACGCCTTGAAGCTACGAGTCTGGAAATAGACAAGATACTCCACGTTCAACTGAGTCAATTGCCACTCTTGCTTAAATTGAGTCACACCATAAGGCCCGAAACCAGTAAGGCGTTCTTTGTTGGCGGTCGTGGTTTGCTCAAGCAGATATTGCTTGCTGACGTTCAGGCTGTTTAGCGTGATGTAACTCGACTCCACCTCAAACCATTGCTCGGCATCGTTCTTCTCTCGATACGTTTTTAGCTGCTGGTCGAACGTCGCGATCTGTTGCTTTTGGATACGGAGCACTTGGGACAACAAAATGTTGACCTTGCGTTTGTCTGCCATATTCATAAACAGAGGATCGGGGAGTTCATCAATCCGGTTAGCCAGATCTTGGGCCGCTTCAGACACCTGAGGTTGGGATTGTAAGTCGTAGTCTAAGTTAGCAAGACCCGGCCAAGAAACGATGGCTAAAGTGAATAATAAGAAGCGCATGAATGAACGCATAAAAGTCTCTTAAAATTATGAGGTTAGGATTACTATAGTTAGTTAATTTCGCTTTGTGAAATCGAACCCATTTTTAGGGGCGAGTACTTTATCCCTGATTCTTGGGTCTTTGTCATGAAATTGTCAGAGGTTAGGCTAATATTGGAGCATCAGATGATGTTGTAAATAGCTTGGTATTAAGAAGGTTTGGTTGTAACAGTTTATTGTGCGATATATTTAATTATTTACACAGTATATGTCTTTATATAAACCGGATTTTGCTCAGCCATTCGCGACTTTCTAGCTATTGAATATTGGCGTTTTATTGCGCTTAAAATAGAAATCAAAAATGTGAGTCAGCTCAAACTATGATTTGGCTGGGTTATCACTCACTTAATAGCGGGTAAATGCAATCAATACTTGCAGTTAAAGCCCTGAACAAGTAACGTTGCGACGTTTTTCACATTAAGAAGGTAATGGCATTGATCTCCACAGCAAATATCACCCAACAATTCGGCGCTAAGCCACTTTTCGAAAATATTTCAGTTAAGTTCGGCGAAGGCAACCGCTACGGTTTAATCGGCGCGAATGGCTGTGGTAAATCGACGTTCATGAAGATCCTATCTGGTGAACTAGAGCCGACTTCTGGCAACGTAAGCTACGATCCAAACGAGCGTGTTGCTAAGCTAAACCAAGACCAATTTGCTTACGAAGAATTCACGGTAATCGACACGGTTATCATGGGTCACAAAGAGCTTTGGGCTATTAAGCAAGAGCGTGACCGCATTTACTCTTTGCCAGAAATGAGCGAAGAAGACGGCATGAAAGTAGCCGACCTTGAAGTTCAGTTCGCTGAAATGGACGGTTACATGGCAGAAGCGAAAGCGGGTGAGCTTCTTCTTGCTGTAGGTATTGAAGAATCTATGCACTTCGGTCTAATGAGCGAAGTAGCACCAGGTTGGAAACTTCGTGTTCTATTGTCTCAAGTACTGTTTGCAGACCCGCATATCATGCTTCTTGACGAACCAACGAACAACCTGGATATGGACACAATCAAGTGGTTGGAAGATACGCTAAACCAACGTAACTGCACAATGATCATCATTTCGCACGACCGTCACTTCCTAAACTCTGTTTGTACACACATGGCTGACCTTGATTACGGCGAACTTCGTCTATTCCCAGGTAACTACGATGAGTACATGACGGCTGCGACTCAAGCGCGTGAACGTCTACTGTCTGACAACGCTAAGAAGAAAGCACAAATTGCTGAACTTCAAACGTTCGTATCTCGTTTCTCTGCTAACGCATCTAAAGCGAAACAAGCAACGTCTCGTGCTAAGCAAATCGACAAGATCCAACTAGACGAAGTTAAAGCGTCTAGCCGTCAAAACCCATTCATTCGTTTTGAACAGTCTAAAGAGCTATTCCGTAACGCACTTGTGGTTGAAAACCTATCTCAAGGTTTTGAAGAAGACCTATACAACAAGTTCGACGGTATCTTCGAAGTAGGTGAGCGTGTTGCTATCATCGGTGAAAACGGTGTAGGTAAAACAACGCTACTTAACACACTAGCTGGCGCTCTAGAGCCGCGCACTGGTGAGTACAAGTGGTCTGAAAACTCAAACATCGGTTACTACGCTCAAGATCACGCACACGATTTCGAGACAGACATGAACCTGTTTGATTGGATGAGCCAATGGCGCCAAGAAGGCGAAGACGAGCAAGTTGTTCGTGGCTTCCTAGGTCGTATGCTGTTTGGCCAAGACGACATCAAGAAATCTGTAAAGGTTATCTCTGGTGGTGAGCAAGGTCGTATGCTTCTTGGTAAGATCATGATGCACAAGCCAAACATCCTTCTTATGGATGAACCAACGAACCACATGGATATGGAATCTATCGAAGCGCTTAACTTGGCTCTTGAGAACTACAAAGGCACATTGTTCTTCGTATCTCACGACCGTGTATTCGTAGACTCTCTAGCAACTCGTATCCTTGAGATCCGTGACGGTAAGATCAACGACTTCCGCGGTACTTACGCTGAATTCCTAAAAGCTCGTGGCTAATATCTAGCAGACATGTCTTTTAGGCTAGAGCTGCTTGTCTATTGATAACCGCAGTTACGATTACTAAAACGCCCTTATAGTGAAAGCTATAAGGGCGTTTTTTATTTCCGCGGTTTGTTGCCTAAACTGGTTATGTCCTACAAGCAAGGCGAGAAAGCATTAGTACTTAAACTGAGCCACAATCTTTTCTAATTTCACACTCACGTTTGACACTTGTTCACTGCAACGCACTGACCCTGACACCACAGTATGTGTATCACTCGCGAGGTGAGCGATGTCGGTGATGTTACGATCAATCTCAACAGATACCATGGATTGCTCTTCAGACGCAGTCGCTATCTGGCTATTCAAG
The DNA here is from genome assembly GCF_022397895.1 of Vibrio sp. Isolate33. NCBI lineage: Bacteria > Pseudomonadati > Pseudomonadota > Gammaproteobacteria > Vibrionales > Vibrionaceae > Vibrio > Vibrio sp. Isolate33. Next base: position 71,907 of record NZ_JAKEUP010000020.1, read on the forward strand.
TCGAACATCTCCCCAACCTGAAAGTGTATTCCTTCAATCGCGTTAACCACATCTTTAGTTTGGTGTTTCACCAACTCGGTTTGTTCTAAGCTTGCCGACATTTTCGCAACTGTCTTGGTGATTCCAGAGGTTAAACCGTGAATGGTCGATTCTATTTGATGGGTTGAATCGTTGGTCATTAATGAAAGCTCTCTCACTTCAGAAGCAACGACTGCAAAGCCGCGTCCATGATCGCCAGCGCGTGCAGCTTCTATCGCAGCGTTAAGTGCGAGTAGGTTGGTTTGCTCCGCAATCCCCTGAATGGTGGTGACGACCTGATTGATTTCACGACTCTGTTCTTCGAGCTGAACAATGAAGTTTTGTGACTCTGCAATGTTCTCTACCAAAACATTAATGCTGTCGTTGGTTGATTGTGTTTCTTGCAGCGCTTGATGTGCGTTGTCTTTGATCGTCTCGGCATTGGTTGCTGCATTTTCTATGTTCGCAGTGACCTCATTACTGGTCATCACCAACTCATTAACTGCCGTCGCTACTGATTCAGATTGCTGCTTCTGTTTTTCTGCGTTGCTCATGCTTTTGATGGCAGCTTCCTCAGAGCTACACGAACTATCGGTCAACACTTTCATCACACTCGACAGCTCTTTGATATTGCCATGCAGTTTATTGATGAAGGTATCGAACGAATGCGCAAGTTGTGCTAATTCATCGGTGCCTTTTGCGTTCATTCGAACCGTTAAATCACCATCGCCATTCGCAATCGACTCCATCATCACGTTGATTGCTTTTATACGTGCAAGTATGTTTCGACCAATGAACACCAATAACAAAGAGAGTAGAGCGACGATAGCCGCGCCGAAAAGGTGGAGTGTGTTTTTGGTGTGGGTACTCGCCGAAGTAATGGCTTGGCTTATTTCTGTCTGAACGGCTTCAATCGCTTGCTCCGTTTCATGTACGTTGCTACGCAGCGCGCCTCTTAGGCCAAGATCGGCAGATAAGCCTAGGTTGGTATTGGCAACTAAGAGCGCTTGAACGGCAGCTTTGTAGTCTGCAAAAGCTTGTTCTGTCGCAATAGAGGTTTGAGCGTAAGGTTCAAACTCTTTGAGCGCATTTTCTAAAGCTCGGTTGGTTTGGTCATTAGTATGAGCAAGGTAATGAAAGTCTTTTTCAATCAGTTCCAATAAAGCGAGTTCTAGCGACAAACTGGATTCATGCTCAATTGCCGATTTTAAATCTGTTCTTTTACTATCTAACACAGCGACAAAACCCAATGGTGTGGTTGTGCGTTCTATGTCATTCACTTGTTCGACTATCTGATGAAACTGCTTTTGATACTGATGGAGAGTGTCTGAAATCCGAGTCATTTGATCGGATAAGTGAAGCTCATGCGAGGTGAGGGTTTGGTTCAAGGTGACCAGCCTTTGGTTTAACGTGTTGGCCGTTTTATCAAAATGTTCTGCGTATTTTTGGTCGTTGCGAGCTAAGAAGTCTTTTTCGTGTCGCCTCAACATCAAGAGATCGACCGAGCTCCTGAGATTTTCATTCGCAGCCCGTTCTAATGACTCGAGCTTGTCCAAACTCATCTGCTCATAGATGGCATAAATGAACACAGAAATGAATAGGGTGAGGTTGATTAGAATGAACTCATCCCAGTGTGGCGCAATCGAATTGATCATAATTCGTCGTTCTACTTCAGATTTCCCTAAAACAGGAAGTAGCGCTGTTACGTTCAGATTTTATGAACGTTAATGTCGAGAAGATTTACGATAGGGAGAGTCGCTCAAACTATGAACAAACTATCGGTTATTTAAGGAAATAGTGGGGGATATTTGATTAGAAGCTAAATTTGGATAGAAACTAAAAAGCATGAAAAAAAGGTGCAGCTGATACTGCACCATTAATCATTAGGTAAGCACTATTTGAAGCTTACTGTTCGCCTTTGACATCAAAGCTAATCTTGTCTGCACCAGTAAACACTTGGAAGCGTAAGCCTTTAGCACGAGCGATCGTAGTGATGCCGAACTTCTGCGCCAAGTCCAAACCCATTTGTGTAACACCTGAGCGTGATAACAGAACAGGGATGCCCATTTGCGCTACTTTGATGACCATTTCAGAGGTTAGACGGCCCGTGGTGTAGAAGATCTTATCTGCGCCATCTTCTTTGTTAAGCCACATCTCACCCGCTAGGGTATCAACCGCATTATGACGACCCACATCTTCCACAAACGACAACACTTGATCGTCTTTGCAAACAGCACAACCATGAACGGCACCCGCTTTTTTGTAGGTATCGTTGTAATGAGTCAGCGCTTCTAGAGCCGTGTAGATTTCAGATTGCTTAATCTTAGTTTGAGGCACTTGGTAATCTTCCAACTGCTTCATTACGTTGCCATACATGGTACCTTGGCCACAACCAGACGTTACCGTCTTCTTCTTCAATGCTTGTTCAAGTTGGCTGGTATCTTCTTTGGTGATAACCGCTGCAGAGCTGGTTTCCCAATCGATGATGATTGATTCAACGGCTTCTGGATCAGACAAGAAGCTTTGGTTTTTCAAGTAACCTAAGACTAACGCTTCTGGGCGTGAGCCTAATGTCATCAGGGTTACGATCTCTTTCCAGTTCAACATAACGGTAAGAGGGCGCTCGCACGCGATTTGTTTCGTTAGCTTTTCGCCATATTCATCAAACACTTCAACTTCGATGGTCTGAAGTGGGTTTTCACTGGTTTTTATTATGTTTGGTTTTACCACAGTCACGTCCTACTTAATGAGATAGCGATTTTAAGAGATAAGGAGTTAGGCAAGAGTCATCATACGACTCTTTAGAATACATGCGTTCTCTGTCACTTAGTCAGTCTTAGCTTTAACTCAAGCATTTAGCAATTCTCATTCCAAAATAGCGGCTATTCGAGAAAACATGAAGCATTCGATTAAAATAGAGCAAAATATGAGAGTTCACGGGTAGAGCTGTCTGAATTTACGCGTATCGACTACCGTTATAAGGGTGCCTGACTAACAAAAGCAGCAATGTTTGTTGATGTAGGTTAGCGGTTATTGGCGTGTTTATTGCTTTATAGGGCTTATATGATTGCGCTCAGTACAAAATGTCCTAAGTGCATTCAGACCAAAGAAAATCAATTGGGTGAAGTATGTCTGAGATAAAAGAATTCAAAGAACAATATGAGAAAACAGAAGCAGCTTGGCCTATCGGCGTCCAAAGAATAGAGAAAGAGATCAAAACGGGCATCTGGGTAACCACTCAATGGGAATTGACCGGATTTGAACTGTCACCCGAAGACGAGACTCAAGACGTGTGTTTGCTTCAGTTACACAAAGACGAACGTACTGACTACCGATTCAATTTAAGCTCTCAACAACCGAAGCTTTTCTTAGTGATGGATAATGTCGATTCAGGCGTTAAGCCAATCATTCAATTGCTGACAGCCTCACAAACCGTTGCAGGGCAATACATGGACGGAGATAACCAAGTACTGTCTTACGACATGCCTTTGCCTGTACAAGCCTGGATGGAAGCCTTTATCGGCCGTCATGGCGAGCTATTAGAAGCAAGACGTAAGAAGCGCAAAGGGGCGGGCAGATCAAATGGCAACTAATTTCTTTAGCCGTTGGTCTCAACGAAAACTCGATGACTCTGCCGATCAAGCGCCACAAGCAGAACAAACATTAGAAACCGAGCAAAAGCTTGAAGATGTTCAAGTGACGCCCTCAGAGACTCCAACTTCTGAAACCTCGTCTGATGCGCTTTCTTCTGCTGACGTAGAAACATCTGAGTCATTAGAAAACGCTCCAGATACTGAGATTGAAGCCACGCAAGATGGAGCCACTGAAGCAAGTGAAAATTTGTCTGTTGCTCAACTATTGGTATCAGAAGCCTCAGAAAGCGTAAAAAAAGCCGCATTGCGTAAATTATTTCTCTCAGAGGAGTTTAATGTGCGTGATGGCTTAGATGATTATGATGACGATTACAGCAATCTTAAGTCACTTTCCGAAGATGTCGCTGAAACATTACGTGATTGGGTCAAAGATAAGACGGAAGAAGATACCGATGAGGAATCATCTCAAGACATTGAAAATAAAGAAGAAGACTCAGCTAATAACGTTGAAGAAACAGAATCAGAGCTTGTTGAAAGTGACGAAATTACCGGGCAAGAAAAAGAGCTGTATAAAAACACAGTATCGAATAATAACGACACCGAATCTATAGAAGATGACTTAAAAGAGGTGGGACAAAATATACCACACAAAGAATAGGTACATTTTGACTAAACACTCAATGAGCCGCTTGCGACAAAATGTCCCAAGCGGTTTTTTTATTGTCCAAACAGACTTAAATTTACGCTAATTCATTGAAAATAATGAATTATTAAATTGGCATGGCATTTGCTAAATATCGTTCATTATCAACTTTTTTGTAGATAGCCTGAGTAAGGTTGACTGGATAATGAATAGCTAGCGAGACCGTTAGTTGTTAACTGATTACTCAGCAAGTTCTCTAACGCTAACTACAATGAAGGTTGTACAGATTATCCATATCCAAAGATGGAACTGAGCAATGCTTAAACAATTATTAGAACAAGCAACTTCAAATAACGCGAAAGCAAGGCTGTATGCATTTGAAAATACAGTTGAGTTAACAAACCTTATTCCACCGACAGTCAGTTATGAAAGCGGTGGTAATACGCTGATTATTGGTCCAACTGCGATCATCGAAAGTGCTGCGGCGCAATTACCTCAGTTAACAAGCCTGACACTGCTTTCAACCGATGGTGTGAAAGCGACGAATACTGAGTCAGAGCTTTACTACGCAAACGCGGTTCAAGTTTCTGGTTTCCTTGGTACGTTCGAAGTTCTTATCGAGAGCAAAGGCCTAACCAATAACCTAGCGAAAGTGGCGATTAATCATGACTGCTTCGATGTGGTTTTGGATTTATGCCTAAGCAGCTGTATGACTGAAGAAGTGCCTGTCCCTGGTTATTACCCAGTAGGGCGCGGCTATCCTAAATTGGCTGAAGCGTTGGAAGAGATTCCTACGTTAATGGGCACGTTTGATAAGCCTAAATTCTTCCGTTTAGACACAGACCTATGTGCGCACAGTTCTCGTGGCGTGAAAGGTTGTGAGCGTTGTGTTGATGCTTGTCCTGCTGGCGCGCTTTCAAGTGAAGGCTCAGATAAGACGGGTCACAAGATCGAGATTAACCCTTACCTATGTCAAGGCGTGGGTACTTGTGCTACGAGCTGTCCTACAGAAGCTATCTCTTACGCATTGCCTAATCCTGACGATACTCAAAAATTCATCGAACGTACGCTAGCTAACTACGAGCAAGCGGGCGGTCTGGATCCAATCGTACTTATCTGTAGCTCACGTCATGAAACTTACAACGTGATGGCTCTTAAAGCGCTACCAGATAACGTGATTCCGATTGTTGTCGAAGAACTGCCTTCTATTGGTATCGATACTTGGTTTGCAGCTCTCGTCAATGGCGCGACTCAAGTTCTGTTTGCCGCATCTCGCTTTATGCCAGAAACGATCATTCGTGTTCTGAATAACGAAGTAGGGATTGCACAAGAGCTACTAGACCAAATCGGTATTCCAAAAGAAACGATCGATATTCTGTACTTAGAATCTCTACGTGAAGGTCCTCCAACATTGTGTGTTGATTCGTTCGACCTAGCACTTGGCGTTCTTCACGGTAATAAGCGTCAACGTCTATTCACTGCACTTGATGCGATGTCTTCGGCTCGTATTCCAGTTGAGAACATTGTTGAGCTTCCATCGAATGCGCCATATGGCACGGTTTCGTGTGAAAGCAAAGATTGTACGTTGTGTATGAGTTGTGTGGCTGTATGTCCAACACGTGCGCTTCATACCGATGGTGCTTCTCCATCACTTAAATTTGTAGAACAAGACTGTATTCAATGTGGTCTGTGTGAAAAAGCATGTCCTGAGAATGTTCTGACTCTAACGCCTCGTATGAACTGGGTGAAAGAGGAGCGTCAGAAAGCGGTTGTGATTCATGAAGAGAAAGCAGCGGAATGTGTACGTTGCCATAAACCATTCGCACCACAATCTATGATTGACATGTTACAGAACAAGTTACGCGGTCACTCTCACTTTTCAGATGAAGCAGCGATTAATCGTATCGCGATGTGTGAAGACTGTCGTGTGGTGGATATGTTCGATTCAATGGCTCAAGACCCATTGAAACAATTGAAATACTAGGAGTTGGCCTTGAATACTCATTTAGATCAAGCACAAAGCGAGTCGGATCAAGAACAGACACTAAGAACAGAGATCTATTTGGTTCTATCAGCACTGTTTCGTAGCGCACCTTCTGAAGAGGTGATCGACTTTCTAAAAACACTAGACATTGAAGCGTCTGAAAGTGCTATGCAAAAGGCTTGGATTGCCATTCAACAAGCGGCAACAGAATCAAACCGTGAAGCTCTTGAAGACGAATATCAAGATTTGTTCATCGGCATTGGTCGTGGAGAGGTCGTTCCATTTGGTTCTTGGCATCGCACTGGCGCCATGATGGAAAAACCATTGGCAGAGATTCGTCATGACTTAGAGCTTTTAGGCATTGAGCGTGACGAGCAAGTGAAAGAGCCAGAAGATCATATCGCAGCATTGTGTGAAGTCATGGCCATGCTAACGGCTGAAGAAGAAGCCCTGCAACAAGCGGTGTTCAATAAGCACCTTGGCCCTTGGTTTAACCCTTTCACGCGTCAGCTTGAAGGGGCAGAAAGCGCGAACTTCTACAAAGCCGCAGCTCAGCTGTGTGAAGCATTCCTAACGTTAGAGCAAGTTCGTTTTAGCGTGAATACAAGAAGCAGTAAGCACAAATTAAAGATTGATGTGAAAAACGTCACTGATTACGAGTAATCGAGCAGTACGCGATTATATCGATAGAGGGGCATTAAGCCTCCAAAAAAAGATCTACCGTAAGGTAAGGAAGCAATGATGAAAGATAATAAAGATATAAATACAAGCCGTAGGGACTTACTCAAAGGCTTGACGACTGCAGCCGTAGCTGGTGCCGTTGTCGCTGGTACAACTAAAGTGGCAACCGCTTCAGAAACTGTTGAAATTTCGAAAGAAGACGTGAAGAAGACTGGGTATCGTGAAACGCAACATATTCGCGATTACTACGACACACTTTAGGAGATAACGGATGAAACTTGTCAAACGCTCCGATAGTGTGAGCAAAGAAACCAATCAGTTAGGCGTGTCTCGACGTGCCTTCATGAAAAACACTTCATTAGCCGCTGGTGGCGCAGTGGTAGGTGCAAGTCTATTCGCACCGGGCATGATGAAGAAAGCACAGGCTAAAGCAGTCGACCCTGAAGCGAAAACAGAAGTGAAACGTACTATCTGTTCTCACTGTTCTGTGGGTTGTGGTATCTACGCTGAAGTTCAAAATGGCGTATGGACAGGTCAAGAGCCTGCATTCGATCACCCATTTAACGCTGGTGGACACTGTGCGAAAGGTGCAGCACTTCGTGAGCACGGCCACGGTGAGCGTCGTCTTAAGTACCCAATGAAATTGGAAGGCGGTAAGTGGAAGAAGCTTTCTTGGGAACAAGCAATTGAAGAGATCGGTAACAAAGCGCTAGAACTTCGCAAAGAGTCTGGCCCTGACTCGGTTTACTTCTTAGGTAGTGCAAAACACAGTAATGAGCAAGCTTACGCATTCCGTAAGATGGCGTCGCTTTGGGGCACCAACAACGTTGACCACCAAGCGCGTATTTGTCACTCAACCACAGTAGCCGGTGTTGCGAACACTTGGGGTTACGGTGCAATGACAAACTCGTTCAATGATATGCACAACTGTAAGTCGATGCTGTTCATTGGTTCAAACCCAGCAGAAGCTCACCCAGTAGCGATGCAACACATCTTGATCGCGAAAGAGAAGAACAACTGTAAGATCGTTGTTGCGGATCCTCGTCGTACGCGTACTGCTGCGAAATCTGATCACTATGTATCACTTCGCCCAGGTTCAGACGTTGCGTTTATCTGGGGCGTGTTATGGCATGTCTTTGCTAACAAATGGGAAGACCAAGAATTCATCCGCCAACGTGTATTCGGCATGGATGAGATCCGTGAAGAAGTCGCGAAATGGAGCCCAGCAGAAGTTGAGCGCGTAACAGGCGTGAGCGAAGAAGACGTTTACCACACAGCGAAACTACTTTCTGAAAACCGTCCGGGTTGTATCGTTTGGTGTATGGGTGGTACTCAGCACACGACAGGTAACAACAACACACGTGCTTACTGTGTACTTGAGCTTGCGCTGGGTAACATCGGTAAATCAGGTGGCGGTGCAAACATCTTCCGTGGTCACGATAACGTACAAGGCGCAACTGACCTTGGCGTACTGTCTGACACACTTCCAGGCTACTACGGCTTATCTGAAGGTTCTTGGCGTCACTGGTCTAAAGTTTGGGACGTAGACTTTGATTGGATCAAAGGCCGTTTCGACGACAACGCATACGGCGGTCAAAAACCAATGAACAGTGCAGGTATCCCTGTATCTCGTTGGGTTGATGGTGTACTTGAAGATAAAGACAAGATTCGTCAGCGCGAAAACATCCGCGCGATGTTCTACTGGGGTCACGCGGTGAACTCTCAGACTCGTGGTCCAGAGATGAAGAAGGCGATGCAGAAGCTGGATATGATGGTTATTGTTGACCCATACCCAACCGTTGCAGCGGTAATGAACGATCGTACTGACGGCGTTTACCTGCTTCCAGCAACGACTCAGTTTGAAACCTACGGCAGTGTAACGGCATCAAATCGTTCTCTACAATGGCGTGACAAAGTTGTAGATCCTCTGTTCGAATCTAAGCCTGACCACGAAATCATGTACCTTCTTTCTAAGAAGCTTGGTTTCTCTGATCAGCTGTTCAAAAACATCCGTGTTGAGAACAACCAACCATTGATTGAAGACATCACACGTGAATTCAACAAAGGTATGTGGACGATCGGCTACACAGGTCAAAGCCCAGAGCGCTTGAAAGAGCACCAACAAAACTGGCACACGTTCCACAAAACCACACTTGCTGCAGAAGGCGGCCCAGCGAATGGCGAGACTTACGGTCTTCCTTGGCCATGTTGGGGCAACCCAGAGATGAAACACCCAGGCACACATATCCTTTACGATACGTCTAAGCCTGTTGCAGAGGGCGGCGGTAACTTCCGTACTCGTTTCGGTGTGGAGTTTGAAGGTCAAAGTCTACTGGCTGAAGACAGCTACTCGAAAGGCAGCGAAATCAAAGACGGTTACCCAGAGTTCAGTGACAAACTACTGAAACAACTGGGTTGGTGGGATGACCTAACAGCAGAAGAGAAAGCCTCAGCTGAAGGTAAAAACTGGAAGACCGACGTTTCTGGCGGTATTCAACGTGTGGCTATCAAGCACGGTTGTATCCCGTTTGGTAATGCAAAAGCACGTGCGATTGTTTGGACATTCCCAGACCGCGTACCACTGCACCGTGAGCCGCTTTACACGCCACGTCGCGACCTAGTTGCTGACTACCCAACGTGGGACGACAAAGAAGCGATCTTCCGTGTACCTACGCTTTACAAGTCGATTCAAGAGCAAGACAAGTCTGGTGAATACCCGATTATCCTGACTTCTGGTCGTCTGGTTGAGTACGAAGGTGGTGGTGAAGAGACACGTTCAAACCCATGGCTAGCTGAACTTCAACAAGAGATGTTTGTTGAAGTGAACCCGAAAGACGCAAACGACATCGGCTTTAAAGACGGTGACGATGTTTGGGTTGAGGGCGCAGAGAAGGGCCGTATTAAGGTGAAAGCGATGGTAACACGTCGTGTGAAACCAGGTCTGGCGTTCATTCCATTCCACTTCGGTGGTAAGTTCCAAGGCGAAGATTTGCGTTCTAAATACCCAGAAGGCACTGATCCTTACGTTATTGGTGAAGCTGCTAACACAGCAACCACTTATGGTTACGACCCTGTCACGTTGATGCAGGAAACGAAAGTAACCCTTTGTAATATTCGTAAAGCGTAAGGAGTCTTAAAATGGCTAGAATGAAATTTCTTTGTGACACCAAGCGTTGTATCGAATGTAACGGTTGTGTCACTGCATGTAAGAATGAAAATGATGATGCTCTGGAATGGGGTATTCAACGTCGCCGCGTTGTGACACTGAACGATGGCGAACCGGGTGAAAACTCTATCTCAGTAGCGTGTATGCACTGTACTGATGCGCCTTGTATGGCAGTTTGTCCTGCAGACTGTTTTGAACATACAGAAGACGGCATCGTACTTCACAATAAAGATCTTTGTATCGGTTGTGGTTACTGCTTGTTTGCTTGTCCGTTTGGCGCACCTCAATTCCCTAAACAGGAAGCGTTTGGTGAGCGCGGTAAGATGGACAAATGTACCTTCTGTGCTGGCGGCCCAGAAACAGAGCCAGGTTCTGTTGAAGAGCGTCAAAAGTACGGTGCGAACCGTATTGCTGAAGGCAAACTGCCAATGTGTGCTTCGCTTTGTTCAACAAAAGCACTGCTAGCGGGTGACGCAGAGAAAGTTTCTGATGTTTTCCGTCAGCGTGTAGTTGAACGTGGTGCGAAAGGTGCAGGTTGGACAGACGGCAACGACCTTTCTTACGATGCGACTAAGAGCTAAGTAGGAGAGACATATGCTTACAATGTTTAAGCGTCTCTTCCTTGTTGTGCTGCCAATGTTGGCAGCACTAACAATGCTTTCTCCTATGAGTCATGCATCTGAGACGAACTCATCACAAACTCAATCGAGCTCTGCTCAACGAGAAATCACACAACTTGCTGGTGCCGATTTTTGGCGACAAGTAAGAAATGGTGAGGAAGGTTACACCACATCTCAATCGGCTGAGCACGGTGTGTTAATCAGTACTCCAGGTCAAACGTGGTACATATTGAAAGAGAAGTGGATGTCACCAGCCGGTGCTGTCGCTATCTTTGGCAGTATTGCTTTTGTGACTTTGATGTACGTTGTGATTGGCCCGCTTATGCTAAGTGCACCAAGAACAGGGCGTAAGATCAAACGTTGGTCTCGACTTGATCGTGCATTGCACTGGAGCATGGCGTTTACCTTCTTAACACTGGCTTTCAGTGGTTTGATGTTGGTTTACGGTAAACACTTCTTGAAACCTTATATCCCAACGGATCTATGGGGCTTCATCGTTCTACTGGCTAAGCAATACCATAACTACATCGGCCCGATTTTCTACGTGCTGTTGATGGCTGTTCTTATCAAGTGGTGGCGCAAGTCTATCTTCAAGATGGTCGATATCCAGTGGTTCATGAAGCTGGGTGGTATGGTCGGAAAACATAAAGGTTCTCATCCATCTGCAGAGTTTTCGAACGCGGGTGAAAAAGCACTGTTCTGGTTATTGATTGTTATGGGTAGTGTGGCTGCGATCAGTGGCTTGGTTTTAGACTTCCCAATCTTCGGTCAAACGCGTCGAGATATGGAGCTTTCAAACTTAGTCCACATGCTGGCTGCTTTGATCCTTATCTGTGGTTTCGTGTTCCACATCTACATCGGCTTGTTCGGTATGGAAGGGGCACTAGAAGGCATGGTAACAGGCGAAGTTGATGAGACTTGGGCTAAAGAGCACCATGACCTTTGGTACAAAGAAGTGATGGAACAAGAGAAAAACGGCGTTGAACAAAGCGCTAACGCAACTACAGAGAAAACGGAAGGGGTGAATAAGAATGAACAAACCTCATAAAGGTATTTGGGTCGCTTACATACTAAGCTGCTTTACACCATTTACTTGCCTCCTCTCTGGTGTGGTTGCCATCATCTACGCGGGCTATCGTTTAGATAAAGGCGAAGACGGCGAAGTAGTGGATACCCATTACTATGGCTTGATTCGCTCGTTCTTCTTGAACCTGACGTTCTTTGTGGTGCTTATCGTAACGGTAGCGACCTCTAATGGCGTGTTAATCGGTGTGAACGATTACTGGTATCAAAACCATATTATCGATGACATCGCTTACTACATCCCGTATGTAGGCATGCTGTTCGGTGGTGTTGCGATTGTGGTTTGGTTTATCCGCATGTATCAAGGCATGCAGCGTTTAAGTCAAAATCTACCGCAAAACCCGTCGACAGGACCAAACCTGTAACGCTAACACGTTTACGACATACCTAAAGAAAGCCCAGTGATTCATTTCACTGGGCTTTTTGTTTTTAAGCCTCTAGAACAGTAAATAGTCGTCAGCCGCTATCTGCATCAGAACCTACTTATTGACCGCTTCAATATGGTGCAACTCCCTTATTTGGTGCAATTGTCGTTGTGATTTTTTGGGGGTTCAAGAACCATAAAAGTGCACCTAAATATTTAGACTCTAATAATCAATAAGTTAAAAACGAAATCTGTTGCACGAAAATTACCCTTCACACTTGGAACACATCTTGCGTTCACTGTTGAGTCTTTAATTAATTACAACATTAAATCGCACGATATCAGTGCAAATCAGATAAAGCGAAGGAGAATGCTTTAATGAGTGAAACGGTGACTCAAGTTCATAGTGCAGTACAAACCCTTACCCAAAGTTCAGACACTTTATTCCTATTACTCGGCGCAATCATGGTCTTCCTGATGCACGCTGGCTTTGCGTTTCTCGAAGTCGGTACCGTCCGAAAGAAGAACCAAGTCAACGCGCTGGTTAAGATCCTTTCCGACTTTGGTGTCTCCGCCATCGCTTATTTCTTTATCGGTTACTGGGTTGCTTACGGCGCTCACTTTTTTGCCGACGCTGAAACGCTCTCACAAGGTAATGGATACGAACTGGTTAAGTTCTTCTTCCTAATGACCTTCGCGGCTGCAATTCCTGCGATTGTTTCTGGTGGTATCGCAGAGCGTGCTCGTTTCTATCCAATTTTGATTGCGACACTGTTTACGGTCGGTTTCATCTATCCATTTTTCGAAGGCATCATTTGGAATGGTAATTTTGGCTTCCAAGATTGGTTAGAAGGTCAATTTGGCTATGGATTTCATGACTTCGCAGGTTCTGTGGTTGTTCATGGTGTTGGCGGTTGGATTGCATTGGTTGCGGTTTACTTCCTTGGTATGCGTAAAGGTCGTATCCGCGCGGGTAAACACACTAACTTTGCACCATCGAACATTCCTTTCCTAGCTCTAGGTTCATGGATCTTATGTGTGGGTTGGTTTGGCTTTAACGTGATGTCTGCACAAGCGATCAATGGTATCAGCGGTTTGGTAGCGATGAACTCTCTGATGGCAATGGTCGGCGGTATTCTAGCGGCGCTTGTTGCAGGTAAGAATGACCCGGGCTTTATCCATAATGGTCCTTTGGCTGGCTTAGTAGCGATTTGCGCAGGTTCAGACTTAATGCACCCATTGGGCGCGTTAGTGACTGGCGGCGTGGCAGGCGCATTGTTCGTTTACCTGTTCACTTACATGCAAAACAAAACACAAATTGATGATGTATTAGGTGTGTGGCCTCTACACGGCGTATGTGGCGCTTGGGGTGGCATTGCAGCAGGTATCTTCGGCTCGCAAACATTCTGGGGCTTAGGCGGTGTGAGCTTTGCTTCTCAAGTTGTCGGCACTCTAGCGGGTATTTCCGTTGCTCTAATTGGCGCTTTGATTGTTTATGGCGTACTGAGCAAACTAACAGGCCTACGTTTGAGTGAAGAAGATGAGTTCAACGGTGCGGATCTTTCAATCCATAAGATCTCGTCTATCAACGAAGACTAACCTTGTTCACTTTGATGGGTTAAAGTGAACCAAGTAGACAACTGTTATATAGAACTAAGCGGCCTCGGTCGCTTAATTATATGGTCCGCCTCACTCTCAAGCCCTTAAGCTTAGAGTAGGCTCTCAGAATGAGGTGAACCATATGTCTTCTATTCATATTTTAGGTATCGACCTAGGTAAACATTGCTTCCATGCTATCGCACATAACCGTTGTGGCG
>NZ_JAKEUP010000021.1:0-71396 GCF_022397895.1 Vibrio sp. Isolate33
ACAGTTTTCCGAATTTTAAAATTTGCTTGGCGACCATAGCATTGTGGACCCACCTGATTCCATGCCGAACTCAGAAGTGAAACACAATAGCGCCGATGGTAGTGTGGGGCTTCCCCATGTGAGAGTAGGACATCGCCAGGCTTTAATTTATTTTCACTTTTAAAAGTGAAGACAAAAAGTGTTATGAACGACTTGTCAGCGACGACAAGTAGTCCACTGCGGAGTGGTAGTTCAGTTGGTTAGAATACCGGCCTGTCACGCCGGGGGTCGCGGGTTCGAGTCCCGTCCACTCCGCCACTTATTCAGAGTTTCAGCTCTTTAAAACTGAAAATAGGGGTGTAGCTCCAATTGGCAGAGCAGCGGATTCCAAATCCGCGTGTTGGGAGTTCGAATCTCTCCACCCCTGCCATATTTAAGGCTCTAGTCGAAAGACTAGAGCCTTTTTGCTTTCTGGCGTCGAAATACTTCATAACCCCCTTTCAGATTCTTCCATCTCAAATACCTCTTTGTTTATTCCCGAAAAGTTACCAATAATCGTCAATTATTCTCTAATGACGACTAGTATAAATAATATGCATCGTTCACTTGGAATTGGTATGAGGTTATTTTGTGTATTAGTTGGGGCTTTTTGTTCTTTTTTCGCATCGGCAACGACTTGGGAGAAAGAGAAGACCCCCACGGTAAATTCAACCTCATCAATAGGAAGCTATGCTAATGGTTGCCTTGATGGTGCGCAGGCCTTGCCAATCGATGGCGTCGGTTATCAGATTATTCGTCCTCAAAGAGGGCGCTATTATGGACATACAGAGGCCATTCAGTTTATTGAAAGGCTAGGTGTCACCACAAGCGAGCAACTCGATACCAACTTACTGGTAGGAGATATTTCTTTGCCCCGTGGCGGGCGCTTTTCATCTGGTCATTCAAGCCATCAAACAGGGCTAGATATCGATATATGGTTAAGGCTGACAAGCAAGAGGCTTTCGGTGAATGAGCTTGCTGTTCCTAAGCCAGTGAGTGTCGTTGATCTTACTAACTACAAGCTTCGCAAATCAAATTGGACAGAGGATCATTTTCAAGTGATCCGCTATGCCGCGAAAGATGAGAAAGTAGTGCGAATTTTTGTTCATCCCGTGATTAAGCAAACCCTTTGTGAGCAAGAAAACTTTGATGCAGATGATAGAGCTTGGCTTGGCAAAATCAGACCTTGGTGGGGGCATCATTCTCATTTTCATGTTCGCTTAAAGTGCCCTGAAGGGAGTACGAACTGCATTGCTCAAGCTAGCCCTCCAAAAGGTGATGGTTGTGGAGAAGAACTTGCAAGTTGGGCTCCGAAAACCATACCTGTATCTCCTCCTAAAAAAGTCGCAAAAAGTAAGAAAAAGAAGAAAGTTAAAGTGATGCCAAGTCAGTGTTTAGCCTTGATATCCAATAAGTAATCGCATATATCGAGGTTAATTACAGTGGTAATGCCACTGGCTTTCTCGTCTCTGAAAGTTGAGAAATGTCACACTTTTGTCTAGAGTTTATAAACACGAGATTAAGAACATCGTTTGATATTAACAAAACCAATAACGACAACAGCAAGAACAGTGACGAATTTGACAAGGGTTGGTCAGGGATGGAGTGTTTTTGGGGTGAAAGATGCGGCTTATGTGCAGTATGCGAAATCAGAGTCTGATACCCGTCGATAGATAATTCAAGGATAAGACTATGACTATGATTTGTGCAAAGGAATTTTCAGAATGGTTAAGACATAGGTTCAGTACAGAAAACTCGGGTATTTCTATTTCAAGAGATGACATCAATCAATTGACGGGCAGACAACGACTAGACCCTAGTTTTGTAAACGATGTCCATTATGAGTTGATGCAATATGGAATGGCGTTTGTGACTGATACCAGCAGGGAAAACTTTTATCTTGTCCCTATAGCTCAATCAATCAATTGGCGAGAGCGACTCGAATATCAATTTGAAAAAGAGCTCTTCTGTAATATTTATCCAATAGAAAAGTCAGGATAAAAAAAAGGTTCAACTTACAGTAAGTTGAACCTTTTCTCTTTTAGGTCAAGCCTTGAATGATTACAAACTTCTCTAGTAGCTCGTCATCCGTTTCAATATGGTTTGGATCAGTGATGATGCACTTGGTAATTGGGCATACAGACTGACACGTTGGCTTCTCATAGTGACCTTTACATTCAGTACATAAATCTGGATCGATTTCGAAGATGCTGTCACCCATAGTGATTGCGCCATTTGGGCATTCAGGGTCACACATATCGCAGTTGATGCACTTGTCAGTGATTAACAGAGCCATTGCTTACTTCTCAGTTTTCTAAGTAAAGTTACTTACCTGATGCATTGCGTGTGTCTTGGCCTTCGCTCAAGTTACGCATCAGCAAGCCGTATTCTAAGTCTAGATCGGCTGGTACAGGAATAAATACAAAGTGACCGTTACCTTTTGCGTCTTCTACTGCTTCAGACTTACGGTTTTCCATCATTTCTAGTGTGAAAACAACGTTACCTTTCGGTGTCATCATTTCTAAGCTATCGCCTACTAGGAATTTGTTCTTCACTTCTACTTCCGCTAGGTCACCACGGCGCTTACCTGTGAATTCACCAACAAACTGTTGAGTGTCAGAGATAGAGTAACCGTACTCGTAGTTTTGGTATGTATCATGAGTGTGGCGGCGTAGGAAACCTTCAGTGTAACCACGGTGAGCTAGGCTCTCTAGTGTACCCATTAAGCTTTCATCAAATGGCTTGCCTGCTACAGCGTCATCGATAGCTTTACGGTAAACCTGAGCTGTACGTGCACAGTAGTAGAAAGACTTAGTACGACCTTCAATCTTCAGAGAGTGAACACCCATCTTCGTTAGGCGCTCAACGTGTTGGATTGCACGAAGATCTTTCGAGTTCATGATGTAAGTACCATGCTCATCTTCAAACGCAGCCATTTTCTCTTCTGGCTTGTGTGACTCAGAAAGTAGAACGACTTCGTCTGTTGGTTTACCAAGACCTAATGTGTTGTCTGGACGTTCATCTTGAACCTCTACATCTTGAATCTCAACACCAGTAGGGTTTGCTTCAACGATTTGACCGTTCTCGTCTTCTTTCGCTGCTTCAGTTTTGTATTCCCAGCGACAAGCGTTAGTGCAAGTACCTTGGTTTGGATCGCGTTTATTCATGTAACCCGAAAGTAGGCAGCGACCAGAATACGCCATGCAAAGTGCACCGTGAACAAAGATCTCTAGTTCTGTTTCTGGGCAGTGTTCGCGAATCTCTTCGATCTCTTCAAGAGATAGCTCACGAGATAGGATCACACGCTCAACGCCTTGAGTTGACCAGAACTTTACGGTCGCCCAGTTTACAGCGTTTGCTTGAACAGAAAGGTGGATTGGCATTTCAGGGAATGCTTCACGAACCATCATGATAAGACCAGGATCTGACATGATAAGAGCGTCAGGACCCATATCTACAACTGGTTTAAGGTCGCGAATGAATGTTTTTAATTTAGAGTTGTGTGGCTGAATGTTACATACAACATATAACTTTTTGCCTTGAGCATGAGCTTCATCGATACCGATTTGTAGGTTTTCGTGATTGAACTCGTTGTTACGAACACGAAGGCTGTAACGTGGCTGGCCTGCGTAAACTGCATCTGCGCCGTAGGCGAATGCGTAACGCATGTTTTTAAGGCTTCCTGCCGGTGATAATAGTTCAGGTACAAATGGTTTTTGTGTAGTCATTGCTTCGTTCTCTAATCTGATCTCAAGTCAGGTTGATACCACCAAGTGATATCAAAGGGGCGCAAATTTTACGCTAAAACGAGTTTGGTTGATAGCCCTAAAGATAGCAATGACATTAAGAAGAGGGCTGATAGACGAATATAAGCAGGAGTTTGGCAGGAAATAAGCTCAGATGCCGTCGACATCTGAGCTTTTAAAATCACAGATTAAGCGTTTGGTTGAGTTAACCCGCCAAGTGATTCGAATAAGTTAGGAAGGAAAACACTGAACTCACCACATAGAAGTGAAAAATCAGCATCAAAACGTGCAGCTTGGTCTTCACGAGGGATATCATCGTTTTCATCTTTAAGCTCATCGCTGAATTTTAGGCGCTTGATGCTTCCGTCTTCTGCCAGAATGAATTCAATACGATCTTGCCAGTTGATAAGAAGTTTAGTCACCATCTTATTGGCTTCGATGTGGTTCTTAATCTCGTCCGCTTCTAGCTCTTGCTTCTTAACTCGAACAATACCGCCGTCTTCTTGAATCGACTTAAGCTCAGCTTCATCAAGCATCGTGATACCTTGAGGCGTATCACCAGATTTAACCCACTCAGTTAGAGTCGTTTCAATCGCTTGCTCAGGAATCGCGGGCACGACTGGTAGGCTACCCATTGTTTTACGTAGCAATGCCAATACGTCTTCCGCTTTTTTGTAGCTGCTAGCATCAACCACAATGAAACCTTCTTTTGGCATGATCAGCGCGTAAGTGAAGTTACTGCGACTGAATGCGCGAGGAAGCAAATCAATGATGATGTCTTCTTTTAGGCTGTCTTTCTCTTTCTTTTTAAGAGGAGTGCCAGATTCAGCTTCAAGCGTTTCTACTTTTGCGTTCAGTGATTCTTTGATCACAGAAGCAGGTAGCATTTTCTCTTCTTTCTTTGCACAGATTAGAATGCGGTTTTCTGATACGTGCGTCATCATATCGCCGTGTCTACCCATTGCATGTACCCAACCAAACTTCTGTTTGTCTTGGCTACCACAAGGAGTAAAGCGGAACTCTTCAAGTTGTTTCTCTAGCTGATCTGCGTTGAAATCAATATCACGGTTGAAGCGATAGACTAGGCAATTTTTAAACCACATAAATTTTTCTCATACCTTTTTAGAAGTGCTTCATGATATGAGATCTAATTCGATTTGTCCCTAGCTCTGTATCAAAAGTTGTAAAGTGAAACGTTTGAGACAGTTATATGAAAATTTGTTTTCAAAGGTCACAAAAGTGTCATAATTAACTCAGATAATGCAATGCGTTGATTAAATACAAAGGCTATTCAATTATGTCGAGAAGGATTCTGGTCGTTGAAGATGAAGCACCTATTCGTGAGATGCTGTGTTTTGTACTTGAACAAAAAGGCTACCAAGCAGTAGAGGCTGAAGATTACGATACAGCGGTAAACAAGCTATGTGAACCTTTCCCAGATCTAGTATTACTAGATTGGATGCTACCTGGTGGTAGCGGGATAAACTTTATCAAGCACATGAAGCGTGAAGAGTTAACTCGCAACATCCCAGTGGTGATGCTGACGGCTCGTGGTGAAGAAGAAGATAAGGTTCGCGGTTTAGAAGTTGGCGCTGACGACTACATTACCAAACCATTTTCGCCAAAAGAGTTAGTAGCTCGCTTGAAAGCGGTTATTCGCCGAGTAACACCAACCGCATTGGAAGATGTGATTGATGTTCAAGGTCTTAAACTAGACCCTGTATCACACCGCGTGACTGCAAGTGAAGGTCCAGTTGATATGGGACCAACAGAATTCAAAATGCTGCATTTCTTTATGACGCACCAAGAGCGTGTGTACAGCCGAGAGCAGTTGCTTAACAACGTTTGGGGTACCAACGTTTACGTTGAAGACCGCACCGTTGATGTACATATTCGACGCCTACGTAAAGCGCTTGAATCTGCAGGTCACGATAAGCTAATCCAAACGGTTCGCGGCGCGGGCTACCGTTTTTCTACAAAGGCTTAATGTGGCTTCGCTGCCCAATTTACGGAGTCCTGAATGGTTGAAAAGTTAACCTGGAAAAAGCTGGCTTGGGAGCTGGCTTTTTTTTACGCACCATGGGTTTTAGTCGGATGGATATTCGGTTACCTACCTTGGTTACTGCTGGCTGCTACGGTATTGCAGCTCGGCTGGCATCTACACAACCAAATGCGTTTGTCCGCATGGCTGTGGGATGAGAAGCGTCTAACTCCACCTTCAGGCTCTGGAAACTGGGAATCTCTGTTTAACGGTATCTATCGTATGCAGCAGAGGCAGCGTCGCAAACGTAAAGAACTGACTAACCTTATCCGCCGTTTCCGTAACGGTGCAGAATCGCTTCCCGATGCCGTTGTGGTATTTCGCGGTGAAGGCAATATTGTTTGGTGTAACAAGCTGGCTCAGTATTTGTTGGGCTTTCGTTGGCCAGATGATTCAGGTCAACCGATCTCGAATTTGATTCGCACTCCAGATTTTATTAAGTACCTTAATAAGCAAGATTTCTCTGAGCCACTAGAGATGCCTTCTCCATTGAATGTGGAACGTATGCTTGAACTGCGTATCGTGCCGTATACCGAGGGTGAACACTTGATGGTTGTGCGTGACGTGACCCAGCTTAAGCAGTTAGAGGGCATGCGCCGTAACTTCTTCGCTAATGTTTCACATGAATTACGAACCCCAATGACCGTACTTCAAGGTTACCTTGAAATGACGGAAGACCCAGACATGATCGTTGGCCCAATGTGGACCAAGGCGCATGGTGTCATGACTGAGCAGCTCAATCGAATGAACAGTCTGGTTAATCAGTTGCTCACGCTTTCGAAAATTGAAGCAGCGCCAATGCACGAGTTGGATGAAGTGGTGAATGTTCCCGCTATGCTTGAGGTTCTTGAGAAAGAAGCCGCGAGTTTAAGTGGCGATCGTGAACACAAGCTTGAGTTTGATATTGATAAGAGCCTACGCGTATTAGCGGATGAAGATCAGTTGCGAAGTGCGATATCGAATCTTGTTTACAATGCAGTCAAATACACCCCACCGGGCGCTACGGTTAAGGTTCGCTGGTATCAAACAAGCCAAGGTGCCTGTTTGGATGTCTCTGACACTGGAGACGGCATCGAGCCCCAACATTTACATCGACTTACAGAAAGATTCTATCGTGTCGATAAAGCGCGATCACGTGATACTGGCGGCAGTGGTCTTGGGCTGGCTATCGTTAAGCATGCTTTGACTCACCATGATTCCCATTTGGAAATTCAGAGTGAGCTAGGTGTCGGCAGTCGTTTCCATTTCACGTTACCAAACCGATTGACCGTTTCATGATTGCTTTAATACGCAGGATGCGTTTACCCATCACTTCGTTGCTAGCGTGTGCGTTAGCTTCTCCAGTTCATGCTGAGTTGACGGTAGAGTCGCTTCCTGATTATTCTAAGGTGCCAGGAATTTCTGGCAGCTTGCTATCGGTAGGTTCAGATACCTTGGCGGGTATGACGACATTGTGGGTTGAAGAGTTTAAATCTTACTACCCGAATGTGAATGCTCAGGTTCAGGCTTCAGGCTCTGCGACTGCGCCTCCCGCACTTACCGAGGGGACCGCGCATTTGGGGCCAATGAGCCGACCAATGCGTCTACGTGAGATTGAGGCATTCGAAAGAGAGCATGGCTACAAGCCTACTGCGCTTAGAGTCGCGATCGATGCGATTGGTGTGTTTGTACACAAAGATAACCCGATCAAAGGGCTCAACTTTCGTCAGATAGATGGCATCTTTTCTGAAACATTGCGCTGTGGCGGTGTTAAAAATATCGAGAGCTGGCAAGAACTAGGCATTAAACAACCTTGGGCAAAACATCGTTTCCAACTGTTTGGCCGAAACTCCGTCTCCGGTACTTATGGCTACTTTAAGCAGAATGCTTTGTGCGGTGGTGATTTCAAGAATCGAGTCAATGAGCAGCCGGGTTCAGCCTCTGTTGTTCAATCTGTTGCTTTGTCGATCAGCGGCATTGGATACACGGGCATTGGTTATCGTGTTGCGGGTGTGAGACAGGTCCCTGTGGTTAAGACGGGTGATCAATATGTACACGCAACAAGAGAAAACATCCTAAGTGGCGCTTATCCGCTTTCGCGCTTCTTGTACGTTTACGTGAACAAACACCCAAACAAGCCGCTTTCTCCGGTAGAACAAGAGTTCCTAACCTTTATCTTTTCTAAACAAGGTCAAGAGTTGGTGGAAAAAGACGGCTACGTTTCTATTCCTCACGAATACGCAAAACAAGAACTCGCAAAAGTAGGGCTTTGATCTCCCGATTGGCAATTACGCTTTTTGATTCTCATCGAAGCTTAGTTGCCATTCAGCATTGCTCCACAGTTCCTGCTCTGCGAGTAAGTCCGCTGCCAATAGTTTATTTTCCTCAAGCCAATCACCATCGGCACCACATATCTTCCAATGATCTTTCTCGATGACTTCAATGCGTGTTTTTAGACGTGGGGAGTCGTTGCGTTGACCATTGAGAATGATGGATAGGCGTAATATGCGAATCAAGCTGATTAAGTGCTTGCTCTTAAACAAATTCAGTTCAGGCATGTCTTGAAGTTTAAGGGCTTTACGTTGGAAGCGAGCTAAAATCGACATGACCATCTGTTGCTCGCTATTAAAGCCTGGCATATTGGTATGCTGCAGAAGATACGCAGAATGCTTATGGAAGCCTGAGAAGCTGATACTCAGCCCGACCTCGTGTAATAGCGCACTCCATTCAAGCAGTTCAAACAGCTGACTTTTTCTCTTAATGCACAGTTCATCGCATATCTGATGTAAAAACTCGCTTGCTTGCTCTTTTACGCGAGTCGCGTGATCGAAATCAACTGAGTGTTTAGTCGCGAGGTTTTCTGTGGTTCGCATACGAATATCCGAACGATGAAAGCGATCTTCCATCTCATAGAGCAATCCTTCACGAAGTGCACCGTCTGAAAAGTGCATCTCTTTGACTGAAAGAGCCATGAATATCGCAGTGAGGATGGCCACTCCGCCAGCAAAAACGGGTTGGCGCTCCTCTGTGAGTCCTTTGAGTTTTATCTCTTCAATAGTGTCGTGTTCGCACAATACATCAATTAAATGGCCTAATCGCTTTTCGGTAATAATGGCATCTTCATAGCCCATTCCGACCAAGACTTCTTTGATTGCTTTGATGGTTCCTGAGGAGCCAAGAGCAGCATCCCAGCCTTTCTTTTTGTATTTAGCGGCTAGAGGCTCTAGACGTTGTTGAGCCGCAATGATGGCTTTGGAGAAGTTCTTGCGAGAGAGTTTTCCATTCGAGAAATATCGCTGTGTAAAGCTTACGCAGCCCATCTGTTTACTGTTGACGAGCTTCGCCTCAAATCCTTTGCCGATAATCAACTCGCTACTGCCACCACCAATATCGACAACTAACTTGGAGTCCGACTCGGGTTGTGTGTGAGCCACGCCTAAATAGATAAGTCGCGCTTCTTCTTCACCGGGAATCACTTCGATAGGAAAAGGAAGCACCTCACGTGCACGCTGGATAAAAATATGAGCGTTGTTTGCTTGGCGAAGCGTGTGGGTGGCTGCAATACGAACGTTTTCGACTTCAAAGCCTTGTAAGCGCTCGGCAAACATAGCGAGACACTCTAAACCACGCTCGATGGCTGCATTGTTTAGGTTTGATTGGTCATCGAGGCCTGAGCCTAATCTGACTCTTTGCTTGAGTCGGCTGACAAGTTGCAATTCTTGCCCAATAACTTTTGCCACAACCATGTGAAAGCTATTGGAGCCTAAATCGATGGCAGCAACGTTCTTGATAGGTGGAGATACCGCCTCAAGTGAGGCGGTATTATTGGAATCTTCTGGCTTATTGGCCTTGGTGTTTTTAGCTTGGCTCATCGTGAGATTGTTGTTCCCTAGCTTTTCGAGTCTGTTTCTCTACCTGCTTGAGGTAATCATAGATGGCAACTTGAGAGCGGCGTTTTTTACGGTTACCGCGAGGAACGTAAGCGTTGCTCATCTCTTTATCTATCCACCTTGCCTTAACTGTATCGGTAAAATGAATATTTACAATGTCGATGATGCGTTGTTTCAAACGTTCATCACGGATTGGCGACGCGACTTCAATGCGGTGATCTATGTTTCGCGTCATCCAGTCTGCCGATGAGATGAATACTTTTGGGTCACCATCGTTGTGTGTGATCAAAACGCGTGGATGCTCTAGGAATCGGTCGATGATACTGATGATTTCAATGTTCTCACTAACGCCTTCGACCCCCGGAACCAGCGAGCACATACCTCGTATGATCATGCGAATTTTGACACCCGCATTGCTTGCGCCATAAAGCTTATTGATAAGCCCTTTATCAACCAAGTTGTTCACTTTTAAGGTGATCTGCGCTTTTCTACCCGTTTTAGCGTTAGCAATTTCTGTATCGATGAGACGATAAAGCTTCTTACGTGAATTGCGTGGAGACACAATTAAGTGGTCAAACTTTACAGGGCGGTAAGGGTTCTCAATATACCCAAAGACATTACGCACCTCGTTAGTCAGTTCTTGATCGGCGGTGAGCAGCGAGAAGTCTGTGTAGATTCTTGCAGTCTTTTCGTGGAAGTTGCCCGTACCGATATGCGCATAGCGAGTGATTATCTCACCCTCACGGCGGCTGATTAGAAGTAATTTAGAGTGGATTTTTAGACCCGGAGCACCAAAGATAACTTGAACGCCAGCTTCAGTTAGGATCTTTGACCATTCGATATTGGCTTCTTCGTCGAACCGAGCTTGAAGCTCAACCACTACCGTTACGTTTTTGCCATTGTGAACGGCATCGATCAACGAATTCATTAATCGTGAGTTTTTAGCTACACGATAGATGTTGATCTTGATACTGATGACTTTCGGATCAAATGAAGCCTGACGAACCAACTCTGTCATGTGATCAAAGGTATGATATGGATAGTACAGCAAGATGTCTTGATTCTTGATTGCATCAAAGCTGTTATCAAACCCATCAAAGTCTGCACATGACATTGGTGGTAAAGGTTTGTTTTCTAAGTATTCACGACCTACGTTTGGGAAACCGATGAAATCTTTAAAGTTATGGTAACGACCACCAGGAATCAGGTTGTCGTAGTTAGAGATACCTAATTTTCCGCACAAGAAATCCAGCATGTTTTGAGGCATCGTGTGTTCATAAACAAAACGTACAGGCAGGGCACTGAGCCTCTGAGCCACACCTTCAGACATCTGTTCCAGCAAGCTGTGTTCGACTTCGTGGCTAAGATCGTATTCAGCATCACGAGTCATTTTCATCGCGTGGCAGTTGAGTTGGTCGTATTCGAAAAAGCCTTTAAATAGATCATCGATACAGTATCGGATAATGTTATCAAGTAAGATGATGGTCTTACGGCGTTTGCCTTTCTGCTCTGGCACCATGACAAAGCGCGGAAGATGATCGGTCGGTATCTCAATGACGGCGTATTTGGATTGCTGCTCTTTTTGAAGCTCGACGGTCAGGTAGGCATACTCATCTTTTAAGAACTGAAGCACATTCATTTCGTCGTTCATTAAAAGGGGCGTGATGTGAGGAAGCACCTCTTTCTTAAAGTATTTCTTTACCCATTTCTTTTGAGCGTCATTTAGCTGTGTCTCGTTAACTAGGAAAATACGTCGTCTTGCCATCTCTAGAATGAGATCATTGTAGAGTTCATCAAAACGTTGGTTTAACTTAAACGCCTTGTTTTGCATCTTAGTGAGCAGATGCTTTGAGTTGTCATTGATCCCACGCTCTTGGTTGATCAAAATGCGACGTTTCACATCCGAGAATCGAACCTTGTAAAACTCGTCTAGATTGTTAGAAAAGATCCCGAGAAAGCGTACTCTTTCGATCAAAGGTACTGTTTTGTCCGCTGATTCCTGTAAGACTCTTTCGTTAAAAGAGAGCCAACTGAGTTCTTTTTCTATATAGAGCTTTTCAGCGTTCATAATCAATCCTAGACATCTTAAAGAGTGTGAGATTACTCAAATTGTAAAAAATGAGCAGAGTATGCTGTTTTTGTTACGGTATTATTTCACTCTACAGTTTCAATAAAACTTACTATTATTTTCAGTTGTTTAATGTGAGTTGTAATATAATTGTCATGTAAACGAAATATTATGATATTAGCTCAAAAAAGGTAGATAGACAGATGGCCGCAGCCGAACTTTCATTGAAAAAACGAGATAAAAAGAGATGGTTGAAAGACCGTCTTATGCGTTTTGCAGTGACATTAGGCGGTGTGAGCGTGCTGGCAGCACTTGTTCTGATCTTTATTTACCTAGCGATGGTCATTCTTCCGATCTTCGCTGACTCAAGTTTAGAGACCGATCAAAAAGTCCAACCTGTGATCGTGCAAGATCCGATCGCAATGACGATCGATGAGTATGGGCAACATGCGTTAGTGATCGATCGTGATGGCTCTGTCGATTATTGGACTCTCGATAACTCCCAATCTGCGCCGTACTTTTCTGAATCAATTATTCAAGACTCGGTCGCGTTTGCTCGAAGCACACCAGCAGACAATTGGTTTGCCTTTGCTAACCGCCAAGGCCAAGTTCAGTTGTTTCAACCTGAATTTTCAAAGCCTCTTGCCGTAAAAGGGCAAGCAGCTAGCCCTCGCATTAATTACCTTCAACCCAAAAGCCAACCATTTGATTTTTTAGATGGCACTGCGTTGAGTGATGGCTTGAGCATTGAGAAGCTAACATTTGCGACTGACAATAATCATCTGACGCTGGTGGCTCAGTTGTCCGATAAACGCATCTTGGTGAAATGGTATCAAGCGTCGCTAACGGGTGAATACTCAGAGATTAACTCTCAATGGTTATCGAAAGAGTTTGGTCAGCAAGACCAGCTTTTAATGACACCTAACGGGCATACTTTGTATCTTCGAAACGCTTCTGACCTTACGGTTCTAACTGCGGAAGCGAACAAGTTCTCGGTTCGAGAAGTGATCGATTTAAGTTTAGGTGATGAGCAGCATGCCGTTAAGAATATTGACTTGTTGTCTGGTGCTTATTCTCTGCTCGTGAGTCATTTCGATGGGCGAGTCTCTCAATGGTTTGATGTATTGAGCAATGAGCAGCGTAGCCTGACTCACATCCGTGATTTTAAACTGCCTTCTGAGGTTCAGTTCTTACTGCCCGATACCTACCGCAAAGGCTTTTACAGCTTCTATAAGAATGGCACGATTCAGAGTCACTACACGACCAGTGAAAAGTTATCTCTGTTTGAGAAAGCTTACAAGAAGTCGCCACAACTTGCGGCTATGTCTGCCAACGAGCTTCATCTCGCAACGCTGAGTGATGGCGTTATTAGTCTTGCATTGGTTGATAACCCATATCCTGAAATATCGTTTTCATCGTTATGGAAAAAGGTGTGGTACGAGAGCTACCCAGAGCCTCAGTATGTGTGGCAATCCACTTCTGCGAATGATGATTTTGAAGGTAAGTTCAGCTTAGTGCCTTTGACTTTTGGTACGCTTAAAGCGGCGTTGTTTGCAATGATGTTCGCCGTGCCTATTGCGGTACTTGGTGCCATTTATACCGCTTACTTTATGACACCTAAGATGCGTCGAGTGGTAAAACCTTCGATTGAATTAATGGAAGCATTGCCGACCGTTATCATCGGATTTATCGCGGGCTTATGGTTTGCTCCTATC
Source organism: Vibrio sp. Isolate33 (assembly GCF_022397895.1). NCBI lineage: Bacteria > Pseudomonadati > Pseudomonadota > Gammaproteobacteria > Vibrionales > Vibrionaceae > Vibrio > Vibrio sp. Isolate33. The sequence goes on from NZ_JAKEUP010000021.1 coordinate 13,458, forward strand.
GTGGAAACGCATTTAACCGCCATTGTGTCACTGCTATTGGTGTTGCCTCTTAGCACCCTGGTTGTTGGCTTAATTTGGTATTGCTTACCACAAGACTGGGTGAGCCGTTTCCCTAATGGTTGGCACGCACTTATTCTGGTTCCGGTGTTGATTGTGACTACAGTGGTCGTGCTTAACTTTGGTGGGAAAATTGAATCACTACTGTTTGCTGGTGATATCAAACTCTTCTTAAATCGCCACGGAATCGATTTTGATCAGCGTAACGCGCTCGTGATTGGTTTCGCGATGGGCTTCGCGGTTATCCCGACCATTTTTACTATCGCAGAAGATGCTATTTTCTCAGTGCCTAAACACCTGTCGGACGGTTCTTTGGCGCTAGGTGCTACACCTTGGCAAACTCTGATCTATGTTGTTCTGCTTACTGCGAGTCCCGGTATTTTCTCAGCAATAATGATGGGCTTGGGCAGAGCGGTTGGTGAGACTATGATCGTGTTAATGGCGACTGGTAATACGCCAATCATGGACTGGAATATTCTTGAGGGGATGCGAACACTGTCTGCGACGATTGCGGTTGAGCTTCCAGAATCAGAGGTTGGCAGCCCTCACTTTAGACTGCTGTTCTTAGCTGCGTTACTTCTATTCGTCTTTACCTTCGCCGTGAACTCGATTGCGGAATGGGTTAGACAAAGGCTGCGAGATAAATACCGTGCTTTATAATTTTTATCTGAATCGTCAATCGCAACCAGTAAGAGAGCCTCTTCATGTTTAAGTGGATTAAATCGGGATCTCCTTGGATATGGCTAACTGGTGGTGCCGTTAGTATTAGTATGCTGTCGGTACTTGGCTTGATCTTGTTCATTGGTTGGAAAGGGCTGACCTATTTCTGGCCTGCGCCTCTTTATCAGTGGCAAGTGAATGAGACAGAAAGCCTTGCCAATGTGCCATTTCAACATCAAGAGATGGCGAAGAATCGTTTAATTGGTCAACTTTATGAACGTAAATATATTCCGGTTGAACAACTGTCGAATGTGCAGGATAAGAAGTTACCACAAGAGATCATCGATAAAGGGTTAGTTCGACGTCTGAGCATCAAGATCGCTAACCGTGAATTGTACCCTGCAGACTTTGTGTCAATTCTTGAGGTAAACCTGAAAGAACCGACGACGCCAAAAGAGTGGGCAGTGATCGAGCGTAGCCGCGGTGGCTACTTTTTCGGAAAACCGGTTGGCTTTAGGAGTGCAGACGGTGTTCTAACCGATGACATCGAGAAAGAACTGGTCAAAGGTTTAACTCACGCAGATACATTGCGTGATGAAATTCAAAAGATTGTTAACCAAACGGTTCGAACGACTAGTTGGTCGTTGGAGCAGTTACGTTTAAAAAAGCGTAAAAAAGAGCTTAATGACAACCTATCCGAGCAAGAGCGACAAGAGCTGGAATCTAAACGTTTGGCTTTAGGTCAAGAGCTCGCCTCTGGAGAGTATCAACTTGATTCTCTTAGGCAACAGCTCAACCTTGATGCTCTGATTGTTGAAGATATGACGGGCAAAGTCGTCGAGGTTCCACTGAGTGAGATCTTAGACTTCTGGTTTCCTAACCAGATGACTTATCCAGAGAAAGTGCTGCATTGGTGCGAGCAGGTCTGGAAGTTCTTATCTGAAAACCCTAGAGAATCTAACTCTGAAGGTGGCGTGTTCCCTGCAATTTTCGGTACGGTACTCTTAGTGCTTATCATGTCGATCGTCGTGATGCCGCTTGGTGTCATTGCCGCGATTTATCTACACGAATACGCAAAAAATAACGCGTTAACTCGCTTGATTCGCATAGCAGTCATAAACTTAGCGGGTGTGCCATCCATCGTTTATGGTGTATTTGGCTTAGGTTTCTTTGTTTACACCATTGGTGGCTCGATAGACTCGTTATTCTATGCAGAGCGCTTACCTGCTCCGACGTTTGGTACGCCGGGTCTGTTGTGGTCGGCATTAACGCTGGCTGTGTTAACATTGCCTGTTGTTATTGTGACCGCCGAAGAAGGCTTAACTCGAATCCCAAGCTCTGTGAGACACGGTTCTTTAGCTTTGGGCGCAACCCAATCTGAAACATTGTGGCGAATCGTTTTACCCATGGCGAGCCCTGCGATTATTACTGGGCTTATTCTGGCTGTGGCTCGTGCTGCGGGAGAAGTGGCGCCATTAATGCTGGTGGGTGTAGTGAAACTAGCGTCGAGCTTACCTGTCGATGCGCAGTTCCCGTATGTACACCTCGACCGAAAATTTATGCATTTAGGTTTTCATATCTATGATGTGGGCTTCCAAACATCAAACATAGAAGCAGCAAGACCTCTAGTTTACGCAACGTCATTTTTGCTGGTTACCGTGATTGTTGGGTTGAACTTAACGGCAATTAACATTCGAAATAACTTGCGTGAAAAGTACCGAACCTTAGGACAAGATTAAGATGTTCTCAATTAATGAAACCTTGGGTTATCAAGCACCTTTAGATGTGCACAACCTAACTGAAGAGCAAACAGCCATCTCGATTGAGGGCCTGAACCTATACTATAAAGAAGCTCAGGCGCTTGATGATATATCAATGACGATACCGAAAGGGCAGGTGACGGCTTTTATCGGCCCTTCTGGTTGTGGCAAATCGACACTGCTTCGTTGTATTAACCGTATGAACGATCTTGTCGAAGGTTGTAGAGTATCTGGCAAAGTGAAGTTGTACGGTAATAACGTTTATCACCCTAAGGTTGATGTTGCGACCTTACGACGCCGTGTTGGTATGGTATTTCAACGCCCGAATCCTTTTCCTAAATCGATTTATGAGAATGTGGTGTACGGGTTGAGACTACAAGGCGTGACCAACAGCCGTGACTTAGATGATGCTGTTGAGCGTTCATTACGTGCCGCGGCGCTATGGGATGAAGTAAAAGATCGTTTGCATGAAAATGCCTTTGGTTTATCAGGTGGTCAGCAACAGCGTTTGGTCATCGCTCGCGCGGTGGCAATTGAGCCGGAAGTACTTTTGCTTGATGAACCGACATCAGCCTTGGATCCGATTTCTACTCTGACGATTGAAGAGTTGATCAACGATCTAAAAACGCAATACACCGTAGTGATCGTGACCCATAACATGCAACAGGCCGCTCGTGTGAGTGACCACACTGCGTTTATTCATATGGGAAAATTGATCGAGTACTCAGATACGGATTCAATATTCACGTCACCATTGAAAAATCAAACGGAAGACTACATTACTGGTAGATATGGCTAACGTGATCGTTCGCGCCATATAGAGCTGAGCCACTCTTATGTAAACGGCTTAATTCATTTCTTTAAGGAGCTGACATGCATTTTGGTCGCCACATCTCAGGACAATTCAATGTTGAATTAGAGTCTATCCGTACTCATGTACTTACTATGGGCGGGTTAGTGGAGCAGCAGCTTTCTTTTGCGATGCAAGCGCTTCACAAAGATGATGTGGAGTTGGCTAAAAAAGTCATTCGTGACGACCATAAAGTAAATGCGATGGAAGTGTCGATTGATGAGGCATGTACGCGAATCATTGCCAAGCGTCAGCCAACAGCGAAAGATTTGCGCTTGATTATGGCGATCATCAAGACCATTACTGATCTGGAACGTATTGGTGACGTTGCTTCTAAAATAGCGCAAGGTGCTATCGAGATCCCTTCGACTAAAGAACAAAAATTCCATGTGTCTTTAGAACCACTGTGTCGACAAGCGATTACCATGCTGCATCAGGTTTTGGATGCTTTTGCACGAATGGATGTAGATGCGGCAGCCGAAGTGCATAAACTTGATGACAAGCTTGATGCTGAATACGAAGCTGTGATTCGCCAGTTAATGACTTACATGATGGAAGATCCAAAGAACATTCCTAACATCTTACAAGTGATGTGGTCTGCACGAGCTATTGAGCGTGTAGGGGATCGTTGTCAGAATATTTGTGAATACATCATCTATTTTGTGAAAGGTAAAGATGTTCGTCACCTAGGAGAGCAAAGCCTAGATGACGTTTTACGATAGCGGTCTTATCTTAAAAACCTAATCAATCTAGAAGCGTATGATTGCCCCTAGGTTGAGGTTGATGGTGGTGTTATAAGGCACGAAAGTCTTATTGTGATCAAAAATATTTAAGTCTGCGCCGGCTCTCAAGGCCAATACTGAATTAGCTTGATACACGTAAGCACCACCTAAACTTAAGCCTGTCGCCGTTTTCCTTTCAGTGACACCTGAGCGTGTTTTCTCACCGTCATAATCAGCGAATCCAATCTCAGCTTGAAAGCCATGTACCTGCTTTGAACCAAACATGTTCTGTATGCCAACTCGATACGAATTTACCGTTTCATCATAACGGTCGCTTTCATACCAAATATCTGAGTAGCTTAAGTAAACCGCACCTAGATCCGCGACATGGCTCACGCCAACTTGAACACCAAACCCATGATACAGACCTATTTTAAATTCTGGTGAAAGGTGAAGACCGGTTGCAGAGGCTGAAGTCGAAAGTAAGGCAAGCAAAAGCAGGGGAGTTTTTATCTTCATAACAATACCTAGAGCATATAGCCGTCCTTGGCTGCAATGAATTTAGAGTCGAATCGTTTGGTTTTAGAACTTGTAACCAAAGGTGATTGATAATTGGTCGATGTCGTAATCATCCATCATGATGAAGTTGAAACGCAGGTCACTGTATAGGCCGAAATCAAAGTTAGCTCGAACACCAGTTCCCAATAGAAGTGATGTTTCTTTGTCCTTCAGAGTAATGCTACCTCCCGGCTCTTTTAAAGTAAGTTTTTCTTCGACACGAGCAACACCAATAGCACCGTAAGGTTTAATACTGAAGCCATTTAGTAAGAAAGCGTAGCCAATATCTGAGTCAATTTTGAACGTTGACACTTTAGAATCGTACCCATATCCATAGTAACTCTCGTCGTCTTTGCTGGTATCCATCGAAATATTCACACCAACAATTCGATTGATGTCATAGCCGTACTCCAACTTAAGGCCATTGCCTAAGTCGCTGTTAGAGTAATCTGAATCAAGGTGGTCAACTTCACTAGAGGTAAAGCCTAATCCTACACGATGTCCCGAGTAGTCTGTATTTGCATAAGCTGCGGTTGTTGTAGATAAGGCAATGATTGTCGCGGCAGTTTTAAATAATTTCATAACACTCTCAATAAACTTGATATTGAGCATCCTTACTATGGTTTAATTGATTGACTCCGTGTCTATGGAATGAATATTAAACAGTGTTTTATTGTTATTCTAAGTAGGTGTTTATATATCTATGATAAGCAATTCTTATTAATCTGCATCTTCAATGCATTTTGAATAACATCGAATAACCAGAGTAAAAGAGGGTTGTTCCGGTTCTTGGTATGGATATGGCTGTAGACAGCAACCTTCTTGTACTCATCTGTAATCAAGACATCGATGGCTCTTAGGTTAGGGTATTTGTCGATAGGGAATAGATCTGAATGAGGTAAGTACATGTCTGAGTTATCTAATACGTCTAGAATGGCCATGATGATTTCAGAACGAAACCCGATCTTATGTGGGATGGAAAGGTCGCCTAGAATTTGGGAGGCTCGACTGAAGTTGTCGTTCCAACCTGGGGATATTAATGAGGCGATATCGTAGCCCGCTAACTCTTGTGGAGTTACCAATGTCTTTTGTATCGGATGATCTTTTCTAACAATCAGGCGTCCAGTCACTTCTACCAATTGCTTGGCATAGATTTCCTTCGATCGGTTTGGCAGTTCATACGCTACCCCGAGTAAAACTTCCCCTTTTTGAATATCTTCAGCTGACGATGTTGTCCAACTTGTGAGCTCTAGCTTAGAGTTCGGAGCTTGGGTCAGGATTTCTTTGTACAAGGTTCCAGATAAGCAAGACAGTACGACTGGAGATAGTGCTATTTTTATAGGGTAATCAATCTCTGTAGGGTCGAATGCACTTGAGGAGTTAACGGCTGTCATTAGGCCGTCGAGATGAGGTGTTATCTCGTTAGCTAGTTGTTCCGAAAAAGCAGTAGCTTGCAGCCCTCCATGCACTTTCACAAATAGATCATCCGAAAAGTGATGACGCAGTTTTTGTAGAGCTTGACTCACTGCGGGCTGAGAAACGAATAAACGCTCTGCTGCCTTTCTGGTGTTTTTTTCCTGGTAAACAATCAAAAAGGTGCGCAATAGGTTTAAATCAAGAGAGCTGAATAGATCCTTAGCCATAACATTCCATGAGTCGCTATATCGAGTCTATTAATATACGTGACTTCTAAGCTTTTACTAGCCATGTTGTGTTGGTGCTTAGTCAGCTCTCGGGTGTTTATCTATTTGTTAAGCGAGACTATCAGGTCTTGAATCTTTGCCGTGCTCGTTACTGGGATTAAGTAGTCGTCTACGTCGTCGTGCCCCATTTGAGCTTGAGAGGCTTGCGTCATGAGGCTTGGTCTTGTCGACTTGCCTGATAGATGCAGCGCTTGAACGCCAGTGTGCTTAAGAATTTCTCGGCCATTTTCAGCGGTAACGCCTGCCCCTGCCATAATGTCTAAGCGGCCTTGAGTGAGCGTAACCATTTCCTTGAGAATGTCTTTTCCTTGCTCTGCGTTACTTGCCAAGCCTGAAGTTAAAACACGTTCACAGCCAAGCTCTATAATCTGTTCTAGCGCTTTTTGGTAATCCTTAAGTTGGTCGATAGCACGGTGAAAGGTCACGCCAAGCTCTAGCTGGTGGGCTTTTGAGGTTAGTGTTTTCATCGCAACCATGTCTATTTCACCTTGAGCGGTAAGCACACCTAACACCACACCATCTAAGCCAGCATCAGTTGCTGCTTGGATATCATCAAGCATGCACATCATATCGTCATCGTCGAAAATGAAGTCGCCTTGCCTTGGGCGAATCATGGCATACACGGGAACCGACGAGATACGAGCGGCTTGCTTCATCATTCCGAAGCTCGGAGTCAATCCACCAAGTGCCAGTGAAGAGCAGAGCTCAATCCGATTAGCTCCGCCTGCTAGGGCATTGTGTAAGGATTCTAGGTTATCGATACAAACTTCAATTTCGATGTTCATGATATTTTACTCGTTCAAATTGAGACAGAGGAAATCATAGCAATCTTGAGACGATTCTGAATAGGTAGCGATAGAGGAAAATAGGGGTAAAGTTTCGCTTTGCGGTTACCTCTATTCATTGTGAAAGAGAGCATGGATTCAATGGTTACCAAAGTGCGTAAAAACAAAAAGCCCGAAGCGTTAACTTCGGGCTTTGAATAAGACTTTACTTCTTAACTGATTGGCGGTGCGCTTTGCGCTGTTAGCTTATGCTTTATTTCTCTTTAAAGAGATTCATCCAACCATTAACCCGTGTTGAGTCGGGCTTAAGAATGTAATTACTTGCTTAGGTCGTCAGCGTGCTCAGATAGGAATGCTGCAACACCTTTTGGAGATGCGTCCATACCTGATTTACCTTCTTCCCATTGTGCAGGACAAACTTCACCGTTCTTCTCGTGGAAGTTTAGTGCGTCTACCATGCGTAGCATTTCATCGATGTTACGACCTAGTGGAAGATCGTTAACTACTTGGTGACGTACAAGACCGTCAGCGTCGATTAGGAAAGAACCACGGAAAGCAACGCCTGCTTCTGGGTGCTCAACATCGTATGCTTTGCAGATCTCGTGCTTAACGTCAGCAACTAGAGGGTATTTAACTTGACCGATACCGCCGTCAGCGATAGCAGTGTTACGCCATGCGTTGTGAGAGAATTGAGAATCGATAGAAACACCGATTACTTCAACGCCTTTAGCTTGGAAATCTTCTAGACGGTTGTCGAAAGCGATTAGCTCTGAAGGACAAACGAAAGTGAAGTCTAGTGGGTAGAAGAAAACAACCGCTTTCTTACCTTTAGTGAATTCTGCGAAGTTGAAGTTATCAACGATCTCACCGTTACCTAGAACAGCTGCTGCAGTAAAGTCAGGGGCTTGACGACCTACTAGTACCATTTTGGAATCTCCTAAAAAATTAGTTGGCCCAACACATCTTTGTTTGGGCTCCGTTTCTACGCGACAAACTATAGTACAATCGGTACTATAGAAAAAAGCGAATTAAATAGATTAAGTTCATCGAAAAAAGCGATGAGTTTATTCTTTGTCCTTTTCTCAGGTCTTAGGACCTTCGTGTAACTTATCCTACTCATATTACAAAGTAATTTCATGAATAAATGGCCAAGTCTTAAGCAACTTCACTATCTTGTTACTCTTCACGAAACACGCCACTTTAGCGACGCCGCAGATCGCTGTTTCGTTAGCCAATCGACGCTCAGTAAAGGTATCCAAAATCTAGAAGAACTGATCGGTTGTCCTCTGTATGAAAAGAAGGATAAAAAGAGCCCGCTCGTTTTCACTCAAGCGGGAGAGCTGGTGGTGAAGCATGGCCGAGAGTTATTGGCGAAAGGGCAAGACTTGGTTGAACTTGGAAACTTATGTAATGGAGATGCGATGCAAGGGCAGCTACGAGTAGGGTGTATTCCTACCATTGCGCCATTTCTTTTGTGTGATTTAGTACAAGAAGCCAACCATCGTTTCCCGCAGCTAAACTTGCTACTACGTGAAGACACGACAACGAACTTACTTGCTGCACTGCGCCATGGTGAATTAGATGTATTGATTCTTGCTCTGCCTGTCGATATCGACAACATGGAAAGCAAAGTGGTTGGGCAAGACACTTTCAGAATGGTGATCAGTCGCAATCAAGCTGACGGTATTCGTGTCCCAATTAAATATGACGACTTGCCAGACGAATCTGTATTTCTATTGGAAAATGAACACTGCTTAACCGAGCATGCGGTATCAGCCTGTAAGTTAACCGATAAAGAGAAGATAAACCCGTTCACAGCAACTAGCTTGCACACATTGGTGCAAATGGTAGCGAACGGTTTGGGTACTACCTTTATTCCGCAAATGGCTATTGATCACGGATTGCTGGAAAATCAGAACTTAGTGGTTATCGACCCTCCGGGCCAGCAAGCGTACCGAGACATCGGCCTTGTTTGGCGACCAAGCTCGTCACGCCGTGAAACCTTCCATCAGTTAGCTGATGTGGTTTCTGAGCTACTTTAAAGCGCAGCGTACAAATAGATAAAACCTACCTTTGAGCGGCTATGTAAGCCGCTCTTTTATTTTTACGAATAATTGAACAAAACATCATTTCTAATTGTATATTTCGGGGGCGATTTTTTCATTATCTAATTAACCTTCGATTTTATTATCCTTTTTGTCATTCTACTTGCTAGGAAATGTGATCCTAATTAAGTTAATGGTAATTGCATTTTATAAAAGTTGATGTTGTATTCTCCGTATGGATAGTAAGCCTTGCTAATAATAAATAACTTTTATTGTTAGCAAGGTAAAGTAAATGACGATGATGTTATTTACTAATTAGTCAAAAATAAAATCAAAAGAATAATTATGAATGATACTAAACAACGTTTGGTAGGGCTCGTTGCACCCTTCTTCTTATTGTCAGGAATGGCTAATGCTTCAGGTGATAAAAACGGGAACGATTTGTTCGATGAGGTAAATTTAGAGCGAAATTGTTATCAGGAATTTATTGAAGGTGAACCTTGTTGGTCAACCCTACCTCAACTTTCTAATCAGCATACAGTCATCGAAGAAACTTTATCGAAATTGTATCCTCAGTATGCCAAAAATATTGAAAATAAGGACTTAACAGCTTTTCGTTATTTGGAACGTATGTTTACTCTCGATCCAAAAAGTGGCGAGATTATCGTTGCACTATCTGAAGTTAGAGAAGGAGCACCTTTCGATTCTTTATGGGGTATTGCAGAAAAACGTCAAGCTGACGATGCAGTTGAAACTATTGAAAACCTCGTTATCGAAACTTCCGACATGGAAGGTTTAGAAGCGGTACTTTTTGATATTTATTATGATCGCGCTACAGCCGATTTTATTTTGGCTAATCGTTCTACTGACCAAGCTAGAATACAGTGGATTGAGCAAGCGAGCACTTCAACTGTAGAAAAATACCGTCAACAATCTTTCGATATTCTATTAAATGCTTTTGATAGCTATTGGAAGTTGATCGAAAACCACCCTCAAACATTTGCTAGTTCGCAGCCATTTCGTGATGTGAAAAGCGCTCGATACCTAAATGACAAAGGGCAGTCATTACCTGTATATCAAGAAGACCTTTTAATTACAGGTTATAAAGATGCTTTATTAGCTTATCAGTTAATGAATGAGTTATTGTCTCAGCAATTACAACTCAGTAAATTAAAGGCAGTATCGGCGAGCTCTGCAGAGAAAGAATCTAAGCTTGCATATGAAGCAAGCTCACTGCTTGAGCGAGTTTCTTTAAAAGAGAAGGAGCTACGTCGTTTGTTAGGCGCTGATTCCTATACCCATATAATGTTGTCCTCTGAGCTTGATAAATTTAAAGGCAACATTGTTGATTTGAAATCTGTAGCCAACTGGCTCGAAGGTGGAGCTAACTATTTAGGGCTGCCTGATGATTTTGTTTTGTTGATGCCTGATTACAACTCGCAAGATAATATTGGGAACAGCTCATTCGAGTCTTTGGAAAAAGTGTTAGGTGGGATGTCACACTCATTAGAATATTCATTGAATAAAGCTCAAAAAGAGCGTGTTGATTACCACTACCAATTGGATTCATTTACACGAAACTTCGCTCAAGAAAATGACCGATTAAAGGCAAGATTGTTTACTTTACTCGGATGTTCGGTCGACTCGGATGTTAGACCTTGTAAAGAGCAGACCGAGAGTCAACGTCAAGGAAGCTTAATTGGCTACCAGTTGAAAAGCGTTCAAGCTACAAAGACCGAAGTTGAACGAGCCTATAGACTTCATAGTGAGGTGTTGAAAAACATATCGAAAGAAATTGAACGTATTGAGCAAGATAAGGATGTTAACAATGCGATCGGTGAGATTACGGTTAAGTTGGGTCTCAATGATATTCCTTTCAAAAGCTTAATTGATGAAAGCCAAAAGTCGACTTTGGATATGAATTCAGTGCTGTCTTCCGAAGAAGTTAAGCGCTCTCTTGATACCTTAGGTCGCTTTTTGAATGATATCGGTTCCACCGACTTGTCATCGACATTTTCTGCAATTGAAAGCTTACAAGGCGCTTTGAAGGGAAGCTCCATTGAAGCTGAATTATATATTCAGAAGTTGGCTTTGCTCGAGCGCTCAAGAATCAAAGGCTTACGAGCAGAGCAATTAGATGTCTTTACAGAAGGTCGGATTAAGGAACTAACGTTAGAGCTAGAAACTGCTAAAGCTGATATGGCTAAGTCGCTTTCTAATTTAGTTGATGATGCCGATAGATTGGTAGCCTTTAGTGCAGAAGCTCAACGTTTGGTTGCTCAAATAGGACAAAATGAACATCTTAAATCTGAACGCTCTTATGCTAATCCGCTGAATTTCAGTGCGTTGACCGTTGAAACATCTCGAGCTGAATCACAGTTCTCTAACCTTCAAGAATGGCTTTTTTATGCTGTACAAGCACTTGAGTATAAATGGCAGGAGTCGTTTTATGATCGCCTTGAGGGTTTTGATAAAAACTTTGTGTTTAAGCTCCAAGATACACAGCAATCAACCGCTTACTTAGATGCATTAAAGCGTTTTGACGATAAGAGGTATACGCCATTCGGCCAGAAAGTGACGGATGTTATTTCCCTAAAGGAACATGTTTTTGGTTACATCGATAATCATGGTGGGAAAACCATTTACTACCCTGCTCCTGATGGTAGCGGAGATATGTTGACTGCAGATGAAGCGTTTAACGCAAAGTTAAAGCTGCTTTCTCGTAACTTTGGCTTTGATAAATGGTTAACTGTAGAGTTCAGTACCGTGAAACACTTTCCTAAAACGAACCTTTTTCATGGCCCGATACTTGGCAACGAAGATGATGTGATGTGTTTAGAAGTTGCTGGGAATTACTCAGATAAAATTGACGGGATTTCGATTAACCTTGCAATCAATTATGACATATCGGGTGAATCTGCAACTCGCGCACTTCTTACTTATGGTGGTAATAACTACATGCGTAGTCGTATTCCAGGAATGTTAACTGATGATGGCGAAGGGCTTAAAGAAGATTTGATTCCCTATTCAACACGTTTTTCAGATATTTCCAATAACGGTGTTGTATCTAAAAGCAGTTTTAAACAGCATATGAGCGCTAATATCATGACTGGCTATCATGATAATAAAGAGCTCCTTAACCCAACTTATTCATTTAAAGAGAGAAGTGTAGCAGCTTCAGGGTGGAGGTTGTCTCTTCAGTTAGGTGACGAATATGGTGACATTGTTGAAACTGAAGCGATTGATGATATCCAAGTGATAGTGCAGCACAACCTGAAGGCTCGACGTGCCTCAATTTGCAGCGGCGAATCTGGTCCTTTATAACAACATAAATAACCTAACTTTGAGCCTCATCGTTTTATGAGGCTCTTTTTATGGCTTTCGAGTTCTACTCTACTTCAGCCTCTTCCGGTTCTACTTCTTCCTGTAGCTCTAGCAAGTTAATCGCGATTGTGACGAAGTCGCTGTCCGTGATGATACCGACTAGTTCGTGGTTATCGACGACAGGTAAACAGCCCACTTTGTGTTTCTGCATATAAATAGCTGACTCTTTTAATCCAGCACGTGGTTCTACCGACATGACGCTTTTGTGCATGATGTCGTTGAGTGGTGTTGAAAGGGTAAAAGATTGAGCTTGTGGGATGTTTTGTAGGCTTGATTCTTGAGCTGCGAGAACATCTCGCTGAGTAACCACACCAAGCAGCTTTCTGTCGGCATCGACGACTGGGATATGGCGGATATCAAGCGCTTCCATCATGTGCTTAGCATCGGCCAGTGAGTGTGAGCGCAATAGAGTATGAGGGTTGCGAGTCATCATATCTTCAACCTTGATCATACGAACCTCCTTATTTTTTATTTGTTGCTATCACTATAGTTTTTTATCCAATAAATAACTGAGAGCTGGCGCATTTTTGAGGGAGTTTTATGCAACTAATTCTCTAACTTGAAGCGGTTAATCGGTAGCATTATTTTACGCCTCTTTACAATAATCCATAGCTGTAAACCTTGCTATTGCGGCTCGTGTGCCTATACTAGCCCACTGCGAAATTTTTAGTCGTGTTTGCGCTTTGTTTACGGTATCAGTTTACTTACTGTAACGATTGATTAGCGACAACGATTTATTATTCGTCAACAGCACAAATCTCATCAACTAAGACAAGACTAGACACATGCAAGTTTCAGATTTTCACTTTGACCTACCAGATGAACTTATTGCTCGCTACCCTCAAGAAGAGCGTACAGCAAGCCGCCTGCTTAAATTAGACGGCAATAATGGCAACCTGACAGATGGTTCGTTTAAAGACGTTTTAGACTTGGTTGAGCCAGGCGATCTTGTTGTTTTTAATAATACGCGCGTGATTCCTGCTCGTGTATTCGGTCGCAAGGCATCAGGCGGTAAGCTTGAAGTGCTGGTTGAGCGTATGCTTGATGAGAAAAGTATTCTAGCGCATGTTCGTTGTTCTAAATCACCTAAGCCGGGCACTAAATTATTCCTTGGTGAGAACGATGAGTATGAAGCTGAAATGGTGGCGCGACATGATGCGTTATTTGAAATCCATTTCACATCTGACCAAAGCGTTTTAGAGATTCTTAACAGTGTTGGTCATATGCCGCTACCTCCTTATATTGATCGTCCAGATGAAGACGCAGATAAAGAGCGTTACCAGACCGTCTATAATGAGAAGCCAGGTGCGGTTGCCGCTCCAACAGCGGGTCTTCATTTTGATGACAAGCTAATGGCAGACATGAAAGAGAAAGGTGTTGAGTTTGCCTACGTGACGCTTCACGTTGGCGCCGGTACATTCCAGCCCGTTAAAGTAGACAACATCAATGACCACCACATGCATGCTGAGTACGTTGAAGTGCCGCAAGAAGTGGTTGATGCCGTGGCGGCTGCAAAAGCGCGTGGCGGACGCATTATTGCCGTTGGTACAACATCGGTTCGTTCTTTAGAGAGCGCAGCGCAAGATGCATTGAAGAAAGGCACAGAGTTAGTTCCATTCTTCGGTGACACTGAAATCTTTATCTTCCCTGGTTACGAATACCAGTTGGTGGATTGCTTGATTACCAATTTCCACTTACCAGAATCAACGCTGATTATGTTGGTGAGTGCATTTGCAGGTTACGACAATGTGATGGGCGCATACGATCACGCAGTGAAGAGCGAGTATCGTTTCTTCAGCTACGGTGATGCCATGTTCATCAATAAGAAAACAAGCTGATTTAAGCTAGTTATAAACGATATACATAAGAATTTACGGGTGCTAGCAGTAAGCTAGGAGTCGGGCAGGGTGTCTGTCTAATCTCTCGCAAGGAATACGCGACCGCTCCTCATAGAACCCACTGGACTGAACTTTTGTTTGGCTTAAGGTTCTGAATTAACAGTCAGATTGTTTCTCTGGCATATTGGAGGCTTCGTGAAATTAAAATACGAACTTAAAAAAACTAATAGCGGCGCACGTCGTGGTCAACTTCAGTTTGAACGCGGTACCGTTGAAACCCCAGCATTCATGCCTGTAGGTACTTACGGTACTGTAAAAGGTATGACACCTGAAGAAGTGAAAGACACAGGCGCTGAAATTCTATTAGGTAACACATTCCACCTATGGCTACGTCCTGGTCAAGAAATCATGAAGATGCACGGTGACTTGCACGATTTCATGAACTGGCACGGTCCTATCCTGACTGATTCAGGCGGCTTCCAAGTATTCAGCCTAGGTGCAATGCGTAAGATCACTGAAGAGGGTGTTCACTTCCGTAACCCTGTAAACGGTGACAAGATCTTCATGGACGCTGAGAAGTCTATGGAAATCCAAAAAGACTTAGGTTCAGACATCGTAATGATCTTTGACGAGTGTACGCCTTACCCAGCGACACACAAAGAAGCAAAAGACTCAATGGAGATGTCTCTTCGTTGGGCTGAGCGTTCACGTAACCACTTCGACAAACTTGAAAACCCGAATTCACTATTTGGTATCGTTCAAGGTGGTGTGTACGAAGACCTTCGTGATGTATCTGTTAAGGGCCTAACTGAAATTGGTTTTGACGGTTACGCAGTTGGCGGCCTAGCAGTAGGCGAACCAAAAGAAGATATGCACCGTATTCTTGAGCACACATGTCCTCAACTGCCTGAAGATAAGCCACGTTACCTAATGGGCGTAGGCAAACCAGAAGACCTAGTTGAAGGTGTTCGTCGTGGTATCGACATGTTTGACTGTGTAATGCCAACGCGAAATGCACGTAACGGCCACCTGTTTGTGACTGAAGGTGTGATCAAGATCCGTAATGCGAAGCATAAAACCGATACAACACCACTAGATTCAGAGTGTGACTGTTACACTTGTAAGAACTACAGCAAGTCGTACTTACACCATTTGGATCGTTGTAACGAAATCCTAGGTGCTCGACTGAACACGATTCATAACCTGCGTTTCTACCAACGAGTAATGTCAGACATTCGTCAGTCTATCGATGAAGACCGCTTTGAAGAGTTCGTTGCAGAGTTCTACGCAAGAATGGGGCGTGAAGTGCCACCACTAGGTAAAGAATCTTAGTATTTCTTTTTTGCGAGCCCTATCTCTCTTCCGAGTGATGGGGCTTGAAAATAAAGGGATGCAACCCAATTAGACAAACAATTACGAAAATATAAATAGAGGATGTTTTAAATGTTTATTTCTCAAGCTCACGCAGCAGCAGAAGGTGCACCAGCAGGCGGCGGTTTCGAAATGCTTATCATGCTAGGTATGTTCGCTGTGATCTTCTACTTCATGATCTACCGTCCACAAGCTAAGCGTGTTAAAGAGCACAAGAACCTTATGTCTTCTATGGGCAAAGGTGATGAAGTTCTTACAAGCGGCGGCCTAATCGGCAAGATCACTAAGATTGCAGAAGACAGCGACTACGTTGCTATCGAACTGAATGCAAACAACGAAGTAGTTATCAAGAAAGACTTCGTTACAGCAGTGCTACCAAAAGGTACTCTGAAATCTCTATAAACAGCTAGAGGATCCTCGCTGTGCTAAACCGTTACCCGTTATGGAAGTACCTGATGGTGGTGTTTACTATCGCCATCGCTGCGTTGTACGCACTTCCGAATATATACGGTGAAGATCCGGCAGTTCAAGTTACAGGGGCGCGTGGCGCCTCTGTAGATATGTCTACGCTGGATGCTGTCACCAATGCTCTTGAAGCTGAAAACCTTTCTACTAAATCCGTTGCTCTAGAAAACGGTTCCATTCTTGTTCGCTTTAACGATACAGACTCTCAAATTAGTGCTCGTGATGTCATCACTGAAGCATTAGATGAAGACGTAATCGTTGCTTTAAACTTAGCGGCTTCAACTCCTGATTGGCTTGAATCTATTGGTGCTGCACCAATGAAGCTTGGTCTTGACCTACGTGGTGGTGTTCACTTCTTGATGGAAGTGGATATGGACGCTGCGATGCAAAAGCTGGTGGGCCAACAAGAAGAAGCGTTCCGTAGCGAACTTCGTGAAGAAAAAATCCGTTACCGTGCGATTCGCCCATCTGGTAAAGATGCGGTTGAAGTGATTCTACGTAACGCAGAGCAACTTGCTGAAGCGAAATCGCTACTGCAATCTAAGCACCAAGACATGACGTTTGTAGATTCTGAATCTAACGGTCGTTTTTCTTTGGTTGCTAGCTTCACAGAGACTCGTCTTCAAGAAATCCGCAATTATGCGGTAGAGCAAAACATTACTATTCTACGTAACCGTGTGAACGAGCTTGGTGTTGCTGAACCTTTGGTTCAACGTCAAGGCGCTAGCCGTATCGTAGTGGAATTGCCTGGTGTTCAAGACACGGCTCGTGCTAAAGAAATTCTTGGTGCGACGGCGACACTTGAGTTCCGTGAAGTAGATAGCAGTGCTGACTTAGCCGCTGCCGCTTCTGGTCGTGCCCCTGCGGGCAGCGAAATCAAGCAAGATCGTGATGGTCGCCCTGTGGTACTTAAGAAACGCGTTATCCTAGGCGGTTCAAGTATTACTGATGCAAGTTCAAGTGTTGATGAATATGGTCGTCCTCAAGTTAACATCTCGCTAGACAGCGAAGGTGGTAGCAAGATGTCAGCGTTCTCTCGTCAAAATATCGGTAAGCTAATGGCAACGGTATTCGCAGAGTACAAAGACAGCGGTCGTAAAACACCTGAAGGCCGAGTGATCTTAAGTAAGCACGAAGAAGTGATTAACCAAGCGACGATTCAGTCTGCACTTGGTCGTAATTTCCGTATTACTGGTATCGATTCAACAGCTGAAGCTCATAACTTGGCACTTCTACTTCGTGCTGGTGCTCTGATTGCACCTATCTCGATTGTAGAGGAACGTACGATTGGTCCATCTATGGGTCAGCAAAACATCGATATGGGTATCATGGCGATGGTTTGGGGTATGGCTGCAGTTATGTTATTTACGCTGCTTTACTACCGTAGCTTTGGTCTGATTGCGAACGTTGCACTAATGGCTAACTTGGTGTTGATTATCGGTGTGATGTCGATGATTCCGGGGGCTACAATGACTCTGCCAGGTATTGCCGGTATCGTATTAACGGTCGGTATGGCGGTCGATGCGAACGTTCTGATCTTTGAGCGTATACGTGAAGAGCTTCGAGATGGACGCAGTCCACAACAAGCAATTCACCAAGGTTACGCGAACGCATTCAGCACAATCGCCGATGCCAACATCACCACACTACTAACAGCAATCATTCTATTTGCTGTGGGTACTGGTGCGATTAAAGGCTTCGCGGTAACGCTGTCTATCGGTATCTTGACTTCAATGTTTACAGCTATTGTCGGAACACGTTGTATCGTGAACCTGATGTATGGCGGCAAACGCGTTAAAAAACTGTCGATCTAAGGCTAGGAATTAATATGTTTCAGATTCTAAAAGCAGACAAAATGATCGACTTTATGCGTTGGTCAAAGGTTGCCTTTGTTTTTTCTATCTTGATGATTGGTACTGCTATCTTCACCCTAACAACGAAATCGTTGAACTGGGGTCTAGATTTTACTGGCGGTACTCTGATTGAAGTTGGCTTTGAACAACCAGCACACCTTCCTGATATCCGAAGTGCACTAGAAGCCGAAGGCTTTGGTGATGCAACAGTACAGAACTTCGGTTCAGCTCGTGATGTAATGGTTCGTTTACGTCCACGTGATGGCGTAGCGGGCGAGACACTTGGTAACCAGATCCTTTCTGCTATTGAGAGCGGTACTGGTGAGCAAGTTGAAATGCGTCGTATTGAGTTCGTTGGTCCTAACGTGGGTGATGAATTAACAGAAGCTGGTGGCCTTGCTATCCTAGTTTCTCTTATCTGTATCTTGATCTACGTATCAGTGCGATTTGAATGGCGTTTGGCAGCGGGTGCGGTATTAGCACTTGCGCATGATGTTATCATCACACTTGGTGTGTTCTCTCTAATGCAAATTGAGGTAGACCTTACCATCGTAGCAGCCTTGCTAACGGTAGTCGGTTACTCCCTCAACGATACCATCGTTGTATTCGACCGTATCCGTGAGAACTTCCGTAAGATGCGTAAGGGTGAAGCTCCTGAAGTACTGAACAGCTCAATCACACAAACATTGAGCCGTACATTGATCACTTCTGGTACCACGTTATTCGTAGTTATCGCACTGTTCGTTCAGGGCGGCGCTATGATTCACGGCTTCGCAACTGCACTTCTATTGGGTATTACGGTTGGTACTTACTCTTCTATCTACGTTGCATCTGCACTAGCTATGAAGTTGGGTATTACGCGTGAGCACCTAATGCCACCACAAGTGGAAAAAGAAGGTGAAGAGTTTGACGAAATGCCTTAGGCCTTGGCTTAACAAGTTTTGCTAAACCAAAAAAACCGCTAGGCAACTAGCGGTTTTTTTATGCCTGCATTTTGTAGGAAATCTCTAAAAATTGCAGTCGAGGTGAGTTGCACTTAATGTCATAAGCGATATTCTGCTCGCATCTCGCATCTCGCATCTCGCATCTCGCATCTCGCATCTCGCATCTCGCATCTCGCATCTCGCATCTTGGAATCGCAGATACGAAAAAGCCCCGCGATTGCGAGGCTTTGGAATTTCTGCTCTCCCTTGAAACAGGGAGCTTTAACGTAAGGCCTGAATTACTTCAGCATACCTTCGTTAGCGTTCTCACGAACGTGCTTAAGAATAGACTTAACACCACGTGCGCTTGAAGCAACAACATTACCAGAAGTCATGTAATCAGTACCGCCAGCGAAGTCAGTCATGATAGCACCAGCTTCACGAGCGATTAGGTCGCCAGCTGCTAGATCCCATGGCTTAAGGCCTAGTTCTAGGTAACCATCAACACGGCCAGCTGCTAGGTAACATAGGTCAAGAGCTGGAGAACCAGTGCGACGGAAGTCAGCACAGTCGATGAATAGACCAGAGATGATCTTCATGAAAGATTCAGAGTGTTGTTTTTGCTTGAATGGGAAACCAGTCGCTAGAACAGTACCTTGAAGGTCTTTAAGTTGAGTCACACGCATACGAGCGTTGTTAAGTTGAGCGCCAGCGCCACGTTGAGCTGTGAATAGCTCGTTTAGCATTGGGTCATAAACACAAGCAACTTCTGTACGACCGTTCATGCGAACAGCGATAGATACAGAGAAGTGAGGGAAACCTTTTACAAAGTTGTTGGTGCCATCTAGTGGGTCAACGATCCATTGTACGTCAGAGTCTTTACCTTCAGTCAGGCCTTTCTCTTCAGAAATAATGCTGTGCTCTGGGTAAGATGCTTTGATTGTCTCAATGATCATGTACTCAGCTTCTTGAGCAATGTTAGTAACGTAATCGTTGTTACCTTTTAGAGACGTTTCGATCTTATCAGTTGTTTCTAGAGATTTAGCAATATGGTTGCCAGCTTTACGCGCAGCGCGTATCGCAATGTTTAGCATTGGATGCATATGGTTTTTCCCACAAGATGTTAAAGAACAATTTAAAGCGGCGGCGAGTATACCAAAGTTTTACCAAAAGGGAAGTGGTTATTTTTTGAACTCTTGGTTTCACATTCCGCGAAGGGTCTGACCATTTTACTTTGCTATGTGTTAATATCTCGCGATTATTTTTAAAGTGGTGTCATATAGCATGTTAGACAATGTAAAAGTCGTTCTGGTTGGTACGTCTCATTCGGGAAATATCGGATCAGCAGCTCGCGCAATGAAAGTGATGGGTTTGAGTCAATTAGTTCTTGTAGACCCTCAATGTGAAGTTGACGAGCAGACCTTAGCACTGGCTGCTGGTGCAGGTGACATCGCAGAAAACGCGACGATTGTTTCTACTCTTGAAGAAGCAGTAAAAGACTGCGGTTTGGTTGTGGGTTCAAGTGCTCGTTCTCGTACGCTTGAATGGCCAATGCTTGAGCCTCGTGAATGTGGTGAAAAGTTTGCGGTTGAAGGTCAGAAGCACCCAGTAGCATTAGTCTTTGGTCGTGAGCGTACTGGCTTAACTAATGATGAACTGCAGAAGTGTCACTACCATGTATGTATTCCAGCTAACCCAGAATACAGCTCGCTAAACCTAGCAATGGCAGTACAGACACTCAGCTACGAAGTACGTGTTGCGCACCTTGATATGGTCGCTAGTCAATATCAGCCACAGCAACAAGATGAGTACCCACGTCACGACGAACTAGAAATGTTCTATGAACACCTTGAAAAAGTGATCATCGATACCCAATTTATCTCTAAGGATAAGCCGGGTCAGGTAATGAACAAGTTACGTCGTCTATTTAGCCGTGCTCGTCCAGAACTCCAAGAAATCAACACACTTCGCGGTATTTTGACTTCGATTGAGAAGAGCAAAAACGACAAATAAAGCCCATACAATAGTTAAGGGTGAATACCTGACTAAAATAGTCAACTAAATACTTGACCAATTTAGTCGGGTATGGGAAGATTCCAACCACATAAACAATGTGGATACGGTGTGATATGAAACTTACATCTAAAGGAAGATATGCGGTAACAGCTATGCTAGATGTAGCACTGCATTCGCAAAAAAGCCCAGTTCCTCTGGCTGATATTTCAGAGCGACAAGGCATCTCGTTATCTTACTTAGAGCAACTTTTTTCTAAGTTACGTAAAGCTGGCTTAGTTGCTAGTGTTCGCGGCCCTGGTGGTGGTTACCGTTTAGGTGCTGAAGCGAGCGACATCGCTGTTGGAACTGTGATTGCAGCAGTAGACGAATCAGTAGATGCGACTAAGTGTCACGGTCGAGCAGATTGCCAAGGTGGTAGTCGTTGTTTAACTCACACTCTATGGCGTGATTTAAGCTCCCGAATCAGCAGCTTCTTAAACGACATTACACTCGGTGAGCTAATGAAAGATAACGAAGTTTTAGAAATTTCTGATCGTCAAGATATCGATCTTGCGGTTAATAATGGTTTTGCACATAAAAATACGAGCACTACAACGATTAGTGCAGCACCTCACGGTGTTAATGCCCGCTCTTAGCGGTCAGTTTTTACATTGGAGTAGAAAATGAAACTGCCTATTTACTTTGACTATTCAGCTACATGCCCAGTCGATCCACGAGTTGCTGAGAAAATGGTTCAGTGCATGACGATGGACGGTAACTTCGGTAACCCTGCATCTCGTTCACACCGTTACGGCTGGCAGGCAGAAGAAGCAGTAGATAATGCTCGTGAGCAAATTGCTGACCTACTAAATGCAGACCCACGTGAAATTGTTTTCACTTCAGGTGCTACAGAGTCAGATAACCTTGCGATTAAAGGTGCAGCGCACTTTTACGAGAAGAAAGGTAAGCACGTAATTACGTGCAAAACAGAACATAAAGCGGTTCTTGATCCATGTCGCCAACTAGAGCGTGAAGGTTTTGAGGTAACTTACCTTGAGCCAGAAGCAAACGGCATCATCGATCTAGACAAGCTACAAGCTGCAATGCGTGAAGATACTGTTCTAGTTTCTATCATGCACGTTAACAACGAGATTGGTGTAATCCAAGATATCTCTGCAATCGGCGAACTATGTCGTTCACGCAAGATCATCTTCCACGTTGATGCGGCTCAGTCTGCGGGCAAAATCCCACTAGACGTGCAAGAGATGAAAGTTGATCTAATCTCACTTTCAGCTCACAAAATGTACGGCCCTAAAGGTATCGGTGCACTTTACGTTCGTCGTAAGCCACGTATTCGTCTTGAAGCGCAAATGCACGGCGGCGGTCATGAGCGTGGTTTCCGTTCAGGTACGCTTGCTACTCACCAAATCGTGGGTATGGGCGAAGCTTGTGCTGTTGCTAAGCAAGACATGCAGAAAGATTACGATCACGCACTAGCACTTCGTGAGCGCCTATTGAAAGGTGTTCAAGATCTAGAAGCGGTAACGGTAAACGGTGATTTAGACCAACGTGTACCACACAACCTAAACGTGAGCTTTGCTTTCGTTGAAGGTGAGTCTCTGCTTATGTCTCTAAAAGACCTAGCGGTATCATCAGGTTCTGCATGTACATCAGCAAGCCTAGAGCCTTCATACGTTCTTCGTGCTCTTGGTCTGAACGATGAACTGGCACACAGCTCAGTACGTTTCTCATTCGGCCGTTTCACAACGGAAGAAGAAATCGACTACGCGATTGCACAAATTCGTGTAGCGGTAAACAAATTACGCGACATGTCTCCTCTATGGGATATGTATAAAGAAGGGATTGATTTGAACACTGTTGAGTGGGCTCATCACTAATCTCACGGAAATAGAGGATTCGAGGTAACTATCATGGCATATAGCGAAAAAGTAATTGATCACTACGAAAACCCACGTAACGTAGGTTCGTTTGATAAAGAAGACCCAAGTGTAGGTAGCGGCATGGTTGGCGCACCAGCTTGTGGTGACGTAATGAAACTGCAAATCAAAGTATCTGCAGAAGGTATTATTGAAGACGCAAAATTCAAGACTTACGGTTGCGGTAGCGCAATCGCTTCTAGCTCACTAGTAACTGAGTGGGTTAAAGGTAAAAGCATTGATGAAGCAGCGGCTATCAAAAACTCTGAAATTGCAGAAGAACTAGAGTTGCCACCAGTGAAAGTTCACTGTTCAATTCTTGCTGAAGATGCAATCAAAGCAGCAGTTGCGGATTACAAAAAGAAGCACTAATCGCTTCTACAAGGTAATCACTTCAAAAAAGTAATATTTGGGAGCATCCTTTGTGCTCCCCCTGAGTTCTCAATTTATATAAAACACAAGGTTGTAGTATGGCCATCACCATGACAGATACGGCAGCAAGCCGAGTTCAAGCTTTCCTAGATAACCGAGGTAAAGGTATCGGGTTGCGCTTAGCGGTAAAAACTACTGGCTGTTCAGGTATGGCGTATGTACTGGAATTCGTCGACGAGCTTAACGAAGAAGACGAAGTGTTCGAGCATTCAGGTGTTAAGGTCATCATTGATCCAAAGAGCCTAGTTTACCTAGACGGTACTGAGCTTGATTACGTAAAAGAAGGCCTAAACGAAGGTTTTGAATTCAACAACCCGAACGCGAAAGGCGAATGTGGTTGTGGTGAGAGCTTCAATGTATAAACGCCTCAATCGTTGAGCGTTTATAGTGAGCGAAGAATAAAATTAGGCTCTGTTTAAAGAGCCTAAACTTAGGACCACCGTTACATGAATCATTTCGAATTATTTGGGCTACCACTTCAGTTTCAACTGGATGGTAGCCTTCTTTCTTCTCAGTTTAGAGATCTGCAACGCCAATTCCACCCTGATAAATTTGCCACAGCTTCTGAGCGTGATCGCCTATTAGCCGTGCAAAAAGCTGCGCAAATTAACGATGCGTACCAGGTGTTGAAGAATCCAATCAGCCGAGCTGAATACCTGTTAGTGCAACATGGTGAGGATATTCGCGGCGAGCAGCAGACCATGCAAGATCCAATGTTCCTAATGGAGCAAATGGAATTGCGTGAAGAGCTTGAAGACATCGCCGACAGTTCTGATCCTGAAGATGCATTGTTTGCATTTGAAGGAAAGGTTAGCAAAATGTATAAACAACAATTAAGCGCTATCCAACAAGAACTCGACAGCGAAGCTTGGTTAGAAGCTGCAGACCGAGTAAGAAAGCTTAAGTTTATTGCAAAATTAAAGAATGAAATCGAATTAGTTGAAGATCGTCTGATCGGCTAGTTCGTATAACAAGGACACATCCATGGCACTACTTCAGATTGCAGAACCAGGGCAAAGCGCCGCTCCTCACCAGCACAAGCTTGCTGTGGGTATTGATTTAGGTACAACAAACTCATTGGTTGCGGCAGTGCGCAGTGGTGAGGCGAGCACGCTCGTTGATCAACAAGGTCGCAGTATTCTGCCTTCCGTTGTTCACTATACGTCAGAGTCGCACACGACTGGTGATGAAGCTCGTGCAAATGCACAGACTGATCCTAAAAATACCATTATCTCGGTGAAGCGATTAATCGGTCGTTCATTGTCAGATATCCAACAGCGATACCCGTCTCTGCCATATCAGTTTGAAGAAAGTGATAATGGTCTGCCTGTGATTCGCACAGAACAAGGCAACAAGAACCCAATTCAAGTATCTGCAGACATTCTGCGAGCGCTAGGTCAACGTGCTGAGTCTACATTAGGTGGCGAGCTATCTGGTGCTGTGATTACCGTTCCTGCGTACTTCGATGATGCACAGCGTGCAGGTACGAAAGACGCGGCACAACTTGCTGGTCTCCACGTGTTACGTCTTCTTAATGAACCTACTGCGGCAGCGATTGCTTACGGTTTGGATTCAGGTAAAGAGGGCGTTATCGCGGTTTACGACTTAGGTGGCGGTACGTTTGATATCTCTATCTTGCGCCTATCTAAAGGTGTTTTTGAAGTGCTAGCAACAGGCGGTGACTCTGCACTAGGCGGCGACGACTTTGATCATTTAGTAGCTGATCATTTTCAAGAGCAAATGGGCTTATCAGAGCTTACAGCAGAACAGAACCGTATTCTTCTTGATGCAGCAACAGAAGCAAAGATTGGTTTATCTGAAGCAGAAAGTGTTGATGTTGACGTGTTGGGTTGGTCTGGTTCATTAACTCGCGAAGAGTTTGAAGAGATCATCAAGCCGCTTGTGAAGAAAACATTGCTTTCATGCCGTCGTGCTTTGAAAGATGCAGAAGTTGACGCTGACGAAGTGCTAGAAGTCGTGATGGTGGGTGGTTCTACTCGTACATTGCTTGTACGTGAAATGGTCGGTGACTTCTTTGGTCGCACGCCGTTAACCAGCATTAACCCTGATGAAGTGGTTGCGATTGGCGCATCAATTCAAGCAGACATTCTAGTTGGCAACAAGCCAGACTCTGAAATGCTACTTCTGGACGTTATTCCTTTATCGCTCGGTATCGAAACTATGGGTGGCTTGGTCGAAAAGATCATCCCTCGTAATACCACGATCCCTGTCGCTCGCGCGCAAGAATTTACCACGTTCAAAGACGGTCAAACTGCAATGACAGTGCATACCGTTCAAGGCGAACGTGAGATGGTCGACGACTGTCGTTCATTGGCTCGTTTTGCTCTAAAAGGCATTCCACCAATGGCTGCTGGCGCGGCGCATATTCGAGTGACTTACCAAGTTGATGCTGATGGCCTGCTATCGGTTACGGCTATGGAGAAGAGCACGGGTGTTCAAGCTGAAATCCAAGTTAAACCTTCTTACGGCCTAAGCGATGATGAAGTTGCGAACATGCTGAAAGACTCAATGACGTTCGCAAAAGAAGACATGCAAGCGCGTGCTCTTGCTGAACAACGCGTAGAAGCGGATCGCGTGATCGAAGGCCTTATTGCTGCGATGCAAGCTGACGGCGACGAACTGCTTAACGAACAAGAAAAGCAGCAGCTGCTACAAGCGATTGAAACACTCATCGAAGTGCGTAATGGCGACAGCGCTGATGCCATTGAAGTAGAAATTAAGAATACCGACAAAGCGAGCCAAGACTTTGCTTCTCGTCGTATGGATAAATCAATTCGTGCTGCACTGTCAGGTCAGTCAGTCGATAATATTTAATAGTTAGAGAATAGATAAACATGCCAAAGATTATTGTTTTACCTCACGAAGATCTATGTCCAGAAGGCGCTGTTTTAGAAGCAAAAACTGGTGAGACGGTTCTTGATGTTGCATTGAAGGCCGGTATTGGTATTGAACACGCATGTGAAAAATCGTGTGCATGTACAACATGTCACGTCGTGATTCGTGAAGGCTTCGATTCTTTAGAAGAGAGTGATGACCTAGAAGATGACATGCTAGATAAGGCATGGGGCTTAGAGATGGAATCTCGCCTTGGTTGCCAAGCAAAAGTGGCTAATGAAGATCTTGTAGTAGAGATTCCAAAGTACACATTGAACCTAGCGTCTGAAGATCACTAAGAACTTCTCTACAGTCATGGTGGTTTCGCTATGACTGAGATAACGGTTTAACAAAACTGGCCTAGAATATAGATCATAAAGGTGACCAAGCGTCGCTAATAAATATAAGGAAGTGTTATGAGCTTGAAGTGGATTGATTCGCGAGACATCGCAATTGAGCTATGTGATTTGTACCCTGATACTGATCCTAAAACGGTACGTTTTACCGATCTGCATCAATGGGTGCTAGACCTTGAAGAGTTTGATGACGAGCCTAACCACTCGAATGAAAAAATCTTAGAGGCTATTATTTTGTGCTGGATGGATGAGATGGATTAATCCTCTCATCTAATGATTTGGTCATGGGTTGGAATCACTCCAATATAAAACGCAGCCAAGTTAACAATTCTTACCAAAAAAAGCGGACCTTATGGTCCGTTTTTTTATCAAAATGACATTTTCATCCTACATAATGCTAACATCAGTGCGCTAATAAAAAAATAATCAGAATCACACACTCAAAGTGGTTCGTGACAAGGAGAAATCATGTCTACACAGATGTCAGTATTTTTAAGTCAAGAAGCTGCCCAGCCTCAGTGGGGAGCAAGAGCTATTTTATCGTTCTCAGAAGCGGGAGCGACAATTCACATTGGTGAAGGCCACGATCTAGGCGCAGTTCAACGTGCTGGTCGTACGCTTGACGGACAAGGTATCGCATTCGTTTCACTTCGTGGTGAAGGTTGGGATCTAGAAAGCGTTTGGGCTTTTTACCAAGGCTACCGTGGACCAAAGAAAAAGAATGCATTGGAATGGGATGCACTTTCAGAAGCCGACCAAGCTGAGCTAGAAGCTCGCATCCGTGCTACTGATTGGACGCGTGACATTATCAACAAAACTGCTGAAGAAGTGGCTCCTCGTCAACTTGCGACAATGGCTGCTGAATACATCAAATCAGTGGCGCCAGCGGGCACAGTAAAAGCAAAAATCGTTAAAGACAAAGATCTCCTAACTGAAGGTTGGGAAGGCATCTATGCGGTAGGCCGTGGCTCTGAGCGTACATCAGCAATGCTACAACTGGATTTCAACCCAACAGGTGACGAAAACGCACCCGTGTTTGCATGTCTAGTGGGTAAAGGTATTACTTTTGACTCAGGCGGTTACAGCATCAAGCCAGGTCAATTCATGACAGCAATGAAGGCTGACATGGGCGGAGCAGCAACGATTACTGGTGGCTTGGGTCTAGCGATTGAACGCGGCCTGAACAAGCGTATCAAGCTTATCCTATGTTGTGCAGAGAACATGATCTCTGGTCGGGCATTGAAGCTTGGCGACATCATTACTTACAAAAATGGTAAGACAGTTGAGATCATGAACACCGATGCAGAAGGACGTTTAGTTCTAGCTGATGGCTTGATGTACGCAAGCGCACAAAACCCTGAGCTTATCATCGACTGTGCAACGCTAACTGGCGCTGCTAAGAATGCACTGGGTAACGATTATCACGCACTACTAAGTTTCGATGATGAGTTGTCTCACCAAGCGCTAACAGCGGCAAACCAAGAGAAAGAAGGCCTATGGCCATTGCCTCTTGCCGATTTCCACCGTGGTATGTTGCCTTCAAACTTTGCTGATCTTTCAAACATCAGCACGGGCGATTACACGCCGGGTGCAAGTACAGCAGCTGCGTTCCTTTCTTACTTCGTAGATGACTACAAAAAAGGTTGGATTCACATGGATTGCGCGGGTACTTACCGTAAATCAGCAAGTGATAAATGGGCTGCAGGCGCAACGGGTATGGGTGTTCGCACACTGGCTCGTCTTCTTGTTGACCAAGCAAAATAATAATAAGAGTGAGCGGTATTTCGGTGCCGCTCATTCCTAAAGCTCAGATCGAAAGATCTCAGTAATTTCAGTATTTAATAACAAAAAAATGAAGTGAAGGAATCCCTATGGCTCTAGAAAGAACGTTCTCAATTGTTAAGCCAGATGCAGTTAAGCGTAACCTTGTTGGTGAAATCTACCACCGTATCGAAAAAGCAGGCCTAGAAATTATTGCTGCTAAAATGGTTCGTCTAACTGAAGAGCAAGCGAGTGGCTTCTACGCAGAACATGAAGGTAAAGAATTCTTTGGTCCGCTAAAAGAGTTCATGACTTCTGGTCCTATCATGGTTCAAGTACTTGAAGGCGAAAACGCAATCGCTCGTTACCGTGAACTTATGGGTAAAACTAACCCAGAAGAAGCGGCGTGCGGCACTATTCGTGCTGACTACGCAATCAGCATGCGTTACAACTCAGTACACGGCAGCGACAGCCCTGAGTCTGCAGCTCGCGAAATCGAATTCTTCTTCCCAGAATCTGAAATTTGCCCGCGTCCAGCTCAATAATCGGCACAGCAAATCATTCTAAAGGCTTCACTTCGGTGAGGCCTTTTTTGTAAGTAGACTTTGCGTTCTTGAGAATCAACTTAGTCGTCATTCCCGATAGCGACGGAGGAGTGTAATCGGGAATCTCTGTTTGCTGTTGGAGATTCCAGATACCTCGTCCCTCAGTTCTGGAATGACGAGGTGTTTGGGGTATCACGACCGCGTGGCGATGAACGGAAAGTTAGTGAGGAAGTCTTCACGTCATTCCCGAAAGTGACGAAGGAGCGCAAGCGGGAATCTCTGTTAGCTGTTGGTGATTCCAGATACCTCGTTCCTCGGTTCTGGAATGACGGGCTTTGAGGAACTCGTGACCTGGTGACGATGAATTGCGGGGGCTACAATCTCGTAGTAAATCTTACCGAGCTGTTGGAGATTATTTACGTCATTCCCGAAAGCGACAGAGGAGTGTAATCGGGAATCTTTTCTTTAGATTGGGTAATCTCAAGCCGATAAATACAATTGTGCAATTTTTAATCGCTTAAGTTTGAATGTCTTAATAAACACAGGGTTTTACAGTGCTTGTTGAAGTTGCGTAAAGCCTGTACAATTCGCGCCCTTAATTATTGTTCCGTCATTGAGAGGCATCATGACCACAGCTAAAGTCAATCTACTCGATTTTGATCGTAAAGGTCTTCGTAAATTTTTCACAGAAGAACTGAATGAGAAAGCGTTTCGAGCAGAGCAAGTGATGAAGTGGATTTATCACTTCGGTGTCGATGACTTCGAACAGATGAACAACATCAACAAAAAACTGCGTGAAAAACTTCAACGTCGTTGTGAGATTGTTGCACCTGTTGTTTCTGAAGCTCAACACTCTTCAGATGGCACAATTAAATGGGCGATGAGCGTTGGCGACCAAGACGTTGAAACGGTATACATCCCAGATGGCGACCGTGCGACGCTGTGTGTATCTTCACAGGTTGGTTGTGCACTTGAATGTAAGTTCTGCTCTACAGCTCAACAAGGCTTTAACCGTAACCTAAAAGTTTCAGAGATTGTTGGCCAAATCTGGCGTGCATCTCGCGAAATCGGCCTAGAGAAAGAAACAGGTCGTCGTCCAATTACTAACGTCGTAATGATGGGTATGGGTGAGCCTCTATTGAACATGAAGAACCTAATGCCATCATTAGAAATCATGCTTGATGACCTAGGCTTTGCACTGTCTAAGCGTCGTGTAACTGTATCAACTTCTGGTGTTGTTTCTGGCCTTGACCAAATGACTGACAACATCGATGTGGCACTGGCTATTTCTCTACACGCGCCAAACGATGAACTTCGTAGCCAAATCATGCCAATCAACGATCGTTGGGATATTCAAGACTTCCTAGCGTCTGTTCGTCGTTACATTGCATCTTCAAATGCTAACCGCGGTAAAGTAACGGTTGAGTACGTGCTATTGGATCATGTGAATGACGATATGGACCACGCTCGTGAACTTGCTGAGTTAATGAAAGATACGCCATGTAAGATCAACCTGATTCCATTTAACCCTTACCCGGGTTCGCCATACAAGAAGCCAAGCAATTCTCGTATTGACCGCTTCCAAAAAACGCTGATGGAATACAACTACACAGTAACCGTTCGTAAGACTCGTGGTGATGATATTGATGCCGCATGTGGTCAGTTAGTTGGTGATGTGATTGATAGAACCAAACGCACCAAAATGATCAAAGCAGCCTCAGAAGCGAACTTGATTGCCGGTGGTGTGATTGAAGTAAAAGCGGTATAAAACGCTAATTAAACTTAAACAAGCCAGAAGTCTTACTTCTGGCTTGTTGCTTTTCTGGGGTATGGTTTTTCTATTTTTGGACTTCTTGCCCACGCTTTCTTACATTTTTCGTCAAATTTTGGACAAAACCATGAGCTGACGGTAAATTTTGTTTAAAGTGTTTTTGCCTTGTAATGGCATTAGCTTATGATTAACTAATCTTAAATTAATTTAAGTGCTCGCTTGCTACTGATCATCAATATGTCTATTTAGGTTGGCTACTTGATAAACTAGCTTCCTGAGAAGGTCACCCATAACACTATGCGTGACGTTCGTCTTTAAGGGTTGATGATTTAGGTAACAGGAAAAATTCCACATAAAGTGGGTTGTTAGATTGAGCTTAAACGACAATAAAAACCGCTCTCGTCAACCTGCGATAATACTTTAGAAGTTCACTCTCTATGAACACAGAACACGAAACACAAACGCAAGAAACGATTGCTCCTGCTTTAGAAGCGGGAACGCTGCTTAAGAACAAGCGCGAATCTCTTGGTTTAACGCAAAAGCAGATTTCAGACCGCCTGAAACTTCGTATTACGTTGATCCAGCAAATTGAAGAAAACCAATTCGAATCAGACCAAGTCGCAACGTTCATGCGTGGTTACATTCGTTCATACGCGAAATACGTCAATCTTGATGAAAAAGTGGTGCTGAGCGCGCTTCATCACGCTGGTGATGCTCAACATCAAGAGCAAGAAATGCTGAGCTTTTCTCGTAAAACAAAAACCGAGAAGCACAACAGCCGAATTATGATCCTTACTTGGAGCATTTTTGCTGTGATTGCTGGTATCTCTTCACTTTGGTGGTGGCAGAACCAACAACAAGACACGCTATCTCAATCTCTCGTGAATACTGAAAGCTCAGAAGAGCTCACAGTAGAAGAGTCTCTTGATCCTGAGTTTGCTTCTTTAGAAGTGATTGAAGCGGAACAAAACGACGCTGCTGCTTCTGTTATCGAAGACACTGAAGGCCTTACTGCAATCAGTGACGCGGCAGACATTTCAGAGGCGTTAACGCAAGCTGATGAGACTGACGCACAATCAGCAACAGAAACTGCAGCAGTAGTTTCTGCTGAGCCAAAAGCGGTTGAAGCAGACGCTGCTCCTGAAGCTGTAGCGAACGAGTTAGTGATGCAGTTTTCTGCTGATTGCTGGATCCAAGTAAAAGATGCAACAGGTAAAACCCTGTCGACTGGCATCAAAAAAGCAGGTCAGTCATTAAATCTATCAGGAACTGCGCCATATAAAGTGATTCTAGGTGCGCCAGAGGGCGTATCAATGACATTTGCAAGTGAACCTGTCGACCTTTCTGGGTATACTTCAGGCAAAGTAGCCAGAATAACCTTACCTTAGAGTTAATATGCAACACGAATCTCCTATTATTCGTCGCAAATCAACCCGTATTTATGTGGGTGATGTGCCGATCGGTGATGGTGCACCAATTGCTGTGCAATCCATGACCAACACAAGAACAACAGATGTAGCCGCGACCGTTGCTCAAATTCGAGCTTTGGAAAAAGTTGGCGCTGATATCGTTCGCGTATCTGTACCGACTATGGATGCGGCTGAAGCCTTTAAGCTAATCAAGCAGCAGGTCTCTGTTCCTTTGGTTGCTGACATTCACTTCGACTACCGTATTGCTCTTAAAGTGGCAGAGTACGGCGTTGACTGTCTGCGTATCAACCCAGGTAACATCGGTAACGAAAGCCGTATCCGCTCTGTTGTTGATTGTGCACGCGATATGAATATTCCGATTCGTATTGGTGTTAACGGCGGTTCTCTTGAAAAAGAGATCCAAGAGAAATACACAGAACCTACAGCAGAAGCACTTGTTGAATCAGCAATGCGTCATGTAGATATCCTAGACCGTCTGAACTTTGATCAATTTAAAGTCAGCGTTAAGGCTTCTGACGTATTCCTAGCCGTCGGTTCTTACCGTTTGCTGGCTAAGCAGATTGATCAACCACTTCACCTTGGTATCACCGAAGCAGGTGGTGCACGTGCTGGTGCAGTTAAGTCTTCTGTTGGTTTAGGTATGCTTCTTTCTGAAGGTATCGGCGATACGCTACGTATCTCGCTAGCCGCTGATCCAGTTGAAGAGATCAAAGTTGGCTTTGATATTCTTAAATCTTTGCGCATTCGCTCGCGTGGCATCAACTTCATTGCGTGTCCAAGCTGTTCTCGTCAAGAGTTCGATGTTATTAACACCGTTAATGCCCTTGAAGAGCGCCTAGAAGACGTTATCACCCCAATGGATGTATCAATCATCGGTTGTGTGGTTAACGGCCCTGGTGAAGCTGAAGTGTCTCACTTAGGTTTAGCGGGTAGTGCACGTAAGAGTGCCTTCTACGAAGACGGTAAGCGTCAGAAAGAGCGTTTTGACAACGATGACCTTGTCGACAAGCTTGAAGCGAAGATCCGAGCAAAAGCGTCAGTGCTTGATAAAGCAAATCGCATTGATGTAGAAAACTTAGAAGATTAATACAACGCGATGGGGTGTGATTGTCTATTCGCACTAACACCTGGTCGTGAGAAATTACGGAATAAATACTGTGGCTAAAAATATCCAAGCAATTCGAGGCATGAACGACTGCCTTCCAACTCAATCACCACTGTGGCAGAAAGTAGAAAGCGCAGTTAAAAACGTGGTGAGCGCATACGGTTACAACGAAGTACGTATGCCTATCGTTGAAGAAACGAACCTATTTAGCCGTGCGGTTGGTGAAGAGACTGACGTTGTTTCTAAAGAAATGTACACCTTTGATGACCGTAATGGCGATAGCCTAACGCTACGTCCAGAAGGCACAGCAGGTTGTGTACGTTCATGTATTCAAAACAGCCTTATCAACCGTGATGAACAGCGCCTATGGTACATGGGTCCAATGTTCCGTCACGAGCGTCCTCAAAAAGGTCGTTACCGTCAATTCCACCAATGTGGTGTGGAAGTGTTTGGCCTAGACGGTCCAGACGTAGACGCAGAACTTATCATGATGACAGCACGTCTATGGCGTGAACTAGGTATCGATAAGCACGTTCGCCTAGAGCTGAACTCAATCGGTTCTCAAGAAGATCGCGTAAGCTACCGCACTGCGTTAGTGGCTTTCCTTGAGCAACACATCGATGTGCTAGATGAAGACTGCAAACGTCGTATGCACACCAACCCGCTTCGTGTACTAGATACTAAGAACCCAGACGTTCAAGCTATCTTAGGTGACGCACCTCGACTATCTGAATATCTAGGTGAAGAATCGAAGCAACATTTTGCTGGTTTGTGTGAACTTCTTGACGCAGTTGGTATCGAATACCAAGTTAATGAACGTCTAGTACGTGGCCTGGATTACTACAACCGCACTGTATTTGAGTGGATCACTGACAGCCTTGGTGCACAAGGTACAGTATGTGGCGGCGGTCGTTACGATGGTCTTGTTGAGCAACTGGGCGGCAAAGCAACCAATGCAGTTGGTTTCGCGATGGGTCTAGAGCGTCTGGTTCTGATGATGGAAACGCTAGAGCTAACAGAAGTTCGCCGTAGCGTTGATGTTTACGTAGTTGCTGCTGGCGAAGGTACGATGATCGCGGGCATGCAGTTAGCGAATCAATTACGCGACACCGTTGAAGGCGTGCGTGTAATGAACCACTTCGGTGGTGGTAACTTCAAGAAGCAATTTAAACGTGCTGACAAAGTAGGTGCTGTTGTAGCGCTTGTACTTGGTGAGAACGAAGTTGCTGACAATACAGTAGTGCTAAAAGATTTGGTTGGCGGCGAGCAAGAAACCGTGTCTCAAACGGAAGTTGCAGAGAAAGTTGCTGCGCTAATCTAATTAGCCCTTGAGCAAACGCTCATAATGAATACTAACGTCAGCACTATGCTGGCGTTTAAAGAATTTAAAGAGGACAGGAAGTGGAACTTTACGATAGCGAAGAGCAACAGGTTGAAGCCATTAAAGATTGGTGGAAAGAGAACGGTAAAGCCGTAATCTTTGGTGCGGTTATTGGTTTAGGTGGCCTATTTGGCTGGCGCTATTACCAAGATTCAGTAGTTGAAGCGCGTGAAGCAGCTTCAGAAAGCTACACCTCTGTAATTTCAGCTCTTGATGTTAAGGGCGTTGATGCTCAATCTGATATTCAAGCTTTCATCGACGCGAACAAAGACGCTGAGTACTCAGTACTTGCTGCTATGCAACTAGCAAAAGTACAAGTACAAGCAGGCGATCTAGCGGCGGCACTTGAACAGCTAGAGTGGGCAAAATCGGCAACTAAGGACGCGGCACTTGCGCCACTACTTACTTACCGTGTTGCACGTATCAAAGCTGAGCAAGGCGAATTTGACGCAGCATTGACTGACCTTGCGGCAATGACAGACGAATCTTGGAAAGGCCGTGTTGCTGAATTACGCGGTGATATTTCACTTCGTAAAGGCGACACTGACGCAGCATACAGTGCTTACACAGAAGCACAGCAAGCAGTTGATGCTAGCCAAACGCTTCAAATCAAACTTGACGACCTAGCTAAATAAGGCGCTTTGAATGAAGAAGATGTTTCCAAAAGCGGCGTTATGTGCGATTGCTCTTGGCCTACTAGCTGGCTGTGCAGGTGAAGAAGACACCGTAATCATGGCTCCAGTACCAACAGTAAACAGCGAGTTCACTCCTAAACAGGAATGGTCTACGTCGGTTGGTGATGGTGTTGGCCACTACTTTTCAAAACTAACGCCTGAATTGGCTTACGACAAAGTGTTTGTTGCAAGCCGTGAAGGTCTCGTTAAGGCGCTTGATCCTGAAACAGGTAAAGATCTGTGGAAAGTAGATCTTGAGAAAGAAGTACTGGCTCGTTTGTCTGGCGGCTTAACCGCAGCTTACGGCAAAGTGTTTGTTGGTTCTGAAAATGGCGAAGTGATCGCGATGGACGAATCGACAGGTGAAGAACTGTGGCGTGTATCAGTGAACGGTGAGGTGCTTGCATCTCCTGCGACTGAAAGCAACATGGTACTGATTCACACCAGTCGCGGCATGATGATCGCACTAGACCAAGAAAGCGGCGAACAGAAGTGGACAATCAGCACTGAAGTTCCGAGTCTAACACTGCGTGGCGACAGCACACCTGTTGCGGTTTCTGGTGGTGTATTCTGGGGCACAGCCAATGGTCGTTTAGCAGCTGCTATCGTGGACCGTGGTCAGCTTATTTGGCAACAGCCAGTAGGTACGCCAAAAGGTGCTACGGAAATTGATCGCTTGGTGGATGTTGATGCATCACCAGTTGTTCTTGGCGGCACACTATATACCGTAGGTATCAATGGTCAGCTTATCGCTATCGACCTTCGTTCTGGTAAGCCAGTTTGGAAGCGTAACTACTCGTCTGCGATTGATTTAGCAAGTGACGGTAGTCGTTTGTTCGTTGTGACCGACAAAGACCATGTGGTTGCGGTTGATGCGCGTAGTGGTACAGAACTGTGGAGCACTCCACTGTTAGAAAACCGCTTACTGACAGCACCTGCTATTATTAATGGTTATGTAGTCGTGGGTGACACCGAAGGTTATCTGCACTGGTTAGATCGTTCATCGGGTGAGTTTGTTGCTCAACAGCTAGTCGATGATAGCGGCTTTGCGGTTGCACCAATTGAATTACCTGAAGGCTACTTAGTGACGACTCGCAATGGCGATGTAAAGAAACTGACGATTAGCCAATAAAAGCGTGATATAATTCACAGTCGGCTCCTGGTTGGTAACAGCCAGGAGCCGTTTTGTTGTTAAAAATTAATAAACCGTGTGGTTATAGGTAAGAGTTTAAACTTGCGAACAAGTGCTTACCTATAACTACATTTAGAGAAGAAATTGTAGAGGTTGTTATGGTACCTGTTGTTGCTCTAGTAGGGCGTCCGAACGTAGGTAAATCTACGTTATTTAACCGATTGACTCGAACTCGTGATGCATTGGTTGCGGATTTCCCTGGCTTAACGCGTGACCGTAAATACGGCCATGCTCATTTTAGCGAGCATGACTTTATTGTTATTGACACTGGTGGTATCGATGGTACTGAAGAAGGTGTTGAAACTAAAATGGCTGAACAGTCGCTAGCGGCGATTGATGAAGCTGATGTTGTTCTATTTATGGTAGATGGCCGTGCTGGTCTAACACCATCTGACGTAGCGATTGCTAAGCACCTTCGTCAGCTAGAAAAGCCTTCAATGCTAGTAGTAAACAAGGTTGACGGTATCGACCCTGATGCCGCAAGTGCTGACTTCTGGCAACTAGGCGTAGAAGACATGTATCAAATCGCGGCTGCACACGGTCGTGGTGTAACAGCGCTGATTGATCTTGCTCTTAACCCGTTCGCAGAAGCATTAAAAGCGGAAAATGGCGAAGTAAGCGATTTAACTGAGTTTGAAGACGAAGAAGAAGAGCAGGTTGAATTTACAGAAGAAGAAGCTGAAGAAGAATTCAAGCGTCTTCAAGATCAACCAATCAAGCTAGCGATCATTGGTCGCCCTAACGTAGGTAAATCAACACTAACTAACCGTATTCTTGGTGAAGAGCGTGTGGTTGTTTACGATATGCCTGGTACGACGCGTGACTCTATCTACATCCCAATGCAGCGTGACGAGCGTGAATACGTTCTGATCGATACTGCGGGTGTTCGTCGTCGTAAGAACATCAACGAAACGGTAGAGAAGTTCTCAGTAGTTAAAACGCTGAAAGCAATTGAAGATGCTAACGTTGTATTGCTGCTTATCGATGCTCGTGAAAACATCTCTGATCAAGATCTAAGCTTGTTAGGCTTTGCGTTGAACGCAGGTCGTTCAATCGTGATTGCGGTAAACAAGTGGGATGGCCTAGATAACGACGTTAAAGAGCGCGTTAAGAAAGAGCTAGACCGCCGTTTAGGTTTCGTTGATTTCGCACGTATTCACTTTATCTCTGCACTTCACGGTACAGGTGTTGGTCACTTGTTTGAGTCTGTTCAAGAAGCTTACAAGTCAGCGACGACTCGTGTTGGTACTTCTGTTCTAACTCGTATCATGAAAATGGCAACGGATGATCACCAACCGCCTATGGTTCGTGGCCGTCGTGTGAAACTGAAATACGCGCACGCTGGTGGCTATAACCCACCAATTATCGTTATCCACGGTAACCAAGTACGTAACTTGCCAGATTCATACAAACGATTCTTGATGAACTACTACCGTCGTTCACTAGAGATTATGGGTACACCAATTCGCATTCAATTCCAGAACAGCGAGAACCCATTTGAAGCTAAGACTAACAAGCTGACAATCTCTCAAGAGCGTAAACGTAAGCGTATGATGAGCATGGTTAAAGGCCGTAAATAGTCCTTTCCAATAGATTTGATACCCGAGCCTGTCTCGGGTATTTTTTTAAGCAAAATTCACGTTAATCCATAACGGCACATTTTTGTTTCGCTGTGGCTTAACGAATCAGACTAGATTTCAAAAGAAGAACAATATGACCACTAGCGATTTGATTACACAAGCTGAAGCAATCACGCCAACCATTACTCAATTCTGTCATCAAGCGTGGCAACTGACGGCGAAAGCGTTGTATGTAGAAAGCGATAGCAATAAGACCTACCTGGTCACTGATGTGACGCCTTTTCACCCTGTAAGTCATATTTGGCCTGATCATCCGGCAGACCAAGGCTTTGTGACTGTTGGTGACGTTCAATATCCAGTGGAAGAGTGCCTTGTTGGTGCAATAGAACAATCTACTGGCAAACTTCACATCGCAGCAGATATTCCTGTTAAGCGTGATACGGAAGGTTGGGCGTTTGTGGTTGTCCACCAGCTACCGGTATCTGCTTCTATGATTAATGTTAACGACGAAGTAGTGTTGTCGGTAGATAAAGCGTATCAAGCAAGCTTGAGTCGTGGTCACAGTGCTGGCCACATTGCTTTCTTAGCGTTGAATAAAGTATTGGCTGAGAGCTACTGGCGCAAAGATGCCGACAGAAAGGATCCGCTTGGCAGCTACGACTTTAATAGTTACGCACAAGTGACCAGCTTTGTGACTCCTGAGCTATGTACTGATAAGTATCGTTTGGGTAAAACATTGAAGAAGCGCGGCTTGAACGTTGCAGACATGCTTGCAAACCTTGAAGGTATCGAAGCCGACATTAACCAGATGATTTCAGGCTGGCTCGCACAGTCGACTCCAGTGGTGATGAGACTGGAAGGTGAGGCGCTCACTGACTCTCGTTACTGGGAATGGCAACTGGATGCTGAGACGTTGGTGTCGATTCCGTGTGGTGGTACTCACATCGAGAACACCTCAGAGCTTAATGCATTATCGGTTAAATTAACCCAGTTAGATGACCAACACATTGAAATGCTGACGCATGTAATTCGATGATTTAGGTTACAGATCGAAATGGCTTGTGCTGTTTATTCTATTTTTATATGTCACCTTTGATATAAATGACTATTTAAAATTGAAATGCAGCACATGTAACTTATGCTTTCGGTGTGTGGTGATATAAATATTCTTTTTGGGGTAGATCGCTGATCAAAATAGATAAAGCGAAAGATCAACCTATGATCTTCGGTTGTGTGTGGTACTAACTTAGTGTGTTATTATTAACCAATAACAAGCTTGCATAAGAACAGGCTGTACCCAATTACATAATTGAAAGCTTTAGTGAATGGAACAACAATTTTTATTAGAAGGCCACCGAGCAGTCAATAGTTTGCTTCGGAAGCTTGCCCTTGGGATGGATCGCAAGGACTTAAACCATAAGATCATTCAGCTTACTGAGCAGCTTTTTGGTCAGCGTATGGCTTCAATCTTACTGCTCAACTCCGAGTCAAATACTCTGCATCTTGAATATGCCCCGAATCTACCTGATTTTTATAATCAACAGATAGAAGGAGTCGGCATTGGTGCCGGGATTGGTTCTTGTGGTGAGGCGGCGGCGCTTAAAAAGGCCGTTATGATCTCCAATATTAATACACACCCAAATTGGGCACCTTTCTTAGCCTTAACCAATCAAGCCAATCTTCATGCGTGCTGGTCAGTGCCAATCATCTCTTCACATGGTCATGTATTAGGTACCTTCGCGATTTACAGCCAATATGTTTCTGAGCCGCATGAGTTTGAACTAGAGATCTTAGAGTTACTAGCGTCTCTGTATTCAGTCGCACTAGAAAAGTATGAGTTGGAGAATCAACTCAACTTTTTTGCCAATCGCGACTCTTTGACACATAGTTTGAATCGTCGAGCCTTATTGAGAGAAGCTGAGCAAGTGTTAACCAAGCGCTGTTTTGGACAAAAGGTGATGGCGTGCTTGTTTGTTGATGTCGATAAATTCAAATCAATCAACGACACCTATGGTCATAGCTTTGGTGATGATGTGCTGTTAGCGGTTGCCAAAGTACTGGATGAGGCGACCACAGCCTGTGCCAAGATCGGGCGTTATGGTGGTGATGAGTTTGTGGTGTTCTCTTGCTTTGACGATCAAGAAAGCGTGCTTAAATTTTATCGAAGCTTAGAAAGAACCTTGGATCAGGCTCTTTATATCAACGACACTCAATTTGCGGTCAGTGTAGGGCTTTCTTACGAGAAAGATCCTGAGTCGTTAGAAGCTTTGATCGCACAAGCTGATAAGAACATGTACCAAATCAAGCAAGCTAAGTCTCAGCAGTAGTAGATTGTAAAAATAGTAGTGAATTAGGAAATGCTAATGAGTGAAAATATCTGCCCTAAGTGCCAGTCAGAGTTAGGCTGGGATGGTAAATATCACTGTGAAAGTTGTCAGGCTCACTTTACCAAAGTTGGGTTCTGCCCAGAGTGCAGTAGCCAGCTAGAGAAGCTTCAAGCCTGTGGTGCTGCCAGTTATTTTTGTAATGGTGACTGTAACGAGCTTAAATCTAAGTCGAGAGTAAAATTCGAGTTCCAAGCTGCGGACTAGCTTGAAAGCGAGAAGGTTAAGTATCGCAATCCATACAATTTAATAGAGGCCTAATACCTATGTATTGGGCCTTTTTTGTATCCATTGTGCGGTTATGTCTCATCTTGGTTCATTCTTATCGTCGCTGCACCAGTATGAAACATAGTTACATGATTGCTATGCACGCTATTGGTGTGAATGGTTTTTTAGTTCCATAAATACAATGACTTATAAATTTAGTGGTTAATTTTTAAGTTTGGCACTCTTCTTGTTACTCTGTAATTGAATAACAAAAATACAATTATGGAGTACTATCATGAACAAGGTGTTCAATTTATCGCTAGCTGCACTGTGTACAACACTTTCATTTTCTTCTGCATCAGTGCTTGCGGCTGACGAGACCATCAAGGTCGGCGTTCTACATTCACTGTCCGGCACCATGGCGATCAGTGAAACCACGCTAAAAGATACCGTGCTAATGCTCATCGAAGAGCAGAACAAAAAGGGCGGCTTGCTGGGTAAAAAGCTAGAGCCTGTGGTTGTCGACCCTGCGTCAAACTGGCCTCTATTTGCAGAAAAAGCCCGTGAGCTGATCGAAAAAGAGAAGGTCGATGTGGTCTTCGGTGGTTGGACATCGGTATCGCGTAAATCGATGCTGCCGGTATTTGAAGAGCTTAACAGCATCCTCTTCTACCCAGTTCAATATGAAGGTGAAGAGTCGTCTAAAAACGTTTTCTACACCGGCGCTGCGCCAAACCAACAAGCAATTCCTGCTGTGGATTACTTGATGGAAGAGCTTGAAGTTGAACGTTGGGTACTAGCAGGCACCGATTACGTTTACCCACGCACGACCAACAAGATCCTTGAAGCCTACCTAAAAGATAAAGGTGTCGCAGAAGAAGACATCATGATCAACTACACGCCATTTGGTCACTCCGATTGGCAGTCTATCGTTTCAGACATTAAAAAGTTCGGTGAAGCAGGCAAGAAAACCGCTGTGGTTTCTACTGTGAACGGCGATGCGAACGTACCTTTCTACAAAGAGCTTGGCGCTCAAGGCATTTCATCTGAAGACATCCCAGTGATTGCATTCTCTGTTGGTGAAGAAGAGCTGTCAGGTATGGATACTGAACCACTGGTTGGTCATCTAGCGGCTTGGAACTACTTCATGAGTGTTGATACCGAAGCCAATGAAGAGTTCGTTGAAACGTGGCAGTCGTTCATCAAGAGTGAAAAGCGTGTCACCAACGATCCAATGGAAGCGCACTATGTTGGCTTCAATATGTGGGCGCAAGCGGTAACCAACGCGGGCACAACTGATCCTGAATCTGTACAAGATGCCTTGATTGGCGTGTCTGTTCCTAACCTTTCTGGCGGCTACTCCACCATGCTGCCAAACCACCACATCACTAAACCTGTCCTGATCGGTGAAATCCAAGACGATGGTCAATTCGATATCGTTTGGGAAACCACGGGTCTTGTTGCGGGTGATGCTTGGTCTAGTTACTTACCTGAATCAGCGAAGCTGTTTTCTAGCTGGTCTAAGCCATTCTCATGTGGTGCGTTTAACGTCGAAACCAAGAAGTGTTCTGGCGGTAACTAGAGCGTTAATTTAGGAATATTGAGCCTTCTTGTTTGGGAAGAGCGTCTCTGTTTAAGAGGTGAAGCAAACGGAAGGCTCATCGTTTCAACTAACAATAATTCTCCACATGTCCACTGAGCAAAAATAACAATATCTAGCTCGATGGATTAAGGAAGCAGGGATGAAAAACGTATTGAACGTATTTAAGGCGCTATTGCTTATGGCAGTCAGTGCTCAGTTGGCTTTTGCTGGAATAACGGATGAAGTTAGCTTTACCAAGGCGCTAGTTGGTAAGAAAACATCGGATAAAGAATTGGCTATCGATTGGGTTATTGAGGCACAAACGGAAGATGTGTCGAAACCTATTTTGGATGGCTGGTTAAACGGTAATCTCTATTATTTCAATGATAAACAGAGCGAGCAGTACAACCAGCTTTACCTGATTCAAAGCATTAAAACGGCAACCGAGGCTCAGTCGGTATGGGATGAATCAAGCCTCAGTATCGAGAATGCTAGACAGTTCAAAAAAGTTCGCGTGAACAACAAGCTTCGCGGGATCTTGCGTGGGGAAATTGCCTCGATTGGACTGAACAGCAGTAACCCAGATGTGCGTTATAAAGCGGTTCTGGATCTGCTCGGTACCAAAGATTCCGACATTATCGATCGTTTAGCTGTACTCAGAACCAGTGAATCGGATGGCAAAGTCGCTGAGTTGATGGACTTGTCGTTAGCTATTTTCACTTCTCTTGATAAGAGTACCGCGGTTGATGATCGTGTGGCTTCGATTGACCGAGTCGGTGACTTCAAACATTCAGTAGTACTCAAAACCTTGAATCAATTGCTCAACAGCGAACAAGACCCAAAAGTCTTGGCGGCAGCAGAGAGAGCGATGGATGATTATCAACAGAGCCAAGCACTGTACTCGGGTGTTGAGACCGTGTTCTTTGGCTTGAGTTTGGGCTCTGTGTTGGTGCTAGCAGGCATTGGCTTGGCGATCACTTTTGGTGTAATGG
The DNA here is from genome assembly GCF_022397895.1 of Vibrio sp. Isolate33. Lineage (NCBI taxonomy): Bacteria > Pseudomonadati > Pseudomonadota > Gammaproteobacteria > Vibrionales > Vibrionaceae > Vibrio > Vibrio sp. Isolate33. Next base: position 56,651 of record NZ_JAKEUP010000021.1, read on the forward strand.
GTGTGATTAACATGGCCCATGGCGAGCTGATCATGATTGGCGCTTACACCACCTATGTATTACAACTGTTAATGCCGAATCATATCGGTTTAGCGCTGATTCTCTCTATTCCGGCTGCGTTTATTGTGTCTGGCTTAGTGGGCATTGCGATAGAGCGCAGTGTGATTCGTCATCTTTACGGTCGCCCATTGGAAACCTTGCTTGCGACCTTCGGTATTAGCTTGATCTTGCAGCAAGCCGTTCGTTCTATTTTCTCTCCTTTGAACCGCTCAGTAAGCACACCTGAATGGATGTCTGGTGCACTTCAATTGAATCCAATGTTGTCTCTGACCTACAACCGTTTATATATCATCTTGTTCTGTGGTTTGGTGTTTATGGGCTTGTTAATGGTTCTGAAAAAGACACCGCTAGGTTTACAGGTTCGTGCCGTTTCTCAAAACCGTGGTATGGCGCGTGCGATGGGCATTCGCTCTGAACGAGTTGATGCGATGACCTTTGGCTTAGGGTCTGGCGTGGCGGGTGTTGCCGGTGTAGCACTGTCTCAATTGACTAACGTTGGCCCTAATATGGGGCAAGCGTACATCATTGATTCTTTCATGGTGGTGGTGTTTGGCGGAGTCGGCAACTTGTGGGGAACATTAGTCGCAGGTCTGAGCCTTGGTTTGTTCAATAAGATCTTAGAGCCATGGGCTGGCGCAGTACTTGCCAAGATTCTAGTACTGGTTTTCATCATTTTATTTATTCAAAAACGCCCACGCGGATTGTTCCCGCAACGTGGTCGTGCGGCTGAAGGTTAAGGACAACATCATGCAGTCTAAATCATTTGTACTTTCGGCGATGCGTGGTGATAAAGGTGGGCAACTGACCATCCTTGCCATTCTCGCGGCCGTGATTCTTATCCCATTGGCTAACACCATGTTGCCCAGTGGACACCCGCTTCATGTTGAGACCTTCACTATCTCACTAATGGGCAAATACCTGAGCTATGCGATGTTGGCGTTGGCGCTCGATCTGGTGTGGGGCTATCTCGGCATATTGAGCCTAGGTCACGGTGCTTTCTTTGCGCTTGGCGGTTATGCAATGGGCATGTATCTGATGCGTCAGATTGGTGATCGTGGGGTTTATGGTGATCCAATCCTACCTGACTTTATGGTGTTCCTTGATTGGTCAGCGTTGCCGTGGTTCTGGCAGGGCTTCGATCAGTTCTGGTTCGCTTGTTTGATGGTGGTGTTGGTACCGGGCGCATTGGCTTATTTGTTCGGTTATTTGACTTTCCGTTCTCGAGTGTCTGGGGTTTACCTTTCGATCATGACTCAAGCGTTAACTTACGCCTTGATGTTGGCGTTTTTCCGCAACGAGATGGGCTTTGGTGGTAACAACGGGTTGACGGACTTTAAAGATATCATTGGCCTGAGTTTACAGAGTGATGCGGTCAAGATTGGTTTGTTTGTCGCGACGGGTATCTCGCTGATTCTCAGCTACATTGCGTGTCGCATGGTAGTGACGAGTCGATTAGGGCGTGTGGCACTGGCGATTCGAGATACAGAGTCTCGCACTCGCTTTATGGGTTACGACGTCGATGGCATTAAGCTATGGGTATTTGTTTTGTCTGCGGTTATCGCGGGTATTGCTGGTGCTTTATATGTTCCTCAAGTCGGCATCATCAACCCGGGAGAGTTTGCACCGCTTAACTCGATAGAGATTGTGGTTTGGGTTGCTTTGGGCGGTCGCGCCACTCTGTTTGGTGCCATCGTTGGTGCTCTGATCATCAACTACGCCAAGAGCTGGTTTACCGTTGAATTCCCTGAGGTGTGGTTATTTGCTCTTGGTGGTCTATTCGTTCTTTCGACCATGTACTTCCCACAAGGTGTGATTGGCTTTGTTAGCGAAAAGTGGCAACAGCTACGCAAGACATCGACTTCAAAAGGCGAAGGACAAGATAAGGATGACCAACATAAAGGCAAGGAGGCGATCGCATGACCACATTTAACAGCGTAAAGGAATCCGTTCAGGCGTTCACTCGTCGAGACGAAGTTTTTGATTACCTTAAACCCGATGTTCATCCTGCCATCGATACCCGTCACAACGTGTTGTTGTACGTGGAAGGCGTTAATAAAAGCTTCGATGGTTTCCAAGCTATAAATGACCTCAATCTCTATATCAAAGAGGGCGAACTGCGCTGCATCATTGGTCCTAATGGCGCAGGTAAAACCACCATGATGGACATCATCACCGGGAAGACTAAGCCAGATACTGGTGAAGTGTGGCTAGGTTCGAACATCAATCTACTCAAGATGAACGAAGCTGAAATTGCCAATGCAGGTGTTGGGCGTAAGTTCCAAAAGCCGACCGTGATTGAATGTTTAACCGTGTGGCAGAACCTTGAATTAGCTATGGCGGGTGATCGCTCGGTGTGGGCAACTTTCACTGCCCTAATGTCTGGCGAGCAGAAAGACAAACTCACTTCGGTACTTGAGCTTATTCACCTCAAAGACGAAGCGGCAAACTTGGCGGGCAATCTGTCTCACGGACAAAAGCAGTGGTTAGAAATCGGTATGTTACTGATGCAAAACCCTAAGCTACTGTTGGTGGATGAACCTGTTGCTGGTATGACTCACCAAGAGATGGATCGCACCTCTGAATTACTCAACTCATTGGCGGGTAAGCACTCAGTGGTCGTGGTTGAACACGATATGGATTTCGTTCGTTCGATTGCTAGCCATGTCACTGTGCTTCATCAAGGTCACGTGTTGGCAGAAGGCACCATGGATCAAGTGCAGGCTCACCCTGAAGTTAAACAAGTTTATCTCGGAGAATAGGATGTTAGAGGTTAAATCAGTTAATCAATATTACGGTGAGAGCCACACCTTGTGGGACTTGGATATGCAGATCCCTGAAGGTAAATGCACGGTGTTAATGGGGCGCAACGGTGTTGGTAAAACCACCTTGCTGCAATGCATCATGGGGCTGGTTAAGGTTGAAAGCGGCGACATCTCTCTATCGGGCGAGTCGCTACTGAAAACCGATGCCGAGGAGCGCCCACGCCAAGGGATAGGTTATGTACCGCAAGGTCGTCAGATCTTCCCAATGCTCACTGTTCAAGAAAACCTCGAGGTCGGCCTACCGATTCGAGAGAAGGGCGATCGTAAGATCCCCGAATTCATCTTCGATATCTTCCCTGTCTTGAAAGAGATGCTGCATCGCCGTGGTGGTGACTTATCGGGTGGTCAGCAGCAACAGCTTGCGATTGGTCGTGCGCTGGTGGTTAATCCCAAGCTATTGATCTTGGATGAGCCGACGGAAGGTATTCAACCCAATATTGTGCAAGAGATTGGCGACATCATTCGCATGCTCAACGAGAAGATGGGACTCACGGTGTTGTTGGTTGAACAGAAGCTGCCGTTTGCAAGAAAGGTCGGTGACCGTTTCTGTATTCTCGACCGTGGCCGTCAAGTGGCTGAAGGTGAAATGACAGGGCTCGATGAGTCCTTGATTAAGGAGTACCTAACCGTATGAATTCTCTCTTTTCTCCGAATGAAGTAAGGAACGCTTCTTTAGTTGAAGCTTTATCTTTGAATGACACCATCGAACAAGATATTCGAGATGGTTGGCAAGCGAGCTTAAATCTCACTTTTGTCGACCGCGGTGATAAAACCGTATTAAAGAATCGTCAGCAGTCTGGTCCGCTTGCGGTGCAACGCCCCCTGTATCCTGATGGGGAAACGTGTCACACCTACTTACTCCATCCCCCCGGCGGAGTGGTGGGGGGTGACACTCTCAATATTGAGGCAACCGTAGAAAGCGGTGCTCATACGCTGATCACTACACCCGGTGCGACCAAGTTCTATCGTTCTAACAACAAGTACGCCAAACAAAAGCAAACCCTTCGAGTGAAGAAAGGTGCATGCTTGGAATGGATGCCGCAAGAGAACATCTTTTTCCCCAATGCACACGTTCGTTTAGACACTGAAATTCGCCTTGAAAAGGGTGCACAGTTTTGGGGTTGGGAGATGCACTGTTTTGGGCGGCCTGCACAGAATGAGGGATTTGAGCGTGGTCACCTGGTTGGGAAAACGGAAATCTATCTTGATAATCAAAGGCTTCTGACTGAAGGTTTTAATTTCCATGGTGGAGATAAGTTAATGATAAATATGGGGTTACTTGATTTTTCAATGATGGGTACCTTTTATCTCACCTCAAATGAGAAGCAAGATTTAGAGTTGGTACAGAGCTTGCTCTTATCTATTACACAGCAAGCTTCACAGCAATCAGTTACATCAAAAACGTCGAGTGAACCCACATTAATATTGGGTGCGACGCAGATAGAAGGATTGATTGTGGTGCGCGCCTTGGGTTATTGGAGTGAAGACATCCTCCAGGCCTTTGGTCAGATATGGCAAGCAACTCGCTCTCATTTATGTGGTACGACTCCTGACTTACCAAGGATTTGGGCGACTTAGCGATTAGCCCGATTTGTATCGAGGGCGACTTCCGGCCCTCGGTACATTTTTTCAAGCTTGCTGTGATTGAATCCCACTTACTGCTCATGCGTTTCTGAGCAATAAGAAAACAACACTAACAGCGGGCGGCTAAATGGAATTAACACCAAGAGAAAAAGATAAGCTACTTATCTTCTGCGCAGGAATGCTGGCACAGCAGCGCAAGCAAAAAGGCTTAAAACTCAACTATCCAGAATCTATTGCGCTGATCAGCAGTGCCATTCTAGAAGGTGCCCGTGAGGGTAAAACCGTTTCAGAATTGATGGATTTTGGACGCACATTGCTTACCGTCGATGACGTAATGGAGGGGATTCCTTCCATGATCCCAGATGTACAAGTCGAAGCTACTTTTCCTGATGGCACCAAGTTGGTGACCGTTCATGAACCTATCGTGTAGGGAGAAGAAATATGGCTGGCTCCACCAAACAATATTCAGGCTTAGTTCCCGGAAAAGTAGAAACCGCTCCCGGTGACATCACTCTCAATGAAGGCCGAGATACGACGTCCGTTAAGGTGCAAAACATTGGCGATCGTCCTGTTCAAATTGGCTCTCATTACCACTTCTATGAAGCAAACCCTTCGCTGATCTTTGATCGAGAAGCCACTAAAGGTTTTCGACTCAATATCCCAGCAGGCACCGCTACTCGTTTTGAACCGGGTCAGTCTCGCAGCGTCGAGTTGGTGCGTTACGCCGGTAAGTTAGAGATCTACGGCTTCCAAGGGAAAGTGATGGGCAAGCTCTAAGCGCTCTCACGGAAATAATGAAAACAACAAAGGATTGATCATGGCGAAGATATCCAAACAGGCTTACGCCGAAATGTTTGGGCCAACAATCGGAGACCGAGTGCGTCTTGCTGACACCGATTTATGGCTAGAAGTTGAAAAGGATTACACCGTATACGGTGACGAAGTGAAGTTCGGCGGCGGTAAAGTGATTCGTGATGGGCAAGGGCAAAGCCAACGTCCAAGTGCAGAAACGCCAGACTTGGTGATCACTAACGCGATTGTGTTGGACTACTGGGGCATTGTAAAAGCCGACGTCGCTGTCAAAGACGGCCGAGTTCAAGCGTTGGGTAAAGCGGGTAACCCAGACGTTCAACCGGGCGTTGATATTGTTATTGGCCCGGGCACGGAAATTCTGGCAGGTGAGGGTTCTATCCTGACCGCTGGTGGTGTCGATTCACACATTCACTTCATCTGTCCGCAACAGATTGAAGAAGCGTTGGCGTCGGGTGTGACGACCATGATAGGTGGTGGCACTGGGCCAAACACAGGGACTAACGCAACCACATGTACACCGGGTCCGTGGAACATGCACCGTATGTTGGAATCTCTCGATCAATTCCCAATGAACTTTGGTTTGTTAGGTAAGGGCAATGCGAGCCAACCGGAAGCATTGCGTGAGCAAGTAGCAGCGGGTGCTGTTGGCTTGAAGTTGCATGAAGACTGGGGAACAACACCCGCGTCAATTGATACTTGTTTGAGTGTTGCTGACGAGATGGACGTACAAGTTGCAATTCACACAGACACCCTGAATGAGTCGGGTTTTGTTGAATCGACACTTGGCGCCATCGGTGACCGCGTGATTCATACCTATCACACCGAAGGTGCGGGCGGTGGTCATGCTCCCGATATTATCCGTGCTGCAGGTGAGCCGAACGTTCTGCCTTCTTCTACTAATCCGACACGACCTTACACCGTCAATACGGTCGATGAGCACTTAGATATGTTGATGGTGTGTCATCACCTTTCACCGTCGATAGCTGAAGATGTCGCGTTCGCTGAATCACGTATTCGCCGTGAAACCATTGCCGCAGAAGACATTCTTCATGACTTAGGCGCGTTCTCGATGATCGCTTCGGATTCACAAGCAATGGGTCGCGTAGGCGAGGTGGTAACACGTACTTGGCAAACTGCACACAAGATGAAAGTGCAACGTGGCAGCCTAAAAGAAGATTCTGACTACAGCGATAACTTCCGCCTAAGACGTTATGTCGCTAAGTACACCATTAACCCTGCGATCACGCACGGCATGGCCCATGAAATCGGCTCTATTGAAGCTGGAAAACTGGCGGATCTAGTGCTGTGGAAACCAGCCTTCTTTGGTGTGAAACCGAGTGTCATTTTGAAAGGCGGCATGATCGCGATGGCACCAATGGGTGATCCTAACGCTTCAATCCCAACACCTCAGCCCGTTCACTATCGCTCTATGTTTGGTAGCTATGGCAAGGCGTGTCAGAACACATCAATGCTGTTTGTTTCCAAGGAAGCCAAGGCACAAAACATCGATAAGCAGTTGGGGTTGCAGAGTTTAATTGGTGTTGTCAGCAACTGCCGAAACATCAGCAAAGCGGATATGAAGCTTAACGATTGGATGCCGAAGATTGAGGTCGACTCGCAGACTTATCAAGTGCGCGCTGATGGCGAACTGCTGACGTGTGAGCCTGCTGAAGAACTGCCAATGGCTCAAAGATATTTTCTATTTTAATAGCTCGGCTGAAGGCTCTTATTTTAAGTCTTTGCCTGAGGGCTTTTGACTGAAGACTCTTATTTTGAACGTTATAAATCTCACAAGGAGATTGAGGTAATAGCATGATTGAACTGACTCAACTGAATACTCAATTACAAAGTGCACCGGACGGCTATTTAAGCCTGCCGATTGATAGCCGCATCAAAAGCCGTCTTAAGGTGATGCTCGATGATGGGCGCAATGCTGGATTGTTTCTACCACGTGGTCATATCTTGCGTGGCGGAGAACAATTAACTAGTGAGTGTGGCTTAACTGTTGAAGTGAAAGCGGCGCCGGAAACCGTGTCGACCGTTTACTGTGAAGACTCGCATCTACTAACTCGTGTTGCTTACCACCTTGGCAACCGTCATGTTCCGCTGCAAGTGGAAGCGGGTTGGGTTCGTTATCAACACGACCATGTTTTGGACGAAATGGTTGAAGGTTTGGGCGCGACAGTGACGACCGAAAAACAACCTTTTGAACCTGAAGGTGGCGCTTATGGCGGTCGCTCAGGTGGACATCATCACCATCATTAATCGAGTCACTGATGACTCACTAAACGATTTATATAACAACGATATTAATAACTATAAACGCAAGGAACTCGCGATGAACTTTAAAACAGCTGCAGGCTTATGCACTTTCACACTGGCTTCTCTAACAACATCAACGATGGCTTTGGCTCACCCGGGACATGGTTCGCATTCGGTTCATGAGTCTCACTCATTTATGTCTGGCTTAACTCACCCGGTAACAGGTATGGATCACCTGATCATGCTGATTGCCTTCGGTTTGTTAATTGGCGCACTGTCGTTTTCAACCAAGATAAAAGCCGCTTTGATTGGCGGTGGATTGGCTTCATTAGTCGTTGGGCTTATCGCAGGCCAAACCTTAGGTTTCTCTGTGATTGTTGAACCAGCAATCATCGCTTCTCTGTTCGTCGTCAGCTTATGTCTATGGCACGTATTCTCACCATCAACAAAGCGTGTAAACAGCGTATTAGTCGCTTCCATTGCGATGTTGTTTTTCCATGGTTACGCACACGGCGTTGAAGCTGCGAGTAACTTAACTCAATTTGCGACAGGTATGAGCATCACTGCTTTGGTATTAATGGTTGTCGGTACGTTTGTTGGGCGCGCAGTTTACTCTAAGTGGCTTTCAGTTGGCGTGGCTTCAGCGAGCGCAGTATTACTGTTAGGCGCGTAAGCTCTCGAACTTTTCGATTTTAGAAGACAGAGAGCAGAGTATGAGCACTACAGAAAATGTCGCGATTTATCGTCTGTTCCAATTGATCAGTCCGTCATTGCCGATTGGTGGTTTCACTTATTCGCAAGGCTTAGAGCTGGCGGTTGAGGCGGGGTGGGTGACCAATCGCGATAGCATGGAACAGTGGCTTAATACCATCGTTAGTTCCAGTGTCGCGACCTTGGAATTACCTATCTTAGAGCGTCTTTACCATGCTCTAGAAAAAGGTGAACTCGATGAGATTGAGCATTGGTGTAACTACTTGTACTCGAGCCGTGAGACCAGTGAATTGCGAGCAGAAGAAAAGCAGCGTGGGCATGCATTGAATACCTTGTTGAAGCGCTTAGAGATCGATATTTCGCTGGTGGATTCTGTTGATAGCCACCCAAATCAACTGTTGGGTATGTGTATTGCCGCTCAACATTGGGACATCGATTTAGAAAGCCTTAAGCAGGGGTATCTATGGAGCTGGCTTGAAAATATCGTTACGGCAGGTGTAAAGCTGGTGCCTTTAGGCCAAACCGATGGGCAGTTGGCGCTGATTAATATCACCAACACCTTTCCCGAGGTGATTGAGAAAGCACGCACGATTGAAGATTGGATGATAGGTAGCTTTTCGCCTTCGATGGCATTAGCGAGTTCACTGCACGAAACACAATACACACGACTATTTCGTTCGTAGCGGTCAGCGCGAACGAGGTAGCAAGAAAAGAATATAAGGAAGTAGACAATGGAAAGTTATAAGCAACCCCTTCGAATTGGTATTGGTGGCCCGGTTGGGTCTGGTAAAACAGCGTTGTTGGAAGTGCTATGTAAGGCGATTCGCGACAAGCTCAATATTGCCGTAGTAACCAACGACATCTATACCCAAGAAGATGCCAAGATACTTACACGAGCTGAAGCTTTAGAACCTGATCGTATTATCGGTGTAGAAACGGGTGGTTGTCCGCATACGGCGATTCGTGAAGATGCTTCGATGAACCTCGCAGCAGTCGAAGAGCTAGCTAAGCTACATAAGAACCTTGATGTGGTGTTTGTAGAGAGTGGTGGCGACAACCTCAGTGCGACTTTCAGCCCTGAATTAGCCGATCTGACTATCTACGTGATTGATGTAGCGGAAGGAGAGAAGATCCCACGTAAAGGTGGCCCGGGTATTACACGATCTGATCTTCTGGTTATCAATAAAATCGATTTAGCACCGTATGTTGGCGCGTCACTTGAGGTGATGGAGCAAGACACACAACGCATGCGTCCAACCAAGCCGTTTGTGTTTACCAATCTTAAAGAGAGTAAAGGGCTAGACACCATCATCGATTTTATCGTGACCGAAGGTATGTTGACTCTGAAAGAGCCAGAGAAGACAAGCTAGTTATTCGTAGATCCTGATTATTCCCCCCCATAAGCAAAAGCCCTATCAAATCTGATAGGGCTTTCTAATTGCTTAATTGCTTAATTGATTAGTTGATTACGCTTTTGCCGTTTTCTGGGTCACTTGAGACTCAATCACCCCATCTTCAACCTGAGTGGTGATCACTTCACCGACTTCGACATCGTTAATCGATGACACCGTCTTGCTCGATGTTGAATGAGTAATGCTGTAACCACGCTTTAGGGTTGCCAGTGGACTAACGGTCTCTAATTTCTCGGCAGCCATCGCAAGCTGGTGGCGAGTGGTAAGCAGTGTTTTATCCATTGCATCTAATAGCTTTTGCTCTGAACGCTGCAGATGCAGTTTTTGTTCACCCAAGCGTTTAACCGGCGAGTTCAATTGAAGTTGATGTTGCTTACGTTCGACACGCTGTGCATGCTGCTTTAGGTATTGAGCTATACCGCGACGCAGGCGCATGTCTAGGTCATCAAGCTGCTGGCTCTGTTTTTGCAGTTGGTAGCTAGGGTGCTGTCTTTCTAAGCGGTGTTTCAGTGCTTGAGTCGACTGTGCTTGCTTGATTAATACGTGGCGAATCGCACTCACTAAGCGAGCACGTTTAGAAGCGAAAGCTTGCTCTTTATGACTGTTGTCACGGCTAACCAATTCAGCCGCAGCTGATGGAGTAGGAGCGCGCATATCGGCAACGAAATCGGCAATAGTAACATCCACTTCGTGGCCAACGGCGCTGATGATTGGAATCTGGCTTGCAGCAATAGTGCGAGCAACGATCTCGTTGTTGAAGCACCATAGGTCTTCTAACGAACCGCCACCACGGCCGACGATTAACACATCACACTCATTGCGCTCATTGGCACGCCCAATCGCTTGTGCAATCTGAATTGCCGCCTCTTCGCCCTGAACCATGGTTGGGTAAACCACCACTGGCAGCGAAGGATCGCGTCTTTTCAAGACATCAAGAATATCAAACAGCGCCGCACCGGTTTTCGATGTGATAACGCCCACGCGCTTTGGGTGCTCAGGAAGAGCTTGCTTACTCGATTGAGCAAACAGGCCTTCTGCGGCAAGGTTCATCTTCAGCTTTTCAAACTCTTGTTGAAGTTTACCGTCACCCTCTGGCTGCATGCTTTCGATGATCAGTTGATAGTCACCACGTGGCTCGTAAAGAGACAGGCGAGCTTTGACTAAAACTTGATTGCCGTTCTGAGGCTTAAAAGTTACTCGGCGGTTATTGCCACGAAACATGGCGCACTTAACTTGAGCGCGAGAGTCTTTAAGCGTGAGGTACCAGTGACCAGAGACAGGTGCTGAGAAGTTTGAGATTTCACCAACGAGCCACACTATTCCCATTTCGTTTTCTAATAGGAGACGAACCTCTGAGTTGAGGCGAGAAACAGTAAAGATGTTTGGATTAGTCATAGAAGCACTATCTTTCCTTGAAGGAGGGTCTTTCTTGGAATCTCACAGGGCGTGAGTATGGAAGATAGCGGCAATATAATACATAGCAAGGGGGTAAATGCAAATTAAAAATACAAAAATGTGTAGCCAAGCGATTTCGCCGTGCGTATAATCCGTCTGCAATATCAAATCCAAATCACTTTATTATGCGAAACGATAAAGTTGGGTTTACTCCTTTTAACACCTTTGTTGTGAGATATTGCAAATGCTACGAATCGCAAAAGAAGCTTTAACTTTTGATGACGTTTTACTCGTCCCAGCACACTCAACCGTTCTTCCGAACACAGCTGATCTTCGCACTCAGTTAACGAAAAACATTTCTTTAAACATCCCAATGATCTCTGCATCGATGGATACTGTTACGGAAGCACGCCTAGCAATTGCCCTTGCGCAAGAAGGTGGTATTGGCTTTATTCATAAGAATATGTCAATCGAGCAGCAAGCTGAAATGGTTCGCCAGGTTAAAATTTACGAAGCTGGTGTGGTTTCTCACCCAGTAACTGTAAGCCCTGACGCGACAATCGCTGATGTTGTAGCCCTTACTCAAAAACACGGCTTTGCCGGTTTCCCTGTTGTTACTGAAACAAACGAATTGGTTGGTATCATTACTGGCCGTGATGTTCGCTTTGTTACTGACCTTTCTAAGAAAGTTGATGTAGTAATGACGCCTAAAGCTCGCCTTGCTTCTGTTAAAGAAGGTGCAACTCGTGAAGAAGTTCAAGAGAAAATGCACGAAGCGCGTGTTGAAAAAGTTCTTGTTGTAAATGATGACTTCCAACTGACTGGAATGATCACTGCAAAAGATTTCCACAAAGCAGAACGTAAACCAAACGCTTGTAAAGATGAGCGCGGCAGCCTACGTGTAGGTGCAGCTGTTGGTGCTGGTGCTGGTAACGAAGAGCGCGTTGCTGCTCTAGTTGAAGCTGGCGTAGACGTTCTACTTATCGACTCTTCACACGGTCACTCTGAAGGCGTACTTAACCGTATCCGCGAAACTCGCGCTGCATACCCTGATCTACAAATCATCGGTGGTAACGTAGCAACTGGCGCTGGCGCTCGTGCTCTTATCGAAGCTGGTGTTAGTGCGGTTAAAGTAGGTATCGGCCCTGGTTCAATCTGTACGACTCGTATCGTTACTGGTGTTGGTGTTCCTCAAGTAACAGCAATCGCAGACGCAGCTGAAGTTGCAAACGAATACGGTATTCCAGTAATCGCAGATGGCGGCATCCGTTTCTCTGGCGATATCTGTAAAGCTATCGTTGCTGGCGCATCTTGTGTGATGGTTGGTTCAATGTTCGCTGGTACTGAAGAAGCACCGGGTGAAGTTATCCTTTACAACGGTCGTTCTTACAAGTCTTACCGTGGTATGGGTTCTCTTGGCGCTATGTCTCAAGGTTCTTCTGACCGTTACTTCCAATCTGACAACGCTGCAGACAAGCTTGTTCCAGAAGGTATTGAAGGTCGTATCGCATACAAAGGTCGTCTAAAAGAGATCGTTCACCAACAGATGGGCGGTCTACGCTCAAGCATGGGCCTAACGGGTTCTGCAACTGTTGAAGACATGCGTACTAAAGCTGAGTTTGTTCGTATCTCTGGTGCGGGCATGAAAGAATCTCACGTACACGATGTTCAAATCACGAAAGAAGCACCTAACTACCGTTTAGGTTAATAATACGTCCAAACGTTTGAATAATGTGCTGATTTAGTCGGCACATTATTTTATCTACCGTCTGTTTTGTTGAACGTATGATTTTTGCAAAACATCGACTTACAGATAACCAACGAAAACGTTTGCTTTATTTCTTGAAGAGTTAATCAGAGGTGAGTAAACTCGCCTCCGTTTTATCACATAGCCAATAAGACTGCTTACAATGACTAAAAATATTCATGACCAACGTATTCTAATTCTGGACTTCGGTTCTCAATACACACAGCTAGTAGCTCGTCGTATTCGTGAGATCGGTGTTTACTGTGAACTTTGGAGCTGGGACGTAGAAGAAGCGGATATTCGTGAATTCAATCCAGACGGTATCATCTTATCTGGTGGTCCTGAAAGTGTAACGGAAGAGAACTCTCCACGTGCACCTCAGTACGTATTTGATTCAGGTGTTCCTGTATTCGGTATCTGCTACGGCATGCAAACTATGGCTGAGCAACTTGGCGGTAAAGTAGCAACGTCTACTGAGCGCGAGTTCGGCTACGCTGCTGTACAAGTGACTGGTGAATCTGCACTTTTCGCTGACCTTGAGTCTACTCAAGATGTTTGGATGAGCCACGGCGACAAAGTAGTTGAGATTCCAGCTGATTTCACAAAGATCGCTGAAACAGACACTTGCCCATACGCTGCAATGGCAAACGAAGAGAAGAAGTATTTCGGTGTTCAATTCCACCCAGAAGTAACACACACTAAAAACGGCCTGAAAATGCTTGAGAACTTCGTTCTTAACGTATGTGGCTGTGAAGGTCTGTGGACTTCAGCTTCAATCATTGAAGATGCAGTTGCACGTATTAAAGAACAAGTAGGTGACGACGAAGTTATCCTTGGTCTTTCTGGTGGTGTTGATTCATCTGTAGTAGCGATGCTTGCTCACCGAGCTATCGGCGACAAACTAACATGTGTATTTGTTGATAACGGCCTTCTTCGTCTAAACGAAGCTGAGCAAGTTATGGATATGTTTGGCGACCAGTTTGGCCTAAACATCATCAAAGTAGATGCAGAAGATCGTTTCCTTAAAGCTCTGGAAGGCGAAGCTGAACCAGAAGCTAAGCGTAAGATCATCGGTCACGTATTCGTAGATATCTTCGATGAAGAGTCTAAGAAACTGTCTAATGCTAAATGGCTTGCTCAGGGTACTATCTACCCAGACGTAATCGAGTCTGCAGCATCTAAGACAGGTAAAGCACACGTAATCAAATCTCACCACAACGTTGGTGGCCTTCCTGATGATATGGAAATGGGTCTTGTTGAGCCTCTACGTGAGCTGTTTAAAGATGAAGTACGTAAGATCGGCCTTGAGCTTGGTCTTCCATACAACATGCTTTACCGCCACCCATTCCCGGGTCCAGGTCTAGGTGTTCGTGTTCTTGGCGAAATCAAGAAAGAGTACTGTGATCTACTGCGTCGCGCAGATGCTATCTTCATTGAAGAGCTTCATGCTGCTGACCTTTACCACAAAGTATCTCAAGCATTCACGGTATTCCTACCAGTACGTTCAGTTGGCGTAATGGGCGATGGCCGTAAGTACGATTGGGTTGTATCTCTACGTGCCGTAGAAACTATCGATTTCATGACTGCTCACTGGGCACACCTACCATACGACTTCCTAGGTAAGGTATCTAACCGTATTATCAACGAAGTTAACGGCATTTCACGTGTTGTTTACGATATTTCTGGTAAGCCACCAGCAACTATCGAGTGGGAATAATCTCTTAGAGATTTAGCCTACGTTGATTGAAATCTTAAAAGCCTCGAACTCAGTTCGGGGCTTTTTTCTTTTCGATGTCCCGTCCTGAAATGTGTTTACACATTGAGGACGAATTATGACTACTTCAAATAATACCTACGTTAAGCGCACTCAGCGTGATTACACACTAGGCTTTAAATTACAGGTCGTCGCCGCTGTAGAAAGAGGCGATATGACATATAAA